>NZ_JBSGIB010000001.1:0-710856 GCF_053604885.1 Nocardia sp. NPDC003999
GCCGGCCTCCACCACGTAGGCGCGCACGACGGCGTAGCACTGCGACGAGAATTCCCGCATCCGTTCCCTGGCCACGAGGTAGCGGCGCATCCGCTCGATCTGCTTGTCCAGCGCCTTGGCGTAGCGCACCCGTGTCGTCGGACGAGCCCGAACCCGGGCTCGGACCGCCGCCGATTCGGACTCGTAGCGCTTGCGCTGCTCCACCAGCGTGGCCGCCGGGTCGGCAGGCGCGGTGCCGTGTTCGAGCATCACCGCGATCATTGATCGCACCCGCTGCGGGTCCTCCGACCAGCGCGGGCAGGTGAGGTCGAGTTCGGCGTCGGCGTGGAAGCCCTGCTCGGCGAGGAAGGCCGCGAGCGCCACCTCCCACTCCGGGCTGTCCATGCCGAATTCTTGTGCGACACGGTGTAATTCGACGATTCCGCGTTGCAGCGCCATGTGGCTGATCTCGGCGAGACCACCCATCAGGTCGATGGCGGAGCTGGTCGCGCCGGTGGCCGCGTCGACCTTGTCCAGCAGTTGTTTGAAGTCGGTCTGCACGCTCGAGTTGTGATAGATCGTCGTGAAGTAGGTGCGCTCGGTCGTCGCGTGCAGGGTGAGCAGGCAGTCGGCGAGGTCGGCGGCGAAGGTCGCCTGGTCGGTCCGGGGCAGCGCGCGCACCCGCTCGCGCCACGCCGCGTACTTGGCGGGCCAGCCCGCGGCGAACGCGTCGACGGCGGCGAGCTGTTCGCGATAGCTGCGCTGCACCGCCAGCGCGACGGGCAGCGCGCGGGCGATGGTCAGCGGCGTGTTCGGCGTGCGGATCGGCCCCTCGGGGCCGTACTCGTTGAGGACGCCCAGGTCGTCGTCGAAGTGCTGTTCGTCGAAGCCGGGTATGCGCTGGAAGCACTGCTTCACCGCGCTCACGTTCCAGTAGGCCCGGCCGTAGTACATCGCCATCCAGTCCGGCTCTTCGCCCGCCGCGGCCAGGCCCAGCCCCTCGAAGAACCGCTGCATCGAGTACTGGAAGGCGTTGTCGTACAGCGAGAACATCATGGGTGTGCACACCCGGGCCGAGACGCCGCCGTCGCGCAGGTCCGCATCGGAGAACTGGTCGATGTCGGTGCGCCAGCTGATCGCGGTGACCGCTCGCGACTGCAGCAGCCAGAGTGCGCCGTCGCCATCGATCGCCCATTCGATGTCCTGCGGCCGATGCCTGCGGGCCTGCACCGCCAGCAATAGCGCCGCCAGTGCTTCGGTGTCGGCGCCGTCGAGACGGACGTCCTCCTCGCCAGCCTCGCGCGCGACCACGCCGCCGTCGGACAGCCGCAGTGTGTAGCGAGTGGGGGTGACCTGCCCGGAGACCAATCGCTCGCCCACGCCGTGACAGGCCTCCAGCACCGCGTGCTCCTCGATGCCGGTGAGCACATCGATGCTGAAACCGACTCCGGCGCAACGTGCCTCGACCATGCGCTGCACCAGGACGGCCACCGTCGCCTCGGCGTCGGCCATGCCGCGGCGGGACAGATACGCCCGCACCCGCTCGTTGCGTACCGAGGCGCGGCACCGTTCGATGTGCGTCCGCAGCGCGTCCGCGTCCGCGACGTCCAGATAGGACTCGTACTGGCCCGCGAAGCTGGCGTCGTCGAGATCCTCGAGGACGCCACTGGAGCGCACGGCCACCGGGAACCCGCCGATGGCCCGCACCCAGCCGGACAGATCGTCGTCGCCGACGCCGTCGAGGTCCAGATCAGCGGGCACGACGAAACCGGCTGGGACGGCGAATCCGTCGGTCAGCAACTCGTGCAGAGTGGCGGCCTTGCCGCCCGCCCGAGCGGGGGCGAAGTCGGCCGCCCCCAGGAACATCGGGGCGGACGCGGTAGTCGGAGTGATCACGGTGGTGGCTCCTGTCGGCAGCAGAACCGGGCGCAGGTCGTGGCGCGCGGCCAGACTTCGTGCCGCGCGGACACCGGCCACGGTGAGCGCGCCGTAGGACGGGCTCGCGGTGCGCGGCTCGAAGCCGAGCAGCAGCGTCTCGGCCATGCACGCGTAGACGATTCCGGCGGGCAACCCGGTTTCGGGTAGGGACGGGGTCTGGCCGAGCGGCAGCGCCATGCGGCCGCCGTCGACCAGGGTGAGATGCGGATGCTCGGCGACCGCCGGGTCCACGTCGCCAGGTACGGCCAGATCGCAGACGAGCACCGGGTGGTGCGCGGCGAGATGTCGCGCGGTGATCAGCGGCTGCGCCGAGTTGGTGGCGGTCACGACTACCCGGCAGTCACGCAGTGCGGCCAGGTCCTCGCTCACGACCACCTCGCCGGGCAGTCCGGCGGCCACCCGGCGCAAGCGCGTCCCCGCGCCCGGCCTGCCCACCAGGACCAGCGAATCGGCCAGCGGAGCGAGCAGTTCGGCCATGACCGAGCCGATGTTGCCGAGTGCGCCGAGGATGCCGACCCGCCGCTGCCCCGACGGCAGCGCGGCCAGTTCGGCGCTGAGCACCTCGTAGGCGCAGGCCGCGGTGAGCGAATTGCCGGAGGTGACCGTAACGGTGTCCTCTGTCACCTCGCGTGCGGCATCGGTGACGATCGAGGTGTAGCCGCCGAGCCCGATCACCGTGGCTCCGGCCGCGATCGCCTGCTCTACCGCGTGCCACACCAGTTCGCGCACGTGGGTCCGCTCGCCGGCACGCTGATGCGCCACGATCTGTTCGGCGGTCAGCGGCAGCGCGAACACCATCATCTCGGTCTCGGCGCCGGTGGGCGAGGAGATCGTCCGCCTGGTCAGTTCGAAGGGATCGGCGACGGGGCGCAGACGTTCGAGCAAGGCGGCGAATTCCGAGTCGCTCCAGCATTCCAGCTCGGGGGCGAGCCTGCGCAGGTCGGCCGTCTCGGGCAGGTTCGCCAGGAACGCCACCTTGGTCGGCGCGTGCGGGTCGCGCGCCGGCGGGATATCGGCGCGCCGTGGCAACGGAGCCCGCTCCGTCACCGTGGGCTTCGTGGTGACGGGAGCGGCCAGGTGCGCCAGCAGCACGTCGTATCGCCCACGGTGCAGCAGCGCCGCGACGTCGTCCAGCGCCGCCGCCAGCCGCGCCATGTCGCCTTGGGTGACGAACGCCGAGGGCTGGACGCGCAGGGTGGTCGGTGCCGAGAGGGTGGGCAGCATGCGGATCGCGTGCCGGTGCAGGAGGTATCCGGCGACCACGTAGCCGAACATGTCGGGCGCGCAGATCTCGCGCAGCAGCGCCGATTCCGGCTCCGGCGCCCGCAGCTGCACGCCCTGCAGGAGCCCGCGCCCACGCACCGCCACGATCTCTCGCGGCCAGCGGCGGGCCACCTCGTCCAACTGCGACCGCAATCGCGCTCCCGCATCGCTGATCCGGAGTTGGTTGTCGCGCAACAGGTCCAGTGCCGCGTCGGCGACCGTCGCCGACAGCTCGTCGTCGGCGAAGGTGGAGGTGTGGTAGCGACCGAAGTCGGACACGGCATGCGCGCGGTCCACCAGCAGCGCGGCGATCTTCACCAGTCCGCCGCCGAGCGATTTCGACATCAGGTAGTAGTCCGCGCGCACACCCGAGGGAGCCGACGCCAGGAACGTGCCGGTCCGGCCCATGCCGCACTGGATCTCGTCGAAGACCAGCGCCGCGGCGTGCCGATCCGCGAGTTCCCGCAAGGCGCGCAGGGTCTCGGCGGGAACCTCCCGCACACCGCCTTCGCCTTGGACGGGCTCGGCGAACACCGCCGCGACGGGCGACAACCGCCGCCACGTCCGCACGGGCGCGCCGTCGGCGCCGAAGCCGATGACACCCACGGTGCACAGCTCGTCGGCGAACGCGTCCGCCACCTCGTCCGGCGCCCAGGTGTCGAGCCGCCACCGCGGCGGGCCGGGCACCACCAGGTCGGCCGGGGTATCGGCCTGTTCGGTCAGCGCGAAGGCGCCGGCGCTCTTTCCGTGGAACGCGCCCGCGAGCGAGACGAACACCGGTCCGCGCTCACGCAGCCGCGCGATCCGGCCCAGCGATTCGGTGAGCACGACCGCGGCGGTCCGCGGCTCGGCGTCCCCGGCGGGCGCGGATGGGCGCACATCGTGCAGGCGGTCGCGGCGCAGCCGGCGCAGCGTCCGCCGTAGCTCGGCGTCCAGTTCGCTCAGGGCGCGCGCGTGCGCGACCGCGGCGTGCCGGATCGCCGCCTCGACCGCGTCGGCTCCGGTGGAACCCAATGTCACCACGTACTCCCGGCCGGTAGACGCACCGACCGACTCGGACAGCCGCCGCGCCAACCGCGCGGCGCCGGGCCGGACACTGCCCTGCGCCACGAATGGCACCTGCTGGTTCAATGTCGCGGTCGCGGCACGTACCAGCGCCGGATGGTTGTGACCGAACAGTGCCGCGCCGAAACCGCCGACGAGATCCAGCACCCGGGTCCCGTCCGCGCGGACGAGATGGTCGCCCTCCGCGGCGGTGTACATCACGTCCAGGTGGCAGGCTCGCAGCAATCCGGCCAGGCCGGGTCGGTTGTAGTCGGCGAAATCGCCGAACGAGTCGGATCCGGTGCGCGGCAATTGTTCCTGCCACCCCGCGCCCGTGGTCACGCGCGCGCCTCGGCCCGGGTGTGCCGCATACGAGTCGTCTTCGCCGCAACGCACGCGATCACATCGCGCGCGGTATGCAGCATGGCCGCCTCCTCGTCGGAGATCGCGATGCCGAACTCCCGCTCCAGCTCGATCACCAACTCCACCGACCGAACCGAGTCCAAGCCATAATCCAGCAACGGCGTGTCCGGTGCTATTTCGACCACGTGCAGACCACGCGAGAACATCGTGAGAACTCGTTCGGTCAGGGCATCGAATTCATTCATTCAGCGCCTCCTTCATCGCGCGCCAGACCTTTCCACCGGCGCGGAACATCTGTGCCGATCGACGGCCCTCGGGCCGTTCGAAACCGGATATACACAGTTCATCGCGGGTTTTCGCACCCGCAGATTCCGCGCCCACTTGCCCTCCGATATCCGCGAACGGGACTGCCGATTCTCGCCGCTCGTCTTACCCGTGCGGCGTGCCACGACACCGTCCCGCGTTCTCACAATCTGTACACCCGCACTATGCGGGCTGCAATCCGGAACCCGTTGCAGAAAAGCATGTTTCGCCGGAAGGCAATTTTTCAGACAACTTCCCCGACTATGTTTCCGGAAACAAAGCCACGCACCACGGGAACCAGGCCGGGAAACGCACTGTCCCAGACGATTTGACAGCGGGCGAGCGCGGTGGATTTACGTCACCTGCCACCGCTCGACACAATAAAGTGCCCGCTTTTGGAAACTGTGCAGTTCATGTGGCATTCATCCACTGGACAAACGGGAATAAATACCGACCTATCGGTATTTAACACGCGAACTCCCCTTACCGCATCGCGGCCGGAACACGCAGTCACGTAACGACGTTTTTACGCTGCCCGCCAACGCGTTTCACCCATCTGGAGACCAGCTAACTCCTGGACCGCCACCGGCGTGTGACGCCTCTCATTACCAGCCGGTAGTATGCGTAAATGCTGTGACCGACCACAATCGGCTCACGCGCCCTCTAGGGCGGTTCATACCGAGGGCAGTCCCGGTGGGCTGCCGTCGTGTCGGATGTCGCGATTAATCTGCCGGGCATGGTCAACCCCGATACGGCACTGCGCCGCCTTCTGCGCGAAACAGGAAAACTGCTACAGCCGTACGGGTTCCATGGCGTCGAGCCCACCTGGACACGAGTCGAGGCGCGCGGCGTCGCGTCCGTCGGCCGTACCCGCGTGACCCGCACATGGACCGACGGACAACAGGTCCTCGGCTTCGGGCTGACCTTGAAGGCCACCCCCACCCCGTGGTGGGAGTACTGCAACTGGCGCAACACACGACTGGGCCTGCCCCATGTACCGCTGGAATCGGCCAGCGGCCCCAACCTGATCGACACTCGCTCGCTGTCCGATGAACTGACCACGCCGTGGATCCTGCGGCTCGACCCAGCGCAGACGGGCCAGCAGGCGTTGCAATCCGACATCGACGCCATCCGCGGCCAACTTCCCCGCCGCGTGCACGCCTACGCCCGCAGAGCGCTACGGCTGCTGGAAGCCGATCACTACCTCGACGAGTTGTCGTCCCAACCCGATCCGGGCATCCGGACCTGGGAAGCGATCGTCGTCCTCCTCGCCGACCGCGGACCAGGACCGCGCCTCGACGAGGCCATACGCCGCTTCCAACAGTGCACCACGGGACCGGACGCCTCGGCCTACGCGGACGAAGTCGTCACTTACGCACGCACCCGAACAGCGGTCGGCGAAATCACCTGCGAGCGCTGAATATGCGGATCGCGCCGGTGATCCGGCGATAATCGCGCCGATCAGGCTGGGGCCTATCTATCTTCGGCCCCGGCGGCGCATGCGCACGACCGCGACGATGGGCGGACATCGACGGACCGGCCGGACGAGATCATGACACCGGCAGTGGGCCCCGAACGGTCAGGAGGACCGAGCACGCCGGGGCAAGTGGGCTCGACCCGCGGGCCGGCTGGAGGTCGGGACGGCATCGGCGGCGCCGGGCGAGGTCGCCCCGGCCGGCGCGGCCACTTCGGAGCGGCGCAGTCCGGGGACACGACGTTCGGCCCGGCGGGAGACCGGCCCGATCGGGGGTCGACCGGGCATTCCCACTTCGACAACGGCATCTGGTCGCCGAGGTGTGAGCCGAGCCGTCAGCGGTATCCCGGCGCCGAGCCGATCGACAACGGACATCGTTTGTGAAGGAGGACCGAATCATGCGCGGAGTCGTCATGCACGCCCCCGGTGACGTGCGCGTCGAGCAGCGGGAGGACCCGAGGATCGTGGAGCCCACCGACGCGGTCATCCGCATCGCCGCGACCTGTATCTGCGGGTCGGACCTGTGGCCCTACCGCGGCATCGAGAAGCTGAGGGGACCCACCCCGATGGGCCACGAATACATCGGCGTGGTCACCGAGATCGGGCCGGAAGTGAGCACCCTGAAAGTCGGCGACTTCGTCGTCGGTTCCTTCTTCGCCTCCGACAACACCTGCGAGATCTGCCGCGCCGGCTATCAGAGCCGCTGCGTGCACAACGTACCGATCGGCATGATCGGCACCCAGGCCGAGCAAGCCCGGATCCCGCTGGCCGACGGCACCCTCGTCGTGGTCCCCGCCACCCCCACGCCCGAGCAGATCCCGCACCTGCTCGCGGCGTCCGACGTGCTCGGCACCGGGTGGTTCGCCGCCGTGGCCGCCGAGGCGGGTCCCGGCAAGACCGTCGCGGTCGTCGGGGACGGCGCGGTCGGGTTGCTGGCCGTGCTGGCCGCCGGGCAGCTGGGCGCGGACCGCGTCGTCGTCATGAGCCGCCACGCCGACCGCCAGGCTTTGGCCCGCAAGTTCGGCGCCACCGATATCGTCGCCGAGCGCGGTGACGCCGGTGTGGCCCGGATCAAGGAACTCACCGGCGGCCTGGGCGCGCACTCGGTCGTCGAAGCCGTCGGGACCCAGGAATCGATGGAACAGGCCATCCGGTCGACGCGCCCCGGCGGACACGTCGGTTATGTCGGGGTGAGCCACGATGTCGCGCTCGACGGCATGGAACTGTTCTTCTCCGGTGTGCACCTGCACGGCGGACCCGCGCCTGTGCGCCGCTTCCTGCCCGAATTGATCGACCTCATCCTCCGCGGCGACATCCATCCCGGCGAGGTCTTCGACCGCACCCTGCCCCTCGACGAAGCCGCCGAAGGCTACCGCGCGATGGACCAGCGCCGCGCCACGAAGGTCCTACTCACCCTGTGACACCTCGGGCCGCGCGCGATGCTTGCTCGGGATCGACGGCACCGCGCTGGTGGTGTGCGGAGAGGATGCGCTTCCTCGGCGCCGGCCGTACGGCGACCCGAAGCTTTCGGGCGGATTCCGATACCGCACCGCGCGTGAAGACGACATCGGTGGGTAGGCCACGGACGTGACCGAACCCGGAAACAAGAAGGCACCCGAACTGGGCGACCAGACCGATACCTCCCACCCCGACGACCTGGACCTCGAAACCTACGAAACCCCGCGGGACGAAGACCGCAACGAGGAGGCGGGCGCGGTGGAGCCGCCCGACTGAGCACCGTTTCGCCCATGGTGGCAGGGGAATTCATGCTCCATGGGTATTACCGTCGCCGTCACCGGACCGACCGGCGAGATCGGCATCTCCGCTGTCACCACACTCGAACGCGACCCGGCGGTGGGCCGGATCCTCGGCATGGCCCGCCGCCCCTTCGACCCCGCCGCGCACGGCTGGACGAAGACCGAGTACCGGCGCGGCGACATCCTCGACCGGGCCGCCGTGGACGACTTGGTCGCCGACGCAGAGGTGGTGATCCACCTGGCATTCGTGATCATGGGCTCGCGGCAGGACAGCGCACGCGTCAATCTCGAGGGCACCCGCAACGTCTTCGAGGCGACGGTGGCCGCCGAACGAGCCCGCCGCCTCGTCTACACCTCCTCGGTCGCCGCCTACGGCTACCACCTGGACAATCCTTCGCCCCTCACCGAGGACGTGCCGCCCGAGGGCTCGACCGAGCACTACTACTCCCAGCAGAAGGCCGCCTGCGAAGCCGCGCTCACCGAGATCACGGCGGGCTCCGACCTCGAGGTGTTCGTGCTGCGGCCGTGCATCGTGGCGGGTCCGAAGGCACCGGCCCTGCACGACCTGCCGTGGGCGAAACTTCCCGGCCCGCTGCGCGCTCTGGCCCGCGCGAATCCGCTGTTCAAGCCGATCGTTCCCGACCCTGGACACCCCCTGCAACTCGTCCACCACGACGACGTGGCCACCGCCATCGCACTGGCCGCCACCGCGGACGCTCCGCCCGGCGCGTACAACATCGCGGGCGACGGCACCCTCAGCCTGTCCGACGTGGTGACCGCGCTGGGCGGCAGACCGGTGCGCGTCCCCGCCTTCGCCGCCACGGCGACCTCGACGGCCCTCACCTATCTCCCCTTCGTGCCCGCCACCCTCGAGTGGCTGCACATCGTGCGCACCCCCGTCGTCATGGACACCAACCGCGCGAAGCAGCATCTCGGCTGGAAACCGGCGTACACATCGGCCGAAACCCTCGCGGCGCTCGCGGCCGCCCGCTGACCCGGATGCAATCCGCCTGCCGCGGATCGACACTCAGTAGCAGGACCGACTACCGCAGTGGATCAGTTCCGCACGGCAGGCCCGGATGGCGACGTTGCGCGACCCCTGACGCTGCATGACTTTCGAGGACCGATGCTGCTGGACGACGGGTTGCGGCGGACGGGCTGCGGCGGACGAGTCGAGCGGAGCAATGCGGCGCCGTGGCGGGCGCCTCCGTCGCCATGCGTCCGGCCCGCATAAGTGGTCCGAATACGCCTCGGCGACTCAGGATTCGGTCAGATGCAGATCCCGCCGCCGCTGTTGGCGACTCGTATGGGTACGCACGGCGTCGAGGTATTCGGCGATGGCCTCCCGGTTGCGGGTGAGGCAGTCGATGCGCCGGGACATGCGGGTCAGTTCGTCCTCGAGCAGGGTGAGCATTTCCGGCGTCGCCTCGTCGAACATGATGGAGCAAGGCTGGTCGAGGCAGGGCAGGATCTGTTTGATGATGCGGGTGGGCAGGCCGGCGTCGAGCAGTCCCCGGATCTGGCGAACGCGGTCCACCAAACGCTCGTCGTAGGTGCGATAACCGTTGCCACAGCGCTGCGCCGCGATCAAGCCCTGCTCTTCGTAGTAGCGCAGCAATCGCCGAGACGTGCCGGTTCGCTCGGACAATTCTCCGATACGCATATGTGTTCCACCTCATACCGACCCGGGTTGACCATCACATAGATGTGAAGGTTCGAGCATAGGGCTCATGAAGATAGGCATCACCACCTTCGTCACCGACGAAGGCATCAGCGGTCCGAAACTCGGTGTGGCACTGGAGGAGCGGGGGTTCGAGTCGATGTTCTTGGCCGAGCACTCCCATATCCCCGCGAGCCGCAGGTCCCCCGCCCCGGGCGGCGGCGAGCTGCCGCGGCCGTACTACCGCGCGGTGGATCCGTTCGTCGCGCTCGCCGCCGTCGCGGCCGTCACCGAGCGGCTGATCCTCGGAACCGGCGTGACCCTGCTGATCCAGCGCGACGTCATCCACACCGCCAAGGAGGTCGCGACGCTCGACCTGATCTCCGGCGGACGCTTCGTCTTCGGCGTCGGCACGGGCTGGAATCGCGAGGAGATGGCCGATCACGGCACCGATCCACGCACCCGCGGCGCACTGCTGGACGAGCAACTCGCCGCCATCCGGGCGATCTGGACCGACGAACTCGCCGAATTCCACGGCCGGTTCCTGGATTTCGAGCCGATGTACGCCTGGCCGAAACCCGTGCAGCAGCCGCATCCGCCGATCTTCCTCGGCGGCGCGGAGGCAGCGGCCGAACGCGCGATCCGCCACGGTGTCGGCTGGATCCCTGCCGCTGTGACCGATCCCGCCGAAATCCCCGCTCAGCTGTCCCGGCTCCACGGGCACGACCTGCCGGTCACGGTCGCATTCGTCGCGACGGATCCTGCCCTGATCGAGGGCTATGCCGAGGCCGGAGTGCAGCGGTTGCTCTTCGGCCTGCCGACCCTTCCGGAATCGGAAACACTGCACGCCCTCGACGAGATCGCGAAGGTAGCCGACCGGCACCTGGTTTGATCCCGCCATGCTCGACTTGCCTTGACATCGACGGCAAGGTTTACCGTGACGACGCCGGTGTGGTGCGGAGATCGCGAGTACGGCGATGCGGGCTCACACCGGCTCCGCTCTCCATCCGAGATGCTCCGCCGCTGGATTCGCGCCGACGCGCATACGAAGGGATGTCTGTGAAATTCGCGATCAGCTACAGCACGCCGTTCAACGGGACCGACCCCGATCGGCTCATCAGGTTTGCCCAGCATGCCGAGGAATGTGGTTTCGAGGCCCTGTACGTGCAGGATCACATCGCGTTGTACCCCGGCGCGTCCTACGGCGCTGGAGAACTGCCCGCGACACTGCCCTACTTCGATCCACTCGACTGTCTGGGTTTCGTCGCCGCGGCCACGCGACGACTGCTGCTGGGCACCGGTGTCCTGTTGCTGCCGTATCGCCACCCCGTGGTGCTCGCCAAGCGCCTGGCCACCATCGATGTCTTGTCCAAGGGCCGCATGCGGCTGCTCACCGTCGGAATCGGGGCCCTGCCCGGCGAGGCGCAGGCGGTGGGGGTGGACTTCCACACCCGCGGCCGCCGCGCCGACGAGGCGATCGACGTGCTGCGCCTGCTGTGGTCGGGCGGTCCCGACGGCGTCGGCTATCACGGCGAGTTCTTCGACTTCGACGCTCTCTGCAGTTACCCGAAGCCGCTCGAGGTGGCCGGACTTCCGATCCACGTGGGCGGATCGAGCCGGGCTGCCGCCCGCCGCGCCGGACTGCGCGGCAACGGCTACTTCGCGGGCGGAATGCTGGAGGAGGCCGAGCGCGATCTGCAGATCGAGGTGGCGCGCAAGGCGGCCGCGGAAGCGGGCCGTGACCCGGCCGCCTTGGAGTACACGCGCTGGGGCTCGGCCGATCTGTCGGCCGAGCAGGTCGGGCAACTCGAAGAACACGGCGTGACCCGGATCGTGGTCAACCTGACCACGGCGAGCGCCGAAGAACAGCACGACAAGATGTCGGAATTCGCCGAACGGTTCGGTCTCGCATCGAAGTAGCAGGCGGCAGCCGATCCGCGAACGCTCACACCTTCCGGAAAATCCACTTCTCCCGGTCGCTTTCCCGGTTGATCAACAGCTGCGGTCGATTGTTCACGATCACCCCGATGACGAATTCGTCGTCGCTGGTCGCGATCGGAGAAATCTCCGGGAAATCCGGCAGGTCCCAGCCGTAATGCTCCTCGCTGCACACCAGGTGCCCATTCGCACGGATCGCCGCGAGATGGCCGCCCGTTTTCTTGTTGACGATGTCGAAATCGCCCTCTTCGGGGTTGGCCGGACAGGTCCACAGCTGCGCGTCGTCGTCGGCGGCACGCTGGCGCATGGTCACGCTGTCCGCGGTGCCGTCGACCGCGAGTGCTTGGCCCGTCTCGTAGTTGATGATCTGGTAAGTCGTGGCAGTCTTTTCGGCCATGGTCTCGTCCTCACTGTGTGAGCGCACCGCTACCGGGCTCGACACCGCCCGTGACGCTGCGCTGATCTCGTAGTCGTCGTCCAAGGCGAATCGCAGACAGCAAGTACAGCAGAAACGGCTCCACATCGGAGCGGATTCCCGCAGCTGTATCCAGATCGCCGTCTCCGCTCCTCGATGCGGGAGTAATTCATCCGAAAGAGGTGAGGGAACGCGCGGCCGCGAATTCATATGCTGCACCGGGCGAACGAGGTTCGCGCCATCGATTGCTGTCGAGCGCACGACCTGAAGGGAGACGACCGATGACCGATACCGGCATGGGAGCCAAGCGGAAGATCGTGTCTTTGTCCGCACCTACCGAGCAGCCGCCCGCCCAGAAGAGTTCGCCCGGCTGGTACAAGCTGTACAACGACACGGACGTGTACGTTTCGGTCTACCGGCAGGAATGGGACCAGCCCAAATCGCTGTTCATTCTCGCCCCCGGACAGACCAGCTCCGAGTACGAGGCGGGGCACGAGATCTACATCCTGTGGATCACCGATGTCGGCACCGAGTCGACCCCGATCACCTGGGACAGTTCCGGCGGTTTCAGCTGCGAGTACGTGCTGAGCGGGTACACGCAGGCGAACCAGGTGAACAACGTGAGCTCCTTCCAATAGGCGGGGCGATTAGGCGGGGCGATGAAGGCGCTGCGATATTTGGCCGAAAGTATGGATTTTCTGACCTCAGGTGTTTGGCATCGGTCTTTGTCCAGGTCATAGCGTTGTCGTCATGAGCACACCTTCGATCGTCATCATCGGCACCGGTTTCGGGGGGCTCGGCATGGCGATGGAACTCCAGCGTGCGGGCCTGCACGATTTCCAGATCCTGGAGCGGGCCGAGGACGTCGGCGGCGTCTGGCGGGAGAACACCTACCCCGGCGCGGGCTGCGACATCCCCTCGCCGCTGTATTCCTACTCCTACGCGCCGCGCACCGACTGGCCGAAGCGGTTCTCCCGGCAGCCGGACATCCTCGCCTACCTGCGCGGGATCGCTCGCGAGCACGATCTGCTGCCCAAGATCCGCTTCCGCGCCGAGGTCACCGAGGCCGAGTTCGACGACGCGACCGGACGGTGGACCGTGCGCACCGCCGACGGGGTCGAGCTGACCTGCGATGTGCTGATCTCCGCGGTCGGGCAACTCTCGCGGCCCGCGCTGCCGAACATCCCCGGCGTGGAGACCTTCCGCGGCACGGCCTTCCACTCCGCCGAGTGGGATCACGAAGCCGACCTGACCGGCAAGCGGGTGGCGGTCATCGGCACCGGCGCGAGCGCGGTCCAGTTCGTGCCCGCGATCGCGCCCTCGGTGGCGCAGTTGACGCTGTTCCAGCGTTCGGCCGCGTGGATCATGCCGAAACCGGACGTCGAGTACAAAGCCTGGCATCATCGCGCCTTCCGGCTGCTGCCGATCACCCGCCTGACCGAGCGGTTCGCGTTCTGGCTGTTCTGCGAGTTCCTCGCGCTGGGCATCGTCGACGTGCCGGTCATCCGCAAGCTGGTGACGCGGATCGGCCTGCGGCAGCTGAAGCGCCAGGTGGCGGACCCGGACCTGCGGGCCGCGCTGACCCCCGACTATCCGGCCGGCTGCAAGCGAGCGCTGTTCTCCAACGACTACCTGCCCGCGCTCACCCGCTCCAACGTGACGGTGGAGACCACCGCGATCGCCGAGATCACCCCGGAGGGCGTGCGCACCGCCGACGGCGCGCTGCACGAGGTGGACGCGGTGGTCTACGGCACGGGCTTCAAGGGCACCGAATTCCTTTGGCCGATGCGGATCTCCGGCCGGGGCGGCCGCAAGCTGGCCGACGAGTGGTCGCAGGGGGCCCGGGCCTACCGAGGCATCACGGTTCCCGGTTACCCGAACCTGTTCCTCGTCTACGGCCCCAACACCAACCTCGGCGTCGGTTCGATCGTCTACATGATCGAATCCCAGGCCCGCTATATCCGCCAGGCCGTCCAGCGTCTCGCCGAGCGGCCCGGCCACGTGCTCGAAGTGCGCCCCGATGTCGAGGCCCGGTTCGATCGCAGGCTGCAGCAGCGGCTCGACCGCACACCGTGGAACTTCTGCTCGAGCTGGTATCGCAACGCGGCCGGGCGAATCACCAACAACTGGCCGGGCACCGTCACCAGCTATCGGTGGCATACGCGCAAGGTCGACTTCGCCGACTACGACCCGAGGCGCGTCTCTTGACGCGACCCTCTCTGCGGCAACAACTTTCGACAAGTGGTGGAGATAAGATGACGTTCGACTACGACTTGGTGGTCGTCGGTTCCGGGTTCGGCGGCAGTGTGACCGCGCTGCGGCTCACCGAGAAGGGCTACCGGGTCGGCGTGCTCGAGGCGGGACGGCGTTTCGCCGACGACGAGTTCGCCACGACCTCCTGGGACGCGAAGAAGTACCTGTGGGCCCCGGCCCTTGGTTGCTTCGGCATCCAGCGGCTGACGCTGCTGAAGGACACCTTCATCATGGCGGGCGCGGGCGTCGGCGGCGGCTCGCTGGTGTACGCGAACACCCTCTACGAACCGCCGGACAAGTTCTACCGCGACCGCCAGTGGGCCCACATCACCGACTGGAAGGACGAACTCGCTCCGCACTACGACCAGGCCAAGCGGATGCTGGGCGTGACGACCAACCCCGCGACCACGCCGTCGGACCGCGTGCTGGCCGAGATCGCCGAGGAGATGGGCGTCGGCTCGACCTACCGCAGCACCCCCGTCGGCGTCCTGTTCGGCGGCAACGGCGCGCGGCCCGGTCAGGATGTGCCCGACCCGTTCTTCGGCGGCGCGGGCCCCGCCCGCAACACCTGCACGCACTGCGGCGAGTGCATGACCGGCTGCCGCCACAACGCCAAGAACACCCTGGTCAAGAACTATCTCTACCTCGCGGAGCTGGCCGGTGCGACGGTCCATCCGCTCACCACGGTGACCGATGTGCGTCCGCTGCCCGGCGGCGGCTACGAGATCTCCACCGTCCGCACCGGACGCTGGGTCCGCAGGGCGCGCCGCAGGTTCACCGCCGAGCAGGTCGTCTTCGCCGCGGCCGCGCTGGGCACCCAGAGACTGCTGCACCGGCTCCGCGACCGCGGTTCTCTGCCGGACATCTCCCCGCGTCTGGGTGAACTCTCCCGCACGAACTCCGAGGAGCTGCTCTCGATACGCAGCCGCCGCAAGGACTCCGACTTCACCAAGGGGGTGGCGATCACCTCCTCGATCCACCCGGACGAAGACACCCACATCGAGCCGGTGCGCTACGGCAAGGGCAGTAACGCCATCGGCCTCATCGGCACCGCCATGATCGACCCCGATGGGCGGACATCGAAGCTACGCCTGTGGGCACGAACCATGCGCAAGCTCGGACGCGACGCCTTCCACATCCAGAATCCGCGCGGCTGGTCGGAACAGATGATCGGGCTGCTGGTGATGCAGTCGGTCGACAACTCCATCACCACCTACACCAAACGCGGTCTGTTCGGTCGCAAGATGACCACCAGACAAGGTGTGGGCGAACCGAATCCGGCCTGGCTTCCGGCGGGGCACGAGGTGGCCCACCGGGTCGCCGACAAGATCGACGGCATCCCGGGCGCCGGTTGGAGCGCTCTGTTCGACATCCCGATGACCGGGCATTTCATCGGCGGCTGCGTCATCGGCGACTCCTCGGACGCCGGGGTGGTCGATCCCTACCACCGGATGCACGGGTACCGGGGACTGCATGTCATCGACGGTTCGACCATCTCGGCCAATCTCGGGGTGAACCCTTCGCTCACGATCACCGCGCAGGCCGAGCGCGCCACCGCCCTCTGGCCGAACAAGGGCGAGCCGGATCCGCGTCCCGAGCCGGGCGCGCCCTACCGGCGCATCGCCCCCGTGCCGCCGCGCAACCCCGTGGTCCCGGCCGACGCTCCGGCCGCGCTCCGGTTACCGATCATCGAGATCAAGGGGCCGTCCGACCGGTCCGAGCCGACGGCGGACACACGAGGCTGACCGACGGCCGGTATCGGCGGCTCTGCGAACCGCATCCCGCATTCGGGCCGTCGGACGCCGACGAGCGCGACAACAGGTGGTCGGCCCGGCCGTGATCGGACTCAGACCGGAACACCGCCATAGGTGCGCCGGTATCGCGCTTGGAGGAACGACAGTATCCCGAACGCCATCAGCCCGAGGGCCACAGCGATGAGCAGCCAAGGGCCCAAGGCGCTGTCGGCGAAATCATGCAGAACGGCGTCGACCCCTTTGGCGTTCGCCGGTTCGTAGTTCGCGGCCGCCACCACCGCGGCGAGTCCGATGCCGATGACGATGACGCCCCGCGCCAGATAGCCGATCCGGCCCAGCCATATCACGGCCTCCCGCGAAGCGCGGGTCATCCAGCCCATTCGCAGATCGTCGAGGAAGCCCAGCCGAATCCCGCGCAAGGTTATCAGGACGCCCCCGGCCAGGATGGCCAAGCCGAGGAGCAAGACGACCACTTGGCCGCCGCTCCAGCCGAGTATCCGGGCGGTCACATCGCGTGCGAATGCATCACTCGGCTGCGGTGTCCGGCCGGCCACGACGAACCTGAGAACGACGAAGAACGCTATGGCATAAAGGATTCCGAGGCCCAAGGCGCGCAGCCGGGGCCCGTTCGAACTCGTCGCGGGCGCGGCGGCGGCCTGCGCCAGCCGCCAGGCGGCCAGAGCCGCGAATCCGAAAACCAGAATCCACAGCAGCAGATAGCCCAGCGGCTTACCGGCGAGCGCCGCCAGCGCACCGCCCGCGGTCGGCTCGTGCTGCGCGGTGCCGACGGCCAGCATGAAGGCGAGAATGCCGATGACGATGTAGGCGATCCCGCGTGCGATGAAGCCGAAGCGCGCGGCCCCACGCAATCCGCCGGATCTCGCATACCTGCCCGTCCCCCGACGCTCGCGCCGCCGCCACCGGTCGCCATACCGGTTGCGCCATCCGCTTCCGTACCCGGTCCGCCACCGGCTGCGCCGCACTCCGCCGGTGCGGCGCCATCGGTATCTGTCAGCATTTCGGAACAAACTCATGGTTCTCACCTCTCCATGGACCGTATTGCCCACTTCGGGTGGAATAACCTTGCTCAAGAGCACTGGCTGTCGCGGACGCAGGCGAGCAGGAGCTGAGTGATGTCGGCCCGCGGGGGCGTCGTGGAGCGCGGCTGGGTGGCCAACGGGATCTGCGCGAAGTCGGCGGCGTGCGCGGCGCCGAGCTGGGTGGCGGAGCGGAAACCGTAACGCTGCCAGGCGATCGACTGGATCTTCGGATCCTGGAGCGCCGTGATCAACCGATGCGCCGGAGCGGTGAGGGCGAGGATCGGATTGCTGTTGAAGATCGTCGGGTCCGGATACAGCAGCCTGGCGTTCGCCAGCAGCGCCTCGGTGGCGGGGCCGTTGTCGCGGTAGCCGACCAGCTGTTGCAGGATCTGGTTCTCGTATCCGGCGTACAACGAGGCCGCTCCTTGGATGAGCCATTCCCGGAAACCGCCGTCGGAACTGTCGGACTGCAGACCCTGCGCGTCGTAGAGGCCGCGCACGGCGGGCAGTCCCGACCTGGCCTCGCTGACTGTCGGCGGCTGGAACACATCGCCCGAGGCGATGACCGTCAGTTCCAGTTGCAGCAGCGTGAATCCGGAATTCGAGGACTTCGGATCCGTGCTGGCGATCCGGATGGGACCGGCGAGGTCGGGCGCGCCGAGCGCGGTCCACCTCTGCTTGGGCAATACGAAGTCGAGCAGCAAGCGCTTGAAATCGACGATGTAGTAGGTGTTGTCGCGCCGCGCCACGATGCCCGCGCGAACCAGCGCGTCGGTCGCGGCCGCGCCCGCGTAGATCACTTCCGGCGTCTCGAGCACCGATTCGGCGCGGTAGTCCGGGAAGGTGGCGGTGTCGTGCGATGTCTCGAAGACGCTGCGCGCACTCGCCGAAGACGGCCACAGGCAGTCGATCTTCTGATTGCGCAGCTGCTCGGTGGGTATCTGCGCCAGGTCATAGGAACCGCGTTTGTCGAAGCGCACCTCGAGTCCGTACCGGTCGCGCAGGACGGCACGGACTTCGCCGTCGGCCATGAGCGACGATTTCTCCGATCCGCCCGAGCAGGTGAGCTGCTGGACTGCGGCCGGAGTGTCGTTCGAGTCGCGGATCACCACGACGCCAACGGCGATGGCGGTCACGGCGACCACGATCGCGATGAGGACGGGGAGGCGGGATCTGTTCATCGCTCCTCACTCGGGGGAAGCTGCAAAGGATTCAGGAGTTCCAGGTGGGCCAGGTCCCGGAAGAAGGACGCCAGATCGGCCTCGCCGATTTGTTCGGCGCTGTGCGCGGCGAAAGCCTCGAAACCGGCGAGTGTGCGTCGGCTGCGGATCAGCAGCGCCTCGGCATCACGATAGGCCGACCGGTGGTCCTGGATCTCGACGTACCGCCGCAGCGCCGATTCCACACTGACCAGGTAGTCCAGCAGCTTGCGCGAGGTCATGGAAAGGCTTGCCGGATCGACGGTCTCGGTGCGATCGAGCAGGCGTGGGATGGTGCCACAGGCTCGCAGCAGGGCAACGCGTGTGTCGGCATCCGTGACGCGCGCGGCCAGTGTCGCCACCCGGCGGTTGGTCTCCGATACGCGCCGTGTCAGGCGACCGCGCCGAGTGACGACAGCGACCGATTGCCCGGCGAGGCCGGTGAGCACGGCCACGCCGACCGCGACCAGCGCCGCGCCGACCGGCGATCCGAGCACGGCGTACAGACCGAGGAAAGTGGGAACGAGCACGACCAGCGCCGCGATCACGGCGGCATTACTCGGCACCGGCCCCTCCTACCGGTAACCGGTGGCCTGGCGCAACGCCGCGACCATGTCATCGGTGGTGATATACGACCCGCCGGTGCGCTCGGCGATCGTCCGGAGCGTGTCCTGTTGCACCGCGGAGCCGAATCCGATGACCACCACCGGGACTCCGGTGCGGGCGATGTCGTCGAGGCCTCGGCCGCCTTCGGTGTCGGCGCCGTCGGTCATGAGGATGACGAGACGTTTTCGTTCCGGATCGGCCGCACCGGTGAACTGGTCGGCGGCGGCGTCGAGGCAGCGGTAGATGCCGGTGTTGCCGCCCGGCTTGCGGGCGCGAACGGCGTCGCGCAGGCTCCGCAGGTCCGGCGCCGCATTGCCGCTGGTCCATCGCGCGGGGGCCGTGGTCTGGTTGAACAGCAGCACCGCCGTGCGGTCGTGCGGACCGATCTGGAGCAGGTACTTCTTCGATTGCACCGGATCGAACAGCAGGTCCACGGCCCGCTGCACCCCGTCCCAGCCGCCGTTGTCGGCCATGCTGCCGGAGGCATCGATGCAGTAGACCAGGTCGGTGGGAGTGCGGTAGACGGTCTGGTAGTTCTCCAGCGCGGCGTCGATGACCGGAGCGGCCGGATACGTGATCGGCTGTTCGGTGATCGTCGCGCGGATGCCCCAGGCTGGATCGAAGACCACACGCGGTGCGCCCGGCAGCGACAGCCCGATGCTGGTGATCGGCCGCCGCCCCAACTGCACCAGCCGCTGCTGGGTATCCGCCGAAAGCAAGAAGTCTTGTAGTTCGCGGAAATTCGCGAGCTTCTCCGGATTGTCGCCGTGCGGCAGGAATCCCAGCGGCGCGTCCGAGATCGCGAGTGCGCCCTTGGGGTAGATGGCGTACAGGGGTTCCTTACCCGCCCGCACCAATTGCTGGTTGCGCTCGATCACCAGATCCTCGTACGTGAACATCGTTTTGCACTGTTGCGGTGCGGCCAGGCATTCGTCCATGAGCAGCCCGGTGGACGGCGGCGTCTTCCCGAAAGCCCGTGTCAGACGCGTTATCCCGGCACGAACCTGCTCCGAATCGAGTTGCGGCCGGGTCAGCGGCACACCGGGATCGTTGCCTGCGAAGTAGTTGAGGAAACCCAGCAGCACGGTCGCGCCGGAATTGGACTGGGTCGGATTCGTCATCCACGTCGTGGTTTTCTTTGCCTCGACCGCCGCCAGGATCTCCTCGACGCCCACCTCCCGCCCGGTGAATCCCAGCGCGTCCAACTCGCTACGCGGACCTGCGAATACCAGTGGCGTGCTGAACATGGGTTGCACTTGCTGCAGGCGGTGTGCGGTATCACCCAATTGCTGGAAAACGCTGCTGGCGAACCAGAATCCGTCGTATGGCGCGTCGCCGGACTCCAGCAGCCGAGCTTGATCCACCGATCCCAGGCGGGTCATGGTGCAGGTCAGCTTCTGGTCCCGGCACCACGGCTGCACGACCTGCTCGAATACCGCGTCGTGCTCGGAGCCCGCCACGATGTTCAGCACCCTCGCATCGGCGTTGTACGCACGGACAGGTCCGGACTTGCGATCCTCCCCGCAACCCGACAGCAGACCACAGAGCGTGAAAATTATTACGGCAAGCACTGATGTGCGGCGATACGGCAATTCGCCACCTTCCCCTCGATGACGCGATCGTAAACGCAGCCGACGGCGGAAACGGTGAACTACCAGTAACGTCCAGGGGAATCCTCGTCCATGCCGCGATCGCGGATCCCGAGAACCGCACCCTTCAGGGTGCATCGGCACGTCGTCTGCTCGATCCCGGCGCGGGTTCCTCGGGTGGAGCCGAGTTCGCCCGCGCAGCCGCGCCGGCGTGCGGCTCGAGCGAGGCACGCGGGTGAGCGTGGCACATGTCCTGATCGACGGGCAGGCGGCTGCCCCGGTGTCCCTCCCGCGAGCGAGCGTGTCCGGCCGTGCGGGCAGCCCATCGCACCCGCGGCGACCGGCGCTGAGCGCGCCCGGGCGAATTCCGATGAATAGACCAGAACCACCGTTTACTTTCAGCTATCGTCGGTGGCAGAGCAACCGCTCTGCGGGACGCCAGGGATGCCGGCACGGCCGTGAATCCGGACGTCCCGCGCAGGCCCGGGCGGTCGGACACCGACCGCTCCGTTCCACCGAGGAGCCGCATGTACCCCGGCGCACACGTCGACCGATTCCCAGAAAAACCGGCTGTTGTCGTCGCCGAGACCGGTGAAGCGCTGACTTATCGGGAGCTCGAGGAGAACTCGGTTCGACTGGCCCGGCACCTGTACGACGCGGGGCTGCGCAAGGGCGATCACGTCGCGCTGCTGTCCGGCAACGACCCGAAGATCTACGAGGTGTATTGGGCGGCATTGCGAACCGGGCTTTACATCACCGCGGTCAACCGGCATCTGTCGCCCAGCGAGACCAGCTACATCGTCAACGACTGCGGAGCCAGGGCGCTGATCGTATCGGCCGGTCTCGCCGACGCCGCCGAGCAGATCGTCCCGGAGACTCCCGCGGTCGAGCTCCGCCTCGCCTTCGGTGGCCCGGTGCCGGGATACAAGTCCTACGAGGAGGCGAAGGCCGCGGCGACGCCCGAGCCACTCCCGGACCAGCCGCGCGGCGCGGACATGCTGTATTCCTCGGGCACCACCGGACGACCCAAGGGCATCAAACAACCCTTGCCCGAACGGCAGGTCGGTGACGCGCCCGGTGACACCTACACCGCGATCTTCGGCCCCCTCTACGGATTCGACACCGAGACCGTCTACCTCTCCCCGGCCCCGCTCTATCACGCGGCGCCGCTGCGTTTCGGCGGCGTGGTCCACGCGCTCGGCGGAACGCTGGTGATCATGGAGAAGTTCGACGCCGAGCAGGCATTGGCGGCCATCGAGCGCTACCGCGTGACCCACAGCCAATGGGTGCCGACCATGTTCGTCCGGATGCTGAAGCTCGACGAGGCCGTCCGCGCCCGCTACGACGTGTCCAGCCTGCGGGTCGCCGTGCACGCGGCCGCTCCGTGTCCCGTCGACGTGAAGCGGGCCATGATCGACTGGTGGGGCCCGATCCTGCACGAGTATTACGCCTCGACGGAGGCAAACGGCGCTACCTTCATCGACACCGAGCAGTGGTTGCGCAAGCCCGGCTCGGTCGGCACGGCCGGTCTCGGCACCATCCGGGTGTGCGGCGACGACGGCGCGGAGCTGCCCACCGGCGCGATCGGCACCGTCTACTTCGAACGCGATGAGGCCCCCTTCGCCTATCACAACGACCCAGCTAAGACCGCCGAAGCGGTCCACCCGGACCACCCGACCTGGACCACCACCGGCGACATCGGCTACGTCGACGAGGAGGGCTACCTGTTCCTCACCGACCGCAAGGCTTTCATGATCATCTCCGGCGGCGTGAACATCTACCCGCAGGAGGTCGAGGACGCCCTCGCCCTGCACCCGAAGGTGCTCGACGTGGCGGTGATCGGCGTGCCCGACCAGGAGATGGGCGAATCGGTCAAGGCCGTAGTCCAACCGGCCCCCGGCGCCGAGCCCGGCCCCGCCTTGGCCACGGAGCTGCGCGATTATCTGCGCGACCGCATCGCCCACTACAAGGTGCCGCGCAGTTTCGACTTCGCCGACGATCTGCCCAGGACCCCCACCGGGAAGCTGGTCAAGGGCAAACTCCGCCAGCGATACCTGTGAGGTTTCCGGCCGCTACGCGACGTAGGTGAGGTCGGCGGCCTCGCCCGCGCGCGTCATCAGGCGCGCGACGGCCTCCGCTACCAGCCCGGGCTGCTCCAGGATCACCGAGTGTCCGGCGCTCTCGACGATCACGAAGTCCGAGTACTCGACCGCGGCGGCCATCGCGACGGAATGCGACGGGGGCGTCATCAAGTCGGCGCCACCGCACAGCACCAGCGTCGGAATCCGGGACAGAAGCCCGAGAGCCTCGGTCCGGTCGTAGACCATGAGGTCGCTCAAGAAGCTCGCCATCGTGACGATCGGCGTCTCGTTGCGCATCGCGTTGGCGAGGGCGAGCACCCGCGGGCTCACCTTGCGATCACCGAATTCCGCGGTACGGACGAGCGGGGCGAACAGCTGACAGGCCAGCAGCTTCGCGTGGTGCATCGCCCCCGGCGCGAGTCGGACGGCCGCCTGGAACGCGGAGACGACCGGGCTGCGCAGCAGACGGCCGAACCCAGCGTCGGTGAGACCGCCCGAGGCGGTCGCGAGAAGGGCGACTCCGACGACGCGGGTGCCGATCTCGTGCGGATTCTGACCGGCGTAGGTCAGCGCGGTCATACCACCCATCGAGTGGCCGACGAGGACGACCGGCCCGGTCGGGGCGACGACATCGAGAACTTCGCGCAGGTCCCGGCCGAGCTGGTCGATGTTGTAGGTCCGCCGGGGCGCGGCGGCGGACTCGCCGTGGCCGCGGTGGTCATAGCAGACGATCCGAGCGCCTGCGTAGCGGCGCAGCAGCTCGTCGCGGACGTAGGTCCAGGACTCGCTGCGCAGGCAATGTCCGTGCAGCAGGACGACGGTGAGGTCCGCGTCTCTCGGGCCGTATTCGCGAACCGCGAGCGCCGCGCCGTCCTCGGTCCACACCGTGGCACGCCGTTCCTCCGTGGCGGCGATTGTGCTGAGAGTCGACATGGGCTGCTCCGGTTCACTGGCGGTACTCGTCCTACTTTCCGCCGTATGCGCCGCCGCCATCAGGCCCCCGAGTGCTGGGCTCCGATCCCCAAGGGGTATGCCGATCACCACCAAGGTGGGACTGTTCGCCGGGGTGTTGTTCGGCCACCGGCGAAGGACGGGGCGAAGCCGCGAATATGCGGCTAACGCACCGGATCGACCCCGAGCACACCCAGGGCGAAATCCCCGTATTGCGCGGCCACTTCCTCCGGCGTCGCCGGGCCCGACTCGCGAAACCACTGGGGGATGGCGGTACACATGGTGGCTATGGCACGACCTGCCGCCCGAACCTGGGAATTGGCGATGCGGCCCTCGGCATGAGCCTCGGCGATCGCGTCGTCCAGGAGGGCTTGGATATCGCGGCGGGAGCGGGCGATGCGCGCGCGTTCCCCCGGAGAAAGGCTGCGCATCTCGCTGGCGCCGATGAAACCGAGGTCGCGGCGGTGGGTGTGGAACAAGGCCAGCGCTTCGACGATCAGACGCACCCGGTGGATGCTGTCGCGGCCTTCGGCGCGGGCGGCGCGCACTCGCCAGTGCAGTTCGTCCATGGTCAGATCGAGGATGCGGACCAGCAGGTCGTGCTTGTCGCGATAATGGTGGTAGAGGCCGGGAACGCTGGTACCAGCCCGCCGGGCGATGGCGCGCACGGTCGTGCCGTGGTAGCCGATCTCTACGAACGACGCGAGGGCGGCGGCCAGCACCGGGTCGACGTCCAGCGGGGCGAACTCGCGCCAGTCACCCTGCTCATCCCGCTCGGAATCGGCCCGGTCGGAGCTCGGGCGCGCCGCGGGAGAGGTGCCGCCGAGCAAATGAGCGACCGGCACGCCCAGCACATCGGACAAGCGAGTGAGCCGGGCGATCGAGATTCCGGTCTTTCCCGTCTCCACGGCGCTGAGCGTCGCCGGACTCACCTCGAGACGGCGGGCCACTTCGCGTAGCGACAGACCCGCGGCGCGGCGCGCGTGCCGGATCGCCTCGTGCGGCGCCACAGCCTCGTATCGCATGTTGTTCAGAATAGCTGAACAAAAGACATCAACCACCCGCGCCGGAAACTCGCATGAATCGCGCTCTTTGACACCGCACCTGCCCAGTGGAACAGTGTTCAGACAGAGCGATCGTTCGGTCCGCGGACGAGGCGCTGCATGTCGAGGAGGGATGCGCGATGCCGATCGAACTGACCTATTCCGACGAAGTTCGGGCGCTGATCGACCGCACCCGGGCGTTCGTGCGGGAGACGGTGCTGCCGATCGAAGACGAGCACCTCGGCGACATCACCGCCGCGGGCGGCGACGGACTGCGCGTCACGCTGAACAAGCTCGCGCGCGAGGCCGGGGTCTTCGCGCCGCACGCGCCCGTCGAGTACGGCGGCCACGGCCTGTCGATGTCGGATCGCGCGCCGGTGTTCGAGGAGGCGGGCTACTCGCTGTTCGGCCCGACGGCGCTCAACATCGCGGCGCCGGACGAGGGCAACGTCCACATGCTCGCCCACATCGCCGACCCGGAGCAGAAGTCGCGCTACCTGGAACCGCTCGCCCGCGGCGAGGTGCGCTCGGCCTTCGCGATGACCGAGCCTGCGCCCGGAGCCGGTTCCGACCCGGCGGCGCTGGTCACCAGGGCCGTCCCCGTCGACGGCGGCTGGCGGATCAACGGCCACAAGCACTTCATCACCGGCGCCGACGGGGCCGGCTTCTTCATCGTGATGGCCCGCACGTCCGGCGAACCGGGACAGCGGGGCGGGGCCACGATGTTCCTGGCGCCCGCCGACACCCCGGGCCTGCGCGTGGGCAGGCATATCACCACGCTGGACCGCGCCATGATCGGCGGACACTGCGAAGTCTTCTTCGAGGACATGTTCGTCCCCGACGAGGCGGTGCTCGGCGCTGTCGACCGCGGCTTCGAATACGCCCAGGTGCGATTGGGTCCGGCTCGCATGACGCACGTCATGCGCTGGCTGGGAGCGGCGCGCAGAGGCCACGACATCGCCGTCGAGCGGGTCGCCCAGCGTGAAGGCTTCGGTTCCCGGATCGGCGATCTGGGCATGGCGCAGAAGATGATCGCCGACAACGAGATCGACATCGCCGCGACCCGCGCACTGCTGGTACGCGCCTGCTGGGAACTCGACAACGGAGAGCACGCGGGCAACGCCACCTCGATCGCGAAGACCTTCGCCGCCGAGGCGATCTTCCGCATCGTCGACCGCAGCATTCAGTTGTGCGGCGGGCTCGGTGTTTCCGACGACCTCCCGCTGGCGCGCCTCTCCCGCGAAGTACGGCCCTTCCGCATCTACGACGGGCCTTCGGAAGTGCACCGCTGGGCCATTGCCAAGCGTGCGGTCAGCGCGGCCCGCCGGGCGGTGGCCGACGGGTCTTCGCGCTGATCTACTGCGCGGATCTACGCCGGACAGGTCGTTCGTCCCCGACGTGCGGCACTTCCGGCTCGCCGGACGGAATCGGTTCCGAGCGCTGCCGGGTCGATCGGCCGCGCGTGCGATCCGGCGAGCGAGTATCCGCGTAACATGCGGACTTCGTGACTCCGCCGAGGCATCCGAGGGCGGCAGTTCGCCGGTGAAAGGGTCCGCCGCCCTGATCCGATCGAGTCCCCGGGATGATCGAAGGAGAGCCGCATGCCAGCGCAAGACCGCCGATACCTCGTCCTCCTGACTCCGGGTGACCTCGGCGACGACACCGTTCTCACGGCAATCCGTTCGGAGTTCTTCGACTGGCTGCGGAGATCCGGCGCGGAAGTCGTCGAGGACGGCGGCGCCAACCGATTGGTCATCACATCGTCGCTGGAGACAGCCGAGCGACTCACGAGGCTCGAGTACGTGCTCACCGTCGAGCCGTACGCCTAGGCGCCGGCTCGCCGGGCTGCCGCGCACCCCGATTATCGATCCGAGCCCGCCCTCGATGCCACAGGTTTGCCGCCGACCCCGCACCGGCCGCGACCGCGCTACCGACGGTCTCATCGGCTGCCGCATTCGGGCGCGGCACCGTATTCTCGGATGAATCGATCTGCACGACAACCGTATTCGAGGCGGACATGTCGCGATCCGAGGCATCGGCGGTGGCGGCCGGAGCCTACGCGTGGTTCCGGACGGCGGTCCGGCGAATCGATCCCGAATTGTGGGAGTCGTGGTGGCAGTGGCTGGATCGGAAATTCGGCGACGACACGACGATTCTGTGGACCGAGCCGTGGCCTCACGACTACTGGGTCGCCCACGGGGTGCGGCACACCATCGAGGGGGTACCGCTCCCGCTCGCCTACCAGACCTGGTCCCACCGCGGCGCGCTCGACGACTGGCCGCTTTTCGGGGCGACGGAATGGGACCTGTTTCCACCCAGTGTGAGCCGTTCGACCAGCTCGGCCGCGCTCGATGACGTCCTCGCGCAGGCGGGCCCACTCGAATACGATCGCGAATACAGTCTTGCCCAGCTGATTTCGTTGTCGGATGAGCTACAGCGAACGAGTACGGAGGAAGCGTCACAAGCCCGCCTGCAATCGCAGTTCATCCGCGCGTGGCTCAGCTCTATCGTCGGAAACACCTTTTCGAGCATGTTCCGCGCGCCCTCCACGGATGCGGATCTGCTGTATCACGTGACGATCCGCCGGGTCGGCCAAGCGATGGGTGCTTTCGAGCAGACACACCACTTGCGAATGGATCTCGCCGAAGCGATCGAGACCTTCTACTGCGCGACGTGGCCCGACGGGCTGCCGATCAAGGTACCCACGCAACAAGGACAATCACTCGAGTGGCGAGACCACTGGTTCTGGTTGTCGCGCGGACTGGAGCCGGAGCGGCTGCGGGAAGCCGTCGGCATCGTCGCGAGGTTGCTGGTCTGTCCGCCGATCATGGACGCCATCGGCTATCTGATCAGCAGGGATCGCCCGGTCAGCGCGCTGGGATTGTGCGTCCTGCGCCGCTATGCCCTGGGACTGCGGACTCTGGCCTGGCTAGAAGCCGCCGCCACTCATCCGTGGCGGGATGTCCGGCTCGCCGACGTGGCGACCTTCGCGTTCGCCGCCATCGCCCCGTGGTGGCCACGGCCTTCCCTGGCGCTCAGCCATCGGTCCGGCGACACGAAGCCGGAACTGATGAAACTCGGTCTGTGGCGCGCCCCCGACGTCGCCATCGACGCGATGACAGTCCCCACCGGCGAGTCCAACACGGGCATGGTGTGGCGTCTGTTCGCCGCCACACCGGCGATCGCCAGGGTGCGGTCCGAGACCTACACCGCCAGCCTGTGGTGTCGACGCGAGGTCGAGTTGACCCAATATCTGCTGGACCGCTCCGATTTCCTTCGCGGACGTGTCGTGGCGGACATCTCTGTGCAGCAGACAATCTCGGTCGACCGAGCGATGTCGTCGCGCAATCTGCTACCGGATCGTCCCGAACCGAACCAGCCGTTGTTTCCCCCGTCCACTCTCGTCTTGGACGTACCGAGCTACCCGCCGTTGATCATCGATGTACTCGCCGCGGTGTGCACATTGCGGCTGCTGCGCACCCACTACGGCGACGCCGGAGTGGCCAATCGGATCGCCGACGAACTGGTCGCGGGCCTCCCCGTCGACCTACCGCCGCCGACCAACCATCCGCAGGGCTGGGATATCCACTACGCCGCCTTCGCAGGGCTCGGCCGACACAGCCGACGACACAAATCGCCGGTACGGCTGGCGCGGCGCTACCCGAAGCCCGAGGCCGCGTTGGATATGACGGAAATCGCCGAACAGGTTCCCGATCTGACGCAGGCACAGGCGGGAGGTGTCGACATACTGGCCGCTCTCGAATGGAATCGCGAGATCCGCCGGTGGTTCTCCGAGCACTGGGGTTCCCGCCGCACCGTGATCGATTGCAGGCGGTTCGATGTCAGCGGATGGAGCGATGACCCCCGCCATGCCGTCAAACGGGGCATGCTGCAATTACGTTCCGAGGCATTGACTTTCGTCATGCAAGTGGCCGGTCAGTCGGTGGACTCCTGGCCCGGGCTCGGGTACAACGATCCGCCGATTCTCACCGTCTACCTGCCCGACCAGCACAGTTGGATCGATGCTTCGTTCGCGCTGCCGACCTGGGTGGACGTCTACGCCTCGCTGCGCACGCTTCGTTTGGACCGCGCTCTGGTCGACGCGATGCGCACCGCACTCGATGACCAGTTCACTCCCTTGGCCAAGCTACCGAGGTCCAGGAAGCCCGCTGACGTGTTCGCCGTGCGGGGCGGCCCGGGCACCCCGCATCCCGATCGGTCCGTGACGGTCATCGTTCACCGCGACTGAGCGAAGCGGGCCCATGACGCCGGTCCGCCGCCGCCAGCTCTGCTGACGGCGGCGGATACCTCCGATGGGACGAACCCGCGCGTGATTACCGCCCGTGCTGATGGGCGGACTGACGGGCCTCGTCGACGTCGGCTTCGGCTCGCGCCTTCTCGGCCGCGGCTTCCTTCCCGGCCGCCTCGCGCTGCGATTCCGCCTTGTCCTGCTGCGCGCGACCTTCGTCCTTCAGGTCCTGATGACCGGTGACGGTACCGGCCGCTTCCTTCACCTTGCCCTTGGCGTCTTCGACGACGCCCTCGACGCCCTCGCGAGCACCGCTTCCATGTTCAGCCACAACAACCTCCTGGAATATCGGAACAAGCTGACATCTGGCGCATACCCGGGAGACGGGCCTCGAATCCGGAGCGACGAAGTTCGGTTCGCGCGTCACGCTCTCCCGCAGGCAGGACGGGTCAGCGCAGCGGGGTGCTCGCGCCCGGTCCTTGCCGATACCGCGTCATCGTGAGCCGCTGCTCCCGGTCGTTGTACTCCGGAATCGGCAACGGGATCGCCATCGGCAGGCCCGTGCTCGGCTACGACGCGGGCGTGGTGGCCTGGCTCAACGCGATGATGCCCGACCTCGCGCGCGACACCTGGACCACGCTGCGCGATCGTTTCATCGACTTCGACGGGCGGGATGCGCGCCTGCGCGGCAGCTCACGCGCCCGCGTCGACCTCGGCAACTACAACGTGATCAACGGTGACGGGATGACGAAAATCTTTGTCGCCACCGCCGCCGCCGAGATGCGCGAATCCGACCTCGCCGACGCCCTGGTCCATGCCCGACCCGGTACCGAGTCGACGAGCGCAACGGCGCCCGGCGCTCGCGGGAGTCTCGACAGTGACCAACGCCCACCACACGCTCACCCGATTCAACCGGCCCGAGGCCTGCGCGATCTCATTCGCGGAACGGTGCCGCCCGAGTGGCGGACCGGACCGATTCTCGGCATCGCGCCTCATACGGATGTCCTGGTCGCCAAGGCGGTGACCCGACGGCAGTGCCCTCGAACTGGTGCTACGGCCCGGCCACGGGTCCAGACGGGTGCGGCTGGGGCTGCGACGGCTGATCCCCCGCCGCACCTACCGCGCCACCGGCGCGATCGCGCCGACCGTGGTCGCGGACGAGTCCGGCGAGGGCATCATCGAAGTCGACCTCGAGATCGCGCTCAACGCGGATCGCCGATAGAAAGATCCGATCGCACGCTCGATCCAGCGGTTCCCGGCTGGCACGGGCGACCCCGCGCGTGCCAACGTAGGCGCGCGGCCCGACCTGATGCCCACGCGAATCTCCTCCGCCGCAAGCGCTTTCGGCAACAACCGCACTGTACCGAGCCCCGACGGTCACGACACCAGAGGACGATGAACCAGCATACGAAGAGCCCGACCGCCGCGGCCCGCGACTACGTGTCCGCCTGCGCGACGCTGACCAGCCTGATCGACCTCGCCGCGCACCCCGCGACATCGCCGCGCTTGCGGGTGGCGCTCGCCGAGTACTGCCGCCGTCACGGCACAGCCGATCCCGGATTGGCGGCGAGTTTGTCCTTCTGGAAACAGCGCCGTGCCTCCTTGACGCCCGCCGATTACGCGGCGATCCGCGCCGTCCTCTCCCGCGACGGCGCGATCCTCTACGCGTTCCACGACTGATCGCCGCAAGGAAGTGGGGTTCCTCCCCACTGCCCACGTGCAATTCGCGTTTCGCTCACGTACACGCTTCTTCGGCCCCTTCTGGCACGGCGATGCCATCCGGTCAAACGGCCCGCGTTCGACTGCCCCTCGCCGAGACGGTGCCGGTCGATCAGCGACCGCCTATTGCTGCGTGCCGACGCCGCCGATGCCCGACAGCGTCAGTTCGACGGGTTCGCGCGGCTGACCGGGACGGAATACGCAGCGAGTACAGGTGTAGATCGTGGGCATGCACTCGTTGCAGTGCACGCACGCCGACCGCGTCGACGCATCCGATTGGATGCGTCGCAACAGATTCGGTTCCCGCAGCAGCGCACGGCCCATGGCGACGAACTCGAAGCCTTCTGCCCGCGCGAGCCGCATGGTGTCGAGATTCGTGATGCCACCCAGCAGGATCAGCGGCATCGACAATTCCCTGCGGAAGTGCCGTGCGCGCTCGAGCAGATACGCCTCCCGGTATGGATACTCCTTCAGGAATGCCTTGCCGATCATACGGAATCCCCATCGCGCGGGCACCGGGAGAACGTCGCCGAAAGATTTCCGCGGGGCGTCACCGTGGAACAGCAGCATCGGGTTGAGCAGCGAGCTGCCCGCCGTCAGTTCCAACGCGTCCAGGCTGCCGTCGGCTTCCAGCCACGCGGCGACCTGGATCGACTCGGGCACGGTGAGCCCGCCCCGCACTCCGTCTTCCATGTTCAGCTTCGCGGTCACCGCGAGCCTGCCGCCCACGGCTTCCCTTACCGCGGCGGCGATCTCACGCGCCAGCCGCGCCCGGTTCGCCAAGCTGCCGCCGTACCGGTCCGCGCGGCGGTTCAGTTTGGGGCTCAGGAACGAGCTGACCAGATAGTTGTGCCCGAAATGGATCTCCACCGCATCGAAACCCGCCTCCTCGGCCAGCTTCGCCGCGCCGGCATGAGCGGCCACGAGCTCGCGGATCCCGTTCTCGTCCGGGCTTCGCATCATCCGCATCGACAGCGGGCTGAACATCCGGCTCGGCGCCAGCGCCGGAACTCGGTTGGAGGCCGCGTTCGCCACCGGTCCGGCATGGCCGATCTGCGCGCTCACCGCGGCACCCGCACCGTGCACGGCTTCGGTGAGCCTCCGCAGCCCCGGCACCGCTTCTGGGCGTAGCCAAATCTGATGCCGGTCGGTCCGTCCGCCGGGAGCGACCGCGCAATAGGCCACGGTCGTCATCCCGACGCCACCGGCTGCGACCTCGCGATGGAACTCGATCAAGTCGTCGGTCACCAGCGCGTCCGGCGTGCGGCCCTCGAAGGTCGCGGCCTTGATCACCCGATTGCGCAGGGTGATCGGCCCGAGCTGGGCGGGTGCGAATACGTCGTTCATTGTTTCTCTCCTGTCGGAGCGGTCAATCCGGCCACCACGAATTCCCGGAGGGTGGCCACCGCCTCCTGCGACATCTCTCGGTGCTCCGCACTGCCGAATCGCATGATGAGGAGGTCGAACGCCAACATCCACCGGCGCCTGCTCTCGCGCTCGCTCAGGCCCGGCAACAGGCTCACCCACGCATCGATCCGGAACCACGGCTGCCGCCACTCGGTCACCTGCCTGCCGAGGACGAATTGCGCCAGCAGCCTCAGGTGCAACCGGCCCACCGGATCGGCGGCCAACTCGACGAACGGCTCGATCACCGCATCGACCACCTCGGCGATCGACCCGTGCCCACCGGTGACAGCGGCCAACCGGTCCGCCCACACCGGACCCAAACGCTCCTCGAGCAACGCGGCGACAAGGGCGTCCTTCGACCCGAAGTGGTAGTGCACCGCCGCCGGGTTCGCTCCTGCCTGCGCGCAGATACCCCGCACGGACACCTCGTCGTATCGGCCTTCCAGCAGCAGTCGCTCGGCGGCCGTCAGCAGACGATCGCGGGTGGTCGCGGCTTCGGAGACCGGTTTCGGCATGCGCCAAGTCAAGCACGTTTCCATCGTTGATTCAATCATTGATTGAAACTTGTTCACGCAAGCTCCGATACCGCGCCGAGCTGCGCCCTGGATGCCAGAAGTGGTGGACGAAAGCCGATAGAACGCAGGGTTTCACTGCACGTCACCAGGTCGTCACACCCGGCCGCGAGCACAGCGCGAAGGTGTTACGCACGGCGGGCCGAGTCGATGAGCTTCGCGTCGACCTCGCACGCGGCAGACGTGCGTCGGCACGGCGTCGGTCGAGCCAGGTCGCGGCAAGCGGTCCGGCGCTTTTGTCCGCACTTAATTCAAGCCGCTGGGCGGCCCTCGGATCAGCCGTGGCACATGATCGTCTCCGAATACGCCGATACCCGGGAGCAGTGCGAGCAGCACCGCCGCCCGTGTAGCGCAGCGTCTGGTATTCACACCGGCCGCGTCGCGGTCAGCGGACCGGATTCAGCCGCTTCGGCGTCGGCCGGTACGCGTGCCGAATGCACACGGGCGAACACAGGGCGGACTCGGCGACACGGCCCGGCCACTCGGCGGTGGGCACGGCGCACGCCTCCGGTAGGCGGTCCGCTGCCTCGGCGTGCCTGTATCGAGGTACCGGATCCGAGTCCGATCATTGCGCTCTGGCGCCCCACAGCCGCGAACCAGGCGCCGCGGGCGGTTGCGGTCAGGAATGACCCGCGATGATGACCTCCGGGATACCGGTGCCGAGTGGGACCGGCCTGCACACCGGCGCCGGGCTGCCCGGATCCAGCAGGGTGAGCAGCAACTCCTGCACGAACGGGTCGTACACCATGTGGAAGTGCCCCGTGAGGTCGGCGGGACACAGGTCTTGCAGGGCGATGTTCCGCGCGCCGGGCCCGCGCAGCGCGATGTTCTCGAACGGCTGGATCATCTCGTCGACGTGGCTGCCGACGGTCACGTACCGCACCCCGGGCACCGTGTCGCCACCCGCGTTGAGATCGAGCATGAGCGGCGACCCCTCGACCTGCTGGACGGCGGCGAGCGAAGTCACCTGAGCGAACGCCTGCAGAGCGCCCGGGATCGCCTCGGCGACCGGCACCAGCCCGTACATCACACCGCCGTAGCTGGGCGATGCGAGGCCGACCCATTGCTCGACCTTCGGCGCACCGCCCAGTTTGTTGACGTAGTAACGAGTCACGTTCGCGCCCTGCGAGAACCCGACCAGATCGATCTTGTCCGCGTGGGTCGCCGCGAGCACTCGATCGACGAACGCACCGACCTGGTAGGCACTGAGCACCAGATCCTCGGTGCCGTAGCTGTGCGCGCCGGGCTTGCCGCCGTAGTTCAGCGCGAACACGCAGAATCCGGCCGCGGTCAACTGCGGCGCGATCCCCGACCAGTCGGAATAGGCTGTGGAGTCGGTCCCGTGCGCGAGTACCACCGGACGGGGATGCCGGGCGCTGGGCACGCAGCCGAAATCGTTGGTACCGCTGGGGACCGCGTTCGGATGACTCTTCTGATACCACGCGGCGGCCAGGTGGTCCGATTGCGGTGGAGCGGCGTACGTCGGCACGTCGGGCGGGCGGAAGCCGAGCGGCTCGGCCGACGCCACGCCCGGGCCGAGCGCGGCCACACCGGCCAACACGAAGGCCAGCACGGCATCACGCAAGTGTGAAACGCCCCAAGTTCCCGCTCGGATCGACTGTCGCATCTCACAATGATCCCTCTGATCGGCTCGAAATGCGCGCGGTATAGGGGTGTTTCGCGTCCCCTACTTCTCGGGGGTCTCGTCCTCGGCGAGGATGCGGTAAAGGGACTTGCGGGTCTCGGTGAGCAGGTCCGCCGCCCGCGCCGCCTGCTGCGGGGTGCCTGCCGCCGCGACCTGGGCCACCGCCCCCATCAGCTGTCCGACGAGTGCGCGCAGGTCCATCGTCTGTGCGCCGACGTCCTGTTGCACGTCCGCCCACGGATCGCCCAGCTCGTCCCGGTGCGCGGCGACGTACTCGGTGCCGGACTCGGTGAGCTTCGCGGTCTTGCGCCCGGCGACCTTCTCGATGAGGACCAGGCCCTCGTCCTCCAGTTGCGCCAGCGCGGGGTAGATCGATCCGGGGCTCGGCCGCCAGATGTCGTTGCTGCGCCCACGGATCTGCTGGATCAGTTCGTAACCGTGCATGGGCTGCTCGGCGAGCAGCAACAACACGGCGGCGCGTACGTCACCACGCCTACCCCGGCCGCCGCGTCCGCGTCCGAAATGCGGGCCGAAGCCTGGCCCGAAGCCGGGACCGAAGCCAGGCCCGAACTCCGGGCCGAAGCCGTGACGTCCGCCGCGGCGAAAGCGCCGCCCGTGCTCGAAGCCCTCGTGACCGGGCACCGGCCCGCGGCCACGCCGGCCGAATTCTCGATGTTCTCGGTGTTCCATGTCAGCCTCCCAAGGCTCTCGTGTTCGAATCATGCTATCGACGATATATCGGCAATGCATCGAATGCAAGGATCGGTTTCGGCATCCGCGCCCAGCTGGAGGTCAGCTCACCAGCGAATCGATCCAGCGCGACAGCCGCGCCCCTTCGGCGACCATCAGTCCGGGATCCCGAAAAGTGTTGGTGAGCAGGGAAATTCCTTGATACGCCGCGACATAGGCGATCGCGAGCTCCTTCGCGTCCGCGCGTCCCATCGCGGCGAACTGCCGTTCAGCCCAATCCACCAGCACGCGCATCACCTCGGCGGCCGCGGTATCGAGCCCGTCGCCGCGCTTGTCCAATTCCGAGGACAAAGTGCCGAACGGGCAGCCGTAACGCACGGTCTGCTCACGATCGGCGACCCATCCCGCGATCAGGGCCTTCAGCCGCCCCGAAGGCGTCTCGTGCCGGTCGCTCGCGGCGATCACGGCATCGAGAATGCGCGCGTGCGAGCCGATCGCCGCCTCGATGAGCTGGTCTTTCGTCTTGAAGTAGTAGTAGACGTTGCCGACCGGAACGTCCGCGGCACGCGCGATGTCGGCGATCGTCGTCTTCTCCACGCCCTGCTGATAGAACACCCGCACCGCGGCTTCGACCAGCCGCTCCCGCTTGCCCGATCCGGCCTTCGCCTGTGAGTCAGTCACACAACTAACTGTAGACAGCGCGGCGATGACCGGCTAACGTTTTTTTAGTCAGCTAACTAACTAAGGAGTCACAATGATCGTGGTCACCGGAGCAACCGGGAATATCGGCGCGCCCCTCGTGCGGGCGCTGGCGGACGCCGGCGAGGAGGTGACAGCCGTCGCGCGGCATGCGGATCTTTCGCTGCCCGACGGAGTCCGCTCGGTTCGGGCCGATCTGGGCGAGCCGGAAAGCCTCTCCCCCGCCTTCGCGGGAGCCGACACCCTGTTTCTTCTGATCACCGGCGAGCAGTTGGTGGCGGGTCCGGAACCAGAGCAGGTGCTGAAAATCGCCGCCTCGGGAGGCGTGCGGCGGGTGGTCTTCGTGTCCTCGCAGGGCGTTGCCACTCGACCGGACGCGGCGGGATACGCCCGGCTCATCGCCTACGAACAGGCGATCAGGGACTCCGGGTTGGCCTGGACCTTCCTTCGACCCACCGGATTCTTCTCCAACACCTACGCGTGGGCGGACGCGGTGCGCACGCAGCGCCTGGTCGCAGCGCCGTTCGGCGACGTCGGTCTTCCCTCGATCGATCCGGCCGACATCGCCGCGGTCGCAGCGACGGCATTGCGCGACGACCGGCACGACGGACAGGTCTACACCCTGACCGGGCCCGAGCTCGCTACCCCGCGCGCCCAGGCCGAAGCACTCGGCGCGGCAGTCGGCGAGCCGCTACGATTCGTGGAATTGACTCGGGCACAGGCCCGTTCGGCGATGCTCGACTTCATGCCCGAGCCGGTGGCCGACCACACGCTGACCATCCTCGGCGAGCCGACACCCGCCGAGCAGCGGATCAGCCCCGACGTGCCGCGTGTGCTCGGGCGCCCGGCCACGAAATACGCCGACTGGGCGGCTCGCAATCGAGCGGCCTTCGCCTGAAGCTCGGCCGAGCGCTGCGCTGTCGCGAGATGATCGCAGGCTTCGGCGTTTCACTGGCCGGAAACGCCGAGGCGATCACGCTCACCCGGGTTGGGCAAGAACGAGGGCAGTCCACCCGGGTAGCGAAGCCTCCGGCAACGGGCGGCATAGACAGCCCCTGCGCGCGACGGGCTTGCCCAGTCGGCCATGAAGCGACGCGATCCGATCGCGGGTCCGTTGCGGCCGGTTCGCCGCGATATGCCGAGTGACGAGCGGACGACATCAGGTGCACCGAGCGGTCCCCCTCCTTCCCTCGGTCCGAGTACGCCGACCTCCTCGCGACACAGCCCGGGTGCCCGGCGGCACTATCGCGGCCCCATGCCGACGAGGCAGCGGTGGACGCACTCCGGTAGCCGTCAGCCGATGTCGACCGGGTCGATTTGCACGCGCAGGGGGGCGTCCGAGCGGTGCGTGCTGCGAACCGCCTGAGCCGCGCGCAGGGCACGCGCGAGCGCCGCTCCGGAGCGCCGCTCGACCCGCAGCAGCAGGCGTTCGACTTCGGCGGGTGCATCGCCGGAGGAGAACGGTTTGCGGGCGCCGTCCGGCAGCGGCACTGGTCCAAGGCGGTCGACCGTATCCGGCAGGTCCGCCGCCGAGAGCAGTTCGGCGATCGTGTCGGCGGTGCCGTCGATCGCGGCGAGACGGACGGCAGGCGGGAAGCCGACCTCGGCCCGCGCCGCGACCTCCGCGCGCGCGGCGCCCACCGGATCCCATCGGACCAACGCCTGCACGGTGGGGATGGACGGCTCGGCCACGACGATGACCTGGCCGTGCGCGCGGACCAGCGCCGCGGCGGCCATCCAGCGGCGCAGCGCGTCCTCGGCGGCACGCAGGTCGGCTCGGCCGAGCAGCGCCCAGCCGTCGAGCAACAACGCGACGCCGTAGCCGCCGGGAACCACCGACTCGGCGCCGACCGTAGCGACGACCACTTGCGGGCCCGGCTCCACAGTGTCGAGCACGGTGCCGCCGCCGGAAGCACGGATCGGTACGCCGGGAAACGCACGGCCGAGCTCCTCCGCCGTGCGCGCCGCCCCGATCACCACGGCGCGCAGTGCGCGCGACCCGCAGGTGGTACAACGAAACGCGGTCTCGGTGATCCCGCACCAACGGCAAGCGGGACTCTGCGCGGCCGCGCCGGGGTCGGCGGCCGATCCGCGCGGTCCCCGAGCTTCCGGCAGCGCGAGCGGTCCGCTGCAGTGTCGGCATCGAGCAGGAGTACGGCATTTCCCGCAGGCCAGGGCGGGAATGTACCCACGACGCGGCACCTGTACCAGCACCGGCGCGCCTTCCTTCAGCGCGGCGCGGGCAGCCGCGAAGGCGACGCCGGGAATTCGGACAGCACGGGCGACCGGATCGCGTTCCAGCGCGATATCGCTGTCGCCGGGGGCGCTGATGCGCGGCGCGGCCTTGCGCAGCACGGCACGATCGGCGACCAGATCGTGCGCCCAACCCGAATCGACCACCGCTTGGATCTCCGCGGTGCGCGCGAAACCCGCCGCGACGAAGGCCGCACCGGTTTCATGCGCCCGCAACATCGCCACCTCACGCGCGTGCGGATACGGCGCACGCGGTTCGGCGTAGGTGTCGTCACCGTCGTCCCACAACGCGATCAGCCCGAGGTCCAACGCCGGTGCGAACACGGCGCTGCGCGTGCCCACCACCACTCGCGCCGAACCGCGCAGCACCGCGAGCCACCGCCGGTACCGAGCCGCTGGACCGAGACCGGCGGACAACCCGACTGCCGAGTCCCCCACCAGCCCAACGCATTCCGCCAGGACCCGGTCGAGGTCGCGTTGGTCGGGGACCATGAGGATCGCGCTGCGCCCCTGCCGCGCCACCACGGCGGCGAGCTCCGCCAGCCGTCGTGGCCAGTCCTCACCGGGCAGTGCCTGCCAGGCCGCGCGTGCCCCTTTCCGCTGGCCGAGGGCGGCGACGAACGCCGCCCCGTGGACGTACCGTTCCCAAGGCGCGAGATCTATGGCCGGAAACTCCGAATCGACGAAGGCGGTTCGGTCTTCGGCGTCGCCGCTCGTCTCCCCCGCACCGCCCGAGTCCCCCGCGCCGGTTGGCCCGAGCTTCGGATGCGCACGTGCGGACGGCTCGGCATCGAGCTTCTCGTCGCTCTCCGGCGCGGGCACATATCGGCCGGCGCCAGGGCTATCGCGCTTCGAATCCGGTTCCGCCGCAGCACCACTTTTCGGAGCCGCGCTGCTCACACCGGCCGAATCGGCTTGCAGGTCAGAGGATTCCGGCGATGCAACGGGCAACTCTCCGGCAGACACGGAACTCGCCACGTCCGACCGCACGGGACCAATTGCGGTGGCGGGGTTCTCGTTCGCGGAATCGGCTCGGGCCGCAGCGGACTTCTTCCCGCCACCGGTCTCGGTGCGGGCGTGACGCGGTGGTATCGCCAGACGCAGGACATCGGCACGCGTCCCCGCATATCGGGCCGCGACCTTGCCGGCCAGCTCCAGGATTTCGGGAGTCAACACGCGTTCGCCGGAGACGACGCGTTCCAGCTTGACCAGCTTTCCGCCGTGGTCACTGTGCCGCGATCGAGCCAGGAGATAGCCGTCGACCAGCCGACCGGCGAAACGGACCCGCACCCGGACCCCCGGCTGGGCGAGTTCGTCCAGCTCGGGAGGCACCAAGTAGTCGAAGTCGCGGTCGAGATGCGCGGGCGAGAGCAGCGGAAGCACCCGGGCGATCGGCAACTCCACGCCCGCGGGACCCGCGGCCGGACGGTCCGCCTCGGTGGCGGGGGTGTCCGCCGCGGGTTCGTTCACTCGGACCTGATCGAGGTCAGAGTCCGACGGCGGCGCGCAACTTGTCGGCGCGGTCGGTGTGCTCCCACGGCAGGTCCACGTCGGTGCGGCCGAAGTGGCCGTACGCGGCGGTCGGCCCGTAGATCGGACGCAGCAGGTCCAGGTCGCGGATGATGGCGCCGGGACGCAGGTCGAAGACCTCGGTGATCGCGGTGCTGATGCGCGCCGGGTCGATCTTCTCGGTGCCGAAGGTCTCGACGAACAAACCGACCGGAGCCGCCTTGCCGATCGCGTAGGCCACCTGGACCTCGACGCGGTCGGCCAGATCGGCCGCGACGACGTTCTTCGCGACCCAGCGCATGGCGTAGGCGGCGGAGCGGTCCACCTTCGACGGGTCTTTGCCCGAGAAGGCGCCGCCGCCGTGGCGGGCCATGCCGCCGTAGGTGTCGACGATGATCTTGCGGCCGGTCAGGCCCGCGTCGCCCATCGGGCCGCCCAGCACGAACTTGCCGGTGGGGTTGACCAGCAGGCGAATATCCGAGATGTCCAGGCTGGGCAGCTCGAGGTCGGCGAGCACCGCGTCGAGGACCTTCTCGCGGATGTCGGGCGCGAGCAGGTTGTCCAGGTCGATATCGGCGGCGTGCTGGGTGGAGACGACCACCGTGTCCAAGCGGACCGGGCGATCACCGTCGTACTCGATGGTGACCTGGGTCTTCCCGTCCGGACGCAGGTAGGGCAGCACGCCGGTCTTGCGCACCTCGGTCAAGCGGCGCGACAACCGGTGCGCGAGCGCGATCGGCAGCGGCATCAGCTCGGGGGTGTCCTTGGTGGCGTAACCGAACATCAGGCCCTGATCGCCCGCACCCTGCCGCTCGATCTCGTCGTCGGAGCCGCCGATGCGCGCCTCGTGCGAGGTGTCCACACCCTGCGCGATATCCGGCGACTGCGCGCCGATCGCGATATTCACACCGCAGGAATTTCCGTCGAATCCCTTTGCCGACGAGTCATATCCGATTTCCAGGACCTTTTCCCGGACAATTCGGGGAATATCGGCGTACGCCGACGTGGTGACCTCACCCGCGACGTGGACCTGGCCGGTCGTCACGAGGGTTTCCACCGCGACCCGGCTGCGCGGATCCTCCGCGAGCAACGCGTCGAGAATGGAATCGCTGATGGCATCACAGATTTTGTCCGGATGACCTTCGGTCACGGACTCACTGGTGAAAAGCCGGCTCCCGGACGTGCGCACAGTTCTTCCCTCTCCCTCAACGGGTTACTCGTATCGGCTTGCGACAGTAACGCGATGTCGCGACTGCGCAACCCTTATATCTCAGCCTATTCCAAATCACCGACAGGGCGGACCTCAACGCCGCGGCCATCCCGGACAGCTGAACTCCCGGTGTCGTGCCGGTGCCGAATTGATGACGGCGTCGCGAACGACGGACCGGATCGCAATCCTGGCAGGGACGCGGCCCGGCTCAGCGCAGCAACACGCTCAGCGCGTCGAGCACACGGCTGGCCAGCAACGCCTTGGAGCCGTGATCGAGCGCCTGTTCGGTGCCGTCCGCGCCCAGCAGCCAGCCGTCGTTGGTGTCCACCTCGAACGCCTTGCCCTCGCCGACCGCGTTCACCACGAGCAGGTCGCACCCCTTGCGTGCGAGCTTGGCCCGCGCGTGGGTGAGCACATCGCCGTGCTCGTCACCGGTCTCGGCGGCGAAACCGACGATCGCGGTGCCGGGCAACTGTCCGTCGCGGCGCGCCTGCACCAAGCCGGCGAGGATGTCATCGGTCTTGGTCAGCGGAATGACGTCGGGCTCGCCTGCACCCTTCTTGATCTTGGCGGCGGCGACGTTGGTCGGCCGGAAATCGGCGACCGCCGCGGCCATGATCACCGCGTCGGCGCCGACGGCGTGCTTGTCGACGGCGGTCTTCAGCTGTTCGGCGGTGGTGATGTGCACCAGGTCGACGGCGGCGGGCGCCGCCATCTCGATCGTGTTGCCCGCGATCAACGTCACGTGGGCGCCGCGCTGGGCCGCGACCCGCGCGAGCGCGTAGCCCTGCTTGCCGGAGCTACGGTTGCCCAGGAAACGCACCGGATCCAGCGGCTCCCTGGTGCCTCCCGCCGTGATGACGACCCGGCGGCCCGCCAGATCCCGCGGGATCGCGTCGGCACGCTCCATGAGCAGCGACGCGAGGCCGAAGATCTCCTCGGGCTCGGGCAGCCGTCCAGGGCCGGTGTCGGCGCCCGTGAGCCGGCCCGCCGCGGGCTCCATGACGATCGCACCGCGGGCGCGCAAGGTCGCGACGTTGGCGACGGTCGCCGGATGCTCCCACATCTCGGTGTGCATCGCGGGCGCGAACAAGATCGGACATCGGGCCGTCAGCAGCGTGGCGGTGAGCAGGTCGTCGGCGCGGCCGGACGCGGCGCGGGCCATGAGGTCGGCGGTCGCCGGGGCGATGACCACGAGGTCCGCCTCCTGGCCCAGCCGAACATGCGGCACCTCGGGAACGTCGGAGAACACGCCGGTGTGCACCGGGTTCCCGGACAGTGCCTCGAAGGTCGCCTTGCCGACGAACTCCAGCGCCGAGGTGGTGGGGATCACCCGGACGTCATGTCCGGTCTCGGTGAATCGCCGGACCAGAGAGCACGCCTTGTAGGCGGCGATGCCTCCGGCTACACCGACGACGATCCTTGTGGTCACTACGCCTCCGGCCTAGTAGTGGTCACGGCGAACCGGGGTTCGCCTCACTCGCCTTCGGAGTGCTCGAGCAGGTCGGAGTGGATCTCGCGCAGGGCGACCGACAGCGGCTTCTCCTGCAGACCCGGCTCGACCAGCGGGCCGACGTACTCGAGGATGCCGTCACCGAGCTGGTTGTAGTAGTCGTTGATCTGCCTGGCCCGCTTGGCCGCGTAGATGACCAGGGCGTACTTGGACGACGTGCGCTCCAGCAACTCGTCGATCGGCGGGTTGGTGAGGCCGACCGGCGTGTCGTAAGCGGGCGCGGTCTTGGTGTCCGTCACTAGGAAGACTCCTGCTGTGGTCGGTCGGATGAACGAGGGGCCCTGCGAGTGCGGCGGCGTGCCGCCTCCGGGCCTGGTCACTCATGCCGGAGTGGATTGCGCATGCGCGAAGGCCCTACGTGAATACGCAGGCTACCTCCTCCGGGCCTGATCGCTCATGCGCAGGTGGGGGTCACGAACTCGAATTTGTGCTAACGAACAACGATACCAACTGCTCACAGGCGCTGGTCACCTCGTCGTTGACGATAACTATGTCGAACTCGTCACAGGCCGCCAGCTCGATCCTGGCCGTCTCCAAGCGACGCTCGATCACCTCGGGCGACTCGGTGCCGCGCGAGGTCAGTCGCGCCACCAACTCGTCCCAGCTCGGCGGGGCAAGGAAAACCAGAATCGCCTCGGGGATCGCCCGGCGCACCGATCGCGCGCCCTCGAGATCCACTTCGACCAGTACCGGAAGGCCCTCCGCCAGCGCGGCGCGCACCGGCCCGGCGGGGGTGCCCGAACGCTGCAACCCGCCGTGGATGTCCGCCCACTCGAGCAGTTCATCCGCCTCGATCATCGCGTCGAACTCCGCACGGGAGACGAAGTGGTAGTCGAGGCCGTCGACCTCCCCGGGCCGCGGGGCCCGGGTCGTTGCCGACACGCTGAAGACCAGGTAGGGCAGTCGTTCGCGGACACAGCGGACCACGGTGGACTTGCCCACGGCCGAGGGGCCGACCAGTACGACCAGTCGACCCTTCCGCGTGTGTTCGATCACCCTCGTTGTCAGGCGTCGAAGTCGAACCGGGCCAGCAGCGCCTTACGCTGCCGGTCGCCGAGTCCGCGCAGCCGCCGGGTGGGGGCGATCTCCAGCTCGCTCATGATCTCCGCCGCCTTGACCTTGCCCACCTTCGGCAGGGCCTCCAGCAGCGCCGACACCTTCATCTTGCCGAGGATCTCGTCGGTCTCGGCGTCGGTGAGCACCTGCTTCAGGTTGGTGCCGCCACGCTTCAAGCGCTCCTTGAGCTCCGCCCGAGCGCGGCGAGCGGCAGCCGCCTTCTCCAAAGCAGCGGCGCGCTGCTCGTCAGTCAGCTGGGGAAGGGCCACGGTTCCTCCGTCTCATCGTTCATTGCATTCAACTCCTGCCGGTAACCCGGCAGTCTCAGCGACCGTACCCACGACGTCCGCCGATTGCGAACCCACCCCCCAGGTCAGCGCATGATTCCGGATACGGACCGCACCACGGCGGCCCGGCGCCGGTGCCGCCCGCGCCATCGAGCGCATCGCGATACCGAATCAGCGAAATGTGTCGCCAGCAGGGCGTTTTCGACAAACCGAATGGTTTGCGGAAGGGTTGCGAGACGGCAGCGCATCTCTCCAGCAACCCCTCACGCGCCCTACCAGGAACTTTCTGGAAATTCTCCGCGTGTCGCGAGTTTTTTGCGCGTGTCGGGCGTCACATCCGAGCCGTTTCGGCCGCCATGACCGGCATCCGGTGCCGGATACCGGCCCCTGTACGTCGGTCCAGGAGCCTTGTGCCCATCCGTGCACCGATCGGCCCCGAAATCAGCGCAGCAGCGCGCACAGGCCCCGCTAAGGGGCACGTGTGTGCGAACACCTGCACGCTCGAGGGACGGAAACGACGAAGGCCGGCGCGGATGCGCCGGCCTTTCGCGGTCATTTCTGGAGGAACGCGAACGCGTCCTGGAAACCGTGCACTCTGGCACGCAGTGCCGGAACGGTGGGCCCGTCCCCCAGCACCTCCCGCGAGACGTTCGGCACGACGGCCGAGAGCATCGCCTCCGGGACCAGCTCCCTGATGGTTTCCGGGCCGCCGCCCTGGGCGCCGACCCCTGGCATGAGGATCGGGCCGTTGAGCGCGGAGAGATCGGGCGCCTCGCTGAGCGTGGCGCCGACCACAACGCCGACCGAACCGAACTCCCCGCCCGCGTTGCGCGCCGCCGCCTCGTCGACCATGGTCTGCGCGACCGTGCGGCCGTCCGCAGCGACCGCCCGCTGCACCTGCGCTCCCTCGGGGTTCGAGGTCGCCGCGAGCACGAAGACGCCGCGGTGGCCTGCCTCGGCGAGCGTCAGCGCCGGTGCCAGCGAACCGAAGCCCAGATACGGCGAGACCGTGACCGCGTCGGACCCGAGCGGGCCGTCGGCCAGCCAGGTCCGCGCGTAGGCGTCCATGGTGGACCCGATATCGCCGCGTTTGGCGTCGGCGAGCACCAAGGTTCCCGAGGCCCGCAGCACCTCGATGGTGCGCTCCAGGACCGCGATGCCCCCGGAGCCGTGGGCTTCGAAGAACGCGACCTGCGGCTTGACCAGTGCGACGAGGCCGTCGAACGCCTCCACGCAGATCTCGGCGAACCGCTCGAGTCCCTCGACGTCTTCGGTCAGGTTCCAGGACCGCAGCAGTTCCGGGTGCGGGTCGATGCCGACGCACACCGGCCCCAGTTGCCGCATCGCGTGCCGCAGGCGGTCGCCGAAGGTCTTCATCGCACCCGTTCCGTCCGGTCGCGGCTCACCCACGCAGCACCGAGTGCAGTTCCTGCAGCGACCGCACGCCGATGCCACCGTTGATGCTGGCCTCGATGCCCTGCACCGCGGCCGCCGCACCCTGCACGGTGGTGATGCACGGGATGTTCACCCCGACCGCCGCGCTGCGGATCTCATAGCCGTCCACGCGAGGGCCGGAGTTGCCGTAAGGCGTGTTGAACACCATGTCGACCTCGCCGTCGCGGATCTGCTCCACGATCGTCGGCTCGTCGTCCGGCCCCACCTCGGAGTGTTTGCGCACCTGCTCGCACGGAATCCCGTTGCGGCGCAGCATTTCCGCCGTGCCCTCGGTGGCGAGGATGCGGAAGCCGAGGTCGTGCAGGCGCTTCACCGGGAAGACCATCGCGCGCTTGTCCCGGTTGGCGATCGAGACGAACACGGTGCCCTCGGTGGGCAGCGAGCCGTAGGCGGCGGTCTGACTCTTGGCGAAGGCGGTGCCGAAATCGGCGTCGATGCCCATCACCTCGCCGGTCGACTTCATCTCCGGCGAGAGCAGCGAATCCACGCCGCTGCCGTCGGCGCGCCGGAAGCGGTGGAACGGCAGCACGGCCTCCTTGACCGCGACCGGAGCGTCCAGCGCGACGTGCCCGCCGTCGCCCTCGCTCGGCAGCATGCCCTCCTTGCGGAGTTCGGCGATGGTGGCGCCCAGCATGATCCGCGCGGCGGCCTTGGCCAGCGGCACCGCGGTGGCCTTCGACACGAACGGAACCGTCCGGCTCGCGCGCGGATTGGCCTCCAAAACGTAGAGCACGTCGTCCTTGAGCGCGTACTGCACATTGAGCAGGCCGCGGACGCCGATGCCCTTGGCGAGCGCGACGGTCGAGCGGCGCACCGACTCGATATCGCTGCGGCCCAAGGTGATCGGGGGCAGCGCGCAGGCGGAGTCACCGGAGTGGATGCCCGCCTCCTCGATGTGCTCCATCACGCCGCCGAGGTAGACCTCCTCGCCGTCGCACAGCGCGTCGACGTCGATCTCGATCGCATCCTCCAAGAACCGGTCGACCAGCACCGGGTGCTCCGGGCTCAGCTCGGTCGCCCGGGAGATGTAGCCCTCCAAGGAATTCTCGTCGTAGACGATCTCCATACCCCGGCCGCCCAGCACGTAGGAGGGGCGCACCAGCACCGGGTAGCCGATGTCGGTGGCGATCTTGCGCGCCTGCGCGAAGGTGGTCGCGGTGCCGTACTTCGGCGCGGGCAGACCGGCCGCGACCAGCACGTCACCGAATTCGCCTCGGTCCTCGGCCAGGTCGATCGCGGCCGCGCTGGTACCGACCACCGGCACGCCCGCCGCGGTGAGCCGCTGCGCGAGGCCGAGCGGGGTCTGCCCGCCCAGCTGCACGATGACACCGGCGACGGTGCCGGACTCGCACTCGGAGTGGTAGACCTCGAGCACGTCTTCGAAAGTCAGCGGCTCGAAGTAGAGGCGATCGGCGGTGTCGTAGTCGGTGGAGACGGTCTCCGGGTTGCAGTTGACCATCACCGTCTCGTATCCGGCCTTCGACAGCGTCTGCGCCGCGTGCACACACGAGTAGTCGAACTCGATGCCCTGGCCGATGCGGTTGGGCCCGGACCCGAGAATGATCACCTTCTCGCGGTCGGGCTGCGGCGCCACCTCGGACTCGGCCGCGGGATCGAGTTCGTAGGCCGAGTAGTGGTACGGGGTCTTGGCCTCGAACTCGGCGGCGCAGGTGTCGACCGTCTTGAAGACCGGGCGGACCCCGAGCCGGTGGCGCAGGGCGCGCACACCGCTCTCCCCTGCCAGTTCGGGTCGCAGCGCGGCCAGCTGACGATCGGACAGGCCGTAGTGCTTGGCCCGCCGCAACAGCGGTTCGTCCAGCACGGGCGCGTCGAGGATCTCCTGGCGCAACTCGACCAGACCGGCCACCTCCGCGACGAACCACGGATCGATGCCGGAGGCGGCGGCGACGTCCTCGATGCTCGCGCCCAGCCGCAGCGCCCGCTCCACCTGGTAGATGCGCCCTTCGGTGGGCGTGCGCAGGTCTTCGAGGATCGCTTCGACGTCGGTCCACGCGCCGTCGTCCTGGGTCCAGAAGCCCGCGGCCTTGGTCTCCAGCGAACGCAGCACCTTGCCGAGCGCCTCGGAGAAGTTGCGGCCGAGGGACATGGCCTCGCCGACGGACTTCATGGTGGTGGTCAGCGTGCCGTCGGCGCCGGGGAACTTCTCGAACGCGAACCGCGGGGCCTTGACGACCACGTAGTCGAGGGTCGGCTCGAAGCAGGCCGGGGTTTCCTTGGTGATGTCGTTGACGATCTCGTCGAGCGTGTAGCCGATGGCCAGCTTGGCGGCGATCTTCGCGATCGGGAAGCCGGTCGCCTTCGACGCCAGCGCGGACGAACGCGACACGCGCGGATTCATCTCGATGACGATCAGGCGGCCGTCGCGCGGGTCCACCGCGAACTGGATGTTGCAGCCGCCGGTGTCGACGCCGACCTCGCGCAGGATGGCGATGCCGAGATCACGCAACTTCTGGTACTCGCGGTCGGTGAGCGTCATCGCCGGGGCGACGGTCATCGAGTCGCCGGTGTGCACGCCCATCGGGTCGACGTTCTCGATCGAGCAGACCACCACGACGTTGTCGCGGCCGTCCCGCATCAGCTCGAGTTCGTATTCCTTCCAGCCGAGGATGGACTCCTCGATCAGGACGTTCGCTGTGGGCGAGGCGGCCAGACCGCCGCCGGCGATGCGATCGAGGTCTTCCTCGTTGTAGGCCATGCCGGAACCGAGGCCGCCCATGGTGAACGACGGGCGCACCACCACGGGGTAGCCGAGTTCGGCGACCGTATCGCGGACCTCGTCCATGGTGAAGCAGACCCGGGAGCGGGCGCTCTCGCCGCCCACCTTGGCCACGATGTCCTTGAACTTCTGCCGGTCCTCACCGCGCTGGATGGCGTCGAAGTCGGCGCCGATGAGTTCCACGCCGTACTTCGCCAGCACTCCGCGCTCGTGCAGCGCGACCGCGGTGTTCAGCGCGGTCTGGCCACCGAGGGTGGCCAGGATGGCGTCCGGACGCTCCTTCTCGATCACCTTCTCCACGAACTCCGGCGTGATCGGCTCCACGTAGGTGGAGTCGGCGAACTCCGGATCGGTCATGATCGTCGCCGGGTTCGAGTTGACCAGCGACACCCGCAGGCCCTCGGCCCGCAGCACCCGGCACGCCTGCGTGCCGGAGTAGTCGAATTCGCACGCCTGGCCGATGACGATCGGGCCAGAACCGATCACCAGGATGTGCTCGAGATCCTCGCGGCGAGGCATCAGGCTCCTTCCATGAGACCGGCGAAACGGTCGAACAGGTACGCGGCGTCGTGGGGTCCGGCGGCGGCTTCCGGGTGGTACTGCACGGAGAAGGCGCGACCGTCGACCAGCCGGACGCCCTCGACCGTGCCGTCGTTGGCGCAGACGTGACTCACCTCGGCCGTGCCGAAGGGGGTGTCGAACCGCTCGCCCCGCTCGCCTTCCAGCGCGAAACCGTGGTTCTGCGCGGTGATCGAGATCCGGCCGGTCTCGTGCTCCACCACCGGGATGTTGATGCCGCGGTGGCCGAACTTCATCTTGTAGGTGCCCCGGCCGAGCGCGCGGCCGAGGATCTGGTTGCCGAAGCAGATACCGAACAGCGGCAGGCCCTCGCCCAGCACGCCGCGGGTCAACTCGACCGCCGCGTCGGCGGTGGCCGGGTCGCCTGGACCGTTGGACAGGAAGACCCCGTCGGGCTTCAGTTCGAGGATCTGGTCCAACGTGGTGTTCGAGGACACCACGTGCACCCGCATGCCGCGCTGCGCGAACATGCGCGGGGTATTGGTCTTGATCCCGAGATCGACCGCGACGACCGTGCGGCGATGGTCGCCCTCCGGCTCGATCGTGTAGAGCGCGTCGGTGGTCACCTCGCCGGCGAGGTCGGCGCCCAGCATGGACGGCTGACCGTTCACTCGGTCCACCAGCTCGTCCGCGGCGGCGAGCGCGTCGCCGGAGAAGATGCCCGCCTTCATCGAACCGCGGGTGCGCAGATGACGTACCAGCGCGCGGGTGTCGATGCCCGCGATGCCGACGATCCGCTGACGTTCCAGCTCGTCCGGCAGCGTCCTGGTGGCGCGCCAGTTGGAGGCGCGCCGCGCCGGGTCGCGCACCGCGTACCCGGCGACCCAGATCTTCGTGGACTCGTCGTCCTCGTCGTTCCAGCCGGTGTTGCCGATCTGCGGCGCGGCGGCCACCACGATCTGGCGGTGGTAGGACGGGTCGGTGAGGGTCTCCTGGTACCCGGTCATCGCGGTGCAGAACACCGCCTCACCGAGCGTCTGGCCCACGGCGCCGTAGGCCTGGCCGCGGAACACCCGGCCGTCCTCCAGCACGAGTGCTGCTTCTCCTGTCATCCCTCGTCATCTCCCGTCATCGTCCCGCTCTGATCCGCCGCGGGAAGCCTGCGCCAAGCCGGGTAGACCGACTTGTCGTCGCCGCGGAAACCCGTATCGATCTCGGTTCCCGTCGGCAGCTTCCAGCGAATGACCAGCACACCATCTTCCGTCATCACTTTGCCCGCGTGCCCGCGTTCGGTGCGCACCGCGGTGATGGATTCGTCCGGAATCCAGATCACCGTCGCGCCGTCGCGTTCGAGCAGAATCCCCTTTTCGAACCGCGTGAGTTCCGCGGTGGCCCGGAAACCCAGATCGCCGACGGTGATCCGGTCCTGCCAGCTCGGCGCGATGGTGCTGCCCAAGTACAGGCCGGTGGTCGGCTCCAATACCTGCGCACCCAGTTCCGCAGGCACGGTGGGCAGCGTGCCGACGCGCTCGGCTTGGCGCGCCGCGCGGTTGCGCCAGCCCCGGTACATCAGCCACAGGCAGGCCGCGAACAGGATCAGCAGCCCGACCACCCAGAGTGTTCTCTCCACTACGAACCTCCTCGAACGGCTGCGCCTCGGTTGCTCATCTACGCCTCCGCCCGGTCGACCAGCGCCTTGCCGTCCCTGGCGGTGACCCGGCCGCGCAGCAACGTCGCCGTCACCCGGGCCGGGAAGGTCATCGCCTCGAACGGCGTGTTGTTCGAGATGCTGGCCAGGTCCTTTCCACGCACCGTCCAGCTCGCCTCCGGGTCGACCAGCGTCAAGTTGGCCGGCTCGCCGACCTCGAGCGGTCTGCCGTGCTCGTCCAAGCCCACGATCGCGGCCGGTCGCTCGCTCATCACGCGGGCGACGCCGCGCCAGTCCAGCAGCCCGGGCTCGACCATGGTCCGCACGATGATCGACAGCGCCGTCTCCAAGCCGAGCATGCCGGGCCGCGCCGCGGCGAACTCGCAGCACTTGTCCTGCTCGGCGTGCGGCGCGTGGTCGGTGGCGACGCAATCGATGATGCCCTCGGCCAGCGCCTGCCGCAGCGCGGCGGCGTCGGACGACTCGCGCAGCGGCGGGTTGACCTTGTTGACGGCGTCGTAGGTCTCCAACCGGGAGTCGTCCAGCAGCAGGTGGTGCGGGGTCACTTCGGCGGTGATCGAAATACCCTGGGACTTGGCCCATCTCACCAGTTCCACGGTGCCCTCGGTGGAGGCGTGGCAGATGTGCACGCGGGCGCCCGCGTCGCGCGCCAGCAAGGCGTCGCGCGCCACGATCGACTCCTCGGCCGCGCGCGGCCAGCCGGCCAGCCCCAGCCGGGCCGCGGTCGGCCCCTCGTGCGCGACGGCGCCCTTGGTCAGCCTTGGCTCCTCCGCGTGCTGCGCGATCAGCACCCCGAGCGAGTTCGCGTACTCCAGGGCCCTGCGCATGATCAGTGGGTCGTAGACGCAGTGACCGTCGTCGGAGAACATGCGCACCGCCCCGACGCCCGCGGCCATGGTCCCCATCTCGGCGAGCTGCTTGCCCTCCAGGCCCACGGTGACTGCGCCGACCGGATAGACGTCGACCAGGCCGACCTCCCGGCCCCGCCGCCACACATGGTCGGTGACGACCACCGAGTCGGCGACCGGGTTGGTGTTGGCCATCGCGAACACCGCGGTGTAGCCGCCGAGCGCGGCGGCGGCGGAACCCGTCTCGATGGTCTCGGTGTCCTCGCGGCCCGGCTCACGCAGGTGGGTGTGCAGGTCGACGAAGCCGGGCAGCAGGATCTGGCCCTGCGCGTCGATGATTTCGGCGTCGACCACGCCCAGATCGGTGCCGATCTGACGGATCTCCCCGTCGGCGACGAGCACGTCGACCGGCTCGCCTTCGCCGTACAGCAGCGCGCCCTTGATCAGAACGATGGCGTCGTTCCTTCCACTCATGCCACTGCCTCCTGGGTTCCGACGAGCAGGCGGAACAGCACCGCCATCCGCACGTGCACCCCGTTGGTGACCTGTTGCAGCACAGCGGCTTTCGGCGAGTCCGCAACGGAGGACGCGATTTCCATGCCGCGCAGCATCGGGCCGGGGTGCAGCACGACCGCGTGGTCTTCCAGCAGGGCCAGCCTGCGTTCGGAGAGTCCGTAGGTGATCGAGTACTCGCGGGCCGACGGGAAGAACCCGCCGTTCATCCGCTCGGCCTGCACCCGCAACATCAGCACGGCGTCGGCGCCGATCAGCTCGGCGTCCAAGTGGTGTGAGACGCGGGCGGGCCAGCTCTCCACGCCGACCGGAAGCAGCGTGCGCGGAGCGACCAGCACGACCTCCGCGCCGAGTGTGGCCAGCAGGAAGACGTTCGATCGCGCGACCCGGCTGTGCAGGATGTCACCGACGATGACCACCCGCTTGCCCTCGATGTCGCCGAGCCGCTGCCGGAGGGTCAGCGCGTCCAGCAACGCCTGGGTCGGGTGCTCGTGCGTTCCGTCGCCCGCGTTGACGACCGCCGGGCCGGAGCCGCGCCCCGTGGAGACCGCCCACTCGTCCATCCAGCGCGCGATCTGGTGCGCGGCGCCGGAGGCCGGATGCCGCACGATCAGCGCGTCGGCTCCCGCGGCGTGCAGGGTGAGCGCGGTGTCGCGCAGCGACTCGCCCTTGGCGACCGAGGAGCTGCTCGCGCTCACGTTGATCACGTCCGCGCTCATCCACTTGCCCGCGACCTCGAACGAGACCCGGGTCCGGGTCGAGTTCTCGTAGAAGACCGTCATCACGGTGCGCCCGCGCAGCGTGGGCAGTTTGTGCACCTCGCGGCCGAGCAGCGCCTGTTCGAACCGCTCGGCCTCGTCGAGCAGCTCGTTCGCGGCGGCGCGATCGAGCGCGGCGACCGAAAGCAGATGCCTCACGCGCCTGCCTCCTGTCGCGAGCCGGCGTGTGGCAGCTTCATCACGCCTCCTCCTGGTGCAGGTAGACGCCGTCCCGGCCGTCGTGTTCGGTCAGCAGCACCGAGATGTCCTCGGAGCGGTTGGTCGGCACGTTCTTGCCGACGTAATCGGCACGGATCGGCAGTTCCCGGTGACCGCGGTCGATGAGCACCGCCAGCTGCACCGCGCGCGGGCGGCCGAGGTCGCGCAGACCGTCGAGCGCGGAGCGGACGGTGCGGCCGGAGAACAGGACGTCGTCGACCAGCACCACGAGCGCGTCCTCGATACCGCCTTCCGGAACGGAGGTGCGCTCCAGCGGCCGGTGCGGGCGGCTGCGCAGATCGTCCCGGTAGAGGGTGATGTCGAGCGAGCCCAGAGCCGGGCGGACGCCGGAGAATTCCTCGATCTTGCCGGTGAGCCGCGCGGCCAGGGTGGTGCCCCGGGTGGGGATGCCGATCAGCACCACGCGTGGCGCGCCCGGCTCACCCGCGTCCAGCGCGGTCTTCTCGATGATCTGGTGCGCGATGCGCGCGACGGTCCGCCCGACATCCGAAGCCGACAACAGCTCTCGTCCCGCCGCCACCCATTCCGGGGTATGTCGCTGCGATGTCTCGGCAGCGCCGGACTTGGCGGCCCGTTCTTCGGGCACGGCCATGCCGACCTCCTTCCCCGCCTCACCGGACGGTCCGTTAAAGGATGTCTTACGGCAAGCAGCGTAGCAGCGCCCCGACCCCCGGTTTCACCAGGCATATCGCGCTGTGAGCGGGGCCACTGAGCGCGTAGCCGCGGCCGCTGTCGGCGGACGGCGAGAAACACACCGAGATCGCGGCTGCCAAGGAGTGCGGGATGCTCCAGCGGCGCCACCAAGACGGCCGCCCGGACGTCGTACGTCCACCAGTCGCACGGAAGCGCTGCGGCCCTCGTAGAACTTCCCGGCCAGCGCCTCGAGCCGGCCCCAGCGCGCTTCGCCGTCCAGCTCGGCGACGAATCCGCGTCGCGCGACGTCGGCGAACAGCTGCGCCAACGGGTCGTCGCAGAGGCGGTCGCACCGCCGCGATTCCCAGGCGCGGATCACCGCCACGCCGATCGCAGTTATCGCGACACCGGCTGTGGGGGCTTGCGGCGGTCTTCCGCTCATGACGACTCCCGTCGTCCGATCAGCTTGCCGACCGGCAGCTCATCTCCTCACGCCGGTGGCGAGTCCCGTCGATCGCGGGGGAAGTTCGACGAATATGACCGAAAACCGCTAGCACATATGTTCGATCAGCGGTACGCTCGGCCGCATGTCCACACCGCTACAGGGATCGCTGCTCGACGGGTTCGGTGAGACCGAACTCGGGCCGCTGCGCGACGCGCGCCGTACGGTGCTCGACCACGGCGCCTGGGTGGATCTGCTGCCCGGTTGGCTTTCGGGCGCGGACGCGCTGTTCGACCGACTGGTCGACGGCGTGCCATGGAAAGCCGAACGCAGGTCGATGTACGACCGCGTGGTAGACGTGCCCCGGCTGCTGCGGTTCTACGCGGAGCACGAACCGCTGCCGGATCCGGCACTCGCCGACGCGCGCACAGCACTGAGCGAGCACTATCGGCGCGAACTCGGCGAACCGTTCCGCACCGCGGGCCTGTGCTACTACCGGGACGGGCACGACAGCGTCGCCTGGCACGGCGACACCATCGGCCGCGGCGCCACCCACGACACCATGGTCGCGATCGTGTCGATCGGGGCGCCAAGGGCGCTGCTACTCCGGCCGCGCGGCGGTGGGCCGAGCATCAAATACGTTGTCGGACATGGCGACCTGCTGGTCATGGGCGGCTCTTGCCAGCGCACCTGGGAGCACGCCGTGCCCAAGACGCGCAGGCCCACCGGTCCGCGGATCAGCATCCAGTACCGTCCGCGCGGCGTCCGCTGACCCTGCTCCCACGCACCGTTTCGAGCTGAACCATCGTCGAGGTCGGAAGTGATCGTCGTCCGCCACGTGTCCCTCGCTCCGGTTAGCCTGGCATTATGAGCAATCCAGGGGCGGGGGTCTTGGCCGTGATGCCGCTGCACACGATCAGCGAGGTCTACGGCGAGGCCGGGCTGCGCGAACGATTACTGCTGGAAATCGCCGAGTTGCCGGACACGCAACGCCTGGCCGCGGCGCTCGATCTCGCGGCCGATCTGCATCGCGACGATCGGTACGGCCGCGAGCCCTATCTCAGTCATCTTCTGCGCGTGTCGATTCGGATCATCAGCCATTACGAGGTTCGTGATCCGGACGTGGTCGCGGCGGGGCTGTTGCACGACGCGGTCGAGGACCACGCCGCCGAGCTGGCCGCCGATCGTCCCGGACCCACCGTCGACGCCGCACTGGGCGCGCTCACCGATCGGTTCGGTGCGCGAGTGGCCGATCTCGTGGCCGCGGTGACCAATCCCGAGCCGGATCCGGCCCGGGACCGGCAGGCGCAGTACCGCGAGCATGTCGCGACGAATCTGGACCGGGACCCGTGGGCCCGCGTCATCAAGCTCTCCGACTTCACCGACAACGGTGTGGGCATCCTCTACGCCACCGGCCCCGCGATGGCGAGACTCGCCGCCAAGTACCGCCCGCTCACCGACGTGTACCGCGATCTGGTCACCCGGCCGGACACGCCGCTGGCCGAGCACGTCCGGCAGCACATCCTCGATCAGCTCGACCGAGCCGACGAACGGTTCGAGGCCATTCTGTCGCGGGACTGATCGCCGCGCGAGGTGTGAGCGGATCGAAACCGCGTGCCGCACACAAACGGTCGAGCCGTAGACGGACCGACGCGCCGGTCGCGATGCCGCACGAGCGTCAGGGCGCGCGTAGCACCGATTCGACCAGCTCGCGGACTGCGGCCAGCAACCGTTCCGTCTCGCCCGCGCGGACCATGGCAGGCACCAGTTCGGCGCTCAGCGCGCCGAGCAGTAGCCGCCCGACCACTTCGGCGTCCAGGTCCGGACGCGCCTCGCGCAGCAACGTGGTGATGTGGTGGTCCCAGAACGCGTGGAATTCGGCGGTTCGCGGATGTGGCGGCTCGGTGCGATAGGCGACCATCAGCTCGGAATTGTTGATCACCAACCGCGCCATGGCGTCGAAGTAGGCGACCAGCCGGGCATCGGCGGGCGCACCGGGGCCGAGGGGTGGCGGGCCGCTGGTGACCGCGTCCATGAGCGCGACCGCGCTTTGCGCGACCATCTCGTGCAACAGTCCCGCCCGGCTGCCGAAGCGATGGAAGATCGTGCCCTTGCCCACTCCGGCGGCGGCCGCGACGCGGTCCATGGTGATCGCTTCGGCGCCGTGCTCGGCCAACAGGGCGAAGGTGGCGTCCACTATCGCCCGCCGGTTGCGCGCCGCGTCGGCCCGTTCCTTCGGCCGTCCGTCGCCCATCGCACCCACTTTCTAGACAAGTTGACCGACGGTCCATATCATCGGTGAGTCAATTGGACCGTCAGTCAACTTATGGAGTTCATATGCAGGCAATCGTAATGACGGCGCCGGGCAGCCCGGACGTGCTGGTCACCGCGGACGTCCCGGCGCCACGGGCAGACGCGGACGAGGTGGTGATCCGCGCCGAGGCGATCCCGGTGCTGTTCCCCGAGACCAAGCTGCGCTCCGGCGAGTTCCCGCTCGGCGCGCCACTGCCGCTGGTTTTCGGTTTCCAAGCCGCAGGGGTCGTCACCGAGGTCGGCGCGCAGGTCGATCCGGCGCTGATCGGACGCCGGGTCGTCGTGTCGACCCAGGGTTCCGGCGCTTACGCCGAATTCGTCGCCGCCAACGCGGATTCCGTGGTTTCCATTCCGGACGGCCTGTCCTTCGTGGACGCCGCGGCGGTGCTGATGAACGGATCGGTGGCGATTCCACTGCTGGAGACCGCCGCGCTCACCGGCATCGAAACCGTCCTGATCGAAGCCGCCGCCACGGGCATCGGCAGCGCGCTGACCCAATTGGCGAGAGAATTCGGGGCGGCTCGCGTCATCGGGACCGCAGGTGGTCCCGACAAGGTCGCCCACGCGCGCAAACTGGGAGCCGACGAGGTGATCGACCACAACGATCCGGACTGGACCACCCGGCTGCGCGAAACACTCGACGGCGCGACGGTGGACGTGGTGTTCGATTCGATCGGCGGCGCGAGTGCCGTCGGCCTGCTCGATCTCCTGACACCCCTGCGCGGCCGGATGCTGGGCTACGGATGGTTGTCCGGAGCACCCGCGCAGGTGTCGGCGAGCGACCTGCTCATGCGCGGGCTCACCTTCGTCGGTTGCGCAGGACCGGACTGGCTGAACCGAGTAGCTCAAGCGCGCACCGCCGTTCTGGCCCGCGCGGCGGCGGGCGGCCTCGACCCGCTGGTCGAGGCCGTGCTGCCGCTGGACCAGGCGAGCCGCGCGCATCGCCTGTTGGAGGAAAGGACGGTACTGGGCAAGATCGTGCTGCGCCCGGGCTCCGCCGTGTCCGGATAACGCCGCGCGGCCCCCGGCGTAGCTAGGGTGGGCTGGTGCGGACTTCTGTGGAATCCCATGTCGGCGCCGCCAACGCGCTCACCGCACGGTGGTGCGCGGCGGCGGGCGAACGAGACTTCGTGGTGTCCGGCGCCGGGGTATGGCCACTGCTCGCCCTGCTCGCTTCCGCGGCGGACGGTCCGGCTCGGGACGAACTGACGACCGCGACCGGCTTGCCCGCGGCGGACGGGCAAGCCGCGGCGCTCCGGCTGCTGGACGACCTCGAGCGCGCGGAGGCGGTGTCGGCCGCACTCGGAGTGTGGGTGCGCCGCGACCTTCCGTTGCACGAGCCGTGGTCGCAGTCGCTTCCCGAGAGCGTGCTCGCGCGGCTGGCCGGGCAGTCCGAGCTCGACAGCTGGGCGGCCCGGCACACCGATGGGCTCATCGAACGCTTTCCCCTCACGGTCGATCCCGAGACGCTGCTGGTACTCGCCACCGCGCTGGTCGCGAAGACGAAGTGGCAGGCGCCCTTCGATGTCGGGACGCTGGCACCCGAGGACGGCCCGTGGCGGGGACATCGCGGACCCGGGTTGTCCCGCACGAGCCGCGACCTGTCGAACGCCGCGATCCTGGACGCATCGGAACCGGTCACCCGCGTGGTCGTCGAAGGCGTCGCAGACCTCGACGTCCACCTTCTGCTCGGCACCGGGGCACCCGGCGCCGTGCTCGAAACGGGCCTGGCCGCGCTGTCCGGCAGTGCGCCGATCCGCTCCGACCTGCCGGTCGGCACGAAGGGACCGGGCCTGAACGTGCGTACCGAGCCGGTGGTACCCAACACTGGCCGACTGCGCGTCCAGCTACCGCCTTTCGAGGTCCGCTCCACCCACGATCTGCTCACCGCGCCGGGCTTGTTCGGCCTGACCGCCGCGACCGACTGCACCCACGGCCACTTCCCGGCGATCTCCCCGGACCCACTGTGCGTCGGCCAGGGAGCGCAGGAAGTGCTCGCCCGGTTCGGCCACGAAGGTTTCGAGGCGGCCGCCGTGACGGCCTTCGCGTTGCGCGCGGCAGCGGCCGTCCTGCGGCACGACTACGCGCCTGTCGTCTCGGTGGTCTTCGACCGGCCCTTCGGTTTCCTCGCCGTGCACCGCCCGACGGGTCTGGCGGTCGTCGCGGGTTGGATCGCCACCGCGCCTACGTCCTCCCCCGACGTGCCGGCCTGAGCGCTACCGCCGCGCGAAGTGCGGGGCGTGCTCGGGCAAGACACCGCGAGCGATCAAGAAGGTCGGCACGCTGCGAATCACGGGGATGCGCCGCAGAATGCGGACCGGCAGCGGTGCGCGCGGGGAACTCGCGATGTCGACTCGTCCGTCGAGGGCGGGCGCGACCGCGACGGTGTGCAGGAGTCGCTGCATTCCCTGTGTCACCACGGTCGGGAATCGGCGCCGTCGCTGCACCTTCGCCAACTCCCTGGTGCCGAGCGTCCCCGAGAGCAGCGGCGGAGCAAGGATCCTGGCCGCGGCTACGGCGTCCTGCACGGCCAGGTTGATGCCGACGCCGCCGGCCGGGGACATGGCATGGGCGGCGTCGCCCAGACACAACAGGCCGTTGGTGTACCACTTGGTCAGCCGATCGAGTTTCACCTCCAGCAACTTCACCTCGTCCCAGCTGGTCAAGGCGTCGATCCGGTCGTAGAGCCAGGGAGCGGCCTCGGCCAGACTCCGCATGACGTCCCGCACCGGCCCGCGGCGGGCGGATTCGTCGGCGCCCTTGGCGATCAACGTCGCGCACTGCCAGTAGTCGCCGCGATCGAGCAGCACCGCCACCCGCCGGGCGCTGACGATCGGCAGCGCGCCCGCGGGATCGATCTCGGTGCGCGGCAGGCGGAACCACCAGACGTCCATGGGTGTCGACCACGTGCGGATCGGCAGTCCCGCGGCCGACCGCAGCAGTGAGCCGCGGCCGTCGCAGGCCACCGTGAGATCGGCTTCGATCGCGCCGGTGGCGCCGTCGACGGTCCGGTAGGCGACGCCACCTACCCGGCCGTCGATCCAAACCAGGTCGGTGGCCTCGGTGTTCAGCCGCAGCCGGAAGGTGGGTTCGTCGGCCGCGGCACGCGCGAGCAGATCCAGCAGATCCCACTGCGGCACCATGGCGATGTACTTGTGCCTGCCCGGCAGATGCGTCAGCGTGGCGAGCGTCTGCAGGCCGCCCGAGATCGGCAGTTGCACTCGATCCACCTTGCGCGCGGGCAGTTTCGCGAACTCCGCGCCGAGACCCAGTTCGTCGAGCAGATCGAGGGTGGTGGGATGCACGGTGTCGCCGCGGAAGTCACGGAGGAAGTCCTTGTGCTTCTCCAGCACCGTGACCTCGACCCCGCCCCTGGCGAGTAGCAGCCCGAGGATCATTCCGGCCGGTCCCCCACCAACCACCAGGCAGGTCGTGCGCTCCATCGACTGTGTCTCCCTCGGTCACCACATCGCCGCAAGGTGTCGCCTGTTCGCGCAAATCCTAGTGTGGCGGGCGCGGCGCCGGACCCGGATCGGCGACGGCCGACCGGCTCAGCCGATATCCCGATGCAGCACGAAGAAATACGGTTCGGCCATACCACGCAAATCCATCACGCCGAGCAGGGTGTGCTCGTCGGCGCGCCGGAAATGATCGATGATCGGCAGGTGGTCGTAGACCATCGCGGCACTTGTCACACCGCGGTATTCGACCTCACGCAGACGCGCGGTGTGCTTGCGCGTGCGCAGCGCGGGACGCAGGACCGGCAGCAACTTGCGCAGGGCCCGCACACCGGGCAGCGGTACCCGCCCGGCCAACGCGACCGGGACGCGGCGCGGATCGACGGCGAACACCGCGCCGCCCGAGGTGAACAACAGCGGATGCACGCTGTCGGGGCCGTCGAACTGCTTGCCGTACCAGCCCGAAGCCACCAGCACACCGTCCATCGGATGACCGGTGTCCAGTTCTTCGCCTCGCCAGCGCCCGGTCGTGACGTCCTCGACCCGCGCCGCGGGGAGTCGGTCGAACAGCGCCCACGCCTCCTGTGCGGTACGGATGTCCGTCACGGTCAGCTCGTTCGCGGCCATGTCTCCCACTTCCCTCAGCGAGGCAACGTTGCGATAGCTACCCTATCTGTCTCTCAGAACGCCGCTGTCGACCAGGTCCGCACGGATGTTCAGTAGGTCGCCATGAGATAGATCCCGGCGATGATCATGACGCAGGCGACGACGCGTTTCGAGCTCACCGTGCGCCGCGGGAATCCCATCAGCCCGAAGTGGTCGATCGTGAGCGCACCGAACATCTGTCCCGCGATGATGAGGGCGTTGAACGTACCCGCGCCCACATCGGAGGCCACGGAGATCATCGCCAGGATCGCGGCCCCGCCGAGCAGGCCACCGAAGGGCGCCCAGCGGGGCATACTCCGGATGTCGGCCTTCGTCGGCCACGGCCGGTTCCTGGAAACCAGCAGCGCCACTGTGAGGAAGATCGCGAAGCCGGTGAATGCGACGGCGTAGGAGATCACGCCACACAGCCAGACGTTCTTCAATGCGAGCTTCAGCGAGTTCTGGCAACCCGCTTCCACGGAGCGCAGCGCGCCGCCGACCAGGATGAACGCGAAGATGAGTGCCATCGTGACGCGGGGCAGCGCGGCACGGGGTTTTTCGGCGGCCTGAACCGTCATCGAGAATCCTCGGGAGGGTGCGAAAAGTGGGATGGCTGAAACCGGCAGCGGTGGGCGTACTGCTGTCAGGTGACGCTGACCCTGGGCTCGTCGCCCGCGGGCTCATCGGCCATCAGGTAGATCGCGAGCGTGATCAGCCCGCAGGCCACCAGACGCGGAACGCTGGCGGATCGTTCTTCGAATCCCATGAGTCCGAAGTGATCCATGATCACGGCGACCACCATCTCGCCGACGATCACCAGCGCGCTGAAGGTCGCCACGCCGACATGCCGGGCGACCGCGATCATCCCCATCACCGCCGCGCCGCCCAGCAGGCCGCCGAACGGCGCCCACCACGGCATGTTCCGAACGTCGTCGAGCGTCGGCCACGGCGTCTTCGACGAGAGCGCCAGGAAGATCGAAAAGCCGGTCAGCGCAACGGCATACGAAATCACCGCGCAGAGCCACATGTTCTTCATGTGGTTCATCAACGTGTTCTGACAGCCGGCTTCGGCCGACCGTAGGCTGCCTCCGACCAGGATGAACAGAAATACCAGTCCGATGACGAGGCTCATGGGCAATACATCCTTGGCTCGACGGCGGACGAACACCGAGATTGCGTCGGACACAACGTTTTCCACCCGAAAAATGGGACCGGTTGTGCCGGAACCGACGTCCGACCTGTGTGACCCGCATAACGTACCATCGAATAACGGTACGTTCAATGGGTAAGCGAGGACTGCCGTGGCCCGTCTCGGCCGGGAAGGAACGCGAACGAAGGGCTGCCATGATGGCACTCGTGCCCGAACTGGTCGATTCCTCCACACGGAACCCGCCCGCGACCACCTCCGAGCGGCGGCTCAGCGTCCTGGACCGGGTCCGGCTCGCCCTGCTGGCGGCCGGCCTGCTGTGCGTGCTCACCGGGCTCCTGCCCCGCGACGAGGCCGCCGCGAACATGCGCCGCATCGGCCCGTTACTGCTGTTTCTCGCAAGCGTGATCGTGCTGGCCGAGCTCACCCGGCAGGCGAAGGTCTTCGACGCCATCGCCCATCGCCTCGCGATCCTCGGTCGCGGCCATTACCCGGCGCTGTTCGGCCTCTGCGTGCTGTTCGCCTCCGCGACCACGGTGCTGCTGAACCTCGACACCACAGCCGTGCTCATCGCCCCGGTCATGCTGGCACTCGCCGCGCCCGCTCGGATCCCGCCACTGCCGCTGGCCATGACCACCCTGTGGCTGGCGAACACCGCGAGCCTGCTGCTACCGGTCTCCAATCTCACGAATTTGCTCGCCGCCGACCGGGTGGCACTGACCGCGACCGGATTCGCGAGCAGAATGCTGGCGCCGCAGATGGTCTCGATCACCGCGACGACGGTGTGCCTGTGGGTGTGGTATTGGCGGCGCGGACGCCGGGAAACCGACCGCTACGTGCCGCCCGAGCCGATCCGGCCCGTGAACTTCCGGGAGCGCTCGTTGTTCTACACGACAGCCGGGGCCTGTCTGTTGTTCATCGTCGCGATCCCCGTCGTCGGCGACCGGATCGGCGTCGCGGCGACGGTCGCGGCGCTCATCGCGTTGGCGGCGTTCGCCGTGTTCGATCGCGGCGCGTTGCGGCTTTCGCTCATCCCGTGGCAGCTGCTCGTGTTCGTGGTCGGATTGTTCCTGGTGGTGCCCACCCTGAGCCGATTCGGCCTCGGCGACTCGATGCATGCTCTGATCGGCACCGACTCGGGTGCGTCCGGCGCTTTCCGAGCCGCCGCGGCGGGTGCGGGTCTGTCCAATGTCGCGAACAATTTGCCCGCCTACACCGCGGGCGAGGCGGTGATCCCCGCGCAGAACAGCGATCAACTCCTCGCGTTGCTGATCGGCACCAATGTCGGCCCGATCGTCACGCCGTGGGGCTCGCTCGCCACACTGCTGTGCCTGGAGTTCTGCCGCATGCACGGCGTACGGGTGCCCATGCGACGTTTCGTCCTGACCGGTGCCGCGCTCGCGACGGTCGCCACCGCAGGCGCGGTCACAGCGCTGCTGATGACGAGTTAGCCGCCGAGACACCCGCCAGTCAGCGCCTCGCTTGACCTCGAGTGCGGTCGAGGTACGAGGATGCTGTCGAGGCCGGATCGAGGCGCACGTCCGGGTTCGGTCTCCGCGCGCGGAACCCGAGTTCCGGTGCTCCCGCTGGGCATCCGTACACCCACCAGCGGGAGCCATGCGCGGTCTCCGGTAGGAGTTGCACGGACGTCGCGTTGCCCCGCCTCACGCCGCCGCGCAGGAACGCGAACCGAGCCGGGAAGCCCGCGCAGGCTCCGACGCGCAGTCGAAGTCAGCTCGGCGCCGTGACTTCCCACTCGTAGATCGTGAGTTCCGAGGACCCGGTGGTGTGCACCGGATCGGTGAACACGATTTCCCTTGCGGCGTCGAGGCTTTCGGCGTAGATGATGTACGCGCCCCCGGTGCCGTCGGTGAAGCGGCCGCTCTCCTGCAATTGCCCCAGTTCCTGCAGCGACTGCAGGAACTGCCGGTGCGGCTCGATCACGGCGTTATCGAAGCGCGGTGTGCGCATCGCCAGGACGAGGTACTTGTTCACGCCTCGGACTCCGGGCGGGGGGCCCTCGTCGCGGCAGCGGCGGCGCGCACCTGCGGCGCCACCAGGACGACCTGCCCCAGCACGCCGTTCAGGAAGGACGGGGAGTCGTCGGTGGACAGCTCCTTGGCCAGCTCCACCGCCTCGTCCACGGCGACGACCGGAGGCACGTCGCTCGCGTGGAACAGCTCCCAGACCGCGATGCGCAGGATCGCGCGATCCACGGCCGGGAGCCGCGACAAGGTCCAGTCCTGCAAGTACGACTCGATCGTTCCGTCCACCCGGTCGAGATCGTCGGCCACACCCTCGACCAATGTCCGGGTGTAGGCGTGCACCGGCGCGACCGACTGGTCGCGGGCGGCGAGCTCGGCGCGCTCGTCGAGCAGGTCGGCGGCGTCGACGTCCCTGGCCTCCGCCTCGAACAGCAGGTCGACCGCACGGCGGCGGGCCTTGTGCCGCGCGCCGAGCTTCTTGTACGTGGACTTCTTGTCCACGGGCTGGTCAGCCACGGTCACATCATTCCGGGATCGGCCGGCCCGCGGCTCAGGCGTTGACCCGGCCGAGGTAGCTGCCGTCGCGCGAGTCGATGCGCAGCTTGTCGCCGGTGTTGATGAACAGCGGGACCTGCACCTCGGCGCCGGTCTCCAGGGTGGCGGGCTTCGTGCCGCCGGTGGAGCGGTCACCCTGCAGGCCGATGTCGGTGTGCTGGACCACGAGTTCGATCGAGACCGGGAGCTCGACGTACAGCGGCGCGCCCTCGTGCGTGGCGACCTGCACGGTCATGTTCTCCAGCAGGAAGCGGGCGCCGTCGCCGATGGTCTCCTCGGCGATCGAGATCTGGTCGAAGGTCTCGCCGTCCATGAAGACGTAGTCGGTGCCGTCGTGGTACAGGTACGTCATGTCGCGGCGGTCGACGTTCGCGGTCTCCACCTTCACACCGGCGTTGAAGGTCTTGTCGACCACCTTGCCGGACACGACGTTCTTCAGCTTGGTCCGCACGAACGCGGGGCCCTTGCCCGGCTTGACGTGCTGGAATTCGGTGATCTGCTGGAGCTGACCGTCGATCTTCAGCACAAGGCCGTTCTTGAAGTCGCTGGTGTCCGCCACTGTCTTCGGATCTCCTCGTTCTACCGCTTGGTCTCGGGCAGACCGGCGTCAGTCGACGACGGTCAGGTCTTTGCTGGTGTGGGTGAGCAGCTCCGGGCCCCCTTCGCGCACCACGAGCGTGTCCTCGATCCGGACCCCGCCGCGGCCGGGAAAGTACACACCTGGTTCGACGGTCACCGCCACGCCAGTCAGAAGTGTACCGGTTCCGGTTTTCGCGATTCCGGGCGCTTCGTGGATCTGCAGACCGACCCCGTGGCCGAGGCCGTGCACGAACAACTTGCCGTGCCCTGCCGCCTCGATCACCGCCCGCGACGCGGCGTCCACGTCGGATACCGGGACCCCCGGGCGCAGTGCCTCCCGCCCGGCCCGCTGCGCCTCGGCGACCAGCGCGTACACCTCGCGCTGCCAGTCGGTCGGCGCGCCGAGCACGAAGGTGCGGGTCATGTCGGAGTGGTAACCGCCCACCACCGCGCCGAAGTCCAGTTTGACGAAATCACCCGCGGCCAGCACGGCGTCGGTCGGGCGGTGATGGGGGACAGCCGAGTTCACGCCGGTCGCCACGATGGTCTCGAACGAAACCGCTTCGGCGCCGTGTTCGAACATGGCCCATTCCAGTTCCCTGGCCACCTGACGCTCGGTGCGGCCCGGACGCAGTCCGCCCCGCTCCAGCAGCGCGGCCAGACCGGCATCGCCCGCCGCGCAGGCCGCCCGCAACTGATCCACTTCGTAGGCGTCCTTGACCATGCGCAACTGCTCCACCAGCCCGGGCGAGGCGACGAACTCCAGGCCGGTGCGCTGTTCGAGGAAACCGCGATGCTGGTCGACGGTGACCACATGGCTTTCGAAACCCACCCGGCCGACCTGCCACTCACCGGCCAGCTGCACGATCCGCCGGGCGGCGGCGCGCGCGATCTCGGCCCGCAGATCGGGAACCTGCTCGGCGACCTGGGTCCGATACCGGCCGTCGGTGCCGATCACGGTCCGGTCCTCGGCGGTGCGCGTGTCCCAGGAATGCACCAGCAACGCCGCGTTGGAGCCGGTGAACCCGGTCAGATATCTGATATTTACCAGATCGGTGACCAGCAGGGCGTCCACCCCGTTCTCCACCAGCAGGCTGCGCAGCGCGCCACGCCGCGCCGCGTAATCCGGCACATGACCCTGGTGATCAGCACACATGTCTCAAAACTACCGCCGACACACCGCACACCGACAGCCAACGCGTGATCGGCATGGCCGCCCGCGGCTGTCGAATCATCGATTTTCGCCCGAAAACATTGCGGCCCAGCATTTCTCGACAGTCGGAGGACTACTGACCCATAGCCTGTTCACACCCGAACCGGTTGTGCACATTCCGGGCCGGAGCGGATGATCCGCGCCGGAACCGGGCCAAGGTGGAGCCATGACTCCACTCGCGTGCGCCGCGCTCACCGTCTGGTGCGCGGCACTGACGACGTTCGACCTGCGTGAAGGACGCCTCCCGAACCGGCTGACCGGCTCCGGAGCGCTGGTCGTGCTCGGATATGCCCTGCACACAAAGCATTTCACCGCCGCTCTGCTGGGCGCGCTGTTGCTTTCGGCGCCGTACCTGCTGGTGCACCTCGCCGCGCCCGCCGCGCTGGGCGCGGGCGACGTCAAGCTCGCGGTGATGCTGGGCGGGGCGACCGCCCTTGGCGGCGCCCGTCCGTGGGTTTGGGCGGCACTCGGAGCACCGGCGCTCACCGCATGCGTCGCGCTCGGAGCACTGGTCTGCCGACGCGCATTCGGCTCCCGCCCCGCCGACCCGGGCGACAGCGCGCTCACCGTGCCGCACGGCCCTGCGATGTGCCTGGCGACATTGCTGGCCCTACTGTCGCCGGTCTTCGACTCGACCTGAGTCCGCTCCGCCCGACGCCACCAGAATGCCGCCGGACCGCGCTGGACGCCGCACAAAGCCAGCAAATCAATAGCAATTCATCGGTAGCATCAATCGCGGGCAACGACTTTCCGACCCGCCGCCACGTCAGCGCTCGAGATGCGGCGCCTCGGAGAAGTCGCCCCTCGAGTGCGCCAGTACCGCGGAAGCAGCGTCGAGAAGGAGCCGCCCAGTGAATCCGAGGCATCCGTCGCGGGGACCGATCGTCGTGGGAACCGACGGTTCGGAGCAATCGATCGTCGCGGTCCGCTGGGCGGCGCAGACCGCCGCGCTGCACGACGCTCCGCTGCACATCTCGCTCGTCGTGGAGTCCTCGCTCGGCTCCGACGACGACGATCCCCCGCGTCCGGCGGCGCTGCTGCGGGTGCGCGAGGCGGACGAGGCGATCGAGCGCGCGGCGGACGCCGCCGTGGCGGCCGCGCACACCGTGCGCGACATCACCATCGGCACCGAGATCCGCACGGCGCACATCGCCACCGCCCTCATCGAACGCTCCCGGAGCGCGGCGATGCTCGTGGTCGGCACCCGCGGGATCGGCCGCGTCCAGCGTGTCCTCCTCGGCTCGGTCAGCACCGCCGTCTCCAGGGACGCCGAATGCCCCGTGGCGGTGGTGCCCGCCGAGACGCCGCTGTGGGACCGGGCGACCACCAACCCGGTGATCGTCGGCGTGGACGGCTCCACCGCCGAGCAGGCCGCCATCGGGGTCGCCGCGACCGAGGCGTCGCTCCGCGGGGTCGAACTGGTGGCCGTGCACACCTGGGGTGAGGTCGAGCCGCTGGCCGCGATCGGCACCGACTGGGCCGCCCTGCGCCGGACCGAGGAGGCGTTGCTCGCGACCAGCTTGGCCGGCTGGCAGGAGCAGTACCCGGAGCTGACCATCCGGCGCGAGGTCGTCCGCGACCGTCCGGAGCGAGGGTTGCTCGAACGCTCCCGCGACGGACAGCTGCTGGTGGTGGGCAACCGCGGCCGAGGAACTTTGCGGCGACTGCTGTTCGGCTCGGTCGGTGACGCGCTGCTCCGCTCGGTGGACCGCCCCATTGTCATAGCCCGCTGAGCGCCTCGGCCCGCGGTACCCGGGCTCCCCGGCGTGCGGTTCGTCACGGCGGGCCACGTTCCGGAGCACCGGCGTCGACATGGGAAGATGAACAATGTGCTGCGTTGGATAACTGCCGGAGAATCCCATGGTCCCGCTCTCGTCGCCCTCCTGGAGGGGATGGTGGCAGGCGTCGAGGTCACGTCCGACGAGATCTCCGCGCAGCTGGCCCGTCGCAGGCTCGGCTACGGTCGCGGCGCCCGGATGAAGTTCGAGGCCGACAAGGTCACCGTCATCGGCGGCGTGCGGCACGGGCGCACCATGGGCGGCCCGGTGGCCATCGAGGTGGCCAACTCCGAGTGGCCGAAGTGGACCACGGTGATGTCCGCCGATCCGGTCGATCCGGCCGAACTCGCCGACCTGGCCCGCAACGCACCCTTGACCAGGCCCAGGCCCGGGCACGCCGACTACTCCGGCATGCTCAAGTACAACTTCGACGACGCCCGTAACGTGCTCGAGCGCGCCAGCGCCAGGGAGACCGCCGCGCGCGTCGCGGCGGGCACCGTCGCGCGCAATTTCCTGCGCCAGGCGTTCGGCGCGGAGGTCGTCTCGCACGTCGTGTCGATCGGCGCGGCGCAGAACACTTCCGGCCTCGTGCCGAGCGCCGCCGATCTCGCCGCGGTGGACGAGAGCCCGGTGCGTGCCTTCGACAAGGACGCCGAAGCCGCGATGATCGCGGAGATCGAGGCCGCCAAGAAGGACGGCGACACCCTCGGTGGCGTTGTCGAGGTGGTCGTGGCGGGACTTCCGGTCGGCCTCGGCTCGTTCACCAGCGGCGAGAACCGGCTGGACGCGCGGCTCGCCGCCGCGCTGATGGGCATCCAGGCCATCAAGGGCGTCGAGGTCGGCGACGGTTTCGAGACCGCGCGCCGCCGCGGCAGCCAGGCGCACGACGAGATGCGCCCCGGCCCCGACGGCGTGCTGCGTTCCACCAACCGCGCCGGCGGACTGGAAGGCGGCATGACCAACGGCGAGGCGCTGCGCGTGCGCGCGGCCATGAAGCCGATCTCCACGGTGCCGCGCGCGCTGTCCACCGTCGACATGACCACCGGCGACGAGGCCGTCGCCATCCATCAGCGCTCGGACGTCTGCGCCGTGCCCGCCGCGGGCGTGGTCGCCGAATCCATGGTGGCGCTGGTCGTCGCGCAGGCCGCGCTGGAGAAGTTCGGCGGCGACTCGCTCACCGAGACCGTCGAGAACATCACCAGCTACGTCAAGCGCATCAGCACTCGCCCGCACGTGCCCGCGGACAGTCGGTCGCAATGATCGTGCAGACCGATCCGCGCGCCCCGCGCGTGGTGCTGGTCGGACCGCCGGGGGCGGGGAAATCCACGATCGGCCGCAAGCTCGCCAGGGAACTCGGCGTCGAGCTGTACGACACCGATGCCGGCATCGAGCGGGAGACCGGTCGCACGATCCCGGAGATATTCGCCGAAGACGGTGAGCCCGAATTCCGCAAGATCGAGGAGCGGGTGGTGCGCCGCGCCGTCCTCGCCGAACGCGGTGTGGTCTCGCTCGGCGGCGGTGCCGTGCTGTCCGAGCACACCAGGGCACTCCTGCGCGGCCGCACCGTCGTCTACCTGGAGATCAGTATCGCGGAGGGTCTTCGGCGCACCGGCGCGAGCACGCAGCGGCCGCTGCTCAACGGCGCCGACCCCGGCGCGAAGTACCGGGAACTGATGCGTACCCGTCGGCCGCTGTACCGGGAAGTGGCGACCGTCCGGGTTCGTACCGACGGCCGCAGTCCCGGCCGCGTGGTGCGGATGATCATGACCAAGCTCGGTATGGAGCCGGTCGAACCGGCCGAAACGGATCTCCGGCCACCGCCGAGCGGAATCCCGCAGGGCAGCAGCCGATCCCGGGCCCGCCGACGTGCGAGAGCAAGAGCGGCGGCGCGGCGCAAGACCGCCGATCAGTCCGAGACCACCGACACCGCGACCGGCGCCGCGGCGGAAGCGGCGGTTACCGCCACGGTGCGCTCCCGGCGCAGCCGCAGGAGCGTCACGAGCGAACCCGACGCCGAGGGCGGGGTGGGCAACGGGGAGACGGCGGCGGGCAGCCGATCCCGGCGCGCCCGCGCACGCCGCGCCCGCTCCCGGGCGCGGCAGCAGTCGACAACAGCAACAACAGAATCGGAGCAAGCCACGTGACAGAGCCGAGTCGTCTCGAAGTCCGGACCGCCGACCCGTACCAGGTGATCATCGGCCGCGGGTTGCTCGGCGAACTCGTCGAGTCCGTCCACAGCGCGACCAAAGGTGTGCGCACCGTGGCCGTCTTCCATCAGCCGCCGCTCACCGAGACCGCCGAAGTGGTGCGAAAGGCGCTGGCCGACACCGGTATCGACGCGCACCGGATCGAGATCCCGGACGCCGAGGCGGGCAAGGAACTCGCGGTCGCCGGCTTCTGCTGGGAGGTGCTGGGGCGTATCGGCCTGACCCGCAACGACGTCGTGGTCAGCCTCGGCGGCGGCGCGGCGACCGATCTGGCCGGTTTCGTCGCCGCCACCTGGATGCGCGGGGTGCGGATCGTGCACGTGCCGACCACGCTGCTGGCGATGGTCGATGCGGCGGTCGGCGGCAAGACCGGCATCAACACCGAGGCGGGCAAGAATCTCGTCGGCTGCTTCCACGAGCCGGCCGCCGTGCTGGTCGACCTGGCCACCCTGGAGACGGTGCCGCGCAACGAGATCGTCGCGGGCATGGCGGAGATCATCAAAGCCGGTTTCATCGCCGACCCGGTGATCCTGGAGCTGGTGGAGCGCGACCCGGAGGCCGCCCTCGACCCGTCCGGCGAGGTGCTGCCAGAGCTGATCCGTCGCGCGATCCAGGTGAAAGCCGACGTCGTCGCCGCCGATCTGAAGGAATCCAGCCTCCGCGAGATCCTGAACTACGGTCACACCCTGGGGCACGCGATCGAACGGCGGGAGCGTTACCGGTGGCGGCACGGCGCCGCGGTCTCCGTCGGACTGGTGTTCGCCGCCGAGCTCGGTCGTCTCGCGGGTCGTCTCGATGACGCCACCGCCGACCGTCATCGCGCGATCCTGTCCGCCGTCGGCCTGCCGACCAGCTACGACGCCGACGCGCTGCCTCAGCTGCTGGACGCCATGCAGACGGACAAGAAGACCCGCTCCGGCGTGCTGCGCTTCGTCGTGCTCGACGGCCTGGCCAAACCCGGACGCTTGGAAGGACCCGATCCCGCCCTGCTGGCCGCCGCTTACTCGGCGATCGCGCGGGAGGACAGTCCGAGCGGCGGCGCGGTGCTGCTCTAGCCCGCGGCGGCCGCGAGAGACGAAAACGGCGCGCCCGCTGCGGGCGCGCCGTTTTCTCGTGGAATCAGATCGCGCTGCCCGCGGCGGAGTACAGCGACGGCGGGGTGGAGCGCCCCTTGCCGTTCTGCCGCTCGGCCAGCATCCGGCCGACGCCGACACCGATCAGCGCGGGCACGAAGATCAGCAGGATGATGAACGCCGCGCCCGCCGTGAGTTCGAACAGCAGGCCGTTGTCACCGAGATCGAACCGGGGAGCCCAGTCCAGGATCCAGGACGCCAGGCCGCTGCCGACACCACCCACAACGGCGGCCTTCAGCCACATCATGGTCAGATCGGCGCCGCGTTCGGCGTCCCCGCTCTCGACGCGGTCCCTGCGACCGTCCAGCACACCCCAGGCCGCGATGGCCGCGACCAGCACGACCAGGCACAGGATGCGCATCAGTGCCCCGTGTGTCGGCCAGTACACCATCGCGAACCCGAGCCCGGCACGCAACGCCACCACCAGCGCGCCGAGCACGACGGCCCGCAACAACCAAGCATTCATGCGAAACACCATAGCCGTGTTTCTCGGCAGCGACTACGGCCCTGCGTGTCTCAGTTGGATGGAATCCAGAGGTCGTACCTACCGCTACCGTCGTTCCGCTGAATGCACTTCCCGTCCTTGTGCCACAGCGGCGCCTCTTTCATGCAGTTCGCCAGCGCGACGTTCGACGCCGCGGCCACGCACTGGAACCCCCAAGTCGGCTGCGCCGATGCGCAGCCATCGGCTTTCGCCGCCGACTGTCCGGCGAAGACGAACGCGGATGCCGCGATCCCCATCGCGACGGTGACTCCGAGTCGAATCAACACAACGCTACCCCTCCCGTTGAAACGCGTTGGAGGACAGCATAACCGGCGATCACGACAGCGGAAAGAGCAGAGACGCACCGCTGGTGAGAAGGCTATCGACGCCCCTCGTCCAGCGCCGCCGCCATCTCCGCGCGCGGCGCTGCCTGCCCGGTGAACAGCTCGACCTGCCCATACGCCTGGTTCAGCAGCATCTGCAGACCACTGACCACCGTGTGCCCGGACCGGGCCACCGCCTCGGCCAGCGGGGTGGGCCAGGGGTTGTAGATCGCGTCGAGCACCACCGGCGCCTCGGCTACCGCGGGGGCGACCACCGCCGCCGCCGTGGCGGGAATGGTGCTCACCACGGCTCCCGCGGCCGCGCAGATCGTACGCAGCGCCCCGGCATCGAAACCGGCCAGCGACGCGATCATCCCCAGCCGCTCGGCGAGTTCCAGCGCGCCGCGCGCCCGCCCGGCGTCCCGGGCGACCACGGTCACCGACTTCGCGCCCAGCTCCGACAACGCCAGCAGGGCGGGCCGCGCGGTGCCGCCCGCCCCCAGCACCACGCCCTCGGTCAGGTCGGTGACACCACCGCCGCGGAGCGCTCCGAGCACACCGTCCACGTCGGTGCAGTCGGCCAGCCAGCCCGCGTCGCGGCGGACCAAGGTGTTGGCCGATCCGACCAACACGGCCCGGTCGGTGCGCTCATCGGCGTAGGCCAGTGCCGCTTCCTTGCCGGGCATGGTCACCGAAAGCCCGACCCATTCCGGCCCGAGCCCGTCGACCAGCCCGGGCAGCTGCTCCGCCGAGCATTCGATGCGCTCGTAGCTCCAATCCAATCCGAGCGCGCGGTACGCGGCCAAGTGCAGCTGTGGCGATCGCGAGTGCGCGATCGGCTTCCCGAGCACCGCCGCCTTGCGATTACCGGCCACCGCTGTCCTTGGAACTGTCGAGGATGCCGCTGCGCTGCGCCCGTGCGATCAGGCGCAGATGCTCCTGATAGTCGTCGGTGAACAGGGTGGTGCCCTGCTTGTCGACGGTGACGAAGTACAGCCACGGCCCCTGCTCCGGATTCTCCATGGCACGCAGAGCGTTCAACGACGGCGCGGCGATCGGAGTCTTGGGCAGGCCACGCATCGCATAGGTGTTCCAGGCGGTTTCCTGGGCGCGGTCGGCGTCGGTGGTCGCCACCTCGGTGCGATCCAGGGTGTAGTTCACCGTCGAGTCGAACTGCAGCATCTGATCGACCCGCAGCCGGTTCACGATCACCCGTGCCACCTTGCCCATGTCCTGGGGCTTCGCCTCGCGTTCCACCAGCGAGGCGGCGACCAGCGTCTGGTACGGCGTCAGTTTCGTGTCGGCGCCGGACTGCAGCAGTCCGGTGGACTCATAGCTCTTGGCACTCGCGGTCACCAATTGCCGCAGGATCTCCGCAGGCGTCCCGCTCGGATCGAAATCCCATGTGCCCGCGGCGATCAGGCCCTCCAGCTGCCGTGTCCGGTCCGGGCAGTCCTTGACACCCTGGATCGCCCATGCCGGCACTCCGAGCGCGGCCAGGTCCAGGCTCGCGCCCGCGGCATCGAGCTGTTCGTAGCTCACGCACTTCTGATTGGTGCCCGTGCCGATGCAGCTGGCCTCCGCGATCTTGCGGTAGATGCCGTCGTACCGCCCGCCGGTGCTCATGTCGTGTTGGTCGTGCAGCAGCCGTCCCTCGGAGACGACCAGATTGCCGACCCGCGAGGACTTGCTCACCAGCGCCGACACCGCCTCGGCGGCGGGGCTCTGGCTGGGGATCGCGTAGAAGCCGGGCTGCACCGTGTTCATGTTCGAATTGCGCACGGCCGCTTGGAAGAACGCGCCCGAGCTCGCCACGACGCCGCGCTCGACCATCGTCGACGCGATCTGCTGGGAGGTGTCGCCCGGATGCACCTGCACCACCACCAGCGGTCCCCCTGGTCCCGCGAAGTCTTTCGGCGGAGCCATACTGGCGACCAGCTTCATCCCGGCGAAGATCACGGCGCCGGCGAAGAGAAGGATGAAGACACCCGCGACGAACCATAGGTTGCGGCGGCGCTTCTTGCGCTCGGCGGCTTTGCGAGAGGCGACCCTGGATCGCTTGCCGCGCTGCGAGCGGCCGGAGCGCTCGGGCCGGGCACGTTTCGACTCCGCGCGCTTCGAGCGGCGCGGCTCCTCGACACGCGTCGTCCTGGGGCGCTGTCCGCCACGCCGTTGGGCCGGTGGCGGCGGCGCGGGCTCCGGCTCTTCCTCGTCGTCGACGTAGCGGGGGATGACGGTCGTGTCGTCGTCGTAGTCGTCGTACCGGTCGCCGTCGTACTCGCCCCAGGCCCGGTCGTCTCTCCGGTAACGCCGATCAGCTTCGCGCTGTCGGAACAGTTCCTCGGCCCGCGCCCACCGATCCGTCATGCATCGTCCCCGGACGACGCAGGACGTCCCGCTTCCACCGACCTCAACACCGCACTCCGTTCGTCCAACCATCCTTGCAGGATCGACACGGCCGCCGCCTGATCGATCATCTGCCGCTGGCCACGCGCGCGAACTCCACTGTCCCGCAATGCACGTGCAGCTGACACCGTAGTCAAACGTTCGTCGGAAAGCCGGACCGGCACCGGCCCGACAGCAGCCCGCAATCGCTCAGCGAATGCGCTGGCCAGCGTAGCCGCAGTGCCTTTCTCCCCGCGTAATGTTCGCGGCAATCCGACGATTACCTCGACTGCCTCGTACTCCCGCACAATTTCGGCAATTCTTTCGATATCGGGTGCGGCAGCCGATCGCCGGGACGGTTTCGCGCGCGGCACGGTCTCCACCGGGGTGGCGAGGATGCCGTCGGGATCGCTCGCGGCGACCCCGATCCGGACACTGCCGACGTCGACCCCGATCCGCCTGCCCCGACCGGGGTCGGTGGCCGGATGCGGCCGGTCGGCGCCGCGGGGCGCCGACCGCTCCGGTTCCGCTGGGCCGCCCATCACCCGGCGAGTTCGGCCACCCGCGCGCGGACCGCGGTCAGGCCGGCCGGAATGCCGGACGGGTCCGAGCCCGCGCCCTGCGCCATCTCCGGCTTGCCGCCGCCTCGTCCCGCGATACTCGGGCCGAAGCTACCGACCAGATCGCCCGCCTTGATGCCGAGCTCCTGAGCGGGCTTGTTCACCGCGACCACGAACGGCACCTTGCCGTCGGCGTTGCCGAGCAGTACCACCACGGCGGGCTCGCTGCCGAACCGGCCGCGGATGTCGGTGGCCAGCGTGCGCAGATCGCCCGCGGACACGCCCTCCGGCGCGGCCACGGCGACCAGCAGCAGCCGGCCGATCCGCTCGGCCTTCTCGACGAACTCGCCCGCCGAGGACAGCACGGCGGCCATCTTCGTGCGCTCGAGCTCCTTCTCGGCCACCTTGAGCCGCTCCACCAGCTGCTCGACGCGAGCGGGCACCTCGTCGGAGGGCACCTTGAGCGCGGAGGCGACACCGGCCAGCAGCGCGCGCTCCTTGGCCAGGTACGCGTAGGAATCCAAGCCGACGAACGCCTCCACGCGACGCACGCCGGAGCCGACCGACGACTCGCCGAGCACCGTGATCGGGCCGATCTGCGAGGAATGCTGTACGTGCGTGCCACCGCACAGCTCCATCGAGAACGGGCCGCCGATCTCCACCACGCGCACTTCGTTGCCGTAGTTCTCGCCGAACAAGGCCAGCGCGCCCATCTGCTTGGCCTTCGGCAGATCGGTGACGAAGGTGTTCACCGGGAAGTCGGCGCCGACCGCGTCGTTGGAGACGGCCTCGATGTCGGCTTTCTGCTGCTCGGACAGCTGGCCCTGCCAGTTGAAGTCGAAACGCAGGTAGCCCGGCTTGTTCAGCGAACCGGCCTGCACGGCGTTCGGGCCGAGCACCTGCCGGAGGGCGGCATGCACCATGTGCGTACCGGAATGGCCCTGCGTGGCACCCCGCCGCCAGGACGGGTCGGCCTGCGCCAGCACGACGTCGCCCTCGGTGATCTGGCCGTGCTCCACCGTGGTCTTGTGCACCCACAGCTTCTTGGCGATCTTCTGCACGTCGTTCACGCGCAGCTTCAATCCCGACGAGGCGGTGATGGAGCCGCGGTCGGCGATCTGGCCGCCCGCCTCGGCGTAGAGCGGGCTGCGGTCCAGGATGACCTCGACGTCCTGCCCCACGGTCGCCGTCGGCACCCGCACGCCGTCGGCGATCAGGGCGAGCACGGTGGCCTCGGAGGTGAGCTCGTCGAAGCCGGTGAACTCGGTGGCGCCGCGGTCGACCAGTTCCTTGTAGATCGTGAGGTCGGCGTGGGCGTGCTTGCGCGCCTGCGCGTCCTCCTTGGCCCGCTGACGCTGCTCGGACATGAGCGAGCGGAAGCCCTCTTCGTCGACCGACAGCCCGGCCTCCGCGGCCATCTCCAGCGTCAGATCGATCGGGAAGCCGTAGGTGTCGTGCAGGGTGAACGCGTCGGACCCGGCGATCGTGCTGCCGCCGTGGGCCTTCACCGCGGCGGCGGTGTTGTCGAACAGGGTGGAGCCCGTGTTCAGCGTCTTCAGGAACGCCGTCTCCTCGCCGACCGCGACGGTCTCGATGCGGCGGAAGTCGGTGGCCAGCTCCGGGTAGGACGGGGCCATCAGGTCGCTGACGACCTTCATGAACTCGCTCATCACCGGCTTCTCGGCGCCGAGCAGGCGGGCCGAGCGCACGATGCGGCGCAGCAGGCGGCGCAGCACGTACCCGCGGCCGTCGTTGCCCGGGTTCACGCCGTCGGCGATCAGCATGGCGGCGGTGCGAGCATGGTCGGCGATCACGCGGAAGCGGACGTCGTCCTCGTGCTGGACGCCGTAGGAGCGTCCGGTCAGTTCCTCGGCCTTGTCGATGATCGGGCGCAGCAGGTCGGTCTCGTAGACGTTGTCCACGCCCTGCAGCAGCAGCGCGATGCGCTCGACCCCCATGCCGGTGTCGATGTTCTTCTTCGGCAGCGACCCGACCGGCGAGTGCCCGAGTTTGGGGCTCAACTCACCGCGGATGTCCTGCATGAACACGAGGTTCCAGATCTCGAGGTAGCGGTCCTCGTCGGCGACCGGCCCGCCGTCGCGGCCGTACTCGGGGCCGCGGTCGTAGTAGATCTCCGAGCAGGGTCCGCCGGGGCCGGGCACGCCCATGTCCCAGTAGTTGTCCTTGCCGTCGCGGAACTGGATGCGCTCCTCGGGGATCCCCGCGACCCGCTTCCAGATCTCGGCGGCCTCCGGGTCGTCCTGGTACACGGTCACCCAGATCCGCTCGGGATCGAACCCGTAACCGCCGTCGTCCTGCGGCTTGGAGATCAGCTCCCAGGCGAGGGTGATCGCCCCCTCCTTGAAGTAATCACCGAAGGAGAAGTTGCCCGCCATCTGGAAGAAGGTGTTGTGCCGCGTGGTGACGCCGACCTCTTCGATATCGCCGGTTCGCACGCATTTCTGCACGCTGGTCGCCCGCGGGTAGGGCGGCGCCTCCTGACCCAGGAAGTACGGCTTGAACTGGACCATGCCCGCGTTGACGAACAGCAGGTTCGGGTCGGCCAGGATCAGCGAGGCACTCGGCACCTCGGTATGGCCGGCACGGAGGAAATGGTCCAGGAAACGCCGTCGAATCTCGTGGGTCTGCACGAATACCCAGCCTACCGGTGCCGCGCACGCGAATATTCATCGACTCGGGAGCCTGGTGCGTCCCGGCGGCGGTCAGCCTCGGACGATGCGGCGCAGCTTGTCGACCCTGGGGCCGATCTCGCGTTCGTGGCCGTGGTCGGTGGGGTGGTAGTAGTCGACGCCGACCAGCTCGTCGGGCGGGTACTGCTGGCCGAGCACGCCGTCCTTGTCGTCGTGCGGGTACTTGTAGCCCTGCGCGTTGCCGAGCGCCGCCGCGCCGGGGTAGTGACCGTCGCGCAGGTGGGGCGGAACCGGGCCCGCCTTGCCCGCCGCGACGTCGGCCATGGCGGCGCCGATCGCGGCCACGACGGCGCCGGACTTCGGGGCCGTGGCCAGGTGGATGGTGGCTTGGGCGAGCGCGAGGCGTCCTTCCGGCAGACCGACCAGCTGCACGACCTGCGCGGCGGCGGTCGCTGTCTGCAACGCCATCGGGTCGGCCATGCCGATGTCCTCGCTCGCGTGGATCATCAGCCGCCGGGCGATGAAGCGCGGGTCCTCCCCCGCGCTCAGCATGCGCGCCAGGTAGTGCAGCGCGGCGTCGACGTCCGAACCGCGGATGGACTTGATGAACGCGCTGATCACGTCGTAGTGCTGGTCGCCGGCGCGGTCGTACCGGACGGCGGCCTTGTCCACGCTGGCTTCGACCAGGTCCACGTCGACGGTGCCGTCGAGCGAGGACTCCGCCGACGCTTCCAGAGCGGTCAACGCGCGGCGGGCGTCACCGCCCGCGATCCGGACGATGTGGTCGAGCGCGGCCTCGGTCACCGTATACGCGCCGTCGAGCCCGCGTGGATCGGTGATCGCGCGGGCGAGCACCTCGCGGATGTCGGTTTCCGTGAGCGACCGCAGTTGCAGCACCAGTGAGCGCGACAGCAGCGGCGACACCACCGAGAACGACGGGTTCTCGGTCGTCGCGCCGACGAGCAGGACGATGCGGTTCTCCACCGCGGCGAGCAGGGCGTCCTGCTGGGTCTTGGAGAAGCGGTGGACCTCGTCGATGAACAGCACGGTCTGCTCGCCCGTAGCCAACCTGCGCCGCGCCACATCGATGACCGCGCGCACCTCTTTGACCCCGGCCGAGAGCGCCGACAACGCTTCGAACCGGCGGCCGGTGGCCTGGGACAGGAGCGAGGCGAGCGTGGTCTTGCCGGTGCCGGGCGGGCCGTACAGCAATACCGACGCGGCGCCCGAACCCTCGATCAGCCTGCGCAGCGGCGAACCGGGACCGAGCAGATGTTGCTGTCCGACCACTTCCTCCAGCGTGGCCGGGCGCATGCGCACGGCCAGCGGCGCACCCGCGTCCCGGCGCACCACGGTGTCGATCGAATGCTCCGGAGGCACCGCGGCTCCGGGCACGTCGAACAAACCATCGCTCACGACAAGAACGTTACCGAGGCGCACCGACAGCACGACATGCCGTTCCCGGATGCGTCTCCGGTGCGGCCGCGCGGTCTCGACCGGCGCGGCGACAGACGGAGTTGCGTGTCGCCGGTACTTCGGATGGGATCGGTACCCGTGCCTGAAAACGTATCCGTTTCAGATCCCTCGTCCACCGCGCGCTTCGCTCGGCGCACTCTTTTCAAGGGCAGCGCGGCCGCCGCCACCGCCACCGCGGTGCTGGGCGGCGGTGACGCGGAAGCCGCGACACCGGTGTTCCGGCACGGCGTGGCCTCGGGGGACCCACTTGCCGACGGCGTGATCGTCTGGACCCGCGTGACCGTCTCCGACGACGCGACGCCCGGCTCGGGCCTGGGCGACCCGGCGACCGTGCGGTGGGAGATCGCGGCGGACGAGCGGTTCGCCTCGGTCGCCGCGTCCGGCGCCGTGACGACCTCGGCTGACTCCGACCATACGGTCAAGGTCGACGTTTCCGGCCTGGCTCCCGGTGTCGAGTACTTCTATCGATTCACCGCCCTGGGCCAGACCTCTCCGGTGGGCCGCACCAAGACCGCGCCCGCCACGGCGGACACACCGGATCGCCTTCGGTTCGGCGTGGTGTCGTGCTCGAACTGGGAGGCGGGCTACTTCGGCGCCTACCGTCACCTGACCGCCCGCACCGACCTGGACGCGATCGTGCACTTGGGCGACTACATCTACGAGTACGGCCGCGGCAAGTACGGAGGCCGCAACGGCGCCGTACGCCCGCACGATCCGGCCAACGAGACCGTCAGCTTGACGGACTACCGCATCCGCCACGCCCAGTACAAGACCGACCCGGATCTGCTCGGCCTGCACGCCACCTTGCCGTTCATCTGCACCTGGGACGACCACGAATCCGCGGACAACTCCTGGTCCGGCGGCGCGAACAATCACGATCCCGCCACCGAGGGCAGCTGGGCCGACCGGCGCGCCGCCTCCGCGCAGGCCTATCTGGAGTGGATGCCGGTCCGGGCGTCCGGCTCCGGCGCCGACGTGCGGATCTACCGCAGGCTGCGCTTCGGCACCCTGGCCGAGCTCACCATGCTCGATCTGCGCAGCTACCGCGACCAGGAGGCGAAGCCGGGCGCGAACTGGCGCGAGGCCGACGACCCGGCGCGCACCATCACCGGCAAGGCGCAGATGGAATGGCTGACCGCAGGGTTGGCCTCCGCGCCGGTGCGGTGGAAGCTGGTCGGCAACTCGGTCATGATCGCCCCGCTGGTCTTCCCGCCGCTCGAGCCCGCCACCACGGCGGCGATCACCAGCACCATGGGCGTCCCGCAGTCCGGTCCGTCGCTGAACGGCGACCAGTGGGACGGCTACACCGCCGACCGCACCAGGCTGTTCCGCGCCATCATCGATCAGCAAATTTCCGACGTGCTGTTCCTGACCGGGGACATCCACTCCTCGTGGGCCGCCGATCTCCCCGTGGACGTGGCGAGCTACCCGGGCGGCGTGACGGCGGGCGCCGAGTTCGTGGTGCCGTCGGTGACCTCGACCAGCATCGGCGACATGGTCCACACGAATTCCGCTCCGATCGCCGAAGCGATCAAGACGGTCAACCGCCATCTGCGTTATGTGGAGTTGGACTCGCACGGCTACGGCGTGCTGGAGATCACCCCCGACCACGCGCAGATGGACTGGTACTACCTGCTGGATGTGGCGGACCCGAATTCCGATGTACGCTACGGCGCTTCGTTCGCGGTGCGCAGCGGGGGACGGATCGAGCCGCGGCAGGTCCCGCTCGGCTAGCGCGGGGCGGCCGCGCGCCGTCTCCGGAGGCAGCAGCCCCCGGGTGCGCGGCCTACTCGCCCCAGCGTTCTTCCAGCATCGCCGATACGTCCTCGGCGAAATCTCCCACGATGTCGTCACCCGTGCACCGCGCGTCTTCGGCGAGCGCGGCCCAGCGGTTGATCAGCGCCGCCGAGCGCGGCACCGACAGCCCGTGCTCCCTGGCAGCCGCGATACGGGTGTGATCGGCGGGCAGGAACCAGTAAGTGGACAGCCAGACCCAGATCAGCCGAGCTTCCAGGATGCGTTCGGCCAGCTGCTCGTCATCGGCCAGCGCGGGCCACACGCCCACGACCTCCGCGCGCCAGGCCTCGACCATCTGCCGCGCGCGCTCACGCGAGAGCTCGACATCGCACAGGCAGCCGGGGAAGGACACCAGCGCGTAGGCGATGTCCAAGGTGGCGTCGCGGAACCCGCCCCACTCGTAGTCGAGGAAGCGAGCACCCTCCTCGTTCAAGATCACATTGTCCGGGCAGAGGTCCGACGGGCTGAACGCGCGGAAACGGCCCGCGGAGTACAGCCGGTTGCCGCGCACGATGCGCTCGGCGATCTCGCCCGGCACCTCGATACCCAGTTCGCGCTGGAGCAGACCGGGCACCTCGGCGATCGCCGACTCGGCCTGCTGGGCGATGCCGTCCACCCGGTGCACCACGTCCACTCGGCGCAGCAGCGCGACGAAGTCCGCCTCGCGCCCGACGGTGGCGGCATGCATCCGGCCCAGCGCCTGAGCGAACGCCATCAGGGCGTTGCGGCCCGCGGGCTCGGCCCCGGAGCGGAGCACGGCGGTGAGCAGGGAGTTCTCACCCAGGTCACTGAGGATCAGCAGACGGTCGGGAAGGCTGTGCGCGACCAGGTACGCGCCCGGCCGGTGCTCCCGGCTCAACGCGGTGGTGAACTGATAGGACACCGTCTCGCGGAGGAACGCGGAATCGACGCTGGCCACCCCGGGCGCCAAGCCGCCGGTCCGGCGATCCTGCGCCGCGCCGCGGACCTGTTTGATGATCAGGGTTCGCGGCAATGAAAAGGCGTTCTCCGCTACACGCACGCGTAGGACCGTCGTCCTACCACTACCGCTGAGTTCGATCGGATCGCTCAGCTTTACCGGAGCACCCATTCGCTTTGTGAGCAACTGTTGCGCTGCGGACACGACTTCGGCGGCGCGTTCGGCCAATAGTGCGGTCATCGCCTCTCAAAGTACTCGCATGGGGTCACTTCTAGCGAGCGGTTACACAACCTTTCCGCGTCGCTCGGCGTGTCTCCGGCATGGCCGGACGGCGGCCGCAGGTCGCTTGACACCTCCGCACCCGTCGGGTTTTCTCATCGTCAACTGCCCTGCGCCACACCGCAAACCAGTTGAGTGGAAAGGTCTACGCATGACCGAGATCCCGCCCTCCGCACCCAAACAATCAGGTGGCGGCGCTCCCTTGCCGAACGATGACGAACGCTTCGCGGCCAGGCCCGGGCAGCACGAGAGCCCGAATCCGCAGGCTCCCGGCCCCGGGACCGGCCACGCCCGCCACGAGATGGCGGGTCCGGCCGGATATCCGCAGTTCGAAGGCCCCGGCGCGGCGCACTACGGCAACGAACCGCTGGAGCCGCCGCCGCCTGTGGGCGCTGGGCACCCCAGCTACGGACCGCAAGGCACCGGGCCGGGCTGGGCGCCGTCCGGCCCCGCGCCCGCGCAGGAGCCGATCTACGGCTACCAGCAGGTCTCCACCGGTCCCGGCAGACTGGACGTGGGCCGGGCGCTCAGTTACGGCTGGGCGCGACTCTGGGCCAATCCGGGGCCGTGGTTCGGGGTGACCGCGGTGGGCCTCGTCATCTACTTGGCGTTCGTGGTGGTCGTTCAGCTCACCGACCCGACGTCGATGCTGCCGCTGCTGCTGATCTTCTTGGCGGTCATGGCAGGCGTGTGGCTGCTGCAGGCGGCGATGGTGCGCGGCGCACTGTACGAAACCGATGGCACCCCACCGCCTTTCGGCGCATACTTTCGATTCGTGAACGCGGGGAACGTGTTGCTCACCGCGTTGCTGGCATTCACGCTGACCTTCCTCGGCGCGGCGCTCTGCTTGCTTCCCGGACTGATCGCCGGATGGCTGTGCATGTTCTCGTTGCACTTCGTCGTCGATCAGGACCAGGGTCCATTCGAGGCGCTGAAGTCCAGTTTCACGCTGGTGGTCGCCAACGCAGTGCAGGTGCTGCTGCTCGCGCTGGCCGTGCTGGTGATCACGTTCCTGGGCACGCTGCTGTGCGGTCTCGGCCTGCTGATCGCGGGCCCGGTCTCCGTGATCGCGGTGACCTATGCCTACCGAGTGCTCACCGGAGGCACCGTCGCCGCGGGGTGAGGCCCGCTCACTTCTCGGCCGGTGCGCGCATGCCGATCCAGCGCTGCAACCGCTCCACCGGACCGGCCTCGCTGCCCGCGCGCGGCCGGAGCTGGAGCACGATGATCCCGGCCACGATGATGCCCGCCATGTTCACCGCCAGCTGGCCAGCGGACAGGAACGCCACCCGCCACTCCCCCAAGGTCGCCGCGACCACGGCGAATCCGGCCGCGGGCACGGTGGTCACCGAGATGAACACGCCGACCAGCGCGGCCGACTTCGCCGTCACGAGCGAGAGCATGCCGGCCGCGCCCGCCAATAGCGCGACGACCAGGGAGAACGGGCCCACCTGATAGATGAAGTCGACCTGCTCGACGCCGCTCACCCCGTCCATGGTGATCCAGCCGACCTGTTCCCACACCACCGTGGCCACCAACGTGACCACCATCGCCACCGGAAACCCCACCGCGAGCGCGAGGGCCGAGCGGCGGGCGAGGCCGAAGTCCCTGCGCACCAACGCGACCGCGAAAGCGGCGAGCGGACCGAACTCCGGGCCGACGACCATCGCGCCGACGATCGTCACCGGCGAATCGGTCGCGACGCCCACGGCCGCGAGCAGGCAGGCGATCGTCAGGAACGCGAGAAAAGTCGCGTTGAGGCTCGACTCCTCATGCGTCTGCGCGAGCAGTTCCTCCCACACCACCGCGTCGCTCGGATCACCGGGCGCCTCGTGTACCGCGCGCTCGCCCGCCTCCGACAGGACCGTCTCGACCGGCGTGAGCGTCATCCCGCCGGACCGGCAGACGCCCAGCGCGGTCAAGTCGTCGAGCACGTCGTTGGCGGCCTCACGAGCCACGTCCGCCTGGACGAGATCGCCCTTCGGCTCCAGCGCGGCACCGCGGGCCAGGGTCACGTGCGTGACCCCGGGATCGGCGGCGAGTACCGCGAGCACCTCGTCGGTGAGATCCGGCGGGCTGATCAGGCGCAAGTGCAGCAACGGGTTTCCTCGCGGTCGGGCAGGCGTAACTGCCCAGAAGGTACCGTTCGCGCGAGCGCCCGCTACGAGGCGGTCTCGGCGCGCTCGCCCTTCTTCTGCTCCGGCTTGACGTCCAGACCCGCCTCTTTGCGCTGCAGCTCGCTGATCGGCGCGGGCGCGTCGGTCAGCGGGTCGACACCGCCGCCGGTCTTCGGGAACGCGATGACCTCGCGGATCGAGTCCTCCCCCGCCAGCAGTGCGGTGACCCGGTCCCAGCCGAAGGCGATGCCGCCGTGCGGCGGCGCGCCGAAGGCGAAGGCGTCCAGCAGGAAGCCGAACTGCTCCTGCGCCTCCTCCGGGCTGATGCCCATCACGTCGAAGACCCGTTCCTGCACGTCACGACGGTGGATACGAATCGAGCCGCCGCCGATCTCGTTGCCGTTGCAGACGATGTCGTAGGCGTAGGCCAGCGCCGAGCCCGGGTCGGTGTCGAAGGTGTCCAGCGACTCCGGCTTCGGCGAGGTGAAGGCGTGGTGCACCGCGGTCCAGGCGGAGTGGCCCACCGCCACGTCACCGCTAGCGGTCGCCTCGACGGTCGGCTCGAACAGCGGCGCGTCCACGATCCACACGAACGACCAGGCGTCCGCATCGATGAGACCGACCTTGCGGGCGATCTCCACCCGCGCCGCGCCGAGCAGCGCGCGCTGCGCCTTCGCTGCGCCCGCGGCGAAGAACACGCAGTCACCCGGAACCGCGCCGACGTGCTTGGCCAAACCGTCGCGCTCGGCCTCGGTGAGGTTCTTCGCGACCGGGCCGCCCAGTGTGCCGTCCTCGTTCACCAGCACGTACGCCAGACCCTTGGCGCCGCGCTGCTTGGCCCATTCCTGCCAGGCGTCGAGCTGGCGTCGCGGCTGGCTCGCACCGCCCGGCATGACCACCGCGCCGACATAAGGCGCCTGGAACACCCGGAACGGGGTGTCCTTGAAGTAGTCGGTGCACTCGGTGATCTCCACGCCGAAACGCAGGTCGGGCTTGTCGCTACCGAACCGGCGCATGGCCTCGGCGTAGGTCATGTGCGGGATCGGGGTCTGGATCTCGTAGCCGACCAGCTTCCACAGCGCGACCAGGATCTCCTCGGCCAGCAGGATCACGTCCTCCTGGCGCACGAAGCTCATCTCGATGTCGAGCTGGGTGAACTCCGGCTGACGATCGGCGCGGAAGTCCTCGTCGCGGTAGCACCGTGCGATCTGGAAGTAGCGTTCGATGCCGCCGACCATGAGCAGCTGCTTGAACAGCTGCGGGCTCTGCGGAAGGGCGTAGAAGTTGCCCGGCTGCAGGCGGGCTGGCACCACGAAGTCGCGCGCGCCCTCTGGCGTCGACCGGGTCAGCGTCGGGGTCTCCACCTCGACGAACTCGTGGCGGCCGAGCACCTCGCGGGCGGCCGCGTTGACTTTGGACCGCAGCCGGATGGCGTGTGCTGGGCCCTCGCGGCGCAGATCGAGGTAGCGGTGCTTCAGGCGCGCTTCCTCACCCGGCTGCTCGTCCAGCTGGAAGGGCAGCGGGGCGCTCTCGTTCAGCACCTCGAGCTCGGTGACGTTCACCTCGATGGCGCCGGTCGGCAGTTCCGGGTTCTCGTTGCCGCTCGGCCGCGGTTCCACGGTGCCGGTGACGCGCACGCAGTACTCCGCACGCAGCCGATGTGCCTGCTCGGCGGGTTCGCCCTCGCGGAAAACGGCTTGGGCCACACCGGACGCGTCGCGCAGATCGATGAAGATCACCCCACCGTGGTCACGCCGGCGCGCCACCCAGCCGGTGAGAGTGACGGTCTGACCGGCATGCTCGCTTCGCAGCGAACCAGCCAAGTGGGTGCGCAGCACGGGGTTCCTTTCGACGACTCTGGCACCGGCGCGGTGTGACCAAGTGCGAGTCCATCGTAGTGAGACACATTCGGTGAGTGGAAACCGATATCGACGCGCCCGTGCCAAGCTGTATTCGAGGGAGTGTGAACCGGGGTCGCCGACGACCGAGGGTTGGGTGACCCCGGGGACGAGCGAGAAAGCGACGACGATGACCTTCAACGAGGGCATGCAGATCGACCCCGACCGGGTTTCGTCCGGCGGTCCCGGCATGGGCGGCAAGCTCGCGCTCGGCGGCGGCGCGGGCGGGCTCATAGTGCTGGTGCTGGCGCTGCTACTGGGCGGCGACCCCGGATCCATCCTCGGCAACTTCACCGGCTCGCAGGACCAGAGCCAGACGCAGCCGGGCACGGCCGGCACGCCGAGCCATTGCAAGACCGGGGCGGATGCCAACAAATACGTCGACTGCCGGGTGGCGCTCACCGCGCAGAGCCTGGACGCGGTGTGGTCGGCCGAACTGCCGAAGCAGGCCGGAAAGCGCTACCAGCAGCCGAAGGTCGTGCTCTTCTCCGGAGCCACCTCGACCGGATGCGGCAACGCCACCAGCGCGGTGGGACCGTTCTACTGCCCGGCCGACCGGACCGCGTACTTCGACACCAGTTTCTTCCAGGAACTGGTGGATCGATTCGGTTCCAGCGGCGGCCCGCTGGCGCAGGAATACGTCGTGGCGCACGAGATCGGCCATCACATCCAGAACCTGCTCGGTGACATCGGCCGCGCCCAGCGCGATCCACGCGGCGCGGACTCCGACGCGGTGCGCACCGAATTGCAGGCCGACTGCTACGCGGGCATCTGGGCGCATTTCGCGGACAAGCAGCCCGCGCCCGGCAGCAACCAGCCGTTCCTGAAACCGTTGTCGGACAAGGATGTCAACGACGCGCTGTCGGCGGCCGCCGCGGTAGGCGACGACCGCATCCAGCGTGCCGCCCAGGGCCGGGTGAATCCCGAAGCGTGGACGCACGGTTCGTCCGAGCAGCGGCAGAAGTGGTTCCTCACCGGCTACAAGACCGGTCAGGTGAGGGCTTGCGACACGTACTCGGCTCCGGACCTGAACAACCCGTCCGGCCTGCGGTAGCGCCGGATCCGATCGATACAGCGCGCCGACTCCCGCCAGGGGTCGGCGCGCTGTCATGATCTACGGCAGTTCGTCTGTGCCGCAGACGGACACGGACAGCACCGGAAGATGGGATCGATGCGAGTAACGAAAGCCGTTCTGCTGGTTGTGACGCTGATCGTCGCGGTGGGCTCGGGCGCCGCCACGGCCGACCCGGCACTGGATCGACCCAGTGCGCTACCGCCGATCGCCGCGCCGCTGGCGCTGTTCACGCTGACCACCATTCCGGACGGTTGGCAGGCCCGGACGGATCTGCGCCCGCAGCTGGAGATCTTCGCCGACGGCCGTGCGGTGAGCAGCCCCGATGCGGTGGCCGCCGAGCGCCGTCCCGAGACCCCGCCGAAGCGGATCGACGGCCATATCCCGCCCGATGTGTTGAACGCGGCGCTGGCGGAGACCAAAGCGCTCGCCACGGTGGACCTCGGCGTGCCGAAAGCCACCGACCAGAGCAGCCGGATCATCGACTTCATGCCGCAGTCGCCGTCGGACGACGTGCATCTGGTGGTGTACTCGCCGGACACCACCGAGGGGCTCGGCGCCGAGCAGCAGGCCGCGCGTAAACGCTTCGCCGACCTCTACCGGAAACTGATCGACTCGTTCACACAGGACAACTGAGACTCTGCACGTCACCCGGCCCGGCGCTGATCCGCTCGGGCCGGGTGCGGCGCGTCGCCTACCCGGCGTCCGTCAGAACTGGTCCTGCTCGTAGTCCGAGCTGATGATCTCGTCCGAATGCGTCGCACCGATGACGTCCGGCGTCGACTCGCCCAGCGGGCCGGTGAGGTCGTCGTTGCCGATGGGGCTCAGGTAGGGCTGCACCGTCCGCGAGTGTTCCTCGTCGTTGCCGCGCTGCCCCGCCGCGGCGCCGGGGCCGCCCATGAAGCTGCTCGATCCGGCCGGTGTGGTGCTCGCGGGCGTGCCGGTACCGAGCGAAGTGCCCGGGACGCCGGCGACCGGCCGGATCGGTGCGACCGTGGCGCCGGGCAGGCCGGTGACTTTGGGCACCGACGACACGCTCGGGCTCCCGGGACGGCCGGGGCTGCTGCCGAGCAGGCTGCTCGGCGTGCCGTGGCTGGTGGTCGGGCTGTGCGAGGTGCTGTGCACCGACGACGGCGTCGTCGAGGGCGTCGATGTCGACGGCGTGGCGGAATCAAGGCCTGCCGCCTTGGTCGCGGTGTCCGACGCGGTCGACTGCGCCTGCTCCAGGATCGGCTGACCGACGTTCTCCGCCAGCGCCTGCGCGACCTCCTGCGGCGCGGGCCCGCCGCCCGGCGCGACCAGCTGCTGCACCATGCCGCTGAGCTCGGCGGTCTTACCGGCCAGGTCGCCGCGGGTGGCGTTGACCACGCCGACGGCTTGACCGAGGTGTTCGGTGGCCGAGGCCATCAGCGTCGCCTGGGCGGGCGGAGTGAGGATCACCGGCGCGAGCGCGGTCGCCTGGGTGGCGAACGACGACGCGATGCCGAGCAGTTGCGCGTTGCCCTGCTGCACCACCGTGGCAGCACGCTGCGTGAGCTCGGAGATGTCGATGCCCCGCTGGCTGGTCTCCTGTCCCTGCACGTTCGCCTGCTGGCTCGTGGCCTGTGCGTTGCGCGCGGCCTGGCTCTGCCACAGCTGCTCGACCGTGCTCATGCTGCCCTTGCCGACCTGCATGGCCATCTCGATGACCTTGGAGGACTGGCTGAGGATCGCGGTCGGATCGAACGCGCCGATGACGCCGGTGCCGAAGCTGCTCAGCAGGTCCAGGATCGGCTTCATCAAGACGTCGACGCCGGGCAGCGCGGGCACCGCGACACCCTGGAGCAGGGCGGCCACCGGATCGGCGGGCAAGGCAGGTAGCGATCCGGCCGCGGCCGCCGCCTGGTTCACCGCGCCGCTGATCGCGCTCGGCGCGGCGGCGAGCGCACCGTTCAGCACGCCGTTCGCCTGATCGAGCGCGGCTTCGACCGCGGGCGCACCGATCTGGCCGACCGCGGCGTTCGTGTCCCCGAGCAGCGCGGACGTATCGTGCGCGATCCCGTGCCCGTCCTCGGCGCTCGGTGTACCACCCAGTCCGGGCAGACCGGCGGGCACGGTGGCGGCCGACTGCTGATCCTCGGAGATCTTGCGGGACAGCACGAATGCGGGCGGCTCGATGGGCGGCAGATCTTCGGGCAACTGCGGCAGCGACAGGTCGAGCACCGCCTGTGCCGGTGTCTGCTGCAATGCGTCCAGCACGGTCTGCTGGCCGATGGCGACGTTCTGTTCGGCCGCGTGCGCGACGGCCTGATCTTCCGGCGCGATGACGCCGCTGTCCAGCGGTCTCATACCGCGCCCCCGATCTGGCCCGCGATCGACCCGAGCGCGCCCGCGTTGGACCAATCGACCGCGTCGTAGGCCGCGGCCGCGCTGAACGCCGAGTCCGAGAGCTTGGCGTACTTGGCGGACAGATCGTTGATGTCCTTGGCCTGCAACACTTGCGCCGCGGCGAACATCGCCAGGTAATCGGCCCCGATCAAGCCGAACACCGGGACGAGCGCCGAAACGTTCTTCACCGCGTCGAAATTGCCCGCCCCCGCGAGATCACCGGCGATACCGGCGTTCGTGGCGGCGAACGCCCGGACCGCTTCGGTCTCTACCGAGAGATCACTCATCGAGATGCCCCCCAAATCGTCGTACAGATCAGCGTCATGCAGTTGTGGTGATCCGCCTGCTCCCTGCCGAATCGGCAAGGGCCGCTACGGTTGCGCTCAATATAGCGGACCGGACCGGCATGTTTCGAGCCCGAACGCGCCGCACACCGGGCAAACCCGGCAGAACTGGAACGTGTTGCAAATTAGAACAAGTTCTATATTCTCTGTCCCATGAAGGTCGCAGTGACCGGCGCAGCCGGCTACCTTGGCACGAATCTGCTCCGCCTCCTCACCGAGCGCGGTCACCAGGTCACGGCCATCGATCGGGCCGTTCCCGCCGAGCCGGCGGCACCCGGCGTCACCTGGCTGCGTGGCGACGTGCTCGACCCGGCGTCGATGCGCGCCGCGCTGGACGGCGCCGAGGTGGTCTACCACCTGGTCGCGGTGATCACCCTGGCCGAGAAGAACGATCTCGCCTGGCGGGTGAACACCGAGGGCGTGCGCGTGGTCGCCGAGGCGGCGCTGGCGGTCGGCGCGCGCCGGATGGTGCACGCCAGCTCGATCCACGCGTTCGACCAGTACAGCTGCGGCGGCCGGATCGATGAGAACGCGCCGCGGTCGACCGACCCGGCGCTGCCGGTCTACGACCGCTCGAAATGGGCGGGCGAGGTGGCGCTGCGCAAGGTGATCGACCAGGGACTCGACGCGGTGCTGTGCAATCCCACCGGCGTCTTCGGCCCACTGGACCACAGCAAGCCGCTCTCGCGCATCAACCGGACGCTCAAGGACGCGGCCCTCGGGCGCGTGCCCGCCATGATCGGCGGCGGATTCGACCTGGTGGACGTGCGCGACGTCGCCGCGGGCCTGGTACTGGCGGGCGAGAAGGGCCGCACGGGCGAGAACTACCTGCTCGGCGGATCGATGATCTCGATGCTCGAACTGTGCCGCGTCGCCGCGACCCATGGCGGCAAGCGCGGCCCGAGGTTCGCCATCTCCCCCAAGCTCGTGTCCGGCGTCATCCCGGTGCTCGCGCCGATCGGCAAGCTGTTCAACTCCGACATCGTCTCCAAGGCGGCGCTGGGCGCGCTGATCTCCGCGCCGGTGGTCGACCACGGCAAGGCCGAGCGCGAGCTCGGCTACCGGCCGCGCCCGCTCGACGACACGGTGCGAGACCTGGTCACCTTCTTCGCCGACCCGGCCGCGCTGACACCGCCCGGCACCAAACAGATCGCTTGACAGCTGCTAGAACACATGTTCGACTGAGAGGGTGCGGTGGCAAAGCCAGACCCTGGACGCCGAGGACGGCGCCTTGCCCGGGCTGTCCCGGGCCGGTCTGGTGCGCACCGTACGGACGCCGGAGTTCGAGGGCATCACATTCCACGAGGTGCTGTGCAAGAGCGCCCTGAACCGGGTGCCCGAGGGCGCGAACGTGCCGTTCCGATGGACCGTCAATCCCATGCGGGGTTGTTCGCACGCCTGCCGCTACTGTTTCGCGCGCGGCACGCACGAATATCTGGATCTGGACGCGGGCCGGGACTTCGATTCGCAGATCGTGGTGAAGACGAATGTCGCCGCGGTGCTGCGCAAGGAACTCGGCAGGCGGTCCTGGCGCCGCGAGCCGGTCGCGCTGGGCACCAACACCGATCCCTATCAGCGCGCCGAGGGACGCTATCGCCTGATGCCCGGCATCATTCGCGCGCTGACCGAATCCGGCACCCCGTTCTCCATCCTCACCAAAGGCACCCTGCTGCGACGGGACCTGCCGTTGCTCACCTCGGCCGCCCGCGAGGTGCCCGTGAGTATCGCGATGTCCATCGCGATACTGGACGAGGATCTGCACCACAGCCTGGAGCCGGGCACACCGTCACCACGAGCCCGCCTGGACCTGGTTCGCGCGCTCGCCGACGCGGGCTTCGCCGTCAACGTGCTGGTCGCACCGGTCATCCCCTGCCTCACCGACGGACGCGCCCACCTCGACGCGGTCTTCGGCGCGATCGCCGAGGCCGGTGCTCAATCGGCGGTCGCGTTCCCCATGCACCTGCGCGGCAGTACCAGGGGCTGGTTCCTGTCCTGGCTGGCCGAGCACCATCCGGCGCTGCTGCGCCGGTACCGCCAGCTGTACCGGCGCGGCGCCTACGTCACGCCGGAGTATTCCGCGTGGCTGCGCGCGCGGGTCGCTCCGCTGCTGGCGGAGCACGGTTTGACGGCGCGCGGACGGCCCGAACCGGAGACACGAGCCGAAACCGCGCACGCGAGCGACGCGCAGCTGGCATTGTTCGCCTGACGCCCGCACCGCCGAATCTCGCCGGTCCGCGCGCTTCACGGGCGCGCACCGCGTTCGACGGAGTAGTTTGGCGATGGCACCTCTCAGCGACGAGGAAGTGAAGCAGGCATATGGTTTCACACCAAAACGATGTCGGCACAGCTAAATTGGAAAAGGTCGTCATTCGGTTCGCCGGGGACTCCGGCGACGGAATGCAGCTGACCGGCGATCGCTTCACCCACGAGGCCGCCGCCTTCGGCAACGACCTGGCCACCCAGCCCAACTTCCCCGCCGAGATCCGCGCGCCCCAGGGCACGCTGCCCGGCGTCTCGTCCTTCCAGATCCAGATCGCCGACTACGACATTCTCACCGCGGGTGACCAGCCCGACGTGCTGGTCGCGATGAACCCGGCCGCGCTCAAGGCGAATCTGGAGGATCTCCCGCGCGGCGCCACCGTCATCGTCAACACCGACGAGTTCACCAAGCGGACCCTCGCCAAGGTGGGTTACGCCGCCGATCCGCTGGCCGACGAGACACTGTCGGACTTCGTGGTCCACCGCGTCCCGATGACCTCGCTCACCCTCCGCGCCACCGAATCGACCGGAGTCGGCAAGAAGGACGCCCAGCGCGCGAAGAACATGTTCGCCCTCGGCCTGCTGTCCTGGATGTACGGGCGCCCGATCGGCGGCACCGAGCAGTTCATGCGGGAGAAGTTCGCGACCAAGCCCGATATCGCCGAGGCCAACATCCTGGCGTTCCGGGCGGGCTGGAACTACGGCGAGACCACCGAGAGCTTCGCCACCACCTACGAGATCGCGCCCGCCGAACTCCCGCCGGGCACCTACCGCCAGATCACCGGCAACACCGCGCTCGCCTATGGCCTGATCACCGCCGGTCAGCTCGCCGGGCTGCCCGTCTTCCTCGGCACCTATCCCATCACTCCGGCCTCGGACATCCTGCACGAGCTGAGCAAGCACAAGAATTTCGGCGTCACCACCTTCCAGGCCGAGGACGAGATCGCCGGGATCGGCGCGGCGCTCGGCGCCGGGATCGGCGGTGCGCTCGGCGTCACCAGCACATCCGGCCCCGGGCTGGCGCTCAAGAGCGAGACCATCGGCCTGGCGGTGATGACGGAGCTGCCGCTGGTGGTGATCGATGTGCAGCGCGGCGGACCGTCGACCGGACTGCCGACCAAGACCGAACAGGCCGATCTGTTGCAGGCGCTCTACGGACGCAACGGCGAATCACCGGTGGCGGTGCTCGCGCCGCGCTCCCCCGCCGACTGCTTCGCCACCGCGGTGGAAGCCGCGCGAATCGCCCTCACCTACCGCACTCCGGTGCTGCTGCTGTCCGATGGTGCGATCGCGAACGGCTCCGAACCGTGGTCCATCCCGCAGGTGACGGAGCTGGAGCCGATCGACCCGGCGTTCGAACCGGAAGGCGACGACACCGACCCGTTCCAGCCGTACGCACGCGATCCCGACACGCTCGCCCGGCCGCTCGCCGTCCCTGGCACGAAGGGCCGCGCCCACCGCATCGGCGGCCTCGAGAAGGCGGACGGCAGCGGCAACATCTCCTACGACCCGGCCAATCACGAACTCATGGTTCGCCTGCGTCAAGCCAAGATCGACGGCATCGAGGTGCCCGATCTCGTGGTGGACGATCCGGACGGCACCGCCGAGCTGTTGCTGATCGGCTGGGGCAGTTCCTACGGCCCGATCGGCGAGGCGTGCCGTCGCGCGCGGCGGCGCGGTGTGCCGGTCGCTCAGGCGCATCTACGGCATCTGAATCCGTTGCCCGCCAACCTCGGTGACGTACTGCGCCGTTATCGCGTCGTGGTCGCGCCCGAGATGAACGGCGGCCAGCTCGCCACGCTGCTACGGGCGAAGTACCTGGTCGACGTGCGACCGTGGACGAAGATCGCGGGCACCGCGTTCTCCGCCCAGGAGCTGGTCGGGGTCATCGACGCGGCGCTGGACGGGTCGATCGAGGAGCTGGAACAGAACAAGGTCTTCGCCGCACGGGCGCGGGCCACCTATAGAACACTGCCGGACGAAGGCCGTCCACAGCCCAGCGCAGGCGAGGCAGCCACATATCGGATGTCTGGGGGTATCGCATGACCATCGTGGAAACCTCACTGGTCGGCACCGATCTGGGACTCACCGGTGTATCCGGGGTGCCGTCCGCGGACGGGCCGCAGAAGGTGAAGGACTTCACCTCCGATCAGGAAGTGCGCTGGTGCCCCGGCTGCGGCGACTACGTGATCCTGGCGACGGTGCGCGGCTTCCTGGCGGAACTCGGATTGCGCCGGGAGAACCTGATGTTCGTGTCCGGGATCGGCTGCTCCAGCCGCTTCCCGTATTACTTGGAGGCCTACGGCATCCATTCCATCCACGGTCGCGCGCCCGCGATCGCGACCGGATTGGCGGTCAGCAGGCCCGATCTGTCGGTCTGGGTGGTGACCGGTGACGGCGACGCGCTGTCCATCGGAGGCAACCACCTCATCCACGCGCTGCGCCGCAACGTGAACATGACGATCCTGCTGTTCAACAACCGGATCTACGGCTTGACGAAGGGCCAGTACTCGCCGACCTCGGAACAGGGCAAGATCACCAAGTCGACCCCGATGGGCTCGGTGGACCACCCGTTCAACACCCTGTCGGTGGCGCTGGGCGCGGAAGCGACCTTCGCCGCCCGCGCGCTCGACTCCGATCGTGCGGGACTCACCGAGGTGCTGCGCGCCGCCGCCGACCACCGGGGCACGTCGTTCGTGGAGATCCTGCAGGACTGCCCGATCTTCAACGACGGCTCGTTCGACGCGCTGCGCCGGGACAACGCCGCCGACCATCTCGTCCCGCTGCGGCACGGCGAGCCGATCCGATTCGGCACCGAGGGCGAATTCGCGGTGATACGACGGGGTTTCGGGCTCGCAGTGGCCCGGGCCGACAGCGTCGCGGAGTCCGATATCGTGGTGCACGACGCCTACGCCGACGACCCGGAGTACGCCTACGCGTTGTCGCGGCTGTCCGATCAAGGGCTCGAACACGTGGTCACAGGTATCTTCCGCAGCGTCTCTCGACCGACCTACGACGACGCGGTGCGCTACCAGATCGAGACGGCGCGGGAACGGAAGCCCGTCGGTCCCGAATCGCTGCAGTCCCTGCTCACCGGATCCGAAACCTGGACGGTCGGATAGCTGGCCGCGCCTGACCGGCTCTGCGGCGCGGACGCTCGCGGCGCCGGTCAGGCGCGCTTGGCGAAACCGAGGTCGACCACGGCGTCGCGTTCTTGCACCAACTCCGCGACCGACGCATCGATCCGGGGACGGGCCAGAGCATCGATCGCCAGGTCGGGCACGATGGTGTACTCGCCGTTCGCGCAGGTGACCGGGAACGAGCTGATCAGCCCGTCCGGCACGCCGTAGGAGCCGTCCGAGGCAACGGCCATGGAAACCCAGTCACCGTGCCGCGTGCCACGCACCCAGTCGCGGATGTGGTCGATCGCGGCGCTGGCCGCACTCGCCGCCGAGGACGCGCCGCGGGCCTGGATGATGGCGGTGCCGCGCTGCTGCACGGTGGGCACGAACTGCTCGGTCAGCCACGCCGGATCGCCGATCAGGTCGAGGGCGGGACGTCCCGCGATGGTGGCGTGCGCGACGTCGGGGTACTGCGTCGCCGAGTGGTTGCCCCAGATCGCGACCCGGGCGATGTCGGCGGCCGGCGCACCGGTCTGCTTGGCCAGTTGCGCGATGGCGCGATTGTGGTCCAGCCGCGTCATGGCGGTGAAACGCTCGGCGGGCACGTCCGGTGCGTTGCTCATGGCGATGAAGGCGTTGGTGTTGGCCGGGTTGCCGATCACGAGCACCTTCACGTCGTCCGCGGCGCTGGCGTTGATCGCGGCGCCCTGCTCGGTGAAGATCGCGCCGTTGGCGGCGAGCAGATCCGAACGTTCCATCCCGGCGGTGCGCGGCCGCGCGCCGACCAGCAGGGCGATATCGGCGCCAGCGAAGCCGATCCACGGGTCGTCGCTGATGTCGATGGACTCCAGCAACCCGAACGCGCCGTCTTCCAGTTCCATCGCGACGCCCTCCAGCGACGCCACCGCGGCGGGGACTTCCAGCAGCCGTAGCCGCACGCGCGTGTCCGGGCCGAGCATCGCGCCGGAAGCGATCCGGAACAGCATGCCGTAGGCGATCTGGCCCGCGGCTCCGGTCACGGTGACGGTCACGGTCCCAGCGGCGGTGCTCACGACGAACTCCTTGCGGTAGGCGGACTTCTGTTGCCCACCCTAACCACTCTCACCGCCGCCGAAGGCCGACGGTGAGCTACGCGACAGTGACTCGTGCGCCGCCCGGCACCGGCCCCGGAGGAGAACCGCGGGGTCAGCTGAGTGTCGCGACCTCGCTGTCGGTCAGCACGATCGGCGAAACCGCGTCCTTGGCGCGCGCCAGCCGCACGGCGCGATACAGCGGCCGTTCCTCCAGCCCGGCGTCGCGCGCCTCGGCCCGCAACTGCCGCACCAGCATCTCGGAAACCGCTACGGCCGCGGCCAATCGACTGGCGGCGAGCGCGTCCGCGAGCCTGCGCAAACCGACCAGGTGCAATTCGCGGCCGCTGCCCACGTCGGTGTACATGGCCAGCGGAACGACCTGGGAGACCTCACCCGCGGTGACCCGCAGAGCGATCCGGCTCAACCGGGCCGGGAACACCAGGACCTCGACCCCGGTGGCCGCAGACATCTCCACCCGCCGTTCACCGAACAGTCTGCGGGCGTGGATCATCGTGCCGGTCAACCACATTCGCCGCCGACGCAGCGCGACGGCGTACAGGACGGTCGGCGCGCCGACGACGACGCCGACCGCCGCGGCGATCGGCCAGCTCACCACGGTCGCGGCCAGCAACGCCGCGCCGACCCCGATACCCGACGCGGCCAGCGCGAGGCGGCGCAACATCGGCGCGTACAACTCGGGCGCGACCAGATCGAGGCCCACCGGCGCGAGCGCCCGCTGGTCATCAGAATTCGTGGACACTACTCCGCCCTCTCGCGACTCCGGCGGCGGTGTGTGCGCGCCGGTCACGCTGCTGCTCCCGTCACCCGGCCGACGACGGGTTCGACGCACAGTACCGTGCGCGCGGCGGGCGCGCCGCGAAACTCGACGGGCAGCGCGCACCCGCCGCCTCGCTACCCCGCCAGCGACTCCCGGATCACGCCGACTGCCTCGGGCAGCGGAATCTGCCGTTGATCACCGGTCGCCATGTCCTTGAGCCCGATGGTGTTCTCCGCGAGGTCACGATCGCCGAGCACGAGGGTGAACTTCGCCCCGGAACGGTCGGCCGCCTTCATCGCGCCCTTCACACCGCGTCCGCCGTAGGCCAGATCGACCCGGACGCCCGCCGCGCGCAACTGCGCGGCGACAACCACGAGCCGCTGCTTGGCGGCGTCGCCCAGCGGCACGCCGAACACCTCGCAGCGCGCCGGGTTGCCCGCCGACTTGCCCTCGGCCGCCAGCGCCAGCATGGTCCGGTCGACGCCGAGGCCGAATCCGATACCCGACAGCGGCTGCCCGCCGAGCTCGGCCATGAGACCGTCGTAACGGCCACCGCCGCCGATGCCGGACTGCGCGCCGAGACCGTCGTGCACGAACTCGAACGTGGTCTTGGTGTAGTAGTCGAGGCCGCGCACCATGCGCGGGTTCACCACGTACGGCACGCCCAGCGCTTCGAGGTGGCCGAGTACCTGCTCGAAGTGCGCCTTGGCCGACTCCGACAGGTGATCGATCATCAGCGGCGCGTTCGCGGTCATCTCCCGTACCTCGGGCCGCTTGTCGTCCAGCACGCGCAACGGGTTGAGCTGGGCGCGCCGCTTCGTCTCCTCGTCCAGCGGCAGTCCGAACAGGAAATCCTGCAGCAGTTCGCGGTACTGCGGGCGGCACGTCTCGTCACCCAGCGAGGTGACCTCGAGGCGGAATCCGTCCAGGCCCAGGCCGCGGAATCCGGCATCGGCGATCGCGATGACCTCCGCGTCGAGCGCCGGATCGTCGACGCCGATCGCCTCGATGCCCACCTGCTGCAACTGGCGGTACCGGCCCGCTTGCGGCCGCTCGTAGCGGAAGAAGGGACCCGCGTAGCACAGCTTCACCGGGAGCTGACCGCGATCGAGGCCGTGTTCGATGACCGCGCGCATCACGCCCGCCGTGCCCTCGGGACGCAGCGTGACGCTGCGGTCGCCGCGGTCGGGGAAGGTGTACATCTCCTTGGTGACCACGTCGGTGGACTCGCCGACGCCGCGGGCGAACAGGCCCGTGTCCTCGAAGACCGGCAGCTCGATATGCCCGTACCCGGCCAGTCGGGCGGCGCGGAGCAGGCCGTCGCGCACCGCGACGAACTCTGCCGAGCCGGGCGGCACGTAGTCCGGTACCCCCTTCGGGGCGGAGAAGCTGCTGGTCTTGGTCACGATGCTCCAGTTTCCACCACTACGGCACCGCAAGTCCAACCGGTTCCCCGAACCGACTCTCAGGAAGGTTGCGGAACAGTCTCAGGTAGAAATGGCACACTCTTATCCCGATGTAACCGGATACGGGAGGAACGTGGTAGTGCCGAGCAACGAACAGCGACGAGCAGCGGCGAAACGCAAGCTGGAACGTCAGCTCGCCAACCGAGCCGAGCGGGCGCGTAAGCGCAAGCAACTCACCATCGCCGGATCGGTACTCGGTGTCGTCGTCGTGGTCGCCGCCGTGACCGGGGTGTACTTCTTGACCCGCGGCGACGACAGCAACAGCTCCGATGCCGCCGACGCCTCGCTGTCCAGCACTCCCGCCGCGGCCGCCCCGCCCTCCGCGAAGGCCAAGCCCGCGACGGTCGACTGCACCTACCGCGACAGCGCCAAGCCCGCGGACAAGCCGGTGAACAAGCCGAAGGGCGGCCCCGTCCCAACCACCGGCGTCGACGCCAAGGTCAGCGTCAGCATGGACACCAGCCAGGGGCCGATCGGGCTGACCCTGAACAACGCCGATTCGCCGTGCACGGTGAACAGCTTCGTCAGTCTGGCGGCGCAGAACTACTTCGACGGCACCAGCTGTCACCGCATGACCGCGGGCGAGGGCCTGAAGGTCCTGCAGTGCGGCGACCCCACGGGTACCGGAATGGGTGGGCCCGGTTACGAGTTCGACAACGAATACCCGACCGACCAGTACGCTGCGAACGATCCGGCGGCGACTTCGGAGCCGATCTCGTACAAGCGTGGCGTGCTGGCCATGGCCAACGCGGGGCCGGGAACCAACGGCAGCCAGTTCTTCATCGTGTACTCCGATTCCCTGCTCCCGCCGCAGTACACGATCTTCGGCACCGTGGACGACAACAGCCTCGGCACGTTGGACAAGATCGCCGCGCTGGGCCAGGACGACTCCAACGGCCCCGGGGACGGGAAGCCCAAGCAGCCGGTCACAATCCAGTCGGTGCGCATCGACCGCTGAGTGCGGATCCGGGCCCGCGGCGTCTCGGCCGCGGGCCCGAGCCGTATCCACGTCCCTGCAGCCGAAGTGCGGATAGTGGAACCTTTCTTCGGTTAGGGTGCCCTCAGCCCGAAGATCATCCGGCGCGCCCGAAGACACGCCGGAAATGTGCGATATATGCTGATAAAGCAGCACGCTCGTGCGATTGTGCCGACCTTTGTCAGGTAACCTCGAAACAAGGAGTTCTTGCAGCGTAGTGCGGCCTCGGCCGGGCTATCCCCGGGCAGGAAGTGCCACGCCGCAAGTTCTTCGGGTGTCCACGTTTGCAGGCGGGACCCGCTGCACGGGACTACAGTTCGCGTGGCGGCGTCCGTAACGAAGCACCACCATCATCCATAGTGATCACCGCAGCATCGGGGAGCAGCCATGTCCGAGGAACTGGACGACATCGGCCGGGAAACCGCGGCCATGATGAGGACAATGTTGCAGCTTGCGACGCTCGTCGCCTTGCGTACCCGCGAGCGTGGTCAGAAGGAAGCCGAAGCGCGCGTCAAGCTCACCGAGGCCCGGATCAAAGAGGCCAAGGAACTGCAGTTGCGGGAGGCCAGGGACGCGAAGGCCAAGGACCCGCGCAACACCGAGCTGGCCCGGCTGATCGAGAAGCCGATCCCGGAAAAGGGTGTGTCCCTGGAGAAGGACCGCTTCTCCGCGCAGGCCGAGGCATCACGGATGGCGGCCAATGCCGCCGCCGCCAAGCCGGCCTTGCAGTACGACTCCCAGGAACGCCGGATGGCGATCGCGGCACATCTCGCGAAAATGGGTGTGGCGCCGGAACTCGCCGCGGTGCGGATGCTGATCGAAGTAGGGCAGGCACAGCCTCCGGGTGAGGCCGTACGCACCCGCCCCGGCGAGGCGCCCGCGGTTACCAGGGCAGGACGGGAACAGGATCCCCGCGGCTTGGAGCGCACGCGATAGCACGAGACGGACGAGTGCCCGCTGGATCATCCAGCGGGCACTCGTCCGTTCCGAACCCTTTCGGCGAGAATCGCCGTGACGCATCGCCACTACGGCGGGAAGTTACCGATCGTAGGGTCACTGAACATGCCGTTCTGCGGCGCTTTCGTCGGCAGCGGGTTGAGCATGTCCTTATGACCGTTGCGCACACTGCAATACTTGAACGGTCCCTTGGGATCGAACAGTTTCGCCATATGCGGATCGGCATGATCCAGGAACCAGACGCTCAGTCCGGTCGCCCCGTCCTGGCGGTAGTGCTCCCAAGCGCGCCATAACGCGTCCAGCCGGGCAATTGCCTCCGCGTGCTGCCACCACTCCGGGCACCACACGGTGTCACTGAGATCGGTGACCTGCCGACGGTAGATCACGCTGAGATAGTTCTCGACGAACTCGACCACGTTCGCGTAGTGCATGTTCTGCTGCGGTTCGTTCACAGCGGCCGGACCTCCTCGACTTGGCCGTACTCCGGCGGTGGCGTCGACTTGCTCAGCGACGGCGAACCGATGACGTCCGCGATCTGCGTCTTGCGCTGCGGATCATGGTGCGAGATGGACTGTTTCACGTCGGAAGCGTACTCACCCTCCCACCACGGCACGGTACGGATGAGCACCGGTGGCGCACCGGACGGGAACAGGATGGCCCGCCCACGCGGCAGCGTCGCCAGACCGTTGACCGAGAACGTCTTGGACGAGCCCAGCGAGCGTGAGTAACTCTTGCCGCCCTTGGATTCGGACACCGACTGCGAGATCGCGTCGTACTCACCGAGCACATCCGAACGCTCCTGCAGGAACTTCGTGTCGTCCACGCCGCTGCCGAGCACTTTGATGTTCGCCGCCGACCACAACGCGTTCATGCCGCTCTCGCCCCAGCAGCGGGCGCCCTGCGCCCAGGACTGCAGCACGGTCATCACGACGATGCCCCGGGAGCCGAAGTGGCTGTACTGCTTGGGCAGATCCTTCCAGCGCACCACGTTTGCCGCCTCGTCCAGCACCGCGAGCAGCGGGATCGCCAGGCGCCCACCGGCCGACTGCGACGCCTTGCGCATCGCCACGTCCACCACCGCCTCGGTGAGCGCGCTCACCAGCGGCGCGGCCGAACCGCGGCCCTCCAGCGACAAGCTGTAGAGCGTTCCGTTGTTCTCCAGGAACTCCAGCTCGTCGAATTCCCTGCGGTCGCCGCCCCGGGAGATCCACGGATGCACGTTCGACAGTTTCAGGCAGCGGATCATCTTCTTGGCCGTGCCGAAGATGCCGCTGCGCGTGCGCGGATCGGTGTTGTACTGCGAGGACAGGCCCGAGGCCGTGTAGTGATGGCGGGCGGCGCGCAGCAGCTCGATGGGCTCGGTGTCCTGCGGATTGGTCACCCACTCCCAGACCTGCACGATCGGCCTGCTGCCGTTGCGGTCGCCGACGGCGGCGGCGAGGAACAACCCGGCCAGCAGGTCCTCGGCCTCGGGATCGAAGAACGCGTCGGTCTTCGTGTCCCGGCCGTCGTCACCGTCGGCGAAGTGCCCCGCAAGCCGCGCCGCGCGCATCTCACAACCTTCGCGCTTGGCGTCCACCCAGGACAGCGGATCCCAGAACCAGGTCGGCTCTTCACCCGCGACACCCTGCGGGTCGAAGACAAAGGTGGGACTTCCCTTGGACTCCCGCACGTCTCGGGTGGCGTCCACCACGTCGCGCTTGTTCGAGGTGGCCAGCACCGGGCCGATCGCGCTGAGGATCGCCGGGATGACCCGGGAGGTCGACTTGCCCTGACGCGGACCCCAGATGTCCAGGTGCAGATCCTCGTACGAACCGTAGAGCATCACCCCGTCGGCCACACCAACGCCGATCGGCACGCCCGGAGCGTCGTCGTAGCCGAGTCTCACCCCCAGCTGCTCGGCCTTCTCCCGGACGCCCGCTTCGGTGAGCATCGAGATCGCGCCGCCGTTGCCCATCACGTCGGCCTTGTCGTCGACCGGCAACCTGCCTTTGGACCGGCGCTTCTGCAACTCCTTGCGGATCACCAGATACGCTACGACGCTGAGGATCACCAGCAGCACGATCGCCGTCGCCGCGCCCGGCCAGCGCAGCCTTCCTCGCGCCAGATCGGCCGCGATGGCGATCGGGTTGAACGGAACCTTCTGCGGGCTGCCCTCGAGCATGTTGCCCAGATGCAGCGCGAGCCAGAGGGTTCCGAAGATCGCGAAGCCGGCGTAGGTCAGTAGCAGGCTGACATCGGGTCCGGGGATGGCCGGATCCGTCACCTTTTTCTTCTTCGCCATGTGTCCCTCCTGGGTCGGCCGTCCGGTACGGAAAGCGAGTGGTCAGCGGAATGCGTCGAGCCGCCAGCCGTCGGGTGTGCGCACGACGGTGGCGATCACCGTCGCGGGCGGCAGCGGCTCCTTGCGTCCGTTCGGATGGACGACGGTCTGCTCGATCCCGATCTTGAACTGCTGGACGTTCGGATCGCTGAGGGCAGGAGCCTTCTCGCCGGACGCGAAGGTGAACGCCTCCACATGCGCCCCTTCCCTCGCCCAATCCGCCCACTGCAGTGTCGACTTCGGCGTCTGCACCGCGGTCGGCGTCGCATCCAGCATACGAATCAGGCTGGGGCCGAGAAACTTCCGCGCTCGGCCCAGAGACTCGCCCTGGGTCTCGGTGGCGGGCTGCCAACTGTAGATTTCCCGCAACGCCGCGACCGCGACACCGTCCGGCGTCACCGGGTCGGGGGCGGGCACGCCCTCCAGCAACCGGGGTGTGGACGTAGCGGAATGCGCCGCATCGGATCCCGAGTCCGCGCGGTCCGTCCGGCCACAGGCCGAACCCAGCACCGCGACGCTCACCACCAGCATCACCACCAGTTTCGCGCGTGCATTTGCTCTGTCCATCCAGGCTAACCGCACACCGGGGCGTCGCGGCAGTCCCGCCGCCGTGTGTTCGCGCCCGGGAACGCTCACAGCACCCTCCTCGCCCGTCCGTCTCCTGGCACCGCGACTTCCGAAACGCCGCCGCCGGATCGGACGTCCGCGCCGGGCACCGACTGGATCATCCGGCCGTTGCCCGCATAGACGCCGACCTGCGCGGGGCCACGCGCGCCGAACGAGCTGAACACCAGATCCCCGGGCTGCGCCTTGCTCATCGGCACCTCCGCGCCCGCCTCCCACTGCTGTTCGGCCGTGCGCGGCAACGTCACCGCGCCGGAGGACGCCGCGAACACCGCCGCCGCGGTCAGACCCGGTCCGTCCAACCCCCCGCCGCTCGGTCCTTGGGGTCCCCCGCCGCCCCACACGTAGGGCGTGCCGAGCCACTCGTGCGCGGCTTGGACGATCTGGTCGCCGGCCGAACCCTGCCCAGGGGTGAACCGGCCGAGCGAACCCGGCGCTCGGTATTGCGCTTCCATGGTGAGAATGTTGCGCACGTATGGCTGGGTCTCGGCGTAGTGCGCAGCGAGCTGGTTCGGCATGCCGCCCGAGGCCAGCACCGCGCCTTCGCCGGCGTTGTACGCCGCCAGCGTCAAAGCGACGATGTCGCCCTGCACCCTGCCCTCGGCCTGCCACCGCTGGATCTGGTGCGCGATCGCGCACATGTAACGCCCCTGGCCGACGATCGCGTCCCCGTCGTCCCACACGCTGGCCACGCCGTTGCCGTCGGCATCGATCACGTACGGCTGACCGTCGTCGGGATCGATGCTCACCGCGGTGGTCGGCAGGAACTGGGCCAGGCCCTGCGCACCGGCGGGCGAGGTCGCGCCGCGCCGGAAACCGGATTCCTGCCTGCCCTGCGCGGCCAGTAGCGACGGCGTGATCTGCGGGCAGATCGACCCCGCACGGCGGTACCAGATCTCCAGTTCTTGTGGCACCTTGCCCGCGGCCAGCGCGCCACCGGCGGTGCCGAAACCGAGGCTGCAGCGTGGATCGCTGGAATACGCTCGCGCACCGCCGACATCCGGGGTCGGCGCACCGTCGAGCCAGGGCAGCGGATCGATCTGCCGTCCGCCGGTGAAACGGCCGCCCGGGACGATCTCGAAATGCAAGTGGGGCCCGCTGGATTCACCCGCCGACCCCACCGCGCCGATGTGCTGCCCCGCGGTCACCGTATCGCCCGGCCGGACCAGGACGCCGGAGTCCCACATGTGGCCGTAGACCGCCGAATACGAACGGCCGTTGATGTCCACCGAGTCGACGACGATCCAGTTGCCGAATCCGGATGCCGGACCGGCGGCGACGACGCGGCCGTCGGAGACCGAGAAGATGGGCGTGCCGTCCGGCGCGGCCAGGTCGACGCCCTTGTGCGCGCCACCCCGCGCGCCGAACGTGTCCGACACCGTGAAGGTTCCGGTGGCCATCGGCAACGTGCGGCGCAGCGGGCCGACTCCCGCCGCGAGTGAGGGTGTGGCGGTCGCGGCCGGATTGGGTCGGCTCGCGCCGGTACCTGTTGTCGCGGCGGCGCGCCGATCGCCCGGCGGGTAACCGCCCAGCGGCGGAAGCGCCGACTGCGAGCCGAGCACGGAGCCGCCCTCACAGGCGTCGTCGACGGCGGGCATGACGATGACCAGCACGATGGTCATCAGGCCGAGCACCGCGCCCAGCGCCGTCCACAAGACGGATTTGCCGCTCACCGCCGCACTCCGGCATCGTGCCGCGCGCAGCCCGGGTTCACGTGCGGCGCCGAGTCTCGTTGAGGGTGTCGGCCAGCGTGCGGTTCATCTCGGCGGCGGCAGCCAACTGCTGTTGCAGCAGTGCGACCTTGCGCCGCAGCGCGGTGGCGTCCATCCGCTCCAGACTGGGGCCTTCGGCCGCGCGCACCCAATTGCGCACCGAGTTCGTGTGCACACCGATCTGCTCGGCGACCACGCGGCATGCCTCCGATTCACTGCGCAGCTTGCCGGTCAGCGCGATGACCTGTTCGACCGCCGCTTGACGCACCTCCGGCGAGACGCGTCGGTAGGACCGGTGCGGCATCATGCGGCGCTCCCCGGTGAATCCGTTCCTCGCGAGATCGATTCGGTGAACTCGCTGAACCGCTGGTTGGTGTCGTGGATCCCGCTTTCCTTCTCCGACAGCGTGAATTCCATGTGGAAGGGGATACCGGGGCGGCGATCCTCACCGATTTTCAGCAGGAACTTACCGGTGCCGGGCGGGGAGGGCCGCTGCTGTCCCGGTTTGAGCGCCTCGCCGGTCAGCGCTTGCGGCGCGGACCATCCGGTCACCATCTCCTCCTCGGCCGAGGTGAACGGAACCGTGCTGTCGAGCCGTTTGATCTCCTCGGCCGGAAGCGCGCCGAAGATCTTGGCGCGCGCCCGCTCGAGGAAACCGAGCGCCTTCGCGATGGCGGCTTCCGATCCGAGCGCCTGCAGGTCCTTGATGGTGTGGCTGATCATGATCAGCGCGGTGGCGATGCCGCGCTGCAAGCGGGTGAGCTCGTCGACGCGGTCGACCATGAAGTCACCGAGGCCGAGCACCTGCCACAGCTCGTCCATCACCACTTGGAAATAGCGCTGCGGACCGAGTTTCGCGTCGGCGAGCACGTGCGCGGCCTCGACCGAGGCGAACCCGTCGGCCCAGCAGGCCAGCATGACCGCGGCTTTGAGCTTCTTGTCGCCGGTCGGGATGTGTGAGACGTCCATGCACACCGCGACCGCGCTGGTATCGATCGGCACGGTGGTCTGGCCGTTGAAGACCGCGCCGAACGGTCCCTGGGTGAGCGCGCGTAGGGAGCGGCGCAGCCCCTTGATCGCCTCCTGGTACTCCGCGGTGTCGTCGGCGCCCGCGTCCAGCATCAATTCCTCGCCGCCGCCGACGATCACCTCGAGCAGGTTCTCCATGATCGGCGGCTGGTCCGGCGTGTACCCGCTGCCCGGCCGGTAGAGTATGCGCAGCGCGGTGGCGATCAGGGTCTCCTCGTAATCGCGGACACGATCGCCGCGTACCAGTTCCACCAGGCCCGCGATCAACGTCACCTGCCTGGCCCGCAGGTCCTGCAACACCTGCAGCTGCAACGCCGGGAACTCTTCCAGTCGCGGGACGACCGCGCCGAGCACGCCCGCCGCGAGCGGGTTGAGCTTGCCGTGCCCGTAGCCCAGATCGATCACCTGGCCGCCGACGAGCTCGACCATCTTCCGGTAGTCCGGTTTGACGTCGGCGAGGATCAACGGCGTGATCCCTTGCGCGATGCCACCGAGCACGATGCGGCGGACCAGCGAGGACTTGCCGAAACCGTTGAGGCCGAGCACGAACAGGCTGGGCGCGGTGATGAAGCTGCCGCGCATGAACCAGTTCATCGGGTCGAAGCAGACCGGCGCGCCGGTGTGCAGATGCGAACCGAGGGGCGTGCCGATCAGCGGCGCGCCCGCGCCGACCGACCAGGGCCACAGACCGGCGACCTGGGCCGTGGTGGCACGGTACTCGACCGGGCGGCCGACCACGTTCATCCGGCCGCCGCCCGCGCCCGCGTAGCCGCGGTCGGTGAGTTGCGCTGTGCTGCGGTCGAATCCGTCCTCGATCGTCTGCTCCGCGCGGGCCGCGTAGTTGCGGCGGCGGATGTCGTCGGTGCGGACCCGGAACTGCGCCCATGCCGCCCGCAAGCCATTGCCCTCCCGGGCGAGCATCTCCAGCTTGGCACGGGTGGCGTCGTCGAGCAGCGGTGGCCCGGATTGCTTGCGCCGATCGGCTTTCGCCTTCGCGCGACGGGCCGCCTTGTCCGTGTACGGGCTGCCCATCGCGCGGTCGGCGGTGTAGTCGACCTTCGCGGGCCGTGCCACGCGACCGTTCCTGGCGCCGCTGCGCTCCGGCCGCGCGGCGATGCGCTCGGTGACCGCGTCGCGGGACATGCGAGGGTTCCGTTCGGCCCGGGAGCGTTCGTTGTGCCCCCGGTCGGCGCGCACGCCGTCGGAGCGGCCCGCGCCCGGTCGAGCGCGACGCTCGCCCGCTCGCCGGTCGGTCGTGTCCACGCCCAGCCGGTCCTCGCCGTTCACCCGCGCCGAGTCCCGTGTGGGGCGCCGCCGTTCCGGCCGCTGTCCCCACTCGTCCCGGCCGGATTGTTCGAGCCGCCTGCGGCGTGCGTCCTCGTCCCGTTCCCGCACGGGTGGCTCGTAGTCGCGTGCCATGAATCGCTCACCCCGCCAGTGCCTTCGGAATTGTCGCGTGTTCCGGCAGGATCACCCCGCAACCGAGCGAGGCCGCGAAGGCCGCCGCCTGGTAGCGGTAGCACCGCCGAATCTTCAAGCGCGCCTGGGTCGACAGGTCGCGCGTGATGGCTTCGATGCGCGGCAGGTCACCGCGCAAGGGCTCGGTGATGGTCACCAGCGCCCCGAAGCGGGTCACACCGTGACCCCTGGCCTGCTCCTCGCGGGCCTGCTGAGTCGCGCCCACCCGCAGCGTCGCCGCCGCGGACACGACTCCGCGTTCGCTCTGTTGGGCCACCAACGCGTTCTTGAAATCGTCGTCGACGATCTCGGCGGCGTCGGCGGCCGAGTGCGGACGGTACACGATCGCGATACGTTTGCGCGGCACTTCGGGATTCGGCGCGAGCAGCCGCTGCAGCACCCGCTCGTCGACCGCGCCCTCGGGGGCGGCATCCATTTCCCAGGTGACCGACCGGCCACCGTCGTGCACCAAGTAATCCCACTTCTCGTCGTGGGACACCGGGCCCGCGTCCGCCCAGTCCAGGCCGTGCCCTTCGGGTTCGCCCGCGGCCACCTCCAGGTCGGCCTGCGAGGCGGGATCGTAACTGCGGCGGATGAACGAGATCACCTCGTCCGCCGACATCGGCTGAGCGCGCACACCGGCTTCCGCCAGCGCGGCGCAGATGCCGGGCAGGCGCCGGCCGATCTCCACGGCTTCTTCGGCCGGGTTCTTGCGGCGCTCGGCGGTGGTGGCCTTGAACGTGATCGCCACCCGCGGCAGCAACTGCACGCGCTCCTGCGGCAGTTCGGTGGCCAACTCGTACATCACCTGCTGGGCCAGTTCGGGCGCCTCGGGCCTGGTGATCGTGGAAACCTCGGTGAGCAAACGGTTTCCGGTCTCCGGCACGGTGTCGATCACCGGCACCACGGCGACGATGTCGCTGGTCTGTCCGACCGAGGCCAGGAAGGTTCCCCACGCCGACACCCACCGGTCGATCACGGGCTGATCCACGGCCTCATGACCCTGCGGCCACGCGCGCAGCACCACGGTGTACTGGGCGAACTGCGGCAAGTGGATCATGCCGAAGCTGTAGCCACCCGCGTCGATGCCCTCATACAACTTGGAGGGCGCGAGCAGGCCCGGCAAACGGGTGACGCCGCCGGGGATCCGGGAGAAGCGGCCACCGCGGTACACGTGCTCGCCACGACTGCGCGAGCGCATCCAGTTGAACATCATCAATCCCGTCTCGTAGCCCGAACGACCTCCGGTCCGCCACACCAGTGGGACCATCACGACGACACCGACGCCGCCGACGATCACACCCCACTGGAAGCCGCCGACCATCGCGGTGATCAGCGCCGTGATCACGACCGCGAAGCCGAGCACGGTTTCCTCCCAGCGCAAGCCGAAAAGGCCTGCGCTGCGCGGCTTCTGCCAAAGCCCGTACGAGCGGCGCTCGTAGGTGTCGGTGATTGTCATCGCGGAATGGTGCTCCTCCCGAGGTCGGGTGAACGGTTCGTCCAGCGATCGCCCGCGACGTCACCCATGGCTTGGTCGGCCCGGCTCAGCCCACCGCTCGCGGCGCGCGCCGCGCCGATCCGGCCTGCCGTCCTGGCCGCTCCGGACGCTACCCCGGCCGCGCCCGCAGGTCCGGAGGCGCGCGGAGCCGCGCCGCCCTGGGGGCCGCCGCCACCGCGCGGCGGCGTCGGCCGAGGTGCGCCGCCGCCACCACGCGGTCCGCCCGCGCCGCCCGGGCGCGGTCCGGTGCCGCTGCCGCTCACATAGCCTGCCCGGCCCGGCGCCGCAGTGCCCTTCACGCCGACCGCCTTGGTGCCCATGGCGCCGAGAGCAGCCACACCGACCAAGGTGCCGCCCGCCGCGGTGAAACCCGAACCGCCGCTGCCGACGATCGCGACGGCCGGAGTGACCAGTCGCATCAGCGCGGGCAACACGAATGCCACGCTGCACAACAGCACGATCGCCACCAGCATGCGCTGGGCCTGCTCACCGTCGGGCAAGCCGCTGGTCGGAGTGAGCGAGTCGACGTGGCCCGCCGTGGTGAACGCGATCATGTAGACGATCGCCGCCACCGGTTTCCACAACATGAAGGCGATGATCCAGCCGATGAGCTTCTGATAGGACTGCTTGCCGATGTTCATGCCGGAGGCCGCCGCGGCCAGCGGGAGCACACCGGCCGCGATCACCAGCAGTCCCTGCCGGACGATGGCGAGCACGATCTGCGCGAGCGCGCCGAGCAGGCCCACGATCGCGATGATCAGCACCAATCCGGGCGAAAAGGCCTGCAGCTTGCTGGTTTTCACCATCAGCTCGGCGAGGTCCTTGGCATTGCCGTTGGTCGAGTCGTCGATGATCCACTCCGCGAAGCGGTCCGACGCCTGCGTGCCCGCGACGATGACCGCGCCCAGCATCCAGGAGCTGAACACGACACGGGTGAACATCCGGAACGATTCGGCCGCCTCGTTCATCGCGGCCCCGCGTCTGGCTTCGGCCAATCGCGCCCCGGACAGGATCACCGACGCTATCAGCAGCAGGATCTGCGCTTGATAGGTGTAGTCGTTGATCTTCGTGAACAACGAACCGGAATCGCTGACCGCCTCGTTGGGCACCTTCATCCAGAAGGTCAACGCCAGGATGATGGCCTCGCCGAGACCGTTCATCAGCGAATCGACCACCTTGCCGAAGGTGGAGTCCCAGGCCTTGTCCTTCACCGCCGTCGCAGCCTGGTTGGGATGCGAGGCGGCATTGCCCGCCTTGCACGCGGCGGACGCGGCGTCACCGAGGGTGAAGCCGGGCAGCCCGAGGCCGTCGAGGCTGTCGTGGATCTCGTTGCACGTATCGTCGAAGCCGTACGTCTGGCCGTAGGCCACGGTCGGAGTCGCGATCATCACCGTGAAGATGACCGCGAGGATTGTGACTAGCCGCCTCACCATTGTGTCCACCCATCGATCGAACCGATCGTTTCGAGCGGCTGCGTGTCGCCCGCGGACGACTTCAATCTCCAGCCACCGTCACGCCATACCACGTTGAGTCTCATGGCCACCCAACTTCGCCCACCGTGCAGGAACTCACGGGTCTTGCGGGCGACACGAACAACAGCGAAATCGTCACCATAGCTTTCGATTCGAAATGCGTCGGACGCGTACAGCAGCGGTTTGACGCTCTCCGGCAAGACGTCGGGCACTTTGCCCTCGGCGATCTTGCGCTCCCGGTCGGCGAGTTCCTCGGGCGTGAGTATCACCAACCGCTGCCACAGCGTGTGGTCGGTGGGCCGGGCCACGGTCCGCCAGTAGATCTGCTCGGCGGCCAGGGCGGCGCCCTGCGGGGTCTTGGCGAACCCCGTCGGCACACCGTTGTCGACGCGCGCGGGTCCATCGGTCGTCGAGAACGGAACCACGGGGCCGCCGTACACCTGTTGCCAACCGCCCGGCTGGTTCGTCCCGCCCGGCGCGCCGGTCTGCCACTCCGGATCGGTCGGCGTCCGTGGCGCGCCCGACTGCGAGAGCGCCTGCCCGGCGGGGTCTTTCGGGATATCGAAACGATGGCCGAACGAGTCCGCACCCGTTCCAGCGAAGGACGACCCCGGACCGGGTGCGCCGGAAAGGTCGGCCGATGCCGTCGTCTGCGACACCTGGCCGGCTGCCGCGTCGTCGTCCCGGACCGCGAACACGGTGACGACCGCGGCCACCGCCACGGCCAGTACCGCTCCCGCGCCCAGCACGGCAGGCGGCATGCGATCGGAAGACCTCCTACGACTCACCATCGCGTCCACCCCTGCAGCGACTCGACGTACTCGGTCTGGGCGTTGTTGGTGGTCGTGGGCTTCAGGCGCCAATCGCCCGCGTCCCACACCATGGCCAGACGCGTCGCCGCCCACAGTTGTTTGCCGTCGATCACCGGGCCCCTGGTGGCCAACCGGACGATGGCGAGATCGTCGGCGTAGTCATCCACTTTGAACGCGTCCGAGGCGACGAAGTAGCGGGTCACCTTTTCCGGCTGCTGTTTCGGCAGCCGGGAGTCGGCCAGCGCCTTGTCGTAGGCGGCGATCTGCTGGGCGGAGACCCGGACCTGGCGCACGTACAGGTCACGGTCGGCGGGCCGGGCGTTGAGCCGGTAGGTGATCTGCGCCGCGGCCAGCACCGCGCCCTGCGGGGTGTGCGAGTACCCGACGGCCAAGTCGTCCTCGACCCGGGTCGGCCCGTCGGAGGTGGAGAACGGGACGGACGCGCCGTACACCCGCTGCCAGCCGTGTGGTTCGGCGGTACCCTCCGGCGCGGCGGTCAGCCAGTCCGCGTCGCTGGGCTTGCGCTGCCGGGAGGGGTCCTGCGCGAGCGGTTGCCCGGCAGCGTTGTTCGGGATGTCGACCCGTCTGCCGAGGATGTCCAGCTCGGGGCTCGCGAAGCCGGTGCCGCCGGAGCCTTCGGCGACGGCGGGCGCGCCTGCGACCGGCTCGTCGTCACGGCTGACGAAAACGAAGATGCCGACCACCACGATGAGCGCCAGCACGGCGGCGGAGGCGACGATCCCGAAGGAGACACGGTCGCGCGCGTACGACTCCCTGTCGCTCACGTCGGTGCCTCCACTTTCACGATGTCGGTAGGTAATGCGTCGATCGAATCGATCGGTCGCACGGTCGACTCCGGATCCGGCAGCCGTAATCTCCAGTCGTCGCCGAACCACTCCACGGCCGTGTGGTGCACCGCCTTCGATCTGTCGGAGTACTCCGTGTAGACGTCCACGGTGGACCGCGACTCCGAGTAGCCGGTGATCTTGTAGCCGAGCAAACGGGGCGCGAACTCCGGGCCCGCCGGGCCGGTGATCGACAGCTGCACCCGGTTGATCGCCCATTCGTCCTTGGCCGGGCCCGGAACCAGCTCCGCGGCAGCGACTTTCGCCCATTGAGTATCGGCCGCCACGGCCAGCCGCACGGAGTGGGTCAGCGCGGCGATGGCCGCGCCGCGCGGCGAGTGCTCGAAACCGGTCGCCGCGCCGTCGGCCGTCGACCGCGGTCCCTGGCCGGTGTGCGGCAGCGGCACCCCTTGGAACGGCTGCCACCGCACATCGGTGGGAGCGGCCGAGAGGTCCGGCCCCACCGAGTCCGTGCCACCGCCGCAGCCGACCGCCGCGAACAGCAGCGCGGCGCCGACGACTCCGGCCGCGGGGCGACGGATGTCACGCCGCCACGCCGCGGTGTCCGCCGGCCGCAGTACTGTCGAATTCATTCCCGCGTCGTCCCCGTCCCGCTCCGGCGGCTCACGCGGGCAGGAACGCCAGGGCGATCCCCGACGCCGTGCTCGCCACCACAGCACCCAGCAGGCTCATCAGAACGCCGTGCGAGGCATCGTTCATGGCCAGGTCACTGCGAAAGACCAGCCACAGCTTCCCCGCGGAGACGATCATCCAGGCCAGGCACACCAGAAGGACGAACCACAGCAGCCAGTTCAGCAGCTGCATCAGCGGTGCGAGAACGTCGGCGGGCATCTGCTTGTAGGCCAGCGACCCGGCCGCGAGCATCTGTACGGTACCCATCGCCGACATCAGGTCCCGATGACCGCGTTCATGATGGTGCCCGCGCTGGTGGCGACCACGCCGCCGATCATCGCGCCCGCCACCATCTTCGGCGACTCCAGACCACCACCGGTCCACTTCTCCCAGGCGAACTTGCCGCCCGCGTAGACGATGCCACAGATCCCGGACAACAGGACGAACCACGTGAGATACCGCACCAGCTGCAGGATCTTCTCCGAACCGGGCGGCGCCTCGGGCGTCGGATTACCGACTTGCGCGAGTACGGTGCCGTACGTGTCCTGCACGGCGAGGAGGAGCGTGCTCATCGGGTGCCTTTCTCGAATAGTGGGTGGTGGTCGCCGATGCGATGCGGACGTTCACTCATCGGACGGCTTGCGAAGATCCGGAGACCCGCGGTCGTAGCCGGCCTCCTCCAGTGCCGTCCGAGCTGCCGCCACGATGTCGGCGCCGAGCTCCCGGACATCGAGCGGGACTTCCTCCAGCAGATCTAGCTTGCGTTTCCTCGATGGCACCAGGTCACCGGGCGACCACACCGGCAGCTGCTCCGGTTCGACCAGTGTCCACTCCTCGTACCACGGCACCTGCCACACCTGTCCGGCCAGGGAGCCGACCACGTCTCGGTAGCGCCGGATCTCGGGAGCCATCCGTCCTGGCCTGGCGGCGACGGTGATCAGGCCGAGCACGTCGGAAGGACCGGCGAAACCCGAAAGATGTTGGCGCAGAAGATCGTGCGCGCGAGACAGACCGGCGATGGTCTCCCTGGCGACCAGGACGACGAACGGGCTTTCGCGGTCGAAGACGCCGGGCCAGCGGCGGCCCGAATCCGCCGCGGGCGCAAGCACATGCGCGAGGGTACTGGCTCCCGCTCCGCCGTGCACACCCAGCAGCCAGACCAGCGGCGCACGGCCGACACCCGGTACGGGACGGTCCCAGACGGCGGCACGGCGGGACTCCGGCGGGGCGATCACACCGGCGGGCGCGGGATCGGGCTGACGCGGAAAAATCATGGCGGCGGTCATGATGCCACCCCGGCGAGCAGGCGCCCATACGCCCGGCGCGTCTCGTCCGCCAACGAGGAGTGCCGCACGAGTTCACCACGGGCCAGATGCGGATCGTAGGGAATCTCCCTGATATCGCGAACCCAGCCGGACAGGTGCTGGCGCAAATGATCCGCTACCCGGGAGTCGTCGCCGGGATACTGGTGCGAGATGACGATGGTGGTGTCGCCGACGATGCCGCCGCCGTGTCCTTCCTCGGCGTCACCGAACTGGTCGTCGAGCCATTCCAGGGCGACCCGCAGCCGGTTGGCCGCATCGTTGCGCGCCGGAATGGCAAGTACCAGAGCGACTTCCGCGTCGTCGAGCAAGGGAAGCAGTTGCCGGGCGGCAATCGGATGCCCCCCGTCGTAGACGCCGGTGTATCCGGCGTCGCGCACCGCGCGGGCGACCGTGAGATAGGTCGCACGCCTGCGCAGCGGCGCGGCATCGCGCCACAGCAGGCCGACGCCCGAGGTCGCCCGCGACAGGCACTCCTTCAACGGCGCGGGCTCGTCGTCACCGCGTCCGTACAACCAGGACTGCAAACTGATCGGGTGCAGATGCTCGTCCGCGCCACGCAGCGCGAGATCACTGCCCGCCGAAGTGGCGTCCACCGCGACTGTCGGCGTTCCACCCGTGCCCATCTCACCCGCCAAACCCAATGCCGTCGTCGTGGTACCCGCACCACCGCATCCACCGACCACCAGGATCGGCCGCTGCGCCGGACGATCCGCATCGGAACCGTCACCCTTGCCGCGCCGCAACCGCACTACCGGAGCCTTCGAACGCACCGGCCGGCTCGACGCCGCGCCCTCCCCGGGCGCATCGTCGAGCCAGCGGCTCCAGTCCTCTCCCATCGCCTCTGCTCTCCTTTATCCGGCCGTGATACCCGTGATCAGGGTGCGGCCGTCGATCACCGCGGTGGTGACCGTCTGCCTGTTGTACGTGGCGGGCGCGCCGCCGGGCCGGTACTCGGTGACTTCCACCGAATACCGGTTGTCCGCGACCGTCACGATCCGCACGCAGTGCGTCGTGCCGATCGGGACGGAGTCGATGCCCCGCTGGATGACCCAGGCGGGCTGGACGTCGGCGTCCGGAGCGACGGCCGCGCGGGCGCGGTCCCCCGAACGTTCGACGTAGTACGCGTACTGGAACGACAGCACCGCGTCGGGCCCGGAGCCCGTGCCGCCCGGCTCCGCGCTGCGCACGATCGCGTCACTGCGCTCGGTCGGGCAGGCGCCCGCGCTCACCGCGCGCGGGTCGCCGCCCGCGTGCACACCGCCGACGGTGAGCTGCACCGACGCGGACCCATGTGAGTCCTTGGGCAGCGCGGCGCGACCGGCGGCGGAGCGCAGCAGCAGCAGCACGCACACCGCGGCGACGGCGATGATCAGCACCGCCGCTATCCCGATGAGCAGCAGCCGGGCTCGGCGCACCGCCGGATGGTCGCGGGCGGCTTGGCGCAGCGCACGCGACGCCGCAGGGCGCGGCCGCTCGACCGGCTCGGGTGTGTCGTCGTCGGCCCACGGCAACTTGACCGGATCGGTTTGCCGCGGCGCGACGTAGTCGTCGTCGGGGCCGGGCGCCCGGCCGGTCACCACCCAATCCGACCACCCGCCGGTGAATTCGCTGCGCTGCGCGGGCAGATCCGACAGGACCTCCTCGGGCTTGCGCTGCCACGGCTCGGTGTCGTCGCGGATGTAGTCCGGATAGCGCGAAGGCGCGTCGTCGTCTGCCGGGGCAATGGTGTCCGCCTCATCCGGCTTGCCCGCCTCTGGCGTTCCGACCGCCGGCTCGAGAGCGCCGTACCAGCGGGAAAGCTGTTTGTACGACTTCAACATTCCCCCATTCCCGCAGAGCAGGGCACGCAGTATCGCATCGTCGGACCCTCTCGGCGATCAGTTCGTGGAGAACGGGTAGGTGTTGGGTGTGCCGGTTCGGTCGGTGGGCGGAATCGACGTCACGCCGCTGGATGAGGCGCCGTCGGCTCCTGTCCCGAACGGAAATTGTCCCGTACCGGACGAACTCGGCGTGGGAGACGCGCCGGAGCCGTCCCCGAAGAATCCGGTCGGCTGCTTCTCCAGCACGGCCCTCGGCTCGGCCTTGCTGCCGAAGGCGTCGGCGATGTCGCGAGCGATCGCCGCGAACCAGTCGGCCACGAACTGGGTGGGAGCGTCACCGTTCGCCGAGACGGTCGCGCTGGTGTAAGCGGTGTGACGCTGCACGGTGTCCCAGTAGCGCACCCACGTGGTCGTGTTCAGCAGCTCGCTGTTGTCGGTGATGTTCTGCACCACCGCGTCGAACGCCTGGGTGACCAGACGGACGCCGGTGGTCGGCGGGATCAGCTGCGGAATAGCGCCGAGCAGCTTGACGCCGAGCGACAGCAGGGCGGCGGGCGGATTCGCCAGGCCCGCGGTGGCGAGCTCGGCGATGTTCGCCGGGGCGATCACCGTCCGGACCATCGCGATCACCGAGTTCAAACCGATCATGCCGACTTTCAGCAGCGCCTGCAGCGCGGCGGGCAGATTCAGCGGAGTTCGTGGATCCGAGGCGTCGGCGAGGCGCTGCGAGATCGACTTCTGCGGCGAGATCGACAGGGTGGCCAGCGAATTGCCCTGGATGTCGCCGTTGACCACTTCGGTCGCGGTCTTGATGGAGGTGAACGCCAGCGCCTGCGCGATCGATACCAGTGAGGCGATCGGGTCGCCGCCGCTGAGCTTGGACTGGCCCGCCACGTTGGCGACCGCCTTCAGGATGGGCGCGCCGTCCGGGGCGTCGCAGGCGAGATCCCCCGCCGCGCAGAAACTCGCCACCCGGCCGGTGAGCGCCCCGAAATTCGCGGCCTTGTCTCGTTCCGGGCCGATGCCGCCGCCGGTGGCGGGCGCCTGCGGCAGTGCGGCGATGGACACCAGCCGGTCCCCCGAGGTTCCCGGCGCGGGGTCCGGCGTCGCCTTGCCGGGCGCGCCGGGAAAAAGCGGCGCACCGGGATTGCGGGTCGGGTCGCCGAACAACGCGACCGCGGCGACCTTTTCGGCGGGCAGCGCACCGTGCCCTTGGCCGACCTCCTGGGCGAACATCGAGGCGACGTGCGCGCCCTGCGAATAACCGACGACCGCGAACCGGCTGTTCGGGCAAGCCTCGGCAACGGTCCCGGCCATGCTCCGCAGACGGGCCAGGCCGCCGGCCACGGATTCCGAATACGGCGCCGCGCCACCGGCTGTCGCACCGCCGAAGCCGGATTCGTATGGCACGTAAGCCCGATCGACGAGTCCGGTGTCCGGAGCTTTCGCCATCATCGGGCGGAACACGGTGGAAAGCATTCCGGTGTCGGTGGTGGGCGCGGCATCCGGCGACGATTCACCCGTTCCTTGAATGCCCAAGGCGTACAACGCGGGACAGGTCGTGAGACGGATCTTCGTCGACGGGCCAACAGGATTCGACGGCTCAGCCGCGGCGACACCGGCGGTCGCCACAGCCACGGCGAGTGCTACCAGCATCCCCGAGAGTCTTGCCGAGTATCCAGTCATAGCGATCCGCAATCAAGTCGTCAGCCGCAGCTACCTCAACGCCATGAAACGCAATAGACCGTAACAGATTACGGCTATTACTGCCGCATCGACGGAAAACTTCCACGACACACCGAGTTGAACGCGACACGCAGTGGCGCGTTCCGGGGAAGGGTCCGACAAGTTTCCGGCATCGCGCCCCGAATGGCAACCCCTGGAGCCGAGTTGGCGGCAAGCGGAAACCCTTGCGATAAGAGCTAATTGACAGCTACTCGAAGGGTTCGCGCGCGTCAGGCCGCGGAGGTGACGCGGTAGACGTCGTAGACGCCCTCCACGTTGCGCACCACGTTCAGCAAGTGCCCCAAGTGTTTCGGATCGCCCATCTCGAAGGTGAACTTGCTGATCGCCACCCGGTCGCCGTGCGTGGCCACCGAGGCGGACAGGATGTTGACCTTCTCATCGGCCAGCACCTTGGTCACGTCGGACAGCAGCCGCGTGCGGTCGAGCGCCTCGATCTGGATGGCGACCAGGAACACCGAGGACGGCGACGGGGCCCAGGACACCTCGATGATCCGTTCGGCCTGCTCACGCAGGGAGCCGGCGTTGGTGCAGTCGGTACGGTGCACGCTCACCGCGCCACCGCGGGTCACGAAGCCCATGATCTCGTCGCCGGGCACCGGAGTGCAGCACTTCGCCAGCTTGGCGACCGTGCCGGGAGCGCCGGGGATCAGCACGCCCGCGTCGCCGGTGACCCGCTGCCTGCTCGGTGTCGTCGACGGGGTGGAGCGTTCGGCCAGCTCGTTCTCCACGTCGCCGATGCCGCCGAGCTGCGCCATCAGCCGCTGCACCACGTGGTGCGCGGAGACCTGGTGCTCGCCGACGGCGGTATAGAGCGTGGAGATGTCGGTGTAGTGCAGTTCGTGGGCGACGGCGGTCATCGCGTCGACGCTCATCAACCGCTGCAGCGGCAGCCCGACGCGACGGACTTCCTTGGAGATCTGCTCCTTGCCGCTCTCCAGCGCCTCCTCGCGACGCTCCTTGGCGAACCATTGGCGAATCTTGGCCTTGGCGCGCGGCGACACCACGAAGTTCTGCCAGTCGCGGCTGGGTCCCGCGTTCTGCGCCTTCGAGGTGAACACCTCGACGACCTCGCCGTTCTCCAGCTGACGCTCCAGCGCGACCAGGCGCCCGTTCACCCTGGCGCCGATGCAACGGTGCCCCACCTCGGTGTGCACGGCGTAGGCGAAGTCCACCGGCGTCGACTTCTGCGGCAGCGTGATCACGTCACCCTTCGGCGTGAACACGAAGATCTCCGGCGATTTCAGGTCGAAGCGCAGCGACTCCAGGAACTCGGCGGGGTCGGCGGCCTCACGCTGCCAGTCCAACAGCTGGCGCATCCACGCCATGTCGTCGACCTCGGCGGTGTCGTTGGAGTGTTTGCCCCTGGTCTCCTTGTAGCGCCAGTGCGCGGCGATGCCGAACTCCGCGGTGCGGTGCATGTCCTGGGTGCGGATCTGCACCTCCAGCGGCTTGCCGTCCGGCCCGACCACGGTGGTGTGCAGCGACTGGTAGACGCCGTAGCGCGGCTGGGCGATGTAGTCCTTGAACCGTCCCGCCATGGGTTGCCACAGCGAGTGCACCACGCCGACGGCCGCGTAGCAGTCGCGCACCTCGTCGCACAGGATGCGGATGCCCACCAGGTCGTGGATGTCGTCGAAGTCCTTACCCTTGACGATCATCTTCTGGTAGATCGACCAGTAATGCTTCGGGCGGCCCTCGACGATCGCGTTGATCCGGGACGCGGCCAGCGTGTTGACGATCTCGGCCCGCACCTTCGCCAGGTAGGTGTCGCGCGAGGGCGCGCGGTCGGCGACCAGCCGGACGATCTCGTCGTATTTCTTCGGGTGCAGGATCGCGAAGGCGAGGTCCTCCAGCTCCCACTTCACCGTCGCCATGCCGAGGCGATGGGCGAGCGGTGCGATGACTTCCAGCGTTTCCTTGGCCTTCTTGGCCTGCTTCTCCGGCGGCAGGAAACGCATGGTGCGCATGTTGTGCAGCCGGTCGGCCACCTTGATCACCAGGACACGCGGGTCGCGGGCCATCGCGATGATCATCTTGCGGATCGTCTCGGCCTCGGCGGCCGCGCCCAGGTTGACCTTGTCCAGCTTGGTGACGCCGTCGACGAGGTGCGCGACCTCGGAGCCGAAGTCCTGGGTGAGCTGTTCGAGGCTGTAGCCGGTGTCTTCGACCGTGTCGTGCAGCAGCGCGGCCACCAGCGTGGTGGTGTCCATGCCGAGTTCGGCGAGAATGTTCGCCACGGCGAGCGGATGGGTGATGTAGGGGTCACCCGATTTGCGGAACTGATGCTTGTGCCGCTCGTCGGCCACATCGAACGCGCGTTGCAGCAGCGTCAGGTTCGCCTTCGGGTACAGCTCGCGGTGCACGGTGGCCAGCGGCTCCAGCACCGGCTTGACCGCCGCGATACCGCGCTGCCCGGTCATGCGGCGGGCCAGACGGGCTCGCACCCGGCGCGAAGCCGAGGTCGGAACGGCGGAAGAGGTGCCGGGCTGACGCGGCGGGGTCGCGTTCGCCGACTCCGGCGATTTCGGGGTCTGCGCGGCGTCGGTGGCGCCCGCACCGTTCGACCGCGGGCCCGACGTCGATTGCTCGACCTTCGCCTCGCCCAGATGCTGAGTCATGCCACCACCTCTCCGCGCCTCGATCGGACCACCCTATCCGACCGGTGCAACCTCCCGGACCACCAACTTTAGTCCGGGCGGAGCACCCACGTCCGCTCTGCTGAGGAAGGATGCGCGCCGGAGTGCCGGGACGACGAACCGGCGCGGGCGCGCAGGGGTCCCGGCCACCCTCTTCCACCGTCGTATTTCGGACACATACGGAGCGCGGCGCTCGGTAGCCTCCCTGCGCACGCGACGCTCTCCGCAGCGAGATTCATTCACTTGACCAGCGCTTTTACCCGATGAGGCGTGATGCCCGAACCGCTGGGGCGAGAACTACGAGCCGAGGCGAGACAGGCGCGGTCAGCGAATGGCGGCGGGCTGGGATCCGGCGAACGGCGTCCGGTCGGAGCCGGGCTCGGAACGAAGCGAGCGACCGTCGAGATCGGCGGCGGGAGCGACGTCGAGCAGGTCGAGCACGGTCGGGGTGATGTCGACCAGGGTGGCTCGGGTACTGGTGGCGCCGGGCCGGAAGTCCGGGCCGCGAGCGATGACGAAGTTGGTCGTCTCGTCCGAGGACTGGCCGCCGTGCCCGCCTTCGGGGGTGTGGCCGTGGTCGGCGGTGACCAGGACGGTCCACCGCTCGGCGGGGTGGGCGGCGGCGCGGGCGTCCACCGCGGCGACGATGCGTCCGACCAGGACATCGATGCGCCGCACCGCGTCGAGGTAGGCGCGCGAGGCGCCACCCGCGCCGTGACCGGCGTGGTCCACCTGGTCCAGGTGGGTGAACAGCAGGTCGGGCGCGAACCTGCCGATCGCGGACGCCACGGCGTCGGCGGTGGCGGCGTCGGTGCGCGACTCGTCCGGATCGTCCGGCACGGGCGCGGTGGAGACCACGACGTCGGCGCGCGGGCTGCCGCTGCCGGTCATCGTGGCGATCTGGTCCCAGGTGGCGATGGACTGGGACTTCGACGCGGGCCGAGCGCGTTCGAGTTGGGTGAACACCGTGGGGTACCGCGCGAACGGCGCGGCGGTGAACTGGTTGTCCGTGATGCCGTGCTTGCGATCCCACACGCCGGTCAGCACGGTGGCCCAGGACGGACCGGAGATGGTGATGTGCGGGGCGATGGACGAACGGCTGAGCAAGCCCTCGCCGCTCAGCCGCAGCAGATTAGGCGCCTGCGCCTGCTCGACCTTGCCGTACATCAAGCCGTCCAACCCGATCACGACCACTTTGGCCGCGGGCGCCTCGCCCTGCGCGACTCCGGCCGCGGCGGAGAGTGGGAGGAACACAGCCGCCGCGGTGGCAACGACTTTCGACAGCAGTTGCGCTCCGCTCATATCGCGACCATGCGGGAGCGACCGGCGCGCGCGATAGTCCGACGCGGCAGTGTTCATGGACGTTTCATCGGACGCCACACTGCCCGTAGTCTCACTGAACAGCCCTTGAACAAGGAATAGCCAACAGCTATATACCGATCTCACGGTGGGTCGCTGTCGGGTGAACGCGGAGTTTCCTGCTTCGCCCCGGTCGGCCGTCGCGGACGTGCTTCGCGCCGTCGCTTGACACGCCCTTCGCCGGTATGGCTGGCTGGCCGTTGTGACCCCAGCGCGCACCGCCGAGCGCATTCGCGTCGCGGCCGTCGGCGACCTGCATATGCACGCGGCCGTGGCCGGGCGTTTTCGTCCGGACTTCCTGCGCCTGTCCGAAGCCGCCGATGTCCTTTTGCTCGCAGGCGATCTCACCGATGGCGGCACCCGCTCGCAAGCCGATCTGCTGTGCGCGGAACTCGAAAGTCTTCCCGTGCCGGTGGTCGCCGTACTCGGCAATCACGACCATGACGACGAATCGGGCGACCTGATCGCGGCACGGCTCACCACGGTGGGCGTCCACGTACTCGACGGCACTTCGATCTGTCTCGAGATCAACGGCATTCGGCTCGGCGTCGCCGGAGTCATGGGCGGCAGCGGTGGCTTCCCCGGCCATCCCGGCACACCGGACGAGGGGTCCGCCGAACACCGCGCTCGCATGCGGCGCGGACCGGTCGACGCCCTTCGCCTACGCCGGGCACTCGGCCGGATCGACTGCGAAACTCGCATCGCGCTCACGCATTTCGCGCCCGTCGTCGACACCCTGGCCGGGGAACCGCCGAAGATCTACCCCGGCCTGGGTTGCCATGATCTGGCCGAGGCGGTCGACGCGGGCGGGGCGGTGCTCGCCGTCCACGGACATGCCCATGGCGGTACCGAATTCGGCCGCACCCAGGGCGGCGTGCCGGTACGCAACGTCTCCTACCCGGTACTGCGGCGCGCCTACGCCGTCTACGAGGTCGGGCCGGGCTCGCGACGTCCGGCGGACCGCGAGCAAGTACCGTCCCCGCCATGATCGTCGCCCGTTCACTGCTGCTGTTCGCCCTCGCCGCGCTCGCCGAAATCGGCGGTGCCTGGCTGGTGTGGCAGGGCTGGCGAGAACAGCGCGGCGTCGTCTGGATCGCCGCGGGCGTGCTCGCGCTCGGCGTCTACGGATTTGTCGCCACCTTCCAGCCGGACCCGAACTTCGGCCGCATCCTGGCCGCCTACGGCGGTGTCTTCGTCGCGGGCTCGCTGGCCTGGGGCATGCTGGTGGACAAGTTCCGCCCCGATCGCTGGGACTACCTCGGTGCGGCGATCTGCCTGGTCGGCGTCACGGTCATCATGTACGCGCCGCGCCGCTGACCGGAGTGTCGCGGCGCCCTCGATCGTTGTCTCGCGAATCCGGTGCACGCCCTCGAGGAACGACCGCGCGAGCGTCCCGCGGGCGGGTGCTCCGATTCACTCGGGTGCGCCGAACGCCCACACCGCCGCAGGCCGGCCGGTCGCTTCGACCCGACGCCGTTCGGCGGTGCGCGCCAGTCCCGGGATGGCCGCCGGCGTCCGGTTCAGGTTCGCCGCATCGGGACGGGCTCCGGACAGCGCCGTGGCGGCCTCCACCGCCGGACTTCGGTCAGTCCGCGGCGTCTGCGGCTTCGAGCACTCCCCCGATCAGCATCGTTCCCGGCGCTTGCCTGCCACCGGGTCCGGAAAGCCACCGGACATTGTCCGCGGTGAGCGACCCACCGCACTCCCGGCACACCACCACGCCCGAGGTTGACCGCCCGCACTCGCGATGGACCACTACGGCGGGCGGGCCTTCCGTGCCCGCGAGCCATTTGTCACCCCAGGTGAGCAGCATCGCGAGGACCGGATACAGGTCACGGCCACGTTCGGTGAGCAGATACTCGTAGCGGGCCGGATTCGATTGGTACGCCCGCTTTTCCACGATGCCGTGCTCACGCAGCACCTCCAGACGAGCGGCGAGCACATTGGAAGCGATGCCGAGGTCGCGACGCAGATCCTCGAAGCGGGTCAGGCCGACGAACAGATCGCGCAGGATCAACGGCGTCCAGCGCTCGCCCATCGCGTCGACCGTGCGCGCGATCGAGCAAACGATGTCGGAGAAAGCGGCCTTGGGCATTTGCCCAGTCTAGTCCATTGCTTTTTGCAAGTGACTTGCCCTAGGTTCGGAATCAGCGACGAGCGAAGGGGTTGACCAGCATGTCCGACGCCATCACCGAGTTCCGATCCGCGACCGAAAGCGGCGACATGGATGCGCTGGCACGGGTACTCGCGCCCGATGCCGAATTGATCTCACCGCTGTCCGGCCGACTGGTCTTCCGCGGCCGGGACGACCTGCGCGTGCTGCTCTCCGCCGCGTACGGCAGTCTCACCGGCTTGCGGTGGACCGAGGAGATCGGCGACGGCGCGCGGCGCGTCCTGCTGGCCGAAGCCGGGATCGGACCGTTCCGGCTGACCGAAGCGCTGGTGCTGCGGCTCGACGACCAAGGCCGCATCCGCACGTTGCAGCCACACCTACGTCCGTGGCTGACGCTCACCTACCTCGCGGTGCGCCTGGCGCTCGGCCTGTCCAAGCATCCCGGCCTCATGCGGCGTGCGGCCAAGGCCACATAGACTCCCACTCGTGGACCCGCTCGCCCGAATCCGCGCGATCTGCCTGGATCTGCCGGAAAGCACCGAACGGCCCAGCCACGGCTCCCCCACCTTCTTCGTGGCGGCGAAGAAGGCGTTCGTGTACTACCTCGAGGACCGGCACCGGGAGCCGGGTACGACGATCTGGTGCCCGGCTCCCCTAGGCGTGCAGTCCGAAATGGTCGCCGCCGAGCCCGCCCGGTTCTTCGTGCCGCCCTACGTCGGGCACCGCGGCTGGATCGGCGTCCGGCTGGACGTGGAACCCGACTGGGACGAAGTCGCCGAGATCGTCCGGGACGGTTACCGACACGTCGCCCCGAAGCGGCTCTCGGCGCTGCTGACCTGACGGCGGCTCAGGTCACCAGCGTCTCCGTCAATCCCGCCGCGGTGAGTTCCAGACGCCGGGTCACCCCGATGTCGTCGAGGAAGCGCGGATCGTGGCTGACCACGATCAGCGCGCCCTCGAAGCCGGCCAGCGCCTGGGTGAGGTGCTCCAGGCTGGGCAGGTCGAGGTTGTTGGTCGGCTCGTCCAGTAGCAGCAGGCGCGGCGCGGGGTCGGCCAGCAGCAGCATCGCCAGCGCCGCGCGCAACCGTTCACCGCCGGACAGCGCCGCCGCCGCGACGTCGGCGTCCGCGCCGCGGAACAGGAAGCGGGCCAGCTGCGCCCGGATCCGCTCCGCGGAGGCGTGCGGCGCGGTGGAGGCGACATTCTCGAATACCGTCTTCCGCTCGTCGAAGACGTCCAAGCGCTGCGGCAGCATCCGCCACGGCACCTTCGGCCCCTCCTCGACGATGCGCCGCAGCAGCGTCGTCTTGCCGACGCCGTTGCGGCCGGTCAACGCGATCCGCTCCGGACCGGACACCCGCAACGCCACCGTCGGCCCGCACGCCAGCTCGACTCCGTCCAGCTCGATGACGTCCTGACCGGGATACAGCCGCGTGTCGGGCAACTCCACCCGGATCTCCCGATCGTCGCGCAACAACTCCTTGGCCTGCTCGAGCTGTTCCTTGGCGGAGTCCAACTTTTCGATGTGGTTGTTGCGCAACTTGCCCGCGGACACCTGCGCCTGCCGTTTGCGTTCGCCCATCACGATTTTCGGCTCCCGCTTCTGGTCCCACATCTTCTGCCCGTACCGCTGCCTGCGGTCCAGTTTGATGCGCGCCTCGACGAGTTCGCGTGCCTGCTTGCGGACATCGCTGCGCGCGTCCCGGATCGCGGCGCGGGCGGCCTCCTGCTCGGCGGCGACGATCCGCTCGTATTCGCTGAAATTGCCGCCGAACAACCGGAGTTCGCCGTGGCGCAGCTCCGCGATGGTCGCCATCCGATCCAGGAGCGCACGGTCGTGGCTGACCGTGAGCACCGTGCCGGAGAATTGGCCGATCACCTCGTAGAGCCGCGCGCGAGCCACCCGATCCAGGTTGTTCGTCGGTTCGTCCAGCAACAGCACGTCGGGCTCGGCGAGCAGCTCGGCGACCAGTCCGAGCAGCACCGTCTCGCCGCCGGACAGGGTGTCGAGCGTGCGATCGAGATGCTCCACCGAGTCGGCGACATAGTGCAGGCCGAGCCGGGCCAGCAGCGCCAACGCCCGCTCCTCGACATCCCACTGGTTGCCGACCGAGTCGAAGTCGGCCTCGCTGCCGACTCCGGATTCGATGCGGTGCAAGGCTTTTCGCACCTCCGCGATGCCCAGCACCGCGTCGACGCGCTGCCCCAAGCCCAGACCGAGGTCCTGGCGCAGATACCCGAGATGCCCGGCGACCGTGACGGACCCGCGAACGGGCTTCAACTCCCCCGCGATCAACCGCAGCAAAGTGGATTTACCCGCACCGTTCCCGCCGACCAGGCCGATGTGACCGGGGCCGAGCACGGCGTCGAGGCCCTCGAAAACGGGGGTGCCGTCCGGCCAGCCGAAAGTGAGATCGGAAAAAGACAGATTGGTCATGCCAGCTCCCAGAGGTTGCGACGAGACACGGCGCGCGAATGCGGGCCGCACGGTGGCTACCTCAAATGAGCAACGGCAGAACTCCGATCAACGGAAATAAGACCTCTACAGGTTAATCACAACTTCGGCAGATGCGCCAGTGCGATTCGGATCACGCTTCGTCAGGACGACGCGCCGATGGCGGCGGCGACGGCCGCGGGCAACGGATAGGGGCGCTCCTCGGGAAGGGCCCGAGTCGCCGCCTCCAGCTTCCCGTCCGCTAGCAACTGCCGCAGCTGCCGCGCTTCCCCGGTGACATCGCGGATCCCGGTGATCCAGCGGTCGAGGAAATGCACCACGGCGATACCGCCCAAGCCCACTTGCAGGGAGCGGTACGCCAGCGGACGATGCGCGAGGTCACGTTCCGGATCCCACTGGACGCGTACCGGACTCGCCCGCAACCGCTCGGCCCACACCTCACGATCGGGGTGGAGCTTCCGGTCGTAATGGCTGAGGCAGGCATGCGCCAGCGCCCATTCGAACCCGGCACGGGTGATCGTCACCGCCAAGACCCGCTCCTGGCCGGGCTTGCTCGCCCACCCGCAGCGATACATCATCCACAGGAACGAGGGCTTGATCCAGGTCATCCGCTCCCGGCGAAACGGCTCGACGAAAGTCCCAGCGGCAACGGCGGGTTCGGCGATCTCCGGGGAGTAGGCCTGATAGACGACGATCGTCCGCTCGTCGTAGACCGCCCGGATCCGGCGCGGCGGCTCCTCAGGTCGCATGCCGCGATCCTGACAGTCGCCGCGGTGGCGAGCAACAGAATTAGGCTGCGAGCGGCTCCCCGCGGGCGGCCCCCGCGCACGGCCGGTGTCGGCTCAGAGCTGAACGATCGAGGTCAGCGGGTAGTCGCCCTGCCGGGCGCGGCCGCCAAGGAAGCCGAGTTCCAGCACCACCGCGGCGGCGGCCACTTCGGCGCCCGCCTGCTTGAAGAGCTCGGCCGCGGCGGCGAGCGTGCCGCCGGTGGCGAGGACGTCGTCCAGCAACAGAACGCGACGGCCGGTCAGGTCGAGGCCGTCCGCGGGAATCTCCAGCGCGGCGGTGCCGTATTCGAGGCTGTACTCCCGGCTGATCACCGGCGGCGGCAGCTTGCCCGCTTTGCGGACGGCGAGCACGCCGGTGCCGAGGGACGCGGCGACACCCGCACCGAGCAGGAAGCCACGGGCGTCGACGCCGGCAACCAGATCGGCGTCGGGTGCGCACGCGGCCAGGCAATCGACCACGGCGCGGAAGCCCTCGGCGTCGGCGAACACCGGGGTGAGATCCGCGAAACGTACACCGGGCGTGGGGAAGTCGTCGTGCCAACGGGTCAAACGGTCGACCACCTCGGCGGCTCTGGTGGTCCGTTCGGCGGCTACATTCTCGGACTCGATCGCCGCGTGCTTGCTCATCGACACCTCTCCATGATCACATCACCCACACCGTCTATCACCGCTCGAGCACCCACCGGTCCATGTTCCAGCCGGTTCCGGCCTGGTTGGGGGCGGCGATCCCGTTGCGCAACCCCTTACCGAAGGCGATCGTGCGCGGGGTGGCGAACAACGGAATGCTCGGCAGCTCCGCCCACAGCAGGTTCTCGGCCTCGGTGAGCAGATTCAGCTGTGCGGCCGAACTGTCGTCGGCCCCGAGCTGATCGGTGATCGCATCGTAACGGCCGTTGCCGTACCGTCCGAAATTGAGACCGTTACCGGTGCGCAACGCGCTGGTCGCGGCCACTCCCCCGATCGAGCCCGCCGGACCGGGGGCCGACGCGGTGCTGCCGAGGACGGCGTCGACCTTGCCCTCGGTGAGCCGGGCGGGAGTGAAATCGGGGGCTCCGGCGTCCACCACGGTGATGCCCGCCGGTTTGCAGGCCTCGGCGATCATGGTGACCGTCTGCGCGCGCCGATCGTCCGGACCCGCGTAGCCGATCCGGACGGTGGGATTCGGGGCGCCGGAGGCGGCGACGGCCCTGGTCGCGTTCGCCACATCACCGCCGGAATAGTTGTTCGACGCGCCGATGACCGCCGGGTAGAGCAGGGAATCCTGTTGCACCACATGCGCGTTCAGCGGTCCGGAGCCGAGCCCGGTCTTGGGTGCGTCCGGCACCTTCCCGAGCTTGTCGAACAGCGTCTGGCGCGGCAGGCACAGCGCGAACGCCCGGCGCGCCTCGACCGAGGCGAACACCCCGCCGGTGGACAGCGTCAACTGCTCGGCGCCGCGGCCGGGCAGGGTCTGCACCGAGAATCCGTTCAGATTCAGGTCCTTCACCGAGTGCGCACCGACGTCGAGCACGCCGACGGCGTTGTCGCCGACCTTCTTCTTCAAGTCGAAGGTCTTCGGCCACACCACGATCCGCCCGGTCGCCGGTTTGTTTCCCCACCAGCGCTCGTTGGCCACCAGCACCAAACCGTCTTCGCTGCCGAAGGATTCGATGCGGTAGGGCCCCGACGAGGGGAACCGCGACAGGTCGAGCCGTCCGTCGGCCGGAATGGTCCATCCGGTGTTCCAGAACTCCGCGATCCTGCCGAGGGCGTTCGGATCGCCGGTCTGCAACGCCGACACCACGTTGGGCACGTTCGCCACTCGGGCCGCGACGTGCGCGGGCATCAGCTCACCAGCCGCGAACAGGTTTCGCCACGGCAGGTACCGCCTGCCGGGCCGGAACACCACCGTGGCATCCCGCGAGCCGGGCTGGCAGTCGACCCGCTCGATGGCGTCGTAGCCGCTGGTGCTCGCGGCGTCGAACAGCGGAACGGGGCCCCGATCACCGGGTTTGGTGTACCGCCCGCTGCGGGCGGCCCAAGCAAGGACCAAGTCGTCGCAGGAGGTCGGCACACCGTCGGAGTACACGCCGTCGGGATTGAGGCGGTACTGGATGGTCTGCGACTCGCCCGGCACCTCCTTGGCGGTCCCGAAGTCGGTGTCGGCGACCTGCTGGCCGTCCGGACCGGTGTAGAAGAAGCCGGTCAGTACCCGGGAGAACACCGCGGAGGACCCGGAACTCGCCCCGAGCGAGCTGGCGCCGTTATAGGTGGCGATGGTGGCATCGGTCGCGTAGCCGATGGAGGGCACCTGATTCTTGCTGGAGCAGCCGACCATCAGCCCGGCGGCCAGCGTCCCCGCAGCGAGCGCTCCGATCAGTCGTACCGCACTGCGTGGCTGTCGCATGAAACCCCTTGCCTGGTGTCAGTTCCGCCTCTTGTGCCGTTTGCCGCTCGGGCGCGCGCCGGGTCGCGGCGCCTGCCCGGCCGCGCGCTGCTTGCGCGGCGCCTCTTCGTAGTCCCGCCCGGCTGCCACGCTCGCCCGGCGCTCCGCCGCGACGCCCGCACGGGCGCTCGCCGCGCCGGCCCGCTTGGCCAGAACCTTCTTCGTGTGCGCCGCCACGGGCCCCCAGCGTTCCTTGATCGAGACCAGCAGCGGAGTAGCGAAGAAGATCGAGGAGTACGTGCCGACCAGCAGACCCACCAGCTGTACCAGCGCCAAATCCTTCAGGGTGCCGACGCCCAGCATCCACACCGCGATCACCATCAGCCCGACGATCGGCAGAATGCCGATCAAGGCGGTGTTGATCGAGCGCATGAGCGTCTGGTTCACCGCGAGGTTGGCCTGTTCGCCGTAGGTGCGCCGAGTCAGGTGCAGGATACCGTGGGTGTTCTCCTCCACCTTGTCGAACACGACGACGGAGTCGTAGAGCGAGAAGCCGAGAATGGTCAGGATGCCGATCACGGTCGCCGGGGTGACCTCGAACCCGACCAGTGAGTACACGCCCGCGGTGACCGTGACGTCGAAGGCCAGCGCCGCCAGCGCCGCGATGGCCATGTGCGCCTCGTAGCGGATCGCGATATAGCCCGCGACGAGCACGAGGAACACCGCGAGCGCGATGATCGCCTTGCGTGTGATCTGGCTGCCCCAGGTCTCGCTGACGTCGGAGGTGCTGATCGCGGCCCGGCTCGGGTTGCCGGACTTGTCCTTCGGCTGGAACTCGGCGAACAGCGCGCTGTTGAGCGCCTCGACCTGCTTCTGGTTCAGCGCCTCGGACCGGATCAGCATGGTGGCCGATCCGCCCGCGCCGACGGTCTGCACCGAGACCGGGTCAGTGCCGATCGCGCCGCGGTAGACATCCTCCACCGCGCTGGTGGTCGCGTTCCCCGCCGGGAACTGGATGCGCGAACCGCCCTCGAAGTCGATGCCGAAGTTGAAGCCGCGGAAGATGATGCTGCCCAGCGAGACGAGCACGATCGCGGCGGTGATGATGTACCACATCCGGCGTTTGCCGATCACGTCGATCGCGCCGGTGCCGGTGTAGAGGCGGTTGAAGAAGCCGTGCTTGGGGGTCTGCGCGTCGCCGACCGCCGCGAACACGTCGGTGATCTCGGTGGCGCTCGTCTTGTCGAGCGACGGGGTGGTGTGGCTGTTGGTCATCGTCCTCACGCCTTCCCGAGTGCGGCCTCGGCCGCCTTCCGCTCGCGGGCGACCTGCTGGATCGCGCCGAGGCCGTTCACCGACGGCTTGGACCAGAACGCCGTCCGCGAAGCGAGCAGCACCAGCGGCGAGGTGACCAGGAACACCACGACCACGTCGAGGATCGTGGTGAGACCGAGGGTGAACGCGAAGCCCTTGACCTGTCCGACGGCCAGGATGTAGAGCACCGCCGCGGCGATGAAGCTGACCGCGTTGCCGGACAGGATGGTCCGGCGGGCACGCTGCCAGCCGCGCGGAGCGGCGGAACGGAAGCTGCGGCCCTCGCGCATCTCGTCCTTGATGCGCTCGAAGAACACCACGAACGAGTCGGCGGTCATACCGATACCGATGATCAGACCGGCGATGCCCGCGAGGTCGAGCGTGAACCCGATCCAGCGCCCGAGCAGCACCATGATGCCGTACACCGCGAATCCCGATGCCACCAGCGACAGACCGGTGACGAATCCGAGCATCCGGTAGTACAGGAGGCAGTACAGCAGCACCACCAGCAGGCCGACCGCGCCGGCGAGCAGGCCCGCCTTCAGCGAGGACAGGCCGAGCGTGGCGGACACCGTCTCGGCTTCCGAGGTCTGGAACGACAGCGGCAGCGAGCCGTACTTCAGCGTGTTCGCCAGTTCCTTCGCCGACGTCGCGGTGAAGTTGCCGGAGATCTGGGTGCGGCCACCCTGCTGCGGGCCCTGCTGCACGACGGGTGCGCTGACCACCTTCGAGTCGAGCACAAACGCGACCCGCTTGTAGACGTACTCACCGGTGAGCGACGCCCACGCGTCACTGCCGCCGGACTTGAAGTCCAGGTAGACCTCGTGCCTGGCCTGCTGCTGGTTCAGGCCCGAGGTGGCGTCCTTGATCTCCTGGCCGTCGATGCGGCTCTTGTCCAGCAGGAAGACCTCGGTGCCGTCGGTCGAGCAGGTCACCAGCGGAAGGGCCGGGTCGTCGTTGCCCGCGAGCGGATCGGCCTTTCCACAGTCCATGGTGGCCAGCGCGGCCTGCTGCACCGACTGGTCGGTGCTCTGGCGCAGGGCCTTGGCCGCCTGGATCTCCTTGGTCGACTCTTCGGTGGGCTCCAGACCGGGATTCGTGGGTGGCTGCGTCGGCTGCTGAGCGGGGAACACGCGCTGCTGCGGGGCGGGCGCGGGCTCGGTGGTCTCCGGCGCGGCGGGCTGCGTGGTCTCCGGCTGCGCGGCGGGCGCGGGCTGGGTGCCCGGCGCGGTCTGCGGGGTCGCGCCGCGTCCCGCCGCGGGCACGGCCTGCAGCACGGGACGGATGTAGAGCTTGGCCGTGGTCGCCAGCGCGCGCGCCTGCTGCCCGTCGTCGCCGGGCACGGTGATCACGATGTTGTCGCCGTCGATGACGACCTCGGATCCGCCGACACCGAGGCCGTTGACCCGGTTCTCGATGATGTCCTGCGCCTTCTTCAGGCTGTCCTGGCTCGGCTTGCTGCCGTCCGGCGTGCGCGCGGACAGGGTCACGCGGGTGCCGCCCTGCAGGTCGATACCGAGCTTGGGTGTCGGGGACTTGTCACCGGTGAAGAACACCAGCGCATAGATCACGGCCAGCAGCGCGGCGTAGACACCGAGCAGCCGCAGCGGGTGCGCCGATCCCTGGGAAGGTGGCACAGTACGTCATCTCCTAGGCGGGAAGTCGAGGATGGAACATGCGGACGTGCACCAGCGCCGCCGGGTGCGCGGACGGACGGCCGCGGCGACATCCGGCGAGCCGGGGCACAACCGGAACGATCAGTCCTTGGTCAGGCGGGTCTCGGTCTGCTCGGCGGATTCCTCGACGGCCTCGGTGGTGTCCGAGCCGGTGGTCTCCGAGCCGGTCTCCTCGGTGCTCACCTGGTCCTCGGTGCGCACCTCACGGATGGCCTGGCGCAGCCACGTGGTGACCACGTCCTCGGCGATCTCGAGGTCGACCGTGGTGTCGTCGAGTTCGACCACGGTGCCGTACAGACCCGACGTGGTGACGACCTGATCGCCGATCTTCAGGCTGTCCTGCATCTGGGTGACCTTCTCGGCTTCCCGCTTCTGACGGCGGACACCGAGGAACATCGGCACGAGCAGGGCTACCAGTAGCAGCGGAAACAGCAGTTCCATCGTCGAAGTCAGTCCCTAGTGTCGTGGGTGGGATGGGCAAGTACCCACACAGTCTGCCAGTTCGCTGCGCGGGTGCCACACCCGCACGCCCGCTGGGCAGCTACAACGGCCCAGATCGCACACCGGCTCGCCCGCCGGGACACGCTCCGGCGGGCGAGCCGAGGTAACGGTGTCAGGCGGTCTTGCCGTAGACGTAGTCCTCCAGCGGGAAGGCGACCGCTTCGCGATGGGCGTTCAGTGTGCTGGTGGGCCGCAGCAGGGCGGCCTCACCGTGCTGGTTGAAGTAGTAGCTGCGCGCGGTGGCGCAGTCGCCGCCGTAGAAGACCGAGGAGCCCAGCTTGTCGGTCACCCGGTCCAGGAACGCGGCGTTGGCCTGCTCGCTGACCTCGAAGGTGGTCTCGCCCCGGCGGCGCAACTCGCCGAACAATCTGCCCATGTGCTTCATCTGGGCTTCGATGGTGGTGAAGTAGGACAGGCCGCTGTAGGAGTACGGGCTGTTGAGGCTGAGGAAGTTGGGGAACTTCGGCACCGTGATGCCCTCGTAGGCTTGGAAACGGTTGTCCCGCCAGAACTTTCCGAGGTTCACCCCGTCCCGGCCGATGATCTCGATGGCCGGGAAGTTCACGTCCCACAGATTGAAGCCGGTGGCCAGGATCAGGGTGTCGATCTCGGTCTTGTGCCCGTCGGCGGTCACGATGCCGTCCGGCTCGATGTGGTCGATCGAATTCGTCTCCAGGCGCACGTGCGGCTGGTTGAACGTGGTGAAGTAGTGGTTGGAGAAGGTCGGCCGCTTGCACCCGAAATCGTAGTGCGGTGTCAGCTGCCTGCGCGTCGCCTTGTCGCGCACGGACGCCCGCAGGTGCGCCCTGGCCAGCGCTCCCGCCCCCTTGTTCAGCAGCTTGGCCTGCTTGAAGTGCAGCACCCCGACCACCATCAGCGCCTCCAGCAGGCTGGTGTTGACCAGGCGCGCGGCCTTCTGCGTGGCGGGAACCCGTTCGAACAGCTTGCGCACCGGCGCGGGAATCGCGGTGTCGACCTTCGGCACCACCCAGATCGGGGTGCGCTGGAACACCGTGAGCGCCCGCGCCTTCTTGGCCACCTCGGGCACCAGCTGCACGGCGGTGGCGCCGGTGCCGATGATCGCGGCCGTGCGGCCGGTGAGGTCGAAGTCGTCCTCCCACGCGGTGGTGTGGATGATCTTGCCCGCGAACGAGTCGATGCCGGGGAACGGCGGGGTATAGGGCTGGGACAGGAATCCCGTCGCCGTCAGCAGGTATCGGCCGGTGACGGTTTCCCCGCCCGCGATCGAGACCACCCAGTGTTGCCGCTCTTCGTCCCAGCGCGCGCCGTCGACGACGGTGCCGAAGCGCATGCGGCGGCGCAGGCCGTACTTGTCGGCGACGTGCGCGGCATACTTCTTCAGCTCCTCGCCCGGCGCGAACAGCCGCGACCAGTGCGGATTCGGTTCGAACGAGTAGGAGTAGGTGACCGAGGCGATGTCGACCGCGAGACCCGGATAGTGGTTGACGTGCCAGGTGCCGCCCAGGTCGTCCTCGCGTTCGAGGATGACGTAATTGCTCAGGCCGAGCCGATCGAGCTGAATACCGGCCCCCATACCGCCGAACCCCGCACCGACCACGACCGCGTCGTATTGAGGCGCCACACCGAACCTCCTGCTAGCTGAACCACATATCACGGAATGACACATCATTCCGTTTGTGATGACTGTATCATCGGGAAGGTGACGAAGCCATCCACGCGTGCCGAGCGACGGAAAGCCGAACTGCGCCAAGAGATCATCGACACCGCCTTCGTCTGTTTCGCGGAGAAGGGCTATCACGCCACCGGCATCGCCGACATCGCGGGACAGCTCGGCATCGGTCACGGCACCTTCTACCGCTACTTCAGTAACAAGCGCGAGATCATCGACCACGTCATCGATGACCTCGCCGCGCGCATCATCGCCGCCCTCGGCACCGAGAACGCCCCGGACGCCGCCGCCACCCTCGACGAATACCGCGCCCAGATCGACCGGATCGGGGTGGCCCTCACCGAAATCCTGCTGACCGATCGCCGGGTCGCCCAGCTGTTGCTGTTCCACGCCACCGGCATCGATGACGAACTCACCCAGCGGCTGTACGGATTGCTCGACACCGCCGACGCGCTGACCGCGGGCTATCTCGACCACGGTGTCGAGCAGGGCTACCTGCGCGCCGACCTGGACACGTCGAACACCGCGCGCGCGGTGACCGGCATGCTGATCGGGGGCATCGTCTACTCACTGCGCGAACCCGACGAGGCCGCGATCGCGGGGCTGAACCAGGCGATCCGCCGCCTGCTCGTGGACGGCGTGCGCAAGGACTGAGCACCTCGGCAATCCCCCTGACACCGCCACCGGCGCTAGGGTGAGGCGCACTGATCCGACGCTTTCGCCAGGGGGACGGCCCTTGTTCGCAAAAGGCCAGGGAATCGCGAAGTTTCCCTTCCGATCGGCCGGACGCGCCGAGCCTGACAGAATGTCGCCCGTGACTCCGGAGGACGTGCGCCGCACCCGTTTCGCGACCCCGACGCTCGGGCATCGCGGCTATCACGCGGACGAGGTGGATGCATTCCTCGAACTCGTCGCCGCGACGCTGGCCGGGCACGGCGTTCTCGCCGCCGACGATCTGCGGCATGTCGGTTTCGGCGCGCCCCGGCTCGGCCAGCGCGGCTACCGCGCCGACCAGGTCGACGAGTACCTCGACCAACTGCGCGCGGAACTGGAGTTCCGGCAGCGCGGCGTCCGTCCGGTGCCCGCCGCGAACGGGAACGGCCACGCCATGCTCACCTTCGACGATGTGCAGCGCATGCGATTCAGCCAGGCCCCGGTGGGCAGGCGCGGATACAACGAGGAAGAGGTCGGCGCGTTCCTCGATCTGGTCGCCGCGACCCTCGCGCACGGCGGACCGGGCAGCCTCACCCTCACCGACGTCGAGGCCGTCCGCTTCACCGAGGCCCGCCTCGGCACTCGCGGCTACCAGCGCGACGAGGTCGACGCTTTCCGCGACTTGGTCGCCGCCGCCCTGCGCCATCGCCGCTGACCCGCCACCGCGGCGGCGATCACCCGAGCGCGCGGCTCATTCGAACAGGTCGAGCGTGGGGTGCGGCTCGCGACCGCGCACTTCGATGGAACCGAACACCAGGTCGGGCGGCGGAACGAGACCGAGGTGCTCCCACGCGGCGGCGGTGGCGACCCGGCCGCGGGGTGTGCGCGCGACCATGCCCGCGCGAACCAGGAACGGTTCGCAGACCTCTTCCACGGTCGCGGCCTCCTCCCCGACCGCCACAGCCAAGGTGGACACCCCCACCGGGCCACCGCCGAAACTGCGCACGAGCGCGCCGAGCACCGCGCGGTCGAGCCGGTCGAGACCGAGCACGTCCACGTCGTAGACCTCCAGCGCGGCCTGGGCGATGGGGCGGGTGATCCGGCCGTCGGCACGCACCTCCGCGTAGTCGCGCACACGGCGCAGCAAGCGATTGGCGATACGGGGCGTGCCGCGTGAGCGGCCCGCGATCTCGGCCGCCGCCTCCTCCTCGATGACGACACCGAGGATGTGTGCCGACCGTTGCAAGATGCGCAGCAATTCGCCGGGTTCGTAGAAGTCCATGTGCCCGGTGAAACCGAAACGGTCGCGCAGCGGACCGGTCAGCGCTCCGGATCTGGTGGTGGCCCCGACCAGGGTGAACGGTGCGATATCCAGGGGAATGGAGGTCGCCCCCGGCCCCTTGCCGACGACGACGTCCACCCGGAAGTCCTCCATCGCCAGGTAGAGCATCTCCTCGGCGGGGCGCGCCATCCGGTGGATCTCGTCGATGAACAGTACGTCGCCCTCGACCAGGTTGCTGAGCATGGCGGCGAGGTCTCCGGCCCGCTCCAGCGCGGGACCCGACGTGATCCGCAGCGCGGTGCCGAGCTCGGCCGCGATGATCATCGCCATGCTGGTCTTGCCCAGACCCGGCGGCCCGGACAGCAGGACGTGATCCGGTGTGCCGCCGCGCTGTTTCGCGCCGCGCAACACCAGCGCGAGCTGTTCGCGGACACGGGGTTGCCCGATGAAGTCGTCCAGCGACTTCGGGCGCAGACTCGCCTCGATCTCGCCGTCGGACTTCAGATAGTTTGCGCTGACCTGCGATTCGGTGGGTTCCTCAGGATGATCCATGACGCCTTACCGGTTCTTGCCGAGCAGGCCGAGCGCTGCCCGGAGGGCGGCGGAGGTGTCGGCGGCGGGCTGTTCCGCCAGCACCGCGTCGATCGCCTGTTCGGCCTGTCTGACGGCGAAACCGAGGCCGACGAGCGCTTCGGTGACCTGGTCACGCACGGGGGTGACCACCGCGGCGGGCGCGGATCCGGGCGGGCCGGCAGGCACGGGAACGAGATTCACCTTGTCGCGCAGTTCCACCACCATGCGCTCGGCGCCGCGCTTGCCGATGCCGGGGACCCGGGTCAGTGCCGCCACGTTGCTCTCGGCCAGCGCTTTGCGCAGCGCTTCGGGTTCGAGTACGGCCAGCACCGCCATGGCCAGGCGAGGCCCGACGCCCGAAACGGTCTGCAACAGGCCGAACAGGTCGCGGGCCTCGGTGTCGGCGAAACCGTAGAGGGTCATCGAGTCCTCGCGGACGATCATCGCGGTGTAGAGCCGGGTTTCCTCGCCTCGGGTGAGCCCGGCCAGGGTGGACGGAGTGGCATTGAGCCGGTAGCCGACGCCTGCCGCCTCGATCACCGCGTGGTCGAGGGCGATTTCCAGCACTTCACCGCGTACCGACGCGATCACCCGTGCACCGCCTTCCGTTGTTCGGCCAGCCGCTCCCGGTATCGGCGCTGCGCCGCGGCCGCCTTGGCCTCCGCCGCCGCCATCCGCTCCAGCAGCGGCGCTCGCCAACAATGGCAGATCGCCAGCGCCAGCGCATCCGCCGCGTCCGCCGGTTTCGGCGCGGACGGCAGCCCGAGGATACGGGTGACCATGGCGGTCACCTGCCTCTTGTCCGCGGTGCCGTTGCCGGTCACCGCGGCCTTCACCTCGCTGGGTGTGTGGAACGCGACCGGGATTCCCCGGCGCGCGGCGGCCAGCGCGATCACGCCGCCCGCCTGTGCGGTGCCCATGGCGGTACGGACATTGTGCTGAGCGAAGACGCGTTCGATGGCGACGGCCCCCGGCTCGTGGATGTCCATCCAGCGTTCGGCTGCGTCCGCGACCGCGAGCAGGCGCTGCGCCAGATCCATATCGCCGGGAGTGCGGACCACGTCGACGTCCACGGCGGTGACCTTCCGCCCCGATCCGCCCTCCACGATGCTGAGGCCGCAGCGAGTGAGTCCGGGGTCGACGCCCATCACCCGCACGACAACCCCTCTCGCAGACACGAACAACTGTTCGAGAGTCTAGCGGAGGCTTCGCCTTTCGCCGTCCAGCGACACAGCCCCGGGCTATTCGCCGACAACCGCCGCTTCCCGCGCGGCGCCCGGCAACCCCAGCAACTCCGGACGGCTCGCGCGTGCCGCCCACTGCCGCGCGGGATCGGCCACGAGGCGCCGCGCCGCCAGATCGAGCAAGCCACTGACATTGGTCACCGTCGCGGCCACCACGCCGTCGGCGCGGGTCAGGACGTGCTCGACACGATAGGTCTTGCCGTCTCCCCACTGCCAGGCGCACGAGACGTCCACGGTGTCGCCACCGCGGAGTTCGCGCTGGAAGCGGAGCACGGTCTCCAAGTTGACCGGCCCGAGCCCGGAGGCGATCAGCTCGTCCACCGACACGCCCGCCGCCTGAACACAGGCGAAACGGGCGTGATCGGCGAATTGGTGGTAGGCCGCGCCGGTGACGTGCAACTGGGGATCCAGGTCGGAGACCCGGATTTCGATGCGAGTACTGAACGACACGCGCCGACTATGTCAGCGGTGACCGACAAGTTCGGCCCACCGGTGCTGCGGACCTGCCGTACCCGTGACGACACGGCGGCTGCCGGCGCAGGAGGTCTCAAGTCCCGCAGACCTGCCGCGCGAACGCACCGTGAGCCCGTTCGTCGAAGAGAACGAATCGCGCCTCCGATACCGCCGTCTCGGTCGTACGAACCGTGTCGACAGCGATTCGCGCCCCGTCGTCCATCGGCCAGCCGAAGATCCCGGTCGAGATCGCCGGGAAGGCGACCGTGCGCGCCCCCAATTCGTCCGCCACACGCAGGGATTCGCGATAACAGGAGGCCAGCAGAGCGGAGCGGTCCTCGACGTCCGACCACACCGGCCCGACGGTGTGGATGACCCACCGCGCGGGAAGCCGACCCGCCGTGGTGGCCACCGCCGCTCCGGTGGCAAGTCCCGCGCCGTAGTGGGACGCCCGCAATCGGCGGCATTCCGCCAGGATTTCCGGGCCGCCGCGCCGGTGGATCGCTCCGTCCACTCCCCCGCCGCCGAGCAGCGACGAATTCGCCGCGTTGACCACCGCGTCGACCTCCTGTTCGGTGATGTCGCCGCGCACCAGCACCAGTTCGACCATGCTCGCATTCTCCTCGCGCACCCTGGACGGCACGACAACATTTCGGGCCGGTCGCACAGGAGCACCTGAGCCGATTCACAGCGTCTCTCGAGCAACCGCCTGCACAATGCTGGACGTGCCGATACTCGCCGCGCCCACGTCTCCGGCGCCACCGCAGGTTCCCCCGGCGAGTCCGGCCTCGAACCAGCAGCACACCTTCCACCACGGGATCTCACTGCTGCACGGCTGGCTGCCGGTGACCGTCGCGCTCCTCGCCGCGGTGGTCGTGCTGCTCGCCGTCGCTCGGCGCGGCAGACGGTGGTGGCTGATCCAGCTGCCGGTTTGCGTGGCGCTCGGCGTCGCGGGAGCGCTGGGCGCCGCGTGGTACGTGGCCGACGAGGGATTGGCCTCCGATCCGGCGCCCATCCGATTGTGGGCGTGGGTCGGCGCGACCGCCGTCGCCATCGCCGTCGCGGTCGTCGGCTGGCCGGGCGCACGCTGGTGGCGGCGCGGGATCGCGGTCCTCGCCATCCCGCTGACCCTGGTGAGCACCGGAATCGTGCTGAACCAGTGGGTCGGCTACTACCCCACCGTGCAGGCCGCCTGGGGCGCGGTCACCGCGGGTCCGCTCCCGCACGAAACCGACCTCTCGGCGTTGCCCGGCCTGCGGAACACCGCCGTTACCTACGGCAAACTGGTGCCGGTGCGCATTCCCGACGCGGGCAGCGGATTCCCGCACCGCACCGAATACGTCTACCTGCCACCCGCGTGGTTCGCCGGGCCGACCCCGCCCGCTCTGCCGGTGGTGATGATGATCGGCGGCGAGTTCAACACGCCAGCGGACTGGATCCGCAGTGGCCAGATCATGCCGGCCCTGGACAGCTTCACCAAGGCCAACGGCGGCCGCGCGCCGATCCTCGTCTTCGTCGACTCCAGCGGCAGGTTCAACAACGACACCGAATGCGTCGACGGCCCTCGCGGCGACGCCGCCGACCATCTGACCGAGGACGTGCCCGCCTATGTCGAATCGCGGTTCGGCGCCTCGGCCGATCCCGCGAATTGGGCGGTGGTCGGCTGGTCCATGGGCGGCACCTGCGCGGTGGACCTCGCGGTCATGCACCCCGATCTGGTCCACACCTTCGTCGACATCGCCGGTGACCTCGGGCCGTCGTCCGGCACCAAGGAGCAGACCATCGCCCGGCTCTTCGGCGGTGACTCCGCCGCATGGGCCGCGTTCGACCCGCTGACCGTCATGGCCGCGCACGGTCGCTACAGCGGCGTCGCCGGCCTGTTCGACGACCTCGTCCCCGCACAACGCTCCGGCGGGGGGACGAGGCGCGCGCCTATTCCAGACGACGACCGCGCGGGCCTCGGCGGCCGTGACGGGATACCCGATTCCGGTGAGGTCGGAGCCGCCGACAAACTCTGCGCCGCGGGACGCGCGGTCGGCATCGATTGCACCGTCTACACCACCCAGGGCGGCCACACCTGGCAGTTCGCTTCGGCAGCGTTCACCTCGTCGCTGCCGTGGATCGCGGGCCGCGTGGGTCTGCCCGTCACGGCCGCCGACTGAACCGGCGGCGCACCGGCGTTCAGTTCGCCGCGGCGCCTGCTCGTGCACGGAACGTACGCCGATAGGCCTGCGGTGACACGCCGATCGCGTCGGCCAGATGTTGACGCAACGAAGTCCCGGTGGCGAAGCCGACCTCGCCCGCGACGCGATCGACGGTCAGGTCGGTGGTTTCCAGCAGATGCCTGGCGCGGAAGACCCGCTGCTGGATCAGCCACCGTCCCGGGCTCATGCCGACCTCGTCGCGGAAGCGCCGGGCGAAGGTTCGTTTGCTCATCCGGGCGCGGGCTGCCAGTTCATCGACGGTCAGCGGATGGCGCAGGTTCTCCAGGGCCCATTGCCGGGCCGCGGCGGTCCCGGCTGACGTCTCGGGCGGCACGGGTTGCTCGATGTATTGCGCTTGGCCGCCGTCGCGCCACGGGGGGACGACGCAGCGGCGCGCGACCGCGTTCGCGACGGCGCTGCCGTGATCGCGCCGCACCAGATGCAGGCAGACGTCCAGCCCTGCCGCGGCGCCCGCCGACGTGAGGACGTCCCCGTCATCGACATAGAGCACGTCCGGGTCGAGGCGGACCCGCGGGAAGGTGCGCCGGAACAGACCGGCCTGATTCCAGTGCGTCGTGGCCGGTCGATCATCAAGCAGCCCTGCGGCCGCGGCGATGAAGGCACCGGTGCAGATCGCGACGATCCTGGCCCCCGCCGGAATCAGCGCGAACGCGTCGAGCACCGGCTGCGGCAGCGTGCCGGTGAGAGCCGTCGTGATGTCGCAGGCGGGCAGGACCACGGTGTCTGCGTTCCGCAAGGCGCGGCTGTCGTGGGCCACCGCGATGTCGAAATCGGCGGCGCTGCGCACCGGACGACCGTCGACCGAGCAGGTGATCACCTCGTATCTACCTGCCGCACTGCCGAACACCCGATTCGGGATACCGAGTTCGAAGGGGTAGACCCCCGCCAGCGCCAACACCACCACTCGATGAGGCGCCGTCGAATCCATGGCATGATCATATCGAAGAATGGCAATCGTGCCATTTTCTTTGCCGTCGGATACCGGCAGGCTGACAGCCGTGACCGAAATCGACAGCACTGCGACCATGCGCGCGATCAGCCAGCAGACCCTCGGCGGACCCGAGGTGCTCACCGAAGTGAAACTGCCGCAGCCGGTGGCCGGCCCCGGCCAGATCCTGGTCCGGGTCCGCGCGGCCGGGCTCAACCCGACCGACTGGCGCCACCGCGCCACCGCGGGACTGTTCCTTCCCGAGCCGCCGTTCGTCCTCGGCTGGGACGTCTCCGGCCAGGTCGCGGCCACCGGCATCGGCGTCACCCTGTTCCGCCCCGGCGACGAGGTGTTCGGCATGCTCCCTTACCCGTACGGCCACGGTTCCTGCGCCGAATACGTCGTCGGCCCCGCCCGCGCCTTCGCCCCCAAACCGGCCGCGCTCGACCACACACAGGCGGCGGCGATCCCGCTCGCCGCGCTCACCGCCTGGCAGGCGCTGGTCGACACCGCCGGGCTCAGCCCCGGGCAACGCGTACTGATCCATGCGGCAGCGGGCGGCGTCGGCCACTTCGCGGTTCAAATCGCCAAAGCGCGCGGGGCGTACGTCATCGGCACCGCCAGCGCGCCGAACCACGCGTTCCTGCGCGATATCGGCGCCGACGAGGTGATCGACTATCGCGACACCGACGTCGCCGAGGCGGTCCGCGACGTCGACGTGGTGCTGGACTCGATCGACGACGACAACAGCATCCGGTCCCTGCGCACCCTGCGTCCAGGCGGACTGCTGGTGACGTTGCGGGCCTTCGGCGCGGTCGACTTGGCAGTCGAGGCGGAGGCGCTGGGCGTGCGCGCGATCCGGATGCTGGTGGAGCACGATCACGCGGGCATGCTCGCTCTCGCCGGACTCGTCGAATCCGGCGCGTTGCGCCCGGCGGTCGCCCGGTCGTTCCCGCTGTCCGCGGCAGCCGAGGCGCACGCGCTCGGCGAGACCGGGCGAACCGTCGGCAAATTGGTACTCACCGTGCCATGAAATATGCCACGATCAGGACCTTCGCGCTTCTACCATCCCAGGATGAGCAAAGGCGCAAAAGCAGTCCTCGAAGGCGGGCCGCACGATCTGCCCTCGCGCATCGTCCCGATTACCCCACCCGGCGTGGAATTGAAGGTGCCGTTCCGCGGCGGATACGAGCACTTCAAGGTCAGTCAGCGGGAGCAGGACACGCCTGAAGGGCGGCTGCGCGTGTACGAGTGGTGCGACCGCACCGAGATCGCGGAGTGAGTCCGGCCCCACCTCCCCGGCGGCCGCAGCGCCGACCGGAAGGTGGGGGCGCGGCCGCCGAGCGGTGCGCTGGGAACCAGGAATGAACCCACTCGGGGCGGCCCGTACACAGACCGGCCGCCCCGATTTCGCGCTCAGCATCCCGCCATGCGGGAGTACGGCGCGCGGTCGATCGACTAGTCCTCGAGCTCGGCGAGCACGTCGTCCGGGATGTCGACGTTGGTGTAGACGTTCTGCACGTCGTCGCTGTCCTCGAGGGCATCCACGAGTTTGATCACCTTGCGGGCGCCGTCGACGTCCACCGCGACCGACACCGACGGCTGGAAGCCGGATTCGGCGGAGTCGTAGTCGATACCGGCGCCCTGCAGCGCGGAGCGGACCGCGATCAGATCGCCCGGCTCGCTGACGATCTCGAAAGACTCGCCGAGATCGTTGACCTCCTCGGCGCCCGCGTCGAGCACGGCCAGCAACACGTCGTCCTCGGACAGCCCGTTCTTCTCCAGGGTGACGATGCCCTTGCGATGGAACAGGTAGGCCACCGAGCCAGGGTCGGCCATGTTGCCGCCGTTGCGCGTCATCGCGACCCGCACCTCGCCCGCGGCCCGGTTGCGATTGTCGGTGAGGCACTCGATCAGCACGGCGACGCCGTTGGGACCGTAGCCCTCGTACATGATCGTCTGCCAGTCGGCGCCGCCGGCTTCCTCGCCGCCGCCGCGCTTGCGGGCGCGCTCGATGTTGTCGTTGGGGACCGACGACTTCTTCGCCTTCTGGATGGCGTCGTACAGCGTCGGGTTGCCTTCCGGGTCACCGCCACCGGTCCGGGCCGCCACCTCGATGTTCTTGATCAACTTCGCGAACAGCTTGCCGCGCTTCGCGTCGATCGCAGCCTTCTTGTGCTTGGTGGTGGCCCATTTGGAGTGGCCGCTCATTCCCTACTTCCTTCAGGTCGGTGGCACGTCTGGTGGTGTGTACGGTACCGGCACCGCCGGGCGGACAACTTCTCCAGCCTACTCGGGCCTCCACCACGGCCGTACAGAGCGGCCCCGACTACGCGGCGGCCGAACGGACGATCTCCACGAACATGCGGTGCACCCGCAGATCGCCGGTGACCTCGGGATGGAACGACGTCGCCAGGACGTTGCCCTGCCGCACCGCGACGATCCGGCCCGCGGCGGGGCCATCCGGCACCGTGGCCAGCACCTCGACGCCCGCACCCGCCCGCTCGACCCACGGTGCGCGGATGAACACCGCTCGCACCGGACCGTCGGTCAGGCCGGAGAACTGCAGGTCGGTCTCGAACGAGTCGACCTGACGGCCGAACGCGTTGCGCCGCACCGTCATATCGATGCCGGACAGATGCTGGGCGTCCGGGCGGGTGTCGAGCACCTCCGAGGCGAGCAGGATCATGCCCGCACAGGAACCGAACGCGGGCATACCGTCGCGCAGCCGCGCGCGCAGCGGCTCCAGCAGGTCGAAGGCCTGCAGCAGCTTGCTGATCGCGGTCGACTCGCCACCGGGCAGCACGAGCGCGTCCACGGCCGCGAGCTCCGCCTCGCGCCGGACCAGCACCGGCTCGGCGCCGCAGTGCGCGAGCGCGGCGACGTGCTCCCGGACGTCGCCTTGCAGCGCGAGCACGCCGATCATGGGACGGGACCGCGCCTGTCCGGTGTCGGCGGCGGGTGCGGTGACCGAGGAAGCGTTCACGCCGGAAAGCTTACGAGCCGTACCGATGTGGGCCCGCTCACGGTCGGCCGCATCCGCGTCGCGATGGCCCGCCGGGTCAGTCCTCCCGCAGCCTGCGGATGAGGCCTTCCTGCACCACGGCCGCGACCAGCGTGCCTTCTCGGGTGAAGATCTTGCCGCCGGTCAGCCCCCGGCCGAAAGCCGCTGACGGCGAGGCCTGGTCGTAGAGCAGCCATTCGTCGGCGCGGAACGGGCGCAGGAACCACATCGCGTGGTCGAGCGAGGCATTCTGGGTCGGCTCGTCGGGATGGATGACCTTCGAGGAACCCAGCAGCGTCATATCGCTCATGTAGGCGAGGGTGCACACGTGCACCAGCGGATCGTCGGGCAGCAGGTGCCGGTAGCGGAACCACACCTGCTGCTGGGAGACCACACCATCGCGGCGGGACACGTTCTCGTGCGGGACCATGCGTATGTCCCAGTGTTCCCACTCCCGCATCGCCCATAGCCGTTCTGGCGTCATCGTGGTGCTGGCGTCGGGCAGATCCTCCGGCATCGGGACATCGGGCATGACATCTTGATGCTCGGGCCCCTCGTCGCCGACGTGGAACGAGGCCGACATGGTGAATATCGCGGCGCCGTCCTGGATGCCGGTCACCCGGCGGGTGCAGAACGACCGCCCGTCCCGGATGCGCTCGACCTGGTAGACCGTCGGCTCCTGCGGATTACCCGGACGGAGGAAATAGCCGTGCAGGGAGTGCACCTGAAATCGCGGTTCCACCGTCCGGACCGCGGACACGAGCGCCTGGCCGGCAACCTGGCCGCCGAACGTGCGCGCGAGCTGGGTCTTGGTGGACGCGCCACGGAAGATGTCCCGCTCCAGCCGCTCTATTTCCAGCGCCTCTTCGATTGTCGCCATGCGCAGAGATTATCCCGGCCGCTCACGGCGTCGCCGTTCGGCCGCCGGTGAACGCCTGGCTACGCCCACGCCGCACCGGCCGTCGCACTTTGCTGAGATGGATGGGTGCCGCGCTTCCTGCCCATCACGCCCGACGCCCTCGTCACGCAGGTGATCCAGCCCCTGCTGACCGCGACCGCACACACGGTGATCGCCGTCGACGGCGCGGACGCCGCACAGCCGGTGGCGCTCGCCGACCGGATCGTGGAGGCGCTGCGCGACGCGGGCCGGTCGGCCCACGTGGTCTCCTTGCATGACTACGTGCGTCCCGCCTCGCTGCGCATGGAGTTCGGCCGCACCGACGAGATGTCCTATCGCACCGCGTGGTTCGACTACGCCGCGCTGCGCCGCGAAGTCGTGGAGGCGCTGCGCGAGCACGGCCGGTGGCTGCCCGCGTTGTGGGATGAAGCCGCCGACCGCTCCGCGCGCGCCGCGATCCGCACGGCGCCGCCCGCGACCACCATTGTCGTCGCGGGCCCGATGCTCGCGGGCCGCCACCTCGACGCCGACCTGATCCTCCGACTGGAGCTGTCCGAGGCCGCGCTCCGCCGCCGCACCCCGCCCGACGCGCAATGGACCATCCCGGCCTTGCTGCGGCACGATGCCGATAACCCCTACACGCCGACCTTCTTCGTGCGCTGGGACCACCCTGATCGTCCGGCGCTTCGATTCGACCAGGACCGGGCCGACTAGGTTCCCGGGTCCTTGTCGATTACCGCTCGAGCTCGGCTTCTGTGGTGAGGCACAATCCCATGATCAGATGCGCATAACCGCGTAGCCATATGGGTTTCCCGCCGCCCAGCGGTCAGACCAGCCGATGCCCGCCGTCCACGTGCAGGACCGTGCCGGTGATGAAGGGATTGCGCATCACGCCCAGCATCGCCTGCGCGATATCGGAAGGGCGGCCGATGCGCCCGACGGGCAGGCGTGCGGCGAGCTGCTGGTGACGTTCGGTTTTCGCGGGCCCGGCGATGGTGTCCCAGATCGGTGTGTCGACCCACCCCGGCGAGACCACGTTGACGCGGACCGGGCCGAGCTCCAGGGCCAGCGCGTAGGCCAGCGAGGCGAGCGCGCCGTTGACCGCCGCCACCATGGCGCCGCCCGGCGCGGGCCGATACGCCGCGACGCCGGAAGTGAACGTCACCGAGCCGCCCGGTACGACCCGGGCGTGCTTGGCGAGCAGCATGGGGCCGATCAGTTTGGCGGAAACGAGGTTCCGAGCCAGGTCGGCGTCGAACCGATCCAGCTGCTGATAGGCGCCGGTGACATCGGCGGCGGTGGTGACGACATGATCGACCGGCTCCGATTCGGCGAACAAACGCTCGAGGTCGGCTTCGCGGGTGATGTCCGCGACGACCGAGCGCACCGTGCCCGGCCCCGCGGACAAGGTGCGCTCCGCCGCGGCGAGCCGTTCGGCGGAACGGCCCGCGATGGTGACCTGCGCGCCCGTATCGATCAGCGATGCCGCCAGCGCGAGTCCCATTCCGGAGCTGCCGCCCACGATGACGACGCGTTCGGGTGTTGTGCTGCTTGCTGTCATGACTCCACCCGACCATCGCCGCGGTCGAGTGTCCATGTCGCACTGCCGAATACGCCTTAGGCACGGGCTAACACCGCAGGCCGTGGACCGATTCGGTGCACGGACCGCGGTGGGTGGAGCCGACGCCGGTCACGACGAAACGAACGTCACCGCCCGCGCGCCGGGCCGGCTCCCGTCATCACGCGGTGCAGGCCGGGGACTGCTGGTTCAGGTTGGCCAGCGCCTGGCAGGCCCAGGCCTTCTGGACCTTCCACTTGCCGTCTTCGAGGACGAACGGAACGTCGACCTGGTTCGCCTGCCCGTTGACGGTGAACGTGGCCTGGGCGGTGACCGTGTCACCGAAGGCGGTGACGCCCGTGACCACTGCCGTGGCGTTGGCCTGCTGAAACGCCTGGGCCAAGCGGTTGGGCAGGCTCGGATCGGCCTCGATGCCCTGCACGAGGTCGAGCTTCTCCTCGTTCGGCACCGCGGGGTCGAGCGCACGCTGCAGGTTGGCGTTGAGTTCTTCTTTGGTGGGCGGGGCAGGTACCTTCGCGGTCGCCGAAGCGGCGGCGGTGGTGGTGTGGGTGGAGTTGTGCGAATCGCTCTTGTCGTCGCTGCCGCAGGCGGCCAGGCCGAGGGCGGCCACAAGGGCCAGGCCCGCTGCTGCGATGCGTCCGGTCTTGAGAAGCTTCAACTGTTCGTCCTTTGCGCTCGGATCGATCCGACGGTGATAGGGCGCGATATGGCCGGGACGGCCATCGAATGGCGAAGCTACTGAGCGTGATTGTGAGAACCATGAGACGACCTTCTGGCCGCCGTAAGAAGTGAACCTAGCATCGGAAGCGGTACCGGCGGGCTCATTCCGGCGACAGTTCGGACGCCAGTGCCGCGAGCAGCGCCGCGACGGCCGGATCGCGCACCGCCGCGCGCCAGGCGATCGCATAGGTCACCCGCAGGGGCGCGCCACGTAACGGCCGCCAAACCAGACCGGACAGTCCGTTTACGCGCGACGAGCTGAGCCCGATCGCGTCGGGACGTGACGGCAGCACGGCCAGCATCTGCGCATGGCCCATCGCGCTGTCGCTCAGCCGTACCGCCGCGCCGTGGTCGGCGAGCATACGCAACAGCGAATCATGCAGGCCCGCGGCGGATTCGCGGGAGAACAAGATCAACTCGTGCCCATCCAGCTCAGCCGGGTCCAGCGGCGCCGCCGCCCCGGCGAGCGGATGCCGCTCGGACATCACGACGCCCAGCTCCTCGCGGGCAACCGGACGTTGCGCGAAGCGTTCGGGCAGCTCCACCGGGGCGCGGACCAACGCGAGATCGACTTCGTCGTCATCGAGAAAACGCACCTGATCGGCGGTGGTCCCACCGGTGAGCACCATCCGGGCATCGGGCAGCACGGCGGTGAGCAGGCCGCCGATGTGGGCGGGCAGCCAGGGCGGGACGCCGTTCAACAGCCCGAGACGCAGCACCGGGGCACCAGCGGCGGCAGCGCGCCTGGTCTCGCGCATCGCCTCGTCCATCGCGCGCAGCACGTTCCTACCGGAGCGCAGCAGCACCGCGCCCGCGGCCGTCAGCTCCACCCGCGGCTCCCGGACCAGCAAGGGGCCGCCCAGCTCCCGCTCCAGCACCTTGATCTGCTGGCTGAGCGTCGGCGTCGAGATGAACAATCGCTCCGCGGCCCGGCGGAAGTGCAATTCCTCCGCCAGAACCACGAAGTACCGCAGCTGCCGCAACTCCACGCGGCCGACGCTACCGGCCCGAGCTCACCAGCCGCGCTCGGCCAGGCGGTGCGGCTGGGCGATCTCTTCGACGTTGATGCCGACCATGGCCTCGCCGAGCCCGCGCGACACCTTCGCCAGCACGTCCGGGTCGTCGTAGAACGTGGTGGCCTTGACGATGGCGGCAGCACGCTGCGCCGGGTTGCCGGACTTGAAGATGCCCGACCCCACGAACACGCCCTCGGCCCCGAGCTGCATCATCATCGCGGCGTCGGCGGGAGTGGCGATGCCGCCCGCGGTGAACAGCACGACAGGCAGCTTGCCCGTCTCGGCGATCTCACGGACCAGCTCGTAGGGCGCCTGCAACTCCTTGGCCGCGACGAACAACTCGTCCTCGGGCAGCGACGACAGGCGACGGATCTCCTGGCGGATCTTGCGCATGTGCGTGGTCGCGTTGGACACGTCACCGGTACCGGCCTCGCCCTTGGAGCGAATCATCGCCGCGCCCTCGGTGATTCGGCGCAACGCCTCGCCGAGGTTGGTGGCGCCGCAGACGAACGGCACGGTGAAGTTCCACTTGTCGATGTGGTTGGCGTAATCCGCGGGGGTGAGCACCTCGGACTCATCGATGTAGTCGACACCGAGGCTCTGCAGGATCTGCGCCTCGACGAAGTGGCCGATGCGTGCCTTCGCCATGACCGGGATGGAGACCGCGTTGATGATGCCGTCGATCATGTCCGGGTCGCTCATCCGGGAGACCCCGCCCTGGGCACGGATGTCGGCGGGGACGCGTTCCAGCGCCATCACCGCGACCGCACCGGCGTCCTCGGCGATCTTGGCCTGCTCCGGCGTGACGACATCCATGATCACCCCACCCTTGAGCATCTCGGCCATGCCGCGCTTCACGCGGGCGGTACCGACGGTCTGGGTGGTCTCGGGGGTGGTCACGGCAAACTCCTCCAGGCATGTGCGCCAAATCGATCACTCGCATACGAACGCCACGATTCTAGGTGGGCGCAAAAGGCCACTTGATAGCCAGTTGGAGTGCACTGGCCTGGTGTGATCTCGGTAATGGCGCCTTACGCCGGGAAGGCTCGGCCGCAGTGCCGTCCCGGCGCCGCACTGGCCTGCCCGGTTCGCGCCGGGCGCCCGATCACAGCGGGCCGACCACCAGCAACTGCGCCCAGTACTCCGCGGCCGCGGGACCGATCAGCGGCAACAGGAAATCGAACAGCAGGTACGACATGAACCAACTACCTCCACAACCGAACAGGAACAGCCCCGCCGTCAGCGGGACCACGACACCGAAAGCACATGCGTCCCCGACAGCAGTACCCTCCGGCGCCCTGGATCATCGCGACGCTATCACGATCGTGAAACACATCACACGTGTTCCGTGGCCGGTCAGCGGATGGAGCGGACCTCCGGATCGCCGGTGCCCGACGCGGCCTGAGCTGCTTCGGCCAGCAGTTCGTCCAGGTGATACGGGTAGACGGTTTCGCCGGAGCGGTCCAGCGTGACGATGTCGGCGGCGGTGCACCATCGGTGCCCGGTGATGGAGCGGCGTTCGATCGCGGTCAGGTTCGCCGGTTGCGGGTCGAAACCACGCACCCGCAGGGCGAAGAACAACTCCTCGCTCCGGATCAGCTCCCCGTTGAAGGGGAATACCGCGACCCGCCGCCAGATCGGACCGCGCAGGGCGGCCGGATCCCCGCGATATCCGGTCTCCTCGTACAGTTCCCGTACCGCCGCCGCGCGCAGGCTCTCCCCCGGCTCCACGCCGCCGCCGACGGTGAACCAGAACGACACCTGCGGCGTCTTCGGATCGTTGCCGCGCATCAGCAGAGTCCGGTCGTTCTCGTCGAACAGCACCACCCGCGCGGTGGTGCGGATGGTGTCCACCGCGAGGCCGGTGGACGCGGCCGGGGTAGCGCGCTCGGTGATCTCGAAGTAGGACGGCAGCGGCGCGGTACCCCCCAGGTGCAGGACGCGGACCGGGCGGCGCGTGCGCAGCGCCAGCGTGTCGCGTACGGCGTCGTTGTGGAAGCGGCGTGCGATCAGCACCCTGGCCTCGGCGTCGGCCAGTTCGGCGACGAGTTGCGGGCGCAGCGTGCCGATGTCGACCGCCGACAGCGCGGTGGACAAGCGGTTCTCCACGGTCTCGCGCTCGGCGCGACCGGCGCGCTCGGCCCGGTCCGCCAGCGCTGCCAGTTCTCCGGCCTGCTCCGACAGAGCCGGATCGGACACCGGACCCGCGATCGCCATGGCGACCGACCTGGCCACCACCGCCCGGCGGGCCAGCGCCGCGTCGAGCGCCTGCCAGGACTGATCCGAGCGGACGTGCAGCCGGTCGAGCCGGTTGGCGGTGGAGTACGCCCACAGACCGATCGCGACGACGACCGCCGCGATCAGCGCGAGGACGAGAACGGTCGTCGCGGAGAAGGTGATCATCCGGCGGCCCGCACTCTCGTGTCGCCCACGGTCACCGTCTCGTAGACGCGCAGGATCTGTTCGGCCACCACCGGCCAGTCGTACTCGCCGACGACCTGGGTCGCGGTGTGCACGAGCCCCTCCCTGCGCACCTCATCGGTGAGTACGGCATGCAGCGCGGTGGCCAGCGCCGCCGAGTCGCCGACCGGGACCAGCATGCCCGCCGAACCGTCCCGCAGTACCCGGCGGAAGGCGTCCAATTCACTGGCCACGACCGCGGTGCCCGCCGCCATCGCCTCGATCAGGATGATGCCGAAGCTCTCGCCGCCCAGGTTGGGCGCCACGTACACGTCCGCGCTCCGCATCGCGGAAGCCTTTTCCTCGTCGGACACCTGGCCGAGGAAACGCAAGTGGCCGGACAGGTCGCCCGCTTCCCGGCGCAACCGGTCCTCGTCGCCGCGGCCGACGATCAGGATCTCGACGTCGGGATGTTCGCGCACCAGCTCGGGCAGCGCGCCGAGCAGGACCTCCATGCCCTTGCGCGGCTCGTCGTAGCGCCCCAGGAACAGCACCGTCCCGCCGGGGCGCGGATAACCAGGCAACATCGGCGCGCGCGCGAACGCAGGGACGTCGACGCCGTTGGGGATCTCCACCGCGTCCGAGCCGAGCGCCTCGACCTGCCAGCGGCGCGCGAGCTCGGACACCGCGATACGACCGGAGATCTTCTCGTGATACGGCCGCAGCACACCCTGAAAAGTGCTCAGCACCAGCGATTTCGTCGTAGAGGTGTGGAAGGTCGCCACGATCGGGCCCTCGGCGATCTTCAGCGCGAGCATGGACAGGCTCGGCGCGTTCGGCTCGTGGATGTGCAGCACGTCGAAGTCGTTGCCCTCGATCCACCGGCGGATCCTGGTGTAGGCCATGGGCCCGAACGACAGCCGCGCCACCGACCCGTTGTACGGGATGGCCACGGCGCGCCCCGCCGACACCACGAACTCCGGCAGCGGGGTGCCCTCGGACGCGGGCGCCAGGACGCTCACCTTGTGCCCGCGTTCGATGAACACTCGCGCCAGTTCGACCACATGCGCCTGCACCCCGCCGGGGACGTCGAACGAATAGGGGCAGACCATGCCGATCTTCATGGCGATACGTCCCCCTGTTCGGCTTTGATGCTCGCCTGCGCGGTGGCGATCCTGGCACGCCGCTGCGGCGAGAGATCGCTCTCCCACAATGGTTGCAGCATGTGCCAATCCGCGGGGTGCTCGGCGATATTCGCCGCGAAAGTTTCCGCCAACGCCTGGGTGGCCGCCGCCACGCCATCGGAAACATTCAGCGGCGCTTCGACTTTCAGGCCCCAGTCCTCTCGGCCATCGGCGTCGACCTCGAACCAGGCGTGCACCGGCAGCAATGCCGCGCCGGTCTCGATCGCCAGTTTCGCCGCACCCGCCGGCATCCAGGTGCGCTCGCCGAAGAACTGCACGGGCACGCCCTTGCCCGTGAGGTCGCGTTCGCCCAGCAGGCACACGATCTTGTTCTGTCGCAGTCGGGCCGCCAGCAGACCGAACGGCGGCTGCTCACCGCCGGTCAGCGGGATCACCTCGAAGCCGAGGCTCTCCCGATAAGCGACGAATCGCTCGAACAGCGACTCCGGCTTCAGCCGCTCGGCCACGGTGGTGGGGCCGCCGTAGTGCTGCACCAGCCAGACGCCCGCAATGTCCCAGTTGCCGGAATGCGGCAGCACCAAGAGCACGCCTCGGCCCTTCGCGATTGCGGCATCCAGATGCTCCAACCCGCCGACGTCATAGTCGATCGCGGCATGGTCCATCGTGGGCAGCCGGAACGCCTCCCGCCAGTACCGCGCGTAGGACCGCATGCTGGCGACGATCAGTTCGTCCGGCACGTCGGCGGGAAGCACACCGAGCACGCGCGCCAGATTGCGCCGCAACTGGTTCGGCGCGCCGCCCGCGTGGAATTCCCGATTGGCGCGACGGGCGACCCGGTCGGCGCCCCACTCGAACAGTCGTCGTGCCGTCGTCTCCGGCAGCGCACGCACCAGTCGCCAGCCCGCCGCGTATCCGGCGGCGCCGAGCTGTTCCCCGATCGTCATCCGAGCCCCCGAGCCGCAGGTCCGCAATTCATCGTGACGGATACCCGGACGCCACCGTCGATCGGTTCGCGCCCGGCATCGGGTGAGGTCACGTCGGAAGCCCCGAGGTGTCGGCGGTGCCCGCACCAGGGCGCTGCGACTGCCCGGTCGGGATCACGGTGCGCGCTCCCGGCGAGTTGCGTACGGCCAGCACCCGCTGAACCACGGTGACGATGCTGAGCACGGCGAGGACCCACATGGCCACGTGCACGGCGTACGTCAGCCATTCGATCCCCCAGTAGCCACCGATGCCGGTGAATCCGGCGCCGACCAGCACGATGATCAGCCGGTCCGGCCGCTCGATGAGGCCGCCGTCCGCGGACAGCCCACTGGCCTCGGCGCGCGCCTTCGCATAGGAGATCACCTGCGAGGTCACCAAGACGACCAGCGTCGCGGCGAACAAGGGCTTGTGCTGCTCGTGGAAGACCGCCCACCAGGCCAGCCCGCCGAAGATCGCCCCGTCGGCCAGCCGGTCACAGGTGGCGTCCAGCACCGCGCCGTACTTCGTGCCGCCACCGCGTGCCCGCGCCATCGCCCCGTCGAGCATGTCGAACATGACGAACAACCAGATCACCATGGTTCCCCAGAACAGGTGTCCGGTCGGGAAGAGCGTGACCGCGGCGACGATGGAGGCGGTGGTGCCGATCAGCGTCATCGCGTCCGGCGTCAGTCCGGTGCCGACCAGCGCGCGGCCCAGTGGAGCAGTCGCCTTGGCGAACGTCTCGCGGCCGAAGAAACTCAGCACGGCCGACCCGCCCGGTCGCTCATCTACGCCTCCTTCCAGGCCGCCGACAGCAGCGCCCTGGTCTCCCGCAGCAGTTGCGGCATCACCTTCGCCCCGCCGATGACCGTGATGAAGTTCGCGTCGCCACCCCAGCGCGGGACGATGTGCTGGTGCAGGTGGTCGGCCAGCGACCCACCGGCCACCCCGCCGAGATTCAGCCCCACGTTGAAGCCGTGCGGCCGGGACACCTTCTTCATCACCCGGATCGCCTGCTGGGTGAAGGCCATCAACTCGGCGCTCTCCGCCTCGGTGAGATCCTCCAGGTTCGCCACCTTGCGGTACGGCACCACCATCATGTGTCCCGGGTTGTACGGGTACAGGTTGAGCACGGCGTACACCAACTCGCCCCTGGCGACGACCAATCCGTCCTCGTCGGACATCTTCGGGATGTCGGTGAAGGGGTGGCCGGTCGAATCCTTGGGACCGGTGGCCGCCTCCGCGATGTAGGACATGCGATACGGCGTCCACAGGCGCTGCAGCCGATCCGGTTCGCCGGCGCCGGTGTCCACGATGCTGCCCGGCTCGGCCGAGGTCGCGGTCCCGTCCAGATCCGCGAGCCCCTCCGGCACCGTCCGCTCGGTCATGCCCCACCCTTGTTCGCTGATCGGATTTCGAAACCCTCGGCCGTCGGCGACGCGTTCTCCCGGTGAGCGATCCACGCGACGATGGTGGCCACCGCGTCGTCGACCGGCACGCCGTTGACCTGGGTACCGTCGCGGAAGCGGAAGCTAACGGCGTTCGCGTTCACGTCGCGCTCACCGGCGAGCAGCATGAACGGCACCTTCTGGGCGGTGTTGTTGAAGATCTTCTTCTGCATCCGGTCGTCGCTGCGGTCCACCTGTGCCCGGATGCCCTCGTCCTGCAACCGTTCGATCACCCGATCCAGGTGCGGGGCAAAGGTATCCGCGACCGGGATGCCGACGACCTGCACCGGAGACAACCAGGCCGGGAACGCGCCCGCGTAGTGCTCGGTGAGCACACCGAAGAAGCGCTCGATCGACCCGAACAGCGCGCGGTGGATCATGACCGGCCGCTGCTTGGTGCCGTCCGACGCGGTGTACTCCAGGTCGAAGCGCTCGGGCAGGTTGAAGTCGAGCTGGATGGTCGACATCTGCCAGGTGCGCCCCAGCGCGTCCTTGGCCTGCACGGAGATCTTCGGGCCGTAGAAGGCGGCGCCGCCGGGATCGGGTACCAGCTCGAGACCGGAGGCCGAGGCGACCTTGGACAAGGTCTCGGTGGCCTCCTCCCAGATCTCATCGGAACCGACGAACTTCTTCGGGTCCTTGGTGGACAGCTCGAGGTAGAAGTCGTCGAGGCCGTAGTCCTTCAGCAGATCCAGCACGAACCGCAGCGTGTCGGTCAGTTCGCTGTGCATCTGCTCTTTGGTGCAGTAGATGTGCGCGTCGTCCTGAGTCATGCCGCGCACCCGGGTCAGGCCGTGCACCACGCCGGACTTCTCGTAGCGGTAGACCGAGCCGAACTCGAACAGCCGCAGCGGCAGCTCCCGATACGACCGGCCGCGGGCACGGAAGATCAGGTTGTGCATCGGGCAGTTCATCGGCTTGACGTAGTAGTCCTGGCCGGGCTTGCGGACCGTGCCGTCCTCGTTGAGTTCGGCGTCCAGGTGCATCGCGGGGAACATGCCGTCGCGGTACCAGTCCAGGTGGCCGGAGACCTCGAACAGGTGGCCCTTGGTGATGTGCGGGGTGTTGACGAACTCGTAGCCCGCCGCGACGTGCCTGCGGCGCGAGTACTCCTCCAGTTCCTTGCGGATGATGCCGCCCTTGGGGTGGAACACCGGGAGACCGGAACCGAGCTCGTCGGGGAAGCTGAACAGGTCCAGTTCCAGGCCGAGCTTGCGGTGATCGCGGCGCTCCGCCTCGGCGAGCAGGTGCAGGTGCTCGTCGAGCGCCTCCTGGGACTCCCACGCGGTGCCGTAGACGCGCTGCAGGTCCTCCCGGCTCTGGTCACCGCGCCAGTAGGCGGCCGAGCTGCGGGTCAGTTTGAAGGCCGGGATGAACTTGGTGGTCGGGATGTGCGGGCCGCGGCACAGATCGCCCCAGATCTTCTCGCCGGTGCGCGGATCCAGATTGTCGTAGATGGTCAGCTCTTTGCCGCCGACCTCCATGACCTCTGGATCATCGATCCCGGACTTGTCGCTGATCAGCTCCAGTTTGAACGGCTCACCGGCCAGCTCGACCCTGGCCTCGTCGACCTCGACCACCCGGCGGGAGAAACGCTGCGCGCCCTTGACGATCTTCTTCATCCGGGATTCCAGCTTGGCCAGATCCTCCGGGGTGAACGGCCGCTCGACCCGGAAGTCGTAGTAGAACCCGTCCTTGATGTAGGGACCGATGCCCAGCTTGGCCTCGGGGAATTCCTGCTGCACCGCTTGGGCGAGCACATGCGCGGCGGAGTGCCGGATGACGTTGCGGCCGTCGGGGGTGTTCGCCGCGACCGGCTCCACGTCGACGTCCTCGTCCGGGGTCCAGGACAGATCCTTGAGTTCGCCGTCCAGCCGGACGACGACGACGGTCTCCGGCCCCTTGGTGGACAGTCCGGCCTCGCGCACCGCGGCGCCCGCCGTCGTCCCGGCCGGCACCCGGACGAGGGCGACTGGGCTGATGGCGGCTGAGGTGGTCACGGCTGCGCTCTCCTTGGCGTTTCTCGTGCGCGGGCTGGGTCCCGCTGGATGGTGGCCGATCGCAAGTTCGTCCGGCGCGACCATGCTACTGTCCCGCCGCTTCGGCCCGCCCCTCCGGGTTTTGGGCCGTAGCGGTCGGGTGGCGCGAGATTTGCGTTCGGGTCTCTCTCCGGGTGACGCCGGAGTTCCTGGCGTTCCCGTCGAGTTGTCGCGCGCCGGATGGTCAGCCCTCGGCTGCCAGGTCCGCGAGCAGTGCGATGCGTTCGGCGGCAGAACGTTTCGGGCAGCTGGTGCACATCTCGCAGCCGGGGACCTCGAACACCAGGCAGCAGGAGATGCGCCGCACGAAGGTGCGTCCGCCGATCTCGACGAAACGCGGAACCGGAAGTTTGCCGCCGACCTCGGCGGCCAGCCGTGCGCCCGCGTCCGGCGACCCGGCATCCAGTGCCCGATTGCCGATCGCGTCGGCCACGATCGCCCACAACGCGGGGACGCCTGCGCTCGACACCCGGGCGACCGGCGGGATGACGGTCGCCAGCGTCTCGCGCAGCGCCGATGCGCTACCGGAAGCCCGGGCGCCGTCCACCGGGATGCGCACCCGTTCGATGCCGCCGTCGGGGCGCACTTCGCATTCCAGCCGGTCCAGCGCGGCCTCGGGGGCGTCCGCGTCGTGCGCGTACGCCCGCGCGATCTGCTCCACCAGCGCGGACGCGGCCATGCACCACCACAGCGTGCCCGCGATACGCAGCGACGTGGTCCCCCAGGAATGGCCCATCTCCGCGATACGCGCGGCCAGCCATTCCGGTTGGGTGAGCATGCGCCCCGGAACGGTGGTCACCGTTACAGGGGGCTGCGCAGCCATTCCCATTCGACTCCGATCCAACTACCCACAAGCCCGAAGGTTCCCAATACCCACAGCGTCGCCACGACCAGCGCGGCGGTGCCGACCGCACCGGCCACCTGCACGGCCAGACCTTGCCGGGAGTACCAGTCCATCAACTGCCGATACCGGTCCCGCAGCCAGGTCAAGACCCGGTGCGCCCAAGCGAATTCGGTGGCGAGGATGCCCAGCCCGGCGAACACGATCGCCCAGCCGGGACCGGGATAGGGAATCGCGAGCACACCGGCCGCGAGCACGGCTACACCGACCACCGCGACCACGATCCGATAGCCGAGGTACAGCGTAGGTCGTCGTTCGAGCCCGGCGCGGAAGGCGCGCCAGCGGGTCGGCCGATCGTCCGAGCTCGTTTCGAGGTCTGCCGTCACGTTTCCCAGGGTACGAGGGTCCGGCACAGCGAATCGCGATCCCACTCGCCCGGACAACGGTGATCCCGCCCGAGCAGGCCGCCCGGGCGGGATCACCCATCCCCGTCCGATCAGACGAGTTGGGGAGCGGGCTGATGGCCCGCGTCATCGATGTGCGCGATCCCGTTCTCGGTCACCTCGACCACCCGGGCACTGGCGATGTCGAAGAACAGGCCCGACACCTTGACGCCGCGCTCGGCGACCGCCTTGCGCACCGCTGGGTGCCGGTGCAGCAACTCGAGCTGCACCGCGACGTTCACCATGGCCAGCTGATCGACCTCGCCGAAACCGGCCTCCCGCGCGGCACTCGCCACCGGGTGGCCCGCGTGGAACCGCTCCAGGCTCGGGCGCGCATGGGCGAGCCAGGCGTCCACGCCGGGGACCTGGGCCCCGGCGTGCAACGCCTTCATCGCACCGCACGAGGAATGCCCGCAGACCACGATCGAGCGGACGTTCAGCTGCTCGAGCGCGAACACCAGCGCGGCCTCCACCGACGCGTCACCCTCGGCGGGCGCCAGGTTGCCCACGTTGCGCACCGTGAACAGATCGCCCGGCCCGCTGTTGGTGATGATGTTCGGCACGATCCGCGAGTCCGAGCAGGTCAGGAAGAACGAATCCGGGTCCTGCGTGTCGCGCAACTCGTCCAGATGCGGCCGGACGACGTGCGCGTGGCTGCGGTGGAAGGCCGCCACACCCGCCGCGACCGGATTCTCGTGCCGCTCGTCGCGCCGCCAAGGGCCGAGGATGTCGTCCCAGACCGAGCGGGCGAAGCTGCGCGCGGGCGGCTGCGCCGCGGCGTGGGCCATCCTGGCGCCGCCGATCTCCACGAAATCGACGTTGCCGCCGTTGTTCACCTGCTGGCGGGCGAATTCCTCGATGGCCTCGAACGCCGCGTGATCGAGGAAGTCGACGGTCATCTCCACCGTGACGTCGGCTCCCGGAGGAATCTTCGCGAATTGCGCCGACAGCTTCGGCAGCGCGAGGAAGGTGGCCGATCCGTCGATGGTGACCAGCCAGCGCTGCGTGCCGGGTACCTGTCGGGCCTCGATCGCCACGCGCACCACCCGCCACAGCAGCAGGCCGAAGGCCAGGCCCAGACCGATCAGCACGCCCTCGAGCAGGTTCGCGAACACCACGCCGAGCACCGTCACGGCGTAGACCAGCAGGTCGCCGGTGCGCCGCGCCAGTTTGATGTGGGCCAGCTTCACCAGTTGGATGCCGATCACGATGAGCAGACCGGCCAGCGCGGCCTTCGGGATCTGCTCCACCACGGAGACCAGGGCCACCGAGAACACCAGCACCCAGACCCCGTGCAGGATCGCGGAGGCGCGGCTGTGCGCGCCCGCCTGCACGTTGGTGGCGCTACGCACGATCACGCCGGTGACCGGCAGGCCGCCGAGCAGACCGGACAGCACGTTCGCCGAGCCCTGGCCGATCAGTTCCCGGTCGAAGTCGGTGCGCTTACGCGAGTGCATCTTGTCCACGGCCACTGCGGACAGCAGGCTCTCCACGCTGGCGATCAACGCGATGGTGACGACTGCCAGCGCCAGACCCGACCAGTCGCCGCGAGGCAGCGCGGGCAGGCCGATGGCGTCGAACAGCGAGCCGTTCAGCACGATGCGCACCGCGTCGAGCGGAAGCGCCAGCGACAGCGCCGTACCCACGAGCACCGCGACCAGCGGACCCGGCACGACGCGGACCCTGGCGGGCAGGTACTTCCAGCCGAGCATGATCGCGATCACGACCACGCCGATCAACGCGCCACCCCCGTGCGCGGACAGCAACTGCCCGGGCAGCTCGACGATGTTCCGCCAGGCCGAGCTGTGCGAGGAACCGCCGAGCAGCACATGGATCTGCTGCAGCGCGATGGTGATGCCGATACCGGCGAGCATCGCGTGCACCACCACGGGCGCCACGGCGAGCGCCGCCCTGGCCACGCGGCTCAGGCCGAGCAGGATTTGCAGCACACCGGCGGCGAAGACGATGAAACACGTTGTGCGCCAACCGAATTGATTGATCGTCTCGGCGACCACGACGGTGAGGCCCGCGGCGGGGCCGCTCACCTGCAGGACCGAACCACCGAGGCTTGCGGCGACGACACCGCCGATCACGGCGGCGATGAGCCCGGCGGCGACGGGGGCTCCGGAGGCGATCGCGATGCCGAGCGAAAGCGGCAGCGCGACAAGGAAAACAACGATCGATGCGGGCACATCGTGGCGCAGGATTTCGGTGAAGCGATCGGACAGCGGTCCGGAACTGCGGCTCGAACCCGCCGGTGCGGGCTTCGACGGTGGCGGGGCCAAATCGTGATCGATAGCCATGACTCTCCTTCGCCGACTCGGCTGTTTCGCCGAGGTCGGTTGACGATCAACATGTCCAGCAGGGCACAAGACCGCGAACCGGCATCTCGCGGTGAAGCAGTCCCGACACAGCGATGAGTCGAGATGTAAACGAGTGCAAGTCTATTGGTAAAGACTTAGCAAAGCCTGAGAAGTTCGCCGATTGTGTGCGATTCCCCACTATCCGGTCGTCGTCCATCAGCATGATCCACCGCACAATGCCTGGTCAGACGGGTTCCGCCGCGATACCGCGCCGCTCGTCGCCGAACTCCGCGATGCCGTCGGCCATGACCTCGATCACCCGGGCCGTGGCGAGGTCGAAGAACAATCCCGACACCGCCACGCCCCGCTCCTCGATCCCCCGGCGCACGACCGGGTGCGCGTGCAGCGTCTCCAGCTGCACGGCGACGTTCACCATGCCCAGCTGATCCACCGGGCCGAATCCCGCGACGGCCGCCGCGGCGGCGACCGGATGCCCCAGCCGGTAGCGCTCCAGGCTCGGCCGGGCGTGCGCCAGCCAGTCGCCGAGCCCCGCCCCGGCCCGCACCTCGCGATGCAGCGCCTCCATGGCACCGCAGCCGGAGTGGCCGCAGACCACGACCGCGCGCACGTCCAGCCGCTCCAACGCGTAGATCAGCGCCGCCTCCACCGAGACGTCCCCACCGCGCGTAGGCACCAGATTGCCCACGTTGCGCACGGTGAACAGGTCGCCAGGGCCGCTGTTGGTGATGACGTTCGGCACGATTCTGGCGTCCGCACAGGTGAGGAAGAACGAGTCGGCGTCGTGCCGATGACGCAACTTGTCCAGGTGCGGGCGCAGCAGGTGGGCGTGGCCGCGGTGGTAGGCGGCGATGCCCGCCGCGATGCGGTCCTCCCGGTCGCCCGTGCGCCGCCACGGTCCGATGACCTGGTCGACAACCTGCCTGAAGTGCCCGCGCTCGGGCGGTCCGGCCAAGGCGGTTGCCATCCTTTCGCCGCCGAGTTCGACGAATTCCACTGCACTACCGTGCGTTTCGCGCTCGCGAGCCCATTCGGTGAGGAACTCGTGCGTAGCGTGGTCCAGGAAGTCGACGGCCATCTCGACGGTCACCTCGGCGTCGGCCGGGACCTTCGCCAGTTCCGCGGTGAGCTTCGGCAAGGCCAGGAAGGTGCACGTGCCGTCGATAGCGACCACCCACCGGCGCGAGCCGGGTACGGGAGCCGCGACGATCAGCACGCGCACCACCCGCCACAGCAGCAGCGCGAACGCGAGCACGAGACCGATCAGCATGCCCTGCAAGAGATTCAGGAACACCACACCCAGCACCGTCGCCAGGTAGACGTACATTTCACCGGCCCGCCTGGCCAGCCGGATGTGCGCCAGCTTGATCAGCTGCGCGCCGACGAAGATGAGCAGTCCGGCCAGCGCGGCGGTCGGGATCTGCCGCACGAGGCCGGCCAGGACCACCGCGAACAGCAGGATCCAGACTCCGTGCAGCACGGTCGCCGCCCTGCTGCGAGCGCCTGCGTTCGCGTTGGTGATGCTGCGCACGATGACGGCCGCGATCGGCAGGCCGCCGAGCAGGCCGGAGACGACGTTGGCTGATCCCTGCCCGATCAGCTCCCGGTCGAAATCGGTGCGGTGACCAGGCCGCATCTTGTCCACCGCGACCGCCGACAGCAGGCTTTCGACGCTGGCGATGAGCGCGATCGTGATCACGGTCGAGGCGACGGCCGCCGGGCCTCCGGAGGGGATGGCGGGCAGGCCCAGGGACTCCAGCAACGACTCGTTCAGCACGAGGTGCTCGACCCGCGTGGGCAGGACGAGCGCCAGCAGTGTGGCGGTGACCACGGCGACGAGCGGTGCGGGGAGCACGCGCACCCGCCGTGGCGCGAAGCGCCAAGCGACCAGGATGCCGATGACGACCAGGCCCACGCACAGGTCGCCGGTGCGCACCGACAAAAGCTGCCGCGGTAACCCCACCAGCGCGGCGAACGACGAACTCAGCGAGCTGCCCCCGAGCAGCACGTGCACCTGTTGCAGCGCGATCACCACGCCGATGCCCGCCAGCATGCCGTGCACGACCACCGGGGCGATGGCCAGCGCGGCGCGCGCGACCCGGCTCAGCCCGAACAGGATCTGCAGCACACCCGCTCCGACGGTGATGAAGCACGTTGCCGCCCAGCCGAATTGGTGCACACTCTCGGCGACGACAACGGTGAGGCTCGCGGTGGGCCCGCTCACCTGGATCGCGGAACCACCCAGCAATCCGGCCACCACACCGCCGACAACGGCTGCGATGAGTCCTGCCGCCACCGGAGCGCCGGAGGCCACCGCCACACCGAGCGAAAGGGGAAGCGCGACCAGGAAAACCACGATCGAGGCAGGTAGATCGGCACGGCCGACGCTGGTCAGGCGACCGGCGAGGTGTGCGCGCGGCGACGTCCGTGGTGCGGAATCGGTGTCGGTGGACATATTTTCTCCTTCGCCGGGGTGGCCCCGGTTCATCGGTCAAACATGTTCTTGGCATCGAAAGCGAGCGGCGGGCGAAGCTCGGGCCGTTCCTCCGTCGGTGGAGGCGACCCCGTGACACAGTGATCGAAACGATAGTAAAGAGTTCGCAAAGGGTGTGGAAAGGTTCCCGGTTCCCAGAAGGCAACCGCTACCATAATGTGACTCAGGTCACAGCGCAACAAAGAACGTCGACGGCTGCCGATTCGGGGAGCTTCGCAGCGACAGGACGCTCGACTGGACGGATGGCCAAGAGACAGCCCGCTCACCGGCGAACGAAGTCGAAGACGAATCCCTCGATCGTGACTCCGGCGCGAACGAGAACGCCCACGCCACCAGCCCAGTGGAGCACGCGATACTTCGCCCACCCGGACGTTCCGCCTGAGGCTCACGAAGAGCGTCTCCCACTTGCCGCGGTACGCGGGCCGAGGCAGTCGACGAGGTTCTAACGATCGGATACGCAAAATCCCCCCGACCTGGCAATCTGTCGAGGGGAATCGAGTGGTCCCAGCTGGGATCGAACCAGCGACCTTCCGCGTGTGAGGCGGACGCTCTCCCGCTGAGCTATGAGACCTGACGGGTTCCGGCGGCGCGTGGCGCCCTCCGGACGAGACGAAACATTAGCACGCGCCACCGGTGGTTCACCAAATCGCCGTCCGGACAGGGATGGTTCGGCGCGGAGCCACCACTCGCGAGCAGTTCCTCTCGATCTTGCGCGAACTCTAGGTGGCGGACAAGCGGGGTCGCGACCACGCCGGCTGCGGTCGCAGATTCGGTGCGGCTCGACCATCGAGAGGACCACCGAGCGCCTCGACTCCCCCATCCACCACATGAGCCACCGGCGTCACAGCGCCCACTTTCCAGATTTTCGCCGTTCTACCAGCGGATTTGTACCTTTCACCGAGCGTCCGCTAATGTTCTGTCTCGCACCACGGAGGCCGGAAACGAGCCCCGGGGAGGCAGAATGCGGATGTAGCGCAGCTGGTAGCGCATCACCTTGCCAAGGTGAGGGTCGCGGGTTCGAATCCCGTCATCCGCTCGAGAGGTAGGGCCAGGCAACATTACGCCGTCCCCCTTTGCGCGGTGGAGTGGCCGAGTGGTGAGGCAACGGCCTGCAAAGCCGTGCACACGGGTTCGATTCCCGTCTCCACCTCGCGCGATTAGCTCAGCGGGAGAGCGCTTCCCTGACACGGAAGAGGTCACTGGTTCAATCCCAGTATCGCGCACCACCGTCTCACGAGGTCAGACCCGGTTTTCACCGGGTCTGATTTTGTTTGTGCCCCGCACGCGGATCGAGTTTCCACTGGCCATTCGTCGCGGTCCGGCTCGAGAACACGTAGTCGGCTACCCGTGAGCAGTCCGGTACCTACTGGCAGCGTTCTCCCTGATCACGAGTAGTCGAGTTGGGAGTTCTGATGCGATCTCCGATCAGCCCCGGTCCAGGAGCTACGAGAGCCGCTCGGTTCGCCGCGTGTGCGCCGCACCTGATCGAGCGCGCCGACTGCCAGGGAACGACTGCTGTCGCCGGCGACCAGGATGGGGCCGCGTGTCGGTGGGTAGGGATACGCTGTGGCGCACAGTGCCGGAGCCGAGTCAGGGGGTTGTCGCGTGACGATCAGCGCGGAGGTCGCGCAAGGCGCGGCGCCGGATGACGACGATCCCGAGTCACTCGACCTGCGCGACGACATCTCGTTCGAACTCGAAGAGGTCAACGAGGTGCTCGGGGAGCTGATCGCGCTGCGCGCCGACCAGAAGGCCAAGGACGGCGACCTGCTGACGGCTCGGCTGGGAGTCGGTGGCGAGAAGCCCGAGACACTCGCCCGGATCGGCGCTCGTTACGACCTTTCCCGCGACCGGGTGCGGCAACTGCACACCAAAGCGGTCGGGCAGATAATCCGGATGGCACAGCTTTCCGGACATCGGGCCGCCGCGGTCCTGTCCGCGCGCTACCCCCTCGACGCCATGGACCGGCAGCTCACACGCGCGCTGCTGGTGGAGACGTACGCGACCGACACCGATATCGCCGCGACCGAGCTGTCGTATCTCAAACTCCGGCTGGCCGGGCACGCCGCCGAGGACGCCAAGCGAATCGCCGGATTCGTCACCCAGCGCATCGCGGCGTGGCAGAAGAAGACCAACCGGCGCCTGGCCAAACTACACGACGCCGAGCCGCGCGCCACGAGTCAGCTGAATACCTGGTTGGGGCAGGTCGACTGGCCCCACGCAGGCGCCGCGGCCGCGATCCCGACCTCGTCCGCGCGCACTGTGGACAGCGACGACGACGGCCGGGGGCGCTTCTATCTGGACAAGGTCGGTCGCGACGTGCCGTTCGACTCCGGTCTCGAGGCCAGGCTGCTGCGGATCCTCAACGCCGGCGATCTCGTCGAGACCTTCCTGGAGCAGCCCGCGGCGGTCGTCTACGAACTCGACGGCGCGGAGCGGGTGCACTATCCGAGCATCGTCGCGCGGCTCACCGACGGCCGCACCGTACTGATCGACGTCACGCCGCTGGGCCATGTCGGCTTCCACGTGAACGTCGCGAAATCCGCCGCCGCTCGGGCATACGCGCACGCCAACGGCTGGGGCTGGCTGGTCTGGACCGGCAGCCGCGTCGGCGTCCCGGATCTGCGCGCCCGCCCTGTCGACGCCGCGGGTGAACGGATGCTGCGCGACCTCGTCGAGCGCGGCCCCGTGCACTGGGCCGCGCTCCGCGAGGTGCGCGCGAAGACCGGCCTGGAACTGCTGGACTTCCTCGCGCTGGTGCTGCGCCACGAATGGCGGTGGGACCGGGCGCCGTTCCGGCTCAGCGCACCACCATCGCCCCCGCCAGGAAAGTGACGATCAGCAGCATCGCGCAGATGGTGATCAGCTGCCACCGGCCGATGGTCACCTCGAGCTTGGCGATCGTGTTGCGCAGGGCCTTGTCGAGCCGGTCGTGATCGGCGATCGTGCGCTGCGCGGCGGCGAGCGCGTCGGCCCGTTCCTGCGCGGCCTGCTCCGCGCGCTCCAGTCGCGTGGTCATCTTCAGCAGATGTTTCTGCTTGTCGCGCAAGGCTTTCCGGGCCACCGCCAGCGACGTGCGCTGGTTGACCAGCTCCTGGCGCTGCCGGGCGATGACCGTGGCCTGCGTCTTCGTGTGGTACTCCCAGTCGGTCACGGTCGCCCAGCCTCCTGTCCTCTCGTCCCGATGGCCCCAGACATACTCGCCGCTCACCCAGCCCGCGATGAACTCGCGCAGCTCGACCGGCTCACGCCGCGGCGCCGCCATCGCGTGCTCGGTGTCGAGCACGCCGGTGACCGCGCGATAATCACAGGCGGCGGGCGCGAAGTCCGCGATGCCCAGGGCGTGCAGGTACGGCACCCAGTAGCCGGGTGGGCACAGCCACAACACGTCCGTACAACCCTCGGCGCGCAGCCGTTCGGTGTGCTCCTGAGCCAGTCCACGCTCCAGCGGACCGCTACGCACCTCGATCGCGTATATCCGGTCGCCCTTGCGCCAGTACACGTCCACCGGCAAGGTCCCGACGCGCTGATCCACTTCGGCCTCGTCGGCTCCGTAGGCGAGCAGCCTGCCGCACAACCAGTATTTGAGCCGCCGCATATCCCACTGGGCGGCGGCACATTCCGGGCACCCGCAGGCGTAACCGGTCTTCGATCCACGGATACGGCCGGAGGCCTCTCCGATACCCAACTCGGCGAGCATCGCTCGGCGCCCGCAGGCGATCTCCGCCCGCTGCTTCGTTCTCACGCGACCACTCCCCTGCACAAACCACCGCAGGCCCGGCGACCTACGCCATAGATCAAGAGTGCGTCAGACTCGGCTACCTCGCCAGCCCCGTTCACCCCGCGCTCGGGTGTGCCACACACGTGGCCTGCCGACGAGATCTGCGTTGTACTCTGCGGCACAAGGGCTTTCATCATGCCACGGGACGGCATCGGCCACTGCGGGAACGCTGAATTGACAGTTGCCGCCATCCCACGACGCGCCCGGCCGCTCGCAACCTGGCCCCGCGGCAACCGGCACGGCCTTCGCGCAGCCACCCCTGGGCGTGAACTCGCGCAGGACGCGCTTCGGGCGGATAATGACCGATCAGATGCGTCGGCCCGTTTCCGGACAAACCGGGTCGCCGCGTAATCCGCCTGCAGGGGGCTGATTCCGGGGGCCTAGGCTGCTTCGATCAGGTCTTGATTCGGCGGTGCACCGCCGATCTTTCGCGAGCCGCGGATGTCCAACTGGGCGGATAGAATCGTCCGGCCGAGTGCGAGCTGGGCCGATACGGGGAAGTGGGTACTGGATGGAGCACGGTCAGCAGACCGGCGAGTCGGTCGGCGCGATGTTGGCGAGTATCGCGTCGGCTCTCCGAGAGGTCAGCGAGAAGCTCGACGCGGTGGCGGCCCGGATCGACGGAGCGCAGACCGTGGTGAGCGAACCGACCGTCGAGGGGCGGTTGGCCGAGCTCGAGGCGTGGGCTTTTCGTGCCGGACAGGACATCTCGAGTCTCGATGCCAGGGTGGAGCGCCTGGAATCCGGTGACGACCCAGCGCAGGAGGACCAGCGAACTGCGCAACGCCCGCTACCCCGGGCAGCCGCGGGACGATCGAACGCGCGCGGACCGCAGCACGGCGGCGCCGAAGCCACTGCGCAGAAGAGCGATTCCCGCGAGCCGGCCGGTGCCACGAACGGTGTGCGCCCGCAGCGCACGCAGCGAGAGCCGGTGCACGCGGCGGTCGAACCGAGTTCTACTGCGCAAACGAGTTTCACACCGCCGCGCGAGCCCACGCCGACCGTGCTCGATACGAACGCCACGTCCGGGCAGAACTTCACCACGCCCCGCGACCCGGCGGCGAGCTTCACCGCCCCGCCGTCCCGTGAGCCGGCTTTCACCACTCCGGTCCAACGGGAGCCCGTATCGCCTTTCACCGCGCCGACACCGCGCGACCCGAGCACGGGACAGCAGGAGGCGTTCATCGCCTCGCGCGAACCCGCCACCTCGTACTCCCCCGGTGAGAACGCCGCGTACGAAAGCATCGTCGCGTCCGCCCCGAGCACGACGCACAACGGCGCGGAGAACGGCACAGCCCCCGGCACCCCGGGACTCACCGGAGCGCACCGCGCCGGCGACGACGACCGCACCCCGGTCGAGAACACGCACGTGGACAAGCTGCAAGCCATGCTGGACGAACTCAAGCGCACGGCGGCGGCTCCGCTGGGCCGCTCCGACCTCTTCGGGCCGGCGCCGGGCGAGTCGACGACGAATGGCTATCAGTCCGACCGCACCGACGCGCAGCGCCGACCGGCCGACTACCGGCTATCCAGCCCGCCCCCGATGTCCTGAAGGGCCTTGACGCGCCGCCGCTTCGGCGGAGGCGCCGCCGCGAACGAACGCAACAGGATCTGCTGGACGAGATCGCGCAGCCAGCGATGCCCCCCGTCGGCGGTGTTGCGCGGATGCCAGGCCATCCCGATGGCGACTTCGGGCAACGGCAGGGGTATCTCGAACGTGCTCAATCCGATCGCGGGTAGGGTAGCGGCGCTCAGCAAGGCGGGTGCGGGGCAGACCAGGTCGCTGCCGCGCACCGCGAACAGCGCGCTGGTCAGCGTGGGCACGGTGGCCACCACCCGCCGGGTGCGGCCGTGCAGGGCGAGGCGGTCGTCGATCGGGCCGTGCGAACGGCCGGTGCGCGAAATGCTCAGGTGCGGCGCGGCGGCGTACGCGGCGACGGTGACGCGATCGGTGACCAGCGGATGGTCGGTGGCGGCGACTCCGATCACCCGGTCGGTGAGCACTCTGCGCACAGTGGTCTCCGGGTCGGTGTGGTCGATCACGCCGACCTCCAGGTCGACGCGTCCATCCCGCAACGCCCCGGTGCCCTCGGCGATGTCGGGCAGGAAGCGCAGCGTCACGCCCGGCGCTTGGGCGCGCACCGCGGACAGCAGGGGCCCGGCCAGTTCGGTGAGCACCATGTCGCCCGCCTGTATCGCGAACGTCCGGCGCAGCGCGGCCGGGTCGAGGTCGTCGCGCGGCGTCAGCAGTGCGCGTCCCTGCTCGACCAGCGTGCTGACCTCGTATCGCAATTCCAGTGCGCGCGGCGTCGGCACCAGGTTGCGACCGGCACGCACGAGCAGCGGGTCGCCTAGTACGTCGCGCAATCTGGCCAGCGTCCGGCTCATCGCGGGCGGCGAGGTGTGTAGGCGCTCCGCGGCCAAGGTGACGCTGTTGGTGTCCAGCAGTGCGTCGAGGGCCACGAGGAGATTCATGTCCAGCGCTTCCACCCTTGGATTATCGCCAACGCAAACAGCGGCCCCCGGTATTGCGCGCGGGATAACTCGCGGCGAGTCCGAACCGAGCGGTTCCACCGGACAGTCGGAGGCGGAACCGTCCGTGCTCGAGCGGGCCGCCGCCGCGTGCACGGCACCGTTGCGAGCATCCGGCTGGCCGGTGAGCTGGGGATACGCCCCGCACAGGCCAGCTGGGCGGCGGCGCGACAGTCCTCATCGAGCGCGCCGGACCCAGAAAGCAGCACCGCAGACCGATCGGCCATCGGACGGCCCGGCACGATTTGCCGCATGACAGCCGCCGGTTCGGCAGTCGATGCAAGTGTGCGCACGCGGTCGCCCACCCCGCGGCCCGGACCGATCGGAGAACTCGCTGACCGAGTGGACCGGCGCTACCCGGGTCCGCCCCGATGTTCTAGTGGCTGACCCGGCCGCTGTCGCCCTCGTACGGAAGCAGCTCAGCCTCGATCGGCGCCGCCGGGCGTGCCACCGGCCCTGGCCCCGGCTTGCGACGGTTGGCCAGTCCGCGGTAGGACTCCGGCCTGATCCGGCGGAACACCTGCGCCACGCGCGTGTGCAGCGGCAGGCGGAACTTCAGGTCGGCGAGCATCTCGTCGATGTTCTGGATGGAGAACGGGACGACCGCGGTGCCGTGCGCGTGGTGGCCGTGCGTGCGTTCCTCCATCCAGCGCAGCCGGGCGTCGATCTCCTCGTCGAGTTTCTCGGCGGGCGGCAGGACGAGCCCGCCGTTGAGCAGCGCGGCGGTCCAGTGCGCGGCGACCTCGGCGTTCAGCGTGCTGATCACCGAGGAGTTGTAGCCGGCGAAGGTCAGATTCGGGACCTCCAACGGCAGGATCTGACGGTGCAGGCGGAAATTGCCGTGCTCATCGGTCAGCCTGCGCTGGATGTACGGCGTGAGGAACGGCACGCGCTGCTGGAAGCCGGTCGCGCAGATCACGACGTCCGCCTGCAGCACCTGCCCGGTGGACAGCCGGATCCCGGGCGCCGCCTTCGGGCCACCGCCCATCTCGGTGATCGTGGTGTCCCGGTGCACCGTGATACGTCCGTTGGCGACCTGCTCGTAGAAGCCTTCGCTCACCAGGCTGACGGTGCTCTCGGCGATCTGCTCGAACCGCCCCTCGGGCACCAGACCGAGTTCACGCAGCTGCGAGTGCTTGGTGACCAGTTCCTGGATCAGATCGAAATTACTGATCCGTACCGATTCGCCGGGGCCGTCGAGGAACCGGTCCATCCAGCGGGGCCGCAGGTAGTGGAAGTGCGCCTCGCCGAAGCGGGTCAGCATCAACCGCTCGTAGTCGATCACCCGCGCCAGCTTGCGCGGCATCTTCCAGAACAGCCGCCGGGCCACCACCGAGGTGGACGCCGCCACCTCGCTCACCGCGGTGGCGATGTCACAGGCGGACTTGCCGTAGCCGACCACGACGACCGACTTGCCGCGCACCGACTCCAGATCGGTGAACTCCGAGGAGTGGCACAAGCGCCCGCCCGCCGCGCGGAACCAGTCGGCGCCGCGGTACTCCGGCATCGCGGGTTCGCTGAAAACACCGTTGGCGATGACCAGGTGATCGCACGAGGCGCGATGGACTCCGCTCGAATCGCGAATCTCCAGCAACCAGCCGCTGTCCACCGGATCGGCGGCGACCACCTCGGTGCCCAACCGCAGGTGGTCGGTCAGCCCGAAGTGCTCGGCGTAGGCGGTTAGATAGGCCTGCATGTGCTGCCCGTCGAGGACGCGCGGGTAGTCGGCAGGCATGGGGAAGTCGGAGAAGTGATATGTGTCCTTGGAGTTCTGCGTCTGCAGTCCCGGGTATCGCCGGGTCGCGCTCCACACACCACCGACATCGGGTGCACGGTCGAAAACCTCGACCGGAAAACCCGCCTGTTTCAGCACTTTCGCGCAGGCGAGACCTGCGATACCCGCACCGACGATCCCGATGCGGCTTCCGCTTGTCATGCGCGAGAGATTACGTCGCCAGCGGCGCACAGCAAAGTCGGTCGACCGAATCCGCTCTTCAGCGCACTACGGGCGTACCCACCGGAACCACCGGAAGCTCGAGCAGCCCACGGATCAGAATGCTCTCCCGCCACCGCAGGTCCGCGTCGTCGACGGCGGGCCGCAGCTGCGGATAGCGCCGCACCAGCCGGGTCAGCGCGATGCGGGCCTCCAGCCTGGCCAGCGCCGCTCCGAGGCAGTAGTGGATGCCGTGGCCGAAGGCCAGATGCCCGTTCGTGCCGCGGTCCGGGTCGAACGCCGCGGGCGAGGCGAAGTGCCGTTCGTCACGGTTGGCCGACGCCACCGAGACCAGCACCAGCTCCCCTTCCGGGATGACGCCGCCGGCCAGGTGGACCGGCGCGGTGGTGTACCGCAGGGTCGCCACGTTGACCGGGCCGTTGTGGCGCAGCGTTTCCTCCACCAGCGGTGTGACGCCCGCCGGGTCGTCGCGCAGGGCCAGGTAGCGGGCGGGATCGGCGAGCAGTTCCAGCACGGAGTTACCGATCAGGTTCACCGTGGTCTCGTGACCCGCGACCAGGATCAGGAAGGCCATGGAGATCAGCTCGTCGTGACTGAGCCGGTCCCCTTCCTCGGTGGCGAGCAGCAGCTGGGAGATCAGATCCTCGCCCAAGCCCTCCGCGCGCCGCCGGGCGACCAGGTCGTCGAAGTAGTCGACGATGGCGTCGGTCGCGGCACGGATGCCCTCCGGCGTGGACATGGGCGTGTCGACCACCGCCGCCGACCACTCCCGGAAGCGCGCGCGGTCCTCGACCGGCACGCCGAGCAGTTCGCAGATCACCGTGATCGGCAGCGGGAACGCGTACTCCGCGAGCAGGTCGACCGGACCGGCGCCCGTCGCACGATCGATCGCGTCGAGCAGATCGTCCGCGATCGCCACGATCCGCGGTGCGAGGGCCTCCATCCGCGCGGGCGCGAACGCCGGTGTGACGAGTTTGCGCAGCCGCGAGTGCCGCGGCGGGTCGGAATTGAGCAGATGCAGGCTCAGGCGCGGGTTGACCGCCGTGACGCCGCTGCCACCTGCGGCTGATCGCCGCGCCTCGGCGCCCCTCGGAGCGTGCGGGTCCTTGTGGACGTCGGGATGGCGCAGCACCTCCTTGGCGGCGTCGTAGTCGACCACAAGCCAGGCGCGCACACCGGTGCGCAACCGGACCTGATGCACCGGCCCCTCGGCGCGCAACTGCTGGTAGAAGGCATGCGGCGTGCGAAAGAAATCCGCGGGCAGCTCTCTCATCCGATCGGTTCCCCCTGATTCGTGAGTATCGTTGCGGCCCTTCGATGGTGACACCGATCACGGATCTCGGCCAGGCCGCGCGACCGGACCATCCTGTGATCAGCGTTGCCCGTCATCGCGGCCCGGCCCGGCGCGCGTCGTCGTCAGGGTCCGGCTACCCTGCGCCAATGAGTTCGATCGCGCCCGTCCTGCGGCGTGCCCGGATCGCGAACTCGTTCGCGTTCGGCGCACAGGGCTTCTTCCTCGCCGTCGTGCTGACCGAGTTGCCGCAGCAGAAGGAGCGTTTCGGGCTATCGGACGGCGTGATCGCGGTCTCGGTGGTGCTGATCTCGTTGCTGGCGGGCGGCGGCAGCGTCCTCGCGGAGCGGCTGGCGCTGCGCTGGTCCAGCCGCGCGGCGGTGCGGATCGGGCTGCTGCTCGTGGCCGTCACCGGATCGGCGGCGGCGTTCGCGCCGAACACGCCGCTGCTGGTGGCCGCACTCGGCTGCTACGGGATCGCGGTCGGCATCGTCGACGCGAGCACCAACATGCAGGCCGTGTTCATCCAGCACGGCTATGGGACGTTCATCCTGTCGTCGTTCTACGCCGCGTGGAGCGCCGGAACGATAGCCGGGGCATTGTTCGTATCCGGGTGCGAGGCGCTGGAGGTGACGCTGCGCGAATCGCTGCTCGCGGCCGCCGCGATCGTGCTGCTGCTCGGCTGGGCGCTCGGACGAGGACTGCTCGGCGTGCGGGACGCGGAGACGAGTCCCGTCGAGACCGCCGCGTCCGGTCCCACCGTCGCGCTGCGCGCGTATGTCGGGTTCGGGGTCGCGATGGCGTTCGTCTTCGCGGTCGACCTCGCGGTGGGCAACTGGTCGGCTTTATACCTGACCGACGACCTGCTCGCCGGTTCGGCGACGGCGGCGCTCGCCTTCGCCGCGTATCAAGGCACGTCGTTGGTCTCCCGGATCGCCGGGGATTCGCTGGTGCGCCGTTTCGGTCCGCGCCCTGTGGTGCGGGCCGCCGCGGGCACCGGAGTCCTCGGTCTGGCTCTCGTGGTGGCCGCGCCGAGTCCGGCGGTCGCGATCGCCGGGTTCCTCGTCGCGGGCGCGGGCCTGCCCGTGATCGCGCCGCTGTGCTTCAGCGCGGCCGGGCAACTCGCGACCGGACGGGAGCTCGACGCACTGATCGCGCGTCTCAACCTGTTCAACTACGCGGGGACACTGCTCGGCGGCGGTGTGGTCGGCGCGATCGCGGCGAGCGTCGGTCACCGCGTGGGATTCGTGATCCCGCTGCTGTTCGCCGTGGCCCTGATCGGGCTCTCCCGCGTCTTCCGCTCCCATCGGGTCGCGAGCGCGCCTCCTACGCGGAAACTGGACCAGCCCACCGAACTCGGGCCTGCCACCGGCTAGTGCGACCAGCGGTGCACAACCGGACCTCGGCCGGCGCCAAGGTCTCCGAGCGCAATCGCCGCAATCGGCCGATCAGCCGATTCGCCAGCCACGGCGACAACAGGAAGGCCGGCGCGGTGGCGCCCGACACCGCGGCGCCGGTCAGCAGCGAGTCGCGTGACCGCCCCGCCGCGGTGTCTGCGGCCTGCTGGTTCTGGTCGCCCCAGAGCGCCACCACTTCGCTGTTCACCTGATCCGCGACCGATCGCCAGTCCGCGATGCTCACCGGCGGCGCGGGCGCGGGGCCCGACTTCGCGGGCACCGGGCGGATGACGGCCTCCTCCATGGCGCTCGCCTGCTGCCAGGCGCGCGACGAGGTGAGCGCCCTGAGCCGCGCCGCTGACGCGTTGTCGATATGCTCTGATGTAGCCATGAGCAACCTCTCCGTCGTCGTCGACCGCGCCGGGCTGTGGGACGCGGAAGCGCTCAGTGATGTTGCCGCCGCGACTTTTCCACTGGCGTGCCCGCCCGAGGCGACGCCCGACGACATCGCGGTGTTCGTCGGCGAGGTCCTGTCGGGCGAACGGTTCGGCGAATATCTGAGCGATCCGGCCCGGATCGTGCTCAAGGCTGTCGCGGACGACGACATCGTCGGTTACGCGATGCTGGTCACGGGCGGCCCAGCGGACCCTGCGGTGGCCGAGCCGGTCGGGCCGCACCCGATGGTGGAGCTCAGCAAGTTGTACGTGCTGCCCGGCCGGCACGGCACCGGGGTGTCCACCGCGCTGATGAACGCCGCGCTGGACTGGGCGCGCGCCGAGGGATATCCGGGCGTATGGCTGGGCGTCAACCAGGAGAACGTCCGCGCTCGGCGCTTCTACGCCAAACACGGTTTCACCGAGGCCGGCACCAGGACGTTCACCGTCGGCGCCCAGGTGCATCACGACTACGTGCTGCGGCTGGTCTTCTGATCCCGCCTCAGCGTAGGAAATCGACGAGTGCGGTGTGGAACGCGGGGTTCAGCACCGCCATCAGGTGATCGCCGGGCACCACGGCCAGTTCACCGTTCGGCAGCGCGGCGGCGAGTCGCTCCGGTTCGGCGGCGAAGGGGTCGTCCTCGCCCGCCAGCACCAGCGCGGGCACGGTGATGTCCGCCAGCGTCTCGATGGGACGATCGTCCAGACCCGTCGCCACGGCGTGGATGGCTTGTACGTCGGCCTGTACCGCGTCGGCCAGCACCCGGAACATCTTCGCGGTCGGCGACGCGTCCGCGCCGTCTCCGGTCATCGCGGCCTGCAGATCCGGCAGGTCGATCACGCGGCGATCGACGCCACCGCAGTCCAGCACACCCGACCCGATGCCGCCGACGGCCAGCCGCCGCACCCGCCGGTCGGTCGCGGCCACCATCAGCGAGATCACCCCGCCCATCGAGTACCCGACCTGCGCGACCTCCTCGAATTCGAGCTCGTCGTAGAGGGCGCGTACGTCACGCGCCATCGCCTGCCACGAGTACCGCGCCGCGTCGTGCGGCTTGCCGGAACGGCCGTGACCGCGCGCGTCCAGGGACACCACGGTGTGCCCGGCGGACTGCAGTACGGCGACCACACCGGTGCTCATCCAGTTCGCGTTGGTATCCGCGACCACTCCGTGCTGCAGCACGACCGGGATGCCCTCGCCCTCCCACACCCGGTAATTGAGTTCCAGGCCGTCCCATGTCTCAAACTTCGCCATGCCGGGATCGTAGTGCACGGCACGCCACCGAAACTGCCGAAGCGGACGTATCGGGCCGGGTGCCGCGCTCAGCCCAGCAGTCGGTCCCGCAAGGCCGCGATATCGGCGCCGGTGAGTCCCAGGCCGTCCCGGACATAGGCGTCGAAACTTCCGTAGGTCCGATCCACCTGGTCGAAGGCGGCGTCGAGCCAGGATCCCTGAACGCCGTTGAGCGGGTCGTTCTCGCTCGCGTTGCGGAATCGGTTGGACAGCAGATAGTCCTCGGTGACCGTGGCACGATCGACGCCGAGCAGCGTGAGCAGCACGGCCGCCGTCCAGCCGGTGCGGTCCTTGCCCGCGGTGCAGTGGAACAACACCGCGCCGTCGGCGCCGATGAGGTCGCGCAGCACCGAAGCGAACGCCTCGTTCGCGCCGGGCGCGGTGATGAACGCGCGATACAGGCCGTCGCCTCCGGTGAGCGTGGTGGCGATGACCTCCGGCGGAGCCTGGCCGATCACGTCGGCCCAGTGCGCCGTCGCGCCCGCGGGCAGCCGGTCCGGACCGAGCGCGCGCTCGTAGACCGTGCGCAGGTCGTGCACGGAACGCACGCGGCGGCCGGTCAGCGCGGCCAGATCCTCCGGCGTCGCGTTGTTCAGCTGCCCGGTCCGATACACCAGACCGGTGCGCACGATCCGGCCGTCGGTGGTGCGATACCCGCCGATGTCCCGCGCGTTCTGCACCCCTTGCAGGTGCAGGGAGGGATCGGCGACGACGACCGCAGGCGGGTCGGCCTGCGCGATGACGACTACCGGCCCGAAGGCGACCGCCAGGCCGGCCGCCATCGCGACCGGGGCGCGGAAACGAGTGGCCATTCGGCTGCTCCAATCATCGGGTCTGTGGGGTCTGCCCACGTTCTCTCGCCGGCCGCCGAGGCCGGGCAGGCAGCGCTAGGCCGCGACCTCGAACCGCGACAGCGCGAGCAAGCGGGAGATGGCGCGCAGGTACTTCTTGCGGTAGCCGCCCTCCAGCATCTCGGCGGAGAAGATCTCGTCCAGTTTCGCGCCGGACACCGTCACCGGCACGCTCGCGTCGTAGAGCCGGTCGGCCAGCACCACGATGCGCAGCGCCACGGCCTGATCGGTGACCGGATGCACGCCGGAGACGAACACCGACGACACCCCGGAGATCAGCGCGCCGTACTTCGACGGATGCAGGGTGCTGAGGTGCTTCAGCAGCGCGTCGAACTCGTCGAGCGTGGAATTCGGTGTGCTCGCCGCCCGTTCGGCCAGGACCGCGGCGGCGGTGGGCTCCGGCGCGGGGGGCAGATCGCGGTGGCGGTAGTCCGGCCCGTCCACGCGCACCGCCTCGAAGATGGCGCCCAGCTTCTTGATCTCGCGCATGAAATCCTGTGCGGCGAAACGGCCTTCGCCGAGCTGCCCCGGCAAGGTGTTCGACGTGGCCGCGATCGAGACACCGGCCGCGGACAGTTCGGTCAGCAGGCGCGAGACCAGCATCGTGTCGCCGGGATCGTCGAGCTCGAATTCGTCGATGCACAGCACGCTGTTGCCCGAGAGCCGCTCGAGGGCATTGGCGAAGCCGAGCGCGCCGACCAGGTTGGTCAGCTCGCCGAACGTACCGAACGACTTGGGCGCGGGCGAGCTGTGGAAGATCGAGGCCAGCAGGTGGGTCTTGCCGACGCCGAATCCGCCGTCCAGATACAGGCCGGCGCCGCTGACCTGCTTCTTCTTACCGAAGAAGCTCTTCTTGCCCGCGGCCTTGCTGATCTTGGCGACCTGCCCGGCGAACTCCTCGGCCTTGCCGACCGCGGCCGCCTGGCTCGGTTCCTTCGGATCGGGAATGTAGGAGGCGAAGCTCACCTCGTCGAACATGGGCGGCGGCACCATTTGGGCGACGAGCTGATCGGCCGGGACCTCCGGGTGACGATCGACGAGGCGTTCTTGCATGGACGAAGCCTAAAGACGTGGTGAGATCTGATTTCATGCAGCGTAGCCAGAATGCGATCCAGCTCACAGCACTCGGCCCGGACGACCTCGCGCAGATGTACGCCTTCCCCGCCGCGCTCGACGCGCCTTGGGTCCGCGCCAATTTCGTCTCCAGCATCGACGGCGCCGCCACCAGCGGCAACCTGACCGAAGGGCTGGGCACCCCGGCCGACCGAACGGTGTTCATGTTGCTGCGCGAACTGGCGGAGGTGATCGTCGTCGGCGCGGGCACGGCGCGCGCGGAGAACTACGGCGGGGCGCGCACCGATCCGGCGCGCCGCCGCGCGTTCCACGAGCGCGGCATCGGCGGGCATCCCGACGGCGCGCCGCCGCCGATCGCGGTCGTCACGGCGAGCGCGGCGATCGACCCCGGCGCGCGCCTGCTCACCGATACCCAGGTGCCGCCGCTGATCATCACGACGACCACCGCGCCCGCCGACCGCAAGCAGCGGCTGGCGGACGCGGGCGCCGAGGTGATCGAAGCGGGTGGCATCGCGGTGACGCCCAGCGGCTTGCTGCGGGTTCTCGCCGAGCGCGGCCTGCTGCGGGTACTCACCGAAGGCGGCCCGCATCTGTTCGGCGAACTGCTGGAGGCGGATGTGGTCGACGAGCTGTGCCTGACCACCGCGCCGCTGCTGGTCGGCGGCGCGGCGCGGCGAATCTCGCTGTCGGCGCACGAATTCCGCGTCCGCATGACGCGCGCGCACGTGTTGCTGGACGACGACGGCACCATGCTCACCCGGTGGGCCCGTCGATGAAAGAACCGTCCGAACCTGGCAGGCTGTAGCAATGCGCTGGACTCGGGCCGCCGTGCTTGCCGCCACCCTCTCGATCGTGACCGCCGGTTGCGGCGCGGGACCGTCGGATCGTCCCGGTGTCGCGGTGCAGCGCCCGCCGGTCGCTGGCACCGCGACCACCTCCGCCGCGCCCGCTCCTCTGCCCAAGGCCGAGCTGCCCAGAACCGACCTCAGTTGGCGCGAGTGCACCCAGCCGACCTTGGATCAGTTCGGACTCGGCCCCGCGCCCGCCGGGTTGGTGCTCGACTGCGCCGAGTACGCCACCCCGATCGACTCGACGGGCACGGTGCTGGGCAGTTTCCGCGCGGCCGCGTTGCGGGCCAGGCTGGCGCAGACCCCGGCCGACGCGCCGCCGCTGGTGCTCACCTCGGGCTCGGATCGCTCCTCCTCCGCCACCCTGGCCGGGTTGGCCGCTGGCCCCGCCTCCGTGCTGCTGGCCGCCCGCCCGATCGTCGCGGTGGACCGGCGCGGCATCGGCGGCTCGCAGCCGATCGATTGCCTGCCCACGGAGATCCGCCGTGGCCTGGCCGACAACGCCCAGTCCGGTCCCGGCGCGGGCGACCCGGTGGCCCGCATGACGAAGTTGAGCCAGGACGGCACCATCGCCTGCCGCGACTTCCTGCAGCCGTACGAAGGCACCTTCGACGCACCGCACGCCGCCGACGACATCGAGCAGTTGCGCAGGCAATGGCAGGTGGACCACATCGCGCTGCTGGGCACGGGCAACGGCGCGAAGGTCGCGCTCAGCTACGCCCGCAAGTACGGCGATCACGTCGCCCGGCTGGTGCTCGACTCCCCGGAACCGGTCGGCACCGACGCCGTGACCCGCGCCGAACAGGCCGTGCAGGGCGCCGAGGCGGCGCTGACGGCCTTCGCGCAGCGCTGCGTCGGCGTCGGCTGCTCACTCGGGGCCGATCCGCGCGCCGCGGTCACCGATCTGGTGAACCGTGCCGCGGGCGGCGAACTCGGCGACATCTCGGCGAACGCGTTGCTGACCGCGGTGTCGGGCTTCCTCGGCAGCCCGCGCGCCGACCAGGCCGCTCGGGTCACCGAGCTGTCCGACACGCTGGCCGCGGCCGGACGCGGCGACCGCGGGCCACTGAGCAACCTGATCAGGCAGGAGGCCGCGGCCACCGCGAGCGACGGCCAGTTCGTCAACCGCTGCACCGACACACAGCTGCCGCCGACACCGGCCAAAGCGAACGAACTCGCGGGCACATGGGCGGGCAAGTATCCGGTTTTCGGCAAGGCGGCGGCCATCGGCCTGATGGAGTGCGCTGCCTGGCCGGTGTCGACCGCGCCGCCGCTGCCCGAAAAGCTGGGTATTCCAGTGTTCGTGCTGGGCGGGGTAGCCGATCCGGTGGTCGGTAACGGCGGCCAGTCCTCGGTGACCGGCGCGATAGGTTCGGCGGGCGCCCGGCACGCGGCGCTGTCCTGGCAGGGCTTCGGGCATCCGGTGTCCACGCATTCCGGCTGCGCGCAGCGGGCCGTGCTCGACTATCTGAAGGACGGCAAACTTCCCGCAGATGGCACCGCATGCCCGGCGTAGCCCGGGCGTGCGGAGCCGTTCGAGCGGCGCGTCCGACAGGTCCGGCCAACCGCCGGTAACCCATCCGGTGTACCGTGCCCCAGTGTTCCTTCGACAGCTCGAGCCCAGGACCGCTCGCACCACCGCCGAGGTGATCAAGTTCGCACTCTGGCCCCTGGCGGTCATGACCGTGCTGAACCGGGTTTTCATCAAGGCTGTCAACGGCTTCATCACCGACGACTACCGGCCTGTCTACCAGGCGTCGTTCGACTTCCTGAACGGGCGGCCGGTCTACACCGCGAATTTCGACTCGGTGGACCCGCACTACCTGTACCCGCCCAGCGGCACCTTGCTGATCGCGCCGATCGCCGCCATCGACTACGAGAAGTCGCGCTGGCTGTTCATCGCCCTCAACGCGATCGCGATTCTCATCGCCTGGTACCTGTTGCTGCGGCTGTTCCGGTACACCCTGCATTCGGTCGCCGCGCCCGCGCTGCTGCTGGCGATGTTCTCCTCCGAGACCGTGATCAACACGCTGGTGTTCACCAACGTCAACGGCTGCGTGCTGCTGGCGGAGCTGATCTTCATCCACCTGCTGCTGAAGCGGCGAGACCTCTGGGCGGGCGCCGCGCTCGGATTGAGTATCGCGGTCAAACCGACACTGGCTCCGTTGCTTTTGATCGCGCTCGTGCGCGGGCAGTGGAAAGTCTTCGTGACGGCCCTCGGCGTGCCGCTCGCGCTCACCGCGATCGCCTGGCCGCTGGTGAAGGACCCAGAGAAGTTCATCACCCGCACCGCGCCCTACCTTTTCGAATCCCGCGACTACTTCAACAGCGCCATCGTCGGCAACGGCGAGTACTACGGACTGCCGCCGTGGCTGACCTGGGGCATGCGCGTGGCGCTCGGCGTGCTCGTGCTGATCTCGCTGTGGCTGCTGTACCGCTACTACCGCGAGGACGAACTGTTCTTCGTCTGCACCTCCTCCGGCGTGCTGCTGACGGCCTCGTTCCTGCTCAGCTCGCTGGGGCAGATGTACTACTCGATGATGCTGTTCCCCTTCCTGATGACCGTCGTGCTGCGCAACTCGGTGCTGCGCAACTGGCCGGCCTGGCTGGCGATCTTCGGGTTCATGAGCTACGACAAGTGGCTATCGGACCGCTGGCAGCACATCGGCCGCAACCTGGAGTACCTGCGCATCACCTTCGGCTGGGGCCTGCTGCTCATCGTCGTGTTCTGCGTGCTCGGAGACCGCTATCTGGCCGCGCGGCGGGAAGGCAGGCTGCCGTTCGGCATCGATCCCGCGTGGATGAGTTCCGCCCCGGACCCGCGCGGCGAACAGCCGCAGCCGCCGGTCGCCGCGGCTCTCCCGGCGGAAACCCACAGACCACAAAACGGTTCGACGCCCGCGGAACAGAATCGTATTAGCGTGGAGCCATGAGTTCCGAAGCCGACACGTCCCTGCCCGCGCCGCGCATCCAGCTCTCGCCGCAGGAATGGCGGTCGAAGCTGAACCCCGAGGAGTACTCGGTGCTGCGCGAGGCGGCTACCGAGCGGCCGTTCACCGGCGAGTACACCGACACCAAAACCGAAGGCGTCTACGTGTGCCGGGCCTGCGGCGCCGAACTGTTCCGCAGCACCGAGAAGTTCGACTCGCACTGCGGCTGGCCGTCCTTCTTCGATCCGGCCGCGTCCGACGCGGTGATTATCCGGTCGGACGACTCGCTCGGCATGCATCGGGTCGAAGTGCTGTGCGCGAACTGCCACAGCCACCTCGGCCACGTGTTCGAGGGCGAGGGGTACAACACGCCCACCGACAAGCGCTACTGCATCAACTCCATCGCCCTGCGACTGCACCCCTCGGACAGCGCAGCGGAGTAACCAGCCCGACGCTCACGGGCAGCGTACGAAGCCCCGGCGCTCGGCGCATGCCCCGAAAACTTCGGGCAAGCGTTTGCCTGCACCGGGGCAGGGCGCATCAGGGCAGAGCGGCGATCAGCTGCTCGATCTCCACGCGGGGGCCGGTGAAGAACGGGATCTCTTCGCGCACGTGCCGACGGGCGTCGGTGGCCCGCAGGTCACGCATCAGATCGACGATCCGGTGCAATTCGGGCGCCTCGAAGGCCAGGATCCACTCGTAGTCACCGAGCGCGAACGAACTGACGGTGTTCGCTCGCACGTCCGGGTAGCCACGCGCGGCCTTGCCGTGTTCGGCCAGCATCCGGCGGCGCTCCTCGTCGGGCAGCAGGTACCACTCGTAGGACCGGACGAACGGGTACACGCAGATGTAGGCGCCCGCCTCCTCGCCGGCCAGGAAGGCCGGGATGTGGCTCTTGTTGAACTCGGCGGGGCGGTGCAGCGCCGCGTTGCTCCAGACCGGCGCGCTGGCCCGTCCCAGCTCGGTGGTGCGGCGGAAATCGGCGTACGCGGCTTGCAGGTCCTCGACGCGTTCGGCGTGGGTCCAGATCATGAAATCGGCGTCGGCGCGCATCCCGGCCACGTCGTAGATGCCGCGGACCACGACGTCGCGGTCGGCCAGACCGTCGAAGAACGCCTTGGCCTCCTTGGTCGCCGCGTCCCGGTCCTCGCCCAGCACTCCGGGCTGCACCTGGAAGACCGAGAACATCAGGTAGCGGATGGTGGAGTTGAGAGCCTGATAGTCGAGTCGCGCCATAGCACTATCGTGCCACTCGCTCGGGAGCGCCCGCGTCGCCGGGCGTGAACTGCTCGATGTGCACGCGGGCGTCGGGGATACCGAGGGCGCGCAACTGGCGTTGCATCTCGCCCAGGAACCCGGATGGACCGCAGACGTATACGTCGGCGTCCTCGGGCACGTTCAGCATCGAGAGATCGGCCCGGCCGCGCCGGACGCCGGGAGTCGGTTCCTCGTACCAGATTTCGACCTCGGCCCGTTCGAGCCGAGCAGTGAGTCCCAGCAGCCGATCGCGCAGCGGATGGGTGCGCGGCGCACGGTCGGCGTGCACGACCAGCGTGCGACGGCCCGGGTCGTGGGCGGCGAGATAGTCGAGAACGCCGATCGTCGGGGTCACACCGATGCCGGCGGAAATCAGCACCAGCGGTGTCTCCGCCGCGGTATCGAGGACGACGTCACCGAACGGAAGGGTGATCTGCAGCGGGTCACCCGGGCGCAACTGCTCGTGCAGCCAGGAGGACACCTCGCCCGCCGGGCAGCCGGCGGCCGCCTCGACCCGCTTGACGGCGAACGACAGCGCGCCGTCGCGCGGCTTGCCCACCAGGCTGTACTGACGCAACTGGCGCGCACCGTCGGGAAGCCGGACGCCGACCGAAACATACTGTCCCGGAATGAATCCCGGTAGCCGCGCAGCCGGGTCGGCGGACTCGACGGTGAAGACCGCGACGCCCGAGGGGTCGTCGTCGCGAGCCACGACACGGACGTCCCGGAACACGTCGCCGGAATCCACGCCCGCCTCGGCGTAGAGCCCCTTCTCTTGATCCATCAACGTGTCGGCCATCATCCAGTAGACCCGATCCCAGGCCGCCGCGACCGCGTCGCCGACCACGTCGGCGCCGAGCACTTCCACGATGGCCGCGAACAGATTTTCGTGCACGATCCGGTACTGCTCCGGAGTAACCCCGAGTGAGGCGTGCTTGTGCGCGATCCGCGACAACATAGTGGCCGGGTGCGGCAGCGCGGGGTCGACCAGGTACGTGGCGAAGGTGGCGATGGAGGCGGCCAGCGCCCGCTGCTGACTGCCCTGTGCCTGATTGCCCCGGTTGAACGTGTCGCGCAGCAGCCGCGGGTGGGCGTCGAACATCGTGCGGTAGAACACGGCCGTGATGCGGTCGATGTTCGCCGCCACCAGCGGTAGGGTCGCGCGGACGACCTCGGCGTGCCGCGGTTCGAGTTCCGGTTCGGCACGGACGACGCTGTCGAGGTTCATGAAACTTCCTTCATCTCAGGGGTGACACTCGCCGTGGAGCGGACGAGTAAATGCAGCAACCCGGTTGTCGACGAGGTGACCAAATCCTCTATCGAATAACGGTCGAGTTCGGTATAGAAAGCCTTCTTCGCGTCGGCGAGAATTCGACGCAATCGGCACCCGCCGAGTAACGGACACGGATTCGGTTCCCCGCACTCCACCACGTCGCGGTTGTCTTCCAATTCCCGGACGAGCTCACCCACCGACGCGGCGCGACCTGCCGCGGTGATGAACAATCCGCCGGATCGTCCGCGGTGCGCCTCGACGAGGCCCAGTTCGGCCAGCCGCGAAACCGCCTTGGCCACATGCTTTTCGGACGCGCCGACCTGTCGCGCGATGAGTTTGGTGGTGACCCGGGAATTCTTCTCGTCCTCCACCGCGAGCCGCATGATGGTGCGCAAACCGATATCGGTGAAATGCGAGAGCTGCATGGTGCTCACGGTACCGGCGAATTCCACCGATTCCGCATTCCGGCGGGGTGTCCTTAATTACGCCGATCGGTGCGCATTTTAAGTGCGCCGCACATTGTCCGACAGGCCGGAACAGTGCCGCATAATTGTGGTCACAGGAAAGCGCGTGCGCGGTGCCGCGACGAATCTCGTCGGTGCGGACACGCCCGGCGAACGGTCAGCGTACGGTGCCCGCACCGACCTCCGCCGCGATGCGCTGTGCGGCGGCCGCGCCGGAGGCGACGCACGCGGGCACACCGACGCCGTGCAGGTACGCGCCCGCCACCGCCAGCCCGTCCAGCGCCGCGACCTCGGCTTCGACGGCCGCGATGCGGGCCGGATGGCCGGGCGCGTACTGGGCGAGGCCACCCGGCCAGCGCTGTACGACAGCCTCGACCGGCTCGATCGCGACCCCGGTGACGGTAGCCAGGTCCGCGGTGGCGGCGGCGACGAGTTCGGCGTCGGGCCAGGACAGCGGGGAGTCGTCGCCGAACTTGCCGAAAGAGACGCGGACGAGCGCCGTTTCACGTTGTGCGAGATGTGTCCATTTGCGGCTGGACAGGGTGAAGGCTTTGGCCCGCAGCGGCTCTCCGGTGGCCACCAGGATGCCGGAGTTCTGTGGCAGGGCGGTCTCGCGGGGCAGCGCCAGCGCGACCACCGCCGACGAGGAGAGTTCGACACCGGCCAGTTCCGCGGCGGCGACCGGGGCGACGGCGGCCAGCAGTCGCGCGGTCACCGGCGCCGGAGTGGCGAGCACCACCGCGTCGACGGCGCCGATCGGGTCGACCACCCAACCGCGCAGACCTCTGGCCAGACGCGTGCCCGGCGTCGTGGTGACGAACCGCGCCCCGGAACGTTCGGCGAGCGCCTCGAGCAGCACCCGGTAGCCGTCCCGGATGCCACCGAAGACCGGCGCGTTCGAGGGCGGCGGCAGCGCGGCGCCGACGGCGGCGGTGAGACTGGGCTCGCCGTCGTCCAGCGCGGCGGCGAGCGTGGGCAGCGCGGCGCGGACACCGATGGAGCGGGAGCTGCCCGCGTACACGCCGCCGAGCAGCGGATCCACGCTGCGCTCGGCGACCTGCGCGCCGAAGCGGTCGGCGACCAGTCGGTAGAGGTCGGTGTCGGAGCCGGGCTCCCAGGCCAGCGGCCGGTCGGGTTCGGCGGCGATGCGTGCCAGTGTCTCGGCGTCGACCAGCCCGCGCATCGACTCCGCGTTCGCCGGGACACCCATCAAGGTGCCCTCCGGCAGCGGGTGCGCGGTGCCGGCGGACCACACCAACGGCCGCAGACCCGCCGGGGTCACCAACTGCGACTCGAGCCCGAGTTCCCGCAGCAGCGCGGGTACCTCCGGCCGTCGCCCGACGAACGCCTCCGCGCCGAGATCCAGTGGCTCCCCGCCCAGTTCGCCCGTGTAGAGGATGCCGCCGATCCGTTCGGCGCGATCGAGCACGAGTACGTCGGCATCCGGCCCGAGCGACATCCGCAACCGATACGCGGCCACCAGCCCGCTGATCCCACCGCCGACCACCGCGATACGCATGCCTCGACCGTATCGCGTACCGCGACGGCGGCCGTCCGACGGTAGGCGCCCGGATGACTCGGAACACACTGTGTCCACGATGTCCGCGGCGATGACGGATACGTCGGCCCGACTCGACTCGGCCGATGGCAGCCTGAACCGCCTCGGCCGCTCGCGGATGGCTGCCGGGCGTCGGCGCGTGGTACGCGGGTCGACCTGGCGGCCGGGTATGCGGCGGTACCTTCGCCGGATCCCAGCGAGCGACCGTGGCAGTCGCCATCACGTTCGCAGAGACTCCAAGAGCACCGACACGGGTGGGCCGCGACGACAGCAGGGGTTCCCGGCCTCAGCGCTCGACACAGCCGCCGCACTGCTGCCTCGCGGCCGTGGCGGCCTACCCGCGTTCGCCCGCGCTACAACTCGTGGACGAGTTCCACCAAGGCGGTCAGCACGCCCGGATCGGTGTCCGGAAGCACCCCGTGGCCCAAGTTGAAGATGTGCCCGGCGGCGCCGAGCGTGATCGCCTCGTCCGCTTCGCGCGCGATCCGCCGGGCCTGCTCCTCGATCGCTTCCGGTCCGGCGAACAGTACGGCGGGATCGAGGTTGCCCTGCAACGCTTTTCCGGGCCCGACGCGGCGGACGGCCGCGGTGAGCGGCACCCGCCAATCGACGCCGACCACGTCGGCGCCCGCCTCGCTCATGGCGCCGAGCAGCTCTCCGGTCCCCACACCGAAGTGGATGCGCGGCACGCCCGCCTCGGCGATCTCGGCGAACACCCGCTCCGAATGCGGGAGCACGAAATTGCGGTAGTCGGCCAGCGAGAGGGCGCCCGCCCAGGAGTCGAACAATTGCACCGCGTCGACGCCCGCCGCCAACTGCGCCTGCAGGAACGCGATGGTGATGTCGGTGAGCACGCCCAGCAGCTCGTGCCAGGTCTGCGGATCGGCGTACATCATCGCCTTGGTGCGCTCGTGGTTCTTGCTCGGACCGCCCTCGACCAGGTAGGAGGCGAGGGTGAACGGCGCGCCCGCGAACCCGATCAGCGGCGTCTCCCCCAGCGCGTCGACCAGCAGGCGCACGCCGTCGGTCACCGCCCCGACCTCCTCGGGGCGCAGCCGGGGCAGACCGCGCACGTCGCCGACCGTCCGCACCGGCGCGGCGACCACCGGCCCCACGCCCGGCACGATGTCCAGGTCGATCCCCGCCGCTTTCAGCGGAACGACGATGTCGGAGAACAGGATCGCGGCGTCGACGCCGTGCCTGCGAATCGGCTGCAAGGTGATCTCGCACACCAGCTCGGGATCGAAGCAGGATTCGAGCATCCCGATGCCCGCCCGCACCTCGCGGTACTCGGGCAGCGAGCGTCCGGCCTGGCGCATGAACCACACCGGACGCCTGCTGGGCGTCGCGCCGGTAGCGGCGGCCAGGAACGGGGCATCGGTCAACCGGCGGCGGGTATGAGTGCTCATCACGGCTATCGTATGCGGGCCCGGTGGGAGGGGCGGACGCGGAGGCGGCAGCGATGACCGCACGGACGCCGCATGGCCCGTAGCGGCGCGCCTCCGACTGCGCCGGGTGCACAAGGTCTACCGTCAGCATTCGTGACACCGCTCGACTTCCGCGACGGCGCCGCACCGACCGAAGGACCTCATGGCGAGCCAGCTCAGTTTCGCGCCGCGGTCGAGGCGATGGGCACCGCTACCGTGCACCCTCGGATCGAGCTCGCGCCCATCCGGCCCCCGCAACGACTCGCACCGTTCTCCTACGCCATCGGCGCGGAGGTCGCTCATCCGGAAACCCCTGTCGTACCGGCCGATTCCGAAGGCGACGCGTTCGGCAGGCTGATCCTGCTGCACGATCCGGACGGCGACGACACCTGGCACGGCACCTTGCGCCTGGTCGCCTACATCCAGGCCGACATCGACGCCGCGCTCGCCACCGATCCTCTGCTGCCCGAGGTGGCGTGGAGCTGGCTGGTGGACGCGCTGGAGTCGCGCACCGAGCCGTTCACCGCGCTCGGCGGCACGGTGACCTCGACCAGCTCGGTGCGCTACGGAGACATCGCCGGTCCGCCGCGCGCCCATCAGCTGGAGATACGCGCGTCGTGGACGCCGGTCACCACCGACATGCGCCCGCATCTGGAGGCGTTCTGCGAGGTACTGGCCTACGCGGCGGGGTTGCCGCCGGCCGGGGTGACCCAGCTGCAGATCCGGCCCGGCCTGTCCGGCGATCACCCCTGAGCACGCCCGTCGGCGTGCCGTGACCTGCGCCGGAGCCCCTCGTTCTGTGTGCGGGGCACATCGCGCCCGATTCGCCGACACACTTATGCGCCGATAGGACGGCGGCGCCGTGGCGTCGGCACGTAAAGTTCAACACCATGTCCGTACCAGACGAATCCGAACCCTCGGCCGCGACGCCGCTGCTCGCGCCGGTGGAGGGCGTGCCACCGGTACTGGACACCGCCGCCGAGATCAGCGCAGCCGCCGCCCGGCTGGTCGCGGGCACCGGCCCGCTGGCCGTGGACGCCGAACGCGCCTCCGGGTTCCGCTATTCGGCGCGCGCGTATCTGATCCAGCTGCGCCGTGCGGGCGCGGGCACGTTCCTCATCGACCCGATCCCGGTCACCGAAGCCCTCGGCCCGCTGGCCGACGCGATCAACGGGCTGGAGTGGGTCCTGCACTCCGCGGACCAGGATCTTCCCGGCCTGGCCGAACTGGGTTTGCGCCCGGCCAGGCTGTTCGACACCGAACTCGGCGGACGTCTGGCTGGTTTCGAGCGCGTCGGGCTCGCCGCGATGGTGGAGCGGCTGTTGGGCCACGCACTGCGCAAGGGGCACGGGGCGGCCGACTGGTCCACCCGGCCGCTGCCCGCCGACTGGCTGAACTACGCCGCCCTGGACGTGGAACTGCTGCTCGAACTGCGCGACGCCGTGGCCGACGCACTCGATGCGCAGGGCAAAACGGATTGGGCGATACAGGAATTCGAACACATTCGCACCTTGGACCCGCCCGCGCCGAAGGCCGAGCGGTGGCGGCGTACCTCGGGCATCCACACCCTGCGGCGCACCAGGCAACTGGCGGTGGTGCGCGAGCTGTGGACCGCGCGGGACGCGCTGGCCCGTGCCCGCGACGTGGCGCCCGCCCGCATCCTCCCGGACGCCGCGATCATCGCCGCGGCGGCCGCGGAACCCAGGTCCATCGCGCAGTTGCGCACCTTGCCGGTGTTCGGCGGTCCGCGCCAGCGCCGGTACTCCCGCGAATGGCTCGCCGCGATCGAGCGCGGCCGTACGTTGCCCGACAGCGACCTCCCGCCGCTCACCCAGCCGTTCGACGGCCCGCCGCCGGTCAACCGCTGGGAGCGCCGCGACCCGGCCGCGGCGGCGCGCCTGACCCGGGCACGAGCCGCCATGGCCGACCTGTCGGCGCAGCACGCGATCCCGGTGGAGAACCTGCTCGCGCCGGATCTGGTTCGCCGCCTGTGCTGGGACGGACTGCCCGACTACGAGGCGGTGGACCCCTCCGCCGTCGACGGATTCCTGAAGTCCGGCGGCGCCCGGCCGTGGCAGCGGGAACTCGACGTCCCGCGACTGGCCGCGGCGTTGCCGCCGTCGGACTAGCGCCCGCTCCGTCGGCTCGCCCGTGGCTGCGGCGTCAGCGAGCGGCCAGCCACCCGCTGATCCGGCGAGCGATGTCCGGGCCGGTGAGGCCGAGTTCGGCGTGGACCTCACCGCGCGAGGCATGGTCCAGGAACTGTTGCGGCACACCGAGATCGCGGGTCGGGATGTCCAGCCCGGAGTTGCGCAGCCGGGCCGACACCGTGGAACCGATGCCGCCGTGCAGGCCACCGTCTTCCAGCGTGACCACGAGCCGGTAGTTCTCCGCGAGTTTCAGCAGCGCGTCGGAGACCGGCAGCACCCAGCGCGGGTCGATGACGGTGACCGAGACGCCTTCGGAATCCAGCAGATTCGCCGCCTCCAGCGCCGTGCCCGCGAACGAGCCCACCGCGACGAGCAGTACGTCGCCGTGCACCGCCTGCACCGATCCGCCCTCCGGCTCGGCCATCCGCAGCACGTCGATGCCGTCCAGCCGTTCGACCGCGGAGATATCCTCGGCGACACTGCCTTTCGGGAAACGCAGCGCGGTCGGTCCGTCGTTGACGGCCAGCGCCTCGGCCAGTTCCTCCCGCAGCGTCGCGGCGTCGCGCGGCGCGGCGACCCGGATGCCGGGGATGATCCCGAGGACCGACAGATCCCACATGCCGTTGTGGCTGGCGCCGTCGGAGCCGGTGATGCCCGCGCGGTCCAGTACCACGGTGACCGGCTGCTTCAGCAGCGCCACGTCCATCAGCAGCTGGTCGAAGGCGCGATTGAGGAAGGTCGAGTAGATCGCCACCACCGGGTGCATGCCGCCGAGCGCGAGGCCCGCGGCGGAGGCCATGGCGTGCTGCTCGGCGATGCCGACGTCGAACATCCGGTCCGGGAAGCGCTCCCCGAACGCCGCCAATCCGGTCGGGCCCGGCATCGCCGCGGTGATGGCGACGATGTCGGCGCGGCGCTCGGCGTGCGCGATCAACTCCTCGGAGAACACCGAGGTCCATCCGCGCGCCTTCGGACCACCGACCGGGACGCCGGTGAGCGGGTCGATGGGATCGCAGGCATGCATCTGATCGGCGACATGGTTCTCGGCGGGCGCGTAGCCGCGGCCCTTCTGCGTCACCGCGTGCACCACGACGGGGCCGCCGAAGTCCTTGGCCCGGCGCAGCGCGGCCTCGAGCGCGACGACGTCGTGGCCGTCCACCGGCCCGACGTACTTCAAGCCGAGGTCGCTGAACAGTTCCTGGGGGCTGACCGCGTCCTTGATGCCCGCCTTCACCGCGTGCACCATCGAGTACGCCGATTCGCCCACCCTGGGGATGCTCTTGAGGATCCGCTTGCCCGCGTCCAGGGCGTGCTCGTAGGCGGGCTGGGTGCGCAGCGCGGTCAGCCGCTCGGCCAGACCGCCGATGGTGGGCGCGTAGGAGCGGCCGTTGTCGTTCACCACGACGACCACCGGACGGTCGGATGCGGCGATGTTGTTCAGCGCCTCCCAGCACATGCCGCCGGTGAGCGCGCCGTCGCCGACGATCGCGACCACGTGCCGGTCCTGCCCGCTCAGCGCGAACGCCTTCGCCAGGCCGTCCGCGTAGGACAGAGCCGCCGAGGCGTGTGAGGACTCCACCCAGTCGTGCGCGCTCTCGGCCCGGCTCGGGTAGCCGGACAGGCCGCCCTGTTTGCGCAGCGAGTCGAACTGGTCTTTGCGCCCGGTCAGGATCTTGTGCACATAGGCCTGGTGGCCGGTGTCGAAGATCAACGGGTCGGCCGGCGAGTCGAAGATCCGGTGCAGGGCGATGGTGAGTTCGACCACACCGAGGTTCGGGCCGAGGTGCCCGCCGGTCGCGGCGACTTTGCGCACCAGGAACTCGCGGACCTCCTCCGCCAGCTCGCGCACCTGCGGCACGGTCAGCCGGCGCAGATCATCGGGCGTGTCGACCCGGGAAAGCACTCCCACCTGAACTAGCTCCCTCCGGATAGCGCATCTGATCCGATCAGTCTACGGAGCGGCGGCCGGTGCTCCCGCACGAGAACGGTCACACCAACCGACATGGCGTCGAAATGTGAGCCTCGACATACGGTACCCGGCCTAGAGTGACAGGGTGGCCCGGCCCGAGCAAGTGGTCTCCCGGACAATCGAACCCGGCGTGGTGGCACGGATCGTCGACGACGTCCACCGGCGTTGCCGGGACGACCGCTCCGGAACGTTGGCGGACTACATCCCGGAACTCGCCGCGGTGCAACCGGATTCGTTCGCCATCTGCCTGGCCACCGCCGACGGCCGGATCTACGGCGCGGGCGATGTCCGGACCGAATTCACCATCCAGTCCATCTCCAAGCCGTTCACCTACGCCCTCGCGCTGGCCGACCGGGGGCAGGCCGCGGTCGCCCGGCGCATCGACGTCGAGCCCTCCGGTGAGCCGTTCAACGAGATCAGCCTGGATCCGGTGACCGCGCGGCCGCGCAACCCGATGATCAACGCGGGCGCGATCACCGCCGCCTCGCTGATCGACGGCCGCGACCCCGCCGACCGCTTCGAGCGGATCCGGCGCTGCTACTCGAGCTTCGCCGGGCGCGAGCTCACCGTGAACGAGGCGGTCTACGCCTCCGAGGCGCGCACCGGGTACCGCAATCGCGCCATCGGCTACATGCTGCGCTCGTTCGGCATCCTCGACGCCGACCCGGACGAGGCGGTCGATCGCTATTTCCGCCAGTGCGCGGTTACCGTGACCTGCGAGGATATGGCCCTGATGGCCGCATCGCTGGCGAACAACGGGCGCAATCCGGTCACCGGAGAGCAGGCGGCCTCGGCGGCGCTGACGGAGCAGGTGCTCAGTGTCATGACCACCTGCGGCATGTACAACGCGGCGGGAGACTGGGTGACTACTGTCGGCCTGCCCGCCAAGAGTGGCGTCGGGGGCGGGATCGTGGCGGTGCTGCCCGGACAGGTCGGGATCGCGGTGTACTCGCCGCGGCTGGACGGGCACGGCAACAGCGTGCGCGGCGTGGCCGCCTGCCGTGAACTGTCGCGGCGACTCGAGCTGCACTTCCTGCACGTGACCCGAGCGGCGCGAGCCGCGATCCGGGCGGCGTACTCGGTGGCCGAGGTGCCCTCGCGGCTACGCCGCCCGACCGAGGAGATCGCGGTGCTCGCCGCGCACGGGCATCGCGCGTGTGTCTACGAGCTGCACGGCGACCTGCTGTTCGCGGGCGCGGAGCGCACGGTGCGCACCATCGAGGAGCAGGCGGGCGAGCTGGAAGCGCTGGCCATCGACGTGCGCAGGGTCGGCGAGGTGAGCGCGATCGCGGTGCGGATGATCGACGACCTGCGACTCGAGCAGTTGTCGGCGGGTGTCCGTGTCGCGCTGGTCGATCCCGACGCGCGACTGCGGTCCCCGGATTCCGGCATCGATCCCGACGATCCGAGGGGGCCGGTGTTCATCGATCGCGACACCGCGACCGAGTGGTGCGAGAACATCGTGCTCGCGAACCGTCGCCCCGCCGGCGAGGCCGCCCGCGCGTCGTTCGGCATCGAGAGTCACCCGGCGTTGGCCGGCCTCGCCGCGGACGAGCGATCCCGCCTGGCGGAGCAGTTCCGGGTGCGCACGTTCGCGCGCGGGGCGGTGATCGCCGAACGCGGCAGCGCGCGCTCGGGTCTCTACCTGATCCTCGACGGCCGCGTGCGCCTGACGGTCGAAGGCACCGACGGACGCACGCACCGGCTGCTCAGCCTGTCGGCCGGGATGTCGTTCGGGGAGATTCCGATGCTGGTCGGAACGCCGTTCGGGAACGAGGTACTGGCGGAGACCGAGACGTGCGTCGCGGTGCTGACCCCCGAACGGTTCGATCGGCTCACCCCGCAAGCGCCCGGGCTGAAGCTCGCGCTGCTCGAACAGCTGGCCGCCGAAGCCTTCGCGCAGATCGACGCGGCTGTGCGGGCGATCGCGGCCCGCGGCGGCGACTACTGAAGCGGGCACGATGGTGCGGTGCGGATCGACAGCGATCGACGAGGAGGCTCAGTGGGCACGAACACCGATTCGCGGGCAGGCACCGTCACCACCTACGGACACGGCACCGCCCGCGCCGTCCCCGATCTGATGCGGGTGACGATCTCCGTCGAATCGCGCGCGAGCAAGGTCGCGCTCGCCTACGGCCGGGCCGGTGAGCGCGTGGCCGCGGTCGCGCGATCGCTGCGCTCCGACGGGGTCGACGGCGCGGACATCGCCACCAGCGGACTGTCGGTACAGACGGAGACGGTGTGGACCGAGGGACAGGGCAACCGCATCACGGGATACCTCGCGAGCACATCGCTGACGGTCGCGTTGCGCGATATCGGCGAGCAGGCCGATCCCGGCCCGGGCACGATCATCGCCAACTGCGTCGAGGCGGGCGGTGACGACGTGCGCCTCGGCGGTCTGGCCCTCACCTTCGCCGACCTGGAATCCCTGCTCACCCGCGCCCGCGACGCCGCGTGGGACAACGCCCTCGCCAAGGGCGAGCAGTACGCCCGGCGGGCACGGCGCTCGCTCGGCGACGTCGTGCAGATCACCGAGGACACCGCCGCCGCGCCTCCGGTTCCGCGGGCACAGGCGATGTCCGCTCCGATGGAGGCCTACCGTGCCGTCGCCATCCCGGTCGAGCTGGGCGAGAGCGAGATCTCCGCGGACGTCCGCGTCACTTGGCAGCTGGACTGACGGCGCCCGGTCCTGGTGCTCCCCCTGATCAGTCCGCGAGGAATTCCACCCGGTTGCCCACCGCGTCGTGCGTGTGGAACCGCCGCCGCCCCGGAATCTCCGCCGGATCGGCCCAGACGACCGGATATCCGGCCGCCGAGACCGCCGCGGCGACGGCATCGATGTCCACGACGAACGCCGGGTGTGCCTTGCCGGCCGGACGGAAGTCGGCTTCCACGCCGATGTGCAGTTCACCGTCCGGGCCACCGCGCCCGGGGACGCGGAACCAGCAACCGCCCCGGGCCGCCAGCAGGGGCGGCTTCGGGAGTTCGGCCCATCCCAGCACTCCGGTATAGAAGCCACGCTGCCGGTCTTCCGCACCTGCGGGACAGCACAATTGGACGTGATGGATCATGGTTCCATCGTGCCCGAATGCCGGTTCACGACCCGTGACCGAGACCCCGCACCAGCAGGGTGACCGTGTCCGCTCCGGCGTGCCGATCCTTCGAGATCTCCTCATACTCCGGCGATTCGGCCCAGGCGCGGAAGGACGGCTCGTCCGGGAAGGAGATCAGCACCACCTTCTCGCGATCGGTGACGCCCTCGATGGTCTGCGGGGACTCGTCCGCGGCCAGCAGCGTCCCGGAGTAGCGGACGAAGACGTCGAGGAAGCGCGCCTGGTAGCGATCGTAGGCGGCGCGGTCGGTGAACTTCAGTTGCGCGATTGCGTACACGGTCATGGCGGTGACTCTAATTGGGCGGTCCGGCGACCCGCCCCGGATCCGGCGGGTGCCGAGCGCGATTCACCGCTGCGCCGCGCCCGGCGTGCCTATATTGAGGTTGTCACCGCTCAGGAGGTCGCATGTCGTTCGTGCTCATCGACAAACCACGGCCCCATATCGCCCTGGTGACGCTCAATCGGCCCGAACGGATGAACGCGATGGCGTTCGACGTGATGATCCCGCTGCGCGAGGCGCTGGAGGGTGTGCGCGCCGACAACGACGTGCGGGTCGTCGTGCTGACCGGGGCGGGACACGGTTTCTGCTCGGGAGCCGACCTGACCGGCGCGGGAAAGGTGCCGAACGTCGACGGCCTGACCGTCACCAGTGTCGCGCGCCGGTCGATGGACCTGCTCAACGACGTGCTGATCACGCTGCGGCGGATGCACCAGCCGGTGATCGCGGCGGTCAACGGCGCGGCCATCGGCGGCGGGCTGTGCCTGGCCGTCGGCGCCGACATCCGGATCGCCGCCGAGGACGCGTACTTCCGCGCCGCGGGCATCAACAACGGCCTCACCTCCGCCGAACTGGGCCTCAGCTATCTGCTGCCCCGCGCGGTCGGCGCGTCGAGGGCGTTCGAGATCATGTTGTCCGGCCGCGACGTCGACGCGACCGAAGCCGAGCGAATCGGCCTGGTATCCCGCACGGTTCCGGCGGCGAAACTGCTGGACACCTGCTATGACCTCGCCGAGCGCATCATCGGCTTCAGCCGGGTGGGCACCGAGCTCACCAAGCGCATGTTGTGGAGCGGCATGGAGGCGGGCGGATTCGAATCGCACATGCAGCACGAGGGCACGGCCCAGTTGTACGTCCGCCTCACCACCGGCAATTTCGACGAAGCGATCCGCGCCCGTAAGGACCGCAGGCCCCCGGTCTACGAGGACTGACCGCTCAACGCTCCAGCAACGCGAGGCTTTCCACGTGGTGCGTCGCGGGGAAGGCGTCGAAGGCGCGCAGATCGGCGAGCCGGTAGCCCGCCGCCTGATACAGGCCCAGATCACGGGCGAACGCGGCGGGATCGCAGCCTACGTGGATGATCCGCGTCGGCCCGCTGGCGGTGACCGCGCCGACCACCTCTTTGCCCGCCCCCGCGCGCGGCGGATCGAGCACGACGACGTCCGGGGCGGCCGCACCGACGTGCTCGAGCACCCAGCGCTCCACCCGCTGTGCCCGCAATTCCACCCAGGGCAGGTCGCGCAACGCGGCGGCGCCGTCCGCGACGGCGGGCCGCGCGGATTCCACCGCGAGCACCACGCCGGTCCGCCCGGCCCGCTCGGCGAGCCGCGCGGCGAACACCCCGGCGCCGCTGTAGAGATCCCACGCCCGGCCGCCGGGGCCGAGTTCCGACCATTCCGCGATCAGGTCCGAATACCGTTGCGCCGCACCGTGATGCGCTTGCCAGAAGCCCGTCGCCGCGACCTCCCACCGGCGCCCGGCCACGTACTCGACCGCGCGCCCGCTGCCCTCGAACACCCACTCGTCGCGTGCCGCGTGCGCCGCGGCGCGTCGTGCGGATGCCGCGCGCCGGTCGTCGCTGCGAGCGGACTCCGCGGCGGGCCACTGTGCGCCGCGCCGATCCCGGCCGTGCGGCCGATCGCGGCGACCACCTCCGCCGCCCGCACGCCGATCCCGGCTCCCCGGCTCCGATCGCCGCCCACTCCCGCCGGGACCGCGCCGACCGGGCTCGTGGCCGACCGGTTCGGACTCGGCAGCGGGCGCCAGCTCGACGACGTGCCGTATCCCATCGCCGTCCACCGCGATCACCAGATCGGCGCCGGGCGTCCACCGCCGGTCCGCGATCCCGTCCAAAGCCCCCGCGACCGGTTGCGGGCACCGCAGATCCGTGATCACGTCGGTGCTGCGATAGCGGTGCACGCCCGCACGTCCGTGGGCGTCGACCGCGAGGCGCACGCGGGTGCGCCATCCGCCGATCGCGTCGCCGGGCCCGATCGGCTCCACCACCACTTCCCGCTCGATCCCGGCCAGCCGCCGCAACTGTTCGGCGACCACCGTGGCCTTCAGCGCGCGCTGGGCCACCGGCGTGGCGAAGGAGAAATCGCAGCAGCCCGCGCCACCGGGGCCGGACACCGGACAGGTGGCCCGCACCCGATCCGGGGACGCCTCGAGCACCTCGACCGCGTCGGCACGGCAGAACGAGCCGCCGCGATCCTCGGTGACCCGGACCCGCACCAGCTCGCCGGGCAGGCCGTGCCGGACGAACACCACACGTCCCTCGTGCCGTGCGACACAGAAGCCGCCGTGACCCGGCGGCCCGAGCCGCACTTCGAACGTGGCGGTCGGCCGATCGCTCATCCCGAACGCTCCATGGACGTCACATCCGATCCTCGTACCCGCGCCGCACCGCGCCCGGCGCGTTCACCACCCCGGGGGTCCGCGCCCGCGCCGACGAACTCAACTGCCACGGCACGCTGGTCACCATCACGCCCGGCACGAACAGCAGCCTGCCCTTCAACCGCAGCGCGCTCTGGTTGTGCAGCACCTGTTCCCACCAATGGCCTACCACGTACTCCGGGATGAACACGGTCACCACGTCACGCGGAGCGTCCTTGCGCACGCGCTTCACATAGTCCAGCACCGGCTTGGTGATCTCGCGATAGGGCGATTCGATCACTTTGAGCGGCACCGTGATGTCGCTGTTCTCCCACTCCCGCACCAGCGCCCTGGTGTCGGCCTCGTCGACGTTCACCGTCACCGCCTCCAGCGTGTCCGGGCGGCTGGCGCGGGCGTAGGCGAGGGCGCGGCGGGTCGGCAGATGCAGCCGGGAAACCAGCACGATGGAGTGCGAGCGGCTGGGCAGCACGCCGTCCCACTCGTGCTCGTCCAGCTCGCGCGCGACCGAATCGTAATGCCTGCGAATCATCTTCATCACGACGAAGATCGCGACCATGGTGAAGATGGCGATGTAGGCGCCCGCGAAGAACTTGGTGATCAGCACGATGACCAGCACCGCTCCGGTCGCGCTGAGACCGACCGCGTTGATCACCCGCGAGCGCTTCATCCGCGCGCGCTGCGCCGGGTCGGTCTCGGTGCGCAGCAAGCGGGTCCAGTGCCGCAGCATGCCGGTCTGGCTGAGCACGAACGAGACGAACACGCCGACGATGTACAGCTGGATCAGCTTGGTCACCTCGGCGCCGAACAGCACCACGAACGCGATGGCCGCGCCGGAGAGGAACAGGATGCCGTTGCTGAACGCCAGCCGATCGCCCCTGGTGTGCAGCTGGCGCGGCAGGTAGCGGTCCTGCGCCAGGATCGAGCCGAGCACGGGGAACCCGTTGAACGCGGTGTTGGCGGCCAGCACCAGGATCAGCGCGGTCACCGTAGTGATGAAGAAGAAGCCGAGCGGGAAACCCTCGAACACGGTCTCGGCGAGCTGCGCGATCAGCGTCTTCTGGTGGTAGTCCGACGGTGCGCCGGTCAGGTCCTCGACGTTGTGCGCGTACACCACCCCGATCTTCTGGGCGAGGATGATGATGCCCATCAGCAACACGATCGCGATCGTGCCCAGCATCAGCAAAGTGGTGGCGGCATTGCGCGACTTGGGTTTGCGGAACGCGGGCACACCGTTGCTGATCGCCTCCACACCGGTCAGCGCGGCACACCCGGAAGAGAACGAGCGCGCGATGAGGAAGGCGAACGCCAGCCCGTAGAGGTGCTCGTGCTCGGCGATCAATCCGAAACCGGCCGATTCGGCCCGCAACTCCTCGCCGAGCACGAAGATCCGGAACAGGCCCCAGCTCAGCATGAGGAACATGCCGATGATGAACGCGTAGGTCGGAATCGCGAACGCCGTGCCGGACTCCCGCACACCGCGCAGATTCATCGCGGTCAACAGAGCGATGGCGACGACGGCGAACAGCACCTTGTGTGTCGCGACGAACGGGATGGCCGAGCCGATGTTGGACGCGGCCGAGGAGATCGACACCGCGACGGTGAGCACGTAGTCGACCAGCAGCGCGCTGCCGACGGTCAGGCCCGCGTTCGGCCCCAGATTGGTGGTGGCCACCTCGTAGTCGCCGCCGCCGGACGGGTAGGCGTGCACGTTCTGCCGGTAGCTGGCCACCACGACAGCCATGACGAAGGCGACGGCCAATCCGACCCATGGGGCGTACAGGTAGGCCGTGACCCCGGCGGCCGAAAGAACGAGGAAGATCTCCTCGGGGGCGTAGGCGACCGATGACATGGCATCGGAAGCGAACACCGGGAGCGCGATTCGCTTCGGCAGCAGCGTGTGGCCGAGCGAGTCACTACGGAAAGGCCTGCCCAGCAGCACTCGCTTCGCTGCCGTCGTCAACTTGGACACTGGAGCGAGCATAGGCCCCCGCACAGTGGATCGCGCGCGTGGCTCGCAGGTTTGCTCGCCGGCTGGAGGGGGAACGTGGCCGGTGGAATCATTCGGCGGGTAGCGTTCGACCGAACAGCGAAGCAGACCGAACACCACGGTTCCAGGAACGAGGTTGCACGGTGTACGTAGTGATCATGGGGTGCGGGCGCGTGGGCTCGTCGCTGGCCCATGCCCTGGTCCGCGTAGGTCACGAAGTCACCGTGATCGACCGGGACTCCAGTGCCTTTCTACGCCTGGGATCCGACTTTCCCGGCGAGCAGGTGACCGGTGTCGGTTTCGATCGAGATGTGCTGATAAAGGCGGGGATCGAACGGGCGGACGCGTTCGCGGCGGTCTCCTCCGGCGACAACTCCAACATCATCTCCGCCCGGGTGGCGCGGGAGATGTTCGGGGTGGAGCGGGTCGTCGCCCGCATCTACGACGCCAAGCGCGCCGCGGTCTACGAGCGGCTCGGCATCCCGACCATCGCCACGGTCCCGTGGACCACCGACCGCTTCCTGCGCGCGCTCGTCGGCGACACCGGCACCACCACCTGGCGCGACCCCACCGGAACTGTCGCTGTGACCCAGCTGACGCTGCACGAAGAGTGGTACGGCCGCACCGTGCGCGATCTGGAGCAGACCGTCGCGGCACGGGTCGCGTTCATCATCCGGTTCGGCCAGGCAGTGCTCCCCGACAGCAAGACCATCATCCAGGCCGACGACATCGTCTATGTGGCCGCAGCATCCGGCGCCGTGGGCGAAACCGTCGCCCTGGCCGGGAAGCCCCCCGCGAGCGAGGACTGAACATGAAAGTGGCCATCGCCGGAGCAGGCGCCGTGGGCCGATCGATCGCCAGGGAACTCCTGCGCGGCGGGCATCGGGTCATGCTGCTCGAGCGTGAGCTCGAGCACATCGATGCGGCCGCGATCCCCGACGCGGTCTGGGTGCACGCCGACGCGTGCGAACTGGCCCTGCTGGAGCAGGCCGGTCTGGAGACCTACGAGGTGGTGATCGCGGCCACCGGCGACGACAAGGCGAACCTGGTGCACAGCCTGCTGGCCAAGACCGAGTTCGGGGTGCGCCGGGTGGTGGCCCGGGTCAACGATCCGCGCAATGAATGGCTCTTCGACGGTTCCTGGGGTGTCGACGTCGCGGTGTCCACACCCCGGCTGCTGGCCTCCCTGGTCGAGGAGGCGGTCTCCGTCGGAGATCTGGTGCGACTGATGACGCTGCGCCAGGGCCAGGCGAATCTGGTGGAGATGACGCTGCCCGCGGACACCGTGCTGGCCGGTAAACCGGTGCGCACGCTCACCCTGCCGCGCGACGCCGCACTGGTCACCATCCTGCGCGGCGGGCGCGTGATCGTGCCGCAGCCGGACGACGCGCTGGAAGGCGACGACGAGCTGCTGTTCGTGACTTCGGTGGAGGCCGAGGAGGACCTCCGGCTGGAACTCGCCAACCACGGCATCAGACCGTAACTCCCCGTGACACGGCCGGACGCGCGTTCTCGGCGAAGCGCTGCCGGAAACCCTATGCGGCCAGCTTCAGCTCCGCGCGCAGCTTGTTCAGCGCGCGGTGCTGCATCACCCGCACCACACCCGGGCTGGTGCCGATGGCCTCGGCGGTCTCAGCGGCCGACCAGCCGAGCACGATGCGCATCACCAGCACCTCACGGTGCGCCGGGGCCAGCACTTTCATGAGTTCCCTTGTGGCGGCGCGGCGTTCGGAGGCCAGCGCCCACTCCTCGGGACCGGCGGCCGAGGACGCGGAGTCCGGGACGTCGGCCACCGGGTAGGCGGGGTGCTGCTGCGAGCGGCGGAACGCGTCGGCGACCTTGTTGGCCGCGATGCCGTAGACGAAGGCCAGGAACGACTTGCCCTGGTCGCGGTAGCGCGGGATGGCGTTGACGGTGGCCAGCAGGATCTCCTGGACCACGTCGTCGGCGGTGACCTGCAGATGGGCCGTGTTGCCCAGGCGCGCGCCGCAGTAACGCCGCACCAGCGGATGAACGATCCGGATGATCTCCGAGACCGCCCGGCGATCGCCTCCGGCCGCCGGACCGATCAGCTTGTCCAGCTCGGCCGAGATCCGCCGGCTCTCCGAGAGCGCGGGGTTGTGGTTGACGGGCAGCGCCGCGGTGTTGTGCTCGGTAGCCACGTCCGAGTCCTTTCTTGCCGATCAATGCGTGTTTTCGGTACGCATAGATCGTCTGATGAACTCGGAGGACCAACCAGGCACCCCAGGGTGGGGAAGCACCCACCTCGGCGGTGGCGATCTCCCCACCCCTGTGGTTTTCGCCCGATAGCGGCGGAAGGTTAACGGCTCAGGCCGGTTCGGGCGCGCACCGACTTGGCGGGCAGGTGACCGGCCCGGCGCACAGCCCAGATCGTGACGGCCAGCGCCACCGCGGTCAGCGGCCAGCCCATCGCGATGCGGGCGAAGGCGAGCCAGCCGGTGCGGTCGGTGTCGTAGAGCTGCGACTGCACCAGGTAGCGCGCCCCGAACACGAGGATCCAGGCGGTGGTGGCGAGGTCGTAGAGGCGCACCGAGCGCGGGTCGGACCGCCAGTCGGAGCCGTGGCCGTTCAGCACGCCCCAGATCACGCCGACCAGCGGCCTGCGGATCAGGATGGACGCGAGGAACACCGCGGCGTAGACGAGGCTGGTGTAGATGCCGAAGAGGAAGAACCCTTTGGCCTCGCCCATCCGGTAGGCGATGAAGGCGCAGATGCCGACGCCGAAGAAGCCCGAGATGGCGGGCTGGATGGGATCGCGCCGCACAAGGCGCCACAGGAGGATGGCGGCCGCCACCCCCAGGGCCGACCAGATCGCGGCGGCCAGCCCGGCGACACTGTTCACGGGAACGAACACGACAACAGGAAGCGTCGAGTAGATCAGGCCGCTGAAGCCGCCCAGTTGTTCGAGGAGGGTCTGCTCGGCACGTTCCTCGTCACGGTCGGGCGAGGGGAGCCCGGTGCGGTCGTCCGATCCTGCGTTGTCGTTGCTCAAAGGCATACGTCAGCTGTTCCCGCGCAATTCGTAGTAGGGGTTGAAGATCACTTTGCGGCCGTCGCGGTCGCCGACCCGGCCACGGACGAGGATGCGCCTGCCCGGCTCGATGCCGGGAATGCGCCTGCGCCCGATCCAGACCAGCGTGATCGCGTCGGTGCCGTCGAAGAACTCGGCCTGGACGCTGGCGCCCGCCGACTTGGGACACGCTTCGACGCTACGGAGCCTACCGAGCATGGTCGCCTCGTCACCGCGCCGACACTCCGACGCGCGGCACGCGCCCGATGCTTCGGACGTCTCGGCCAGCTCTTCGGCATCCAGCTGATCGATGTCTTCGGTCAGCCTGCGGCCCAGACGTCGAAAATACCCTGAGGCTGCGGATGACATTGTGCACGCTCTCCTGCATAGAGCAGATGGCATGGGTCGCACACCATCGTGAGGGATCCGATCCGCACGGCCTGCGGCGGCCGTACAACGCCACTGTAGATGGGCCGGGCCACCCCCGCTACGCTCGGACCGATGTTCGACTCCCCACACCCCGCTCGTGTCGTGGCACTGCCCGGCACCGGGTCCGACGCCGATTTCGCCAGGCGCGCCTTCGGTCCCGCGAGCGCCGCACGCGGCCTGGATTTCGTCGCGGTGGAACCCGACCCGCGCCGGGTGGTGGCGAGCTGCCGCGCAGCGCTGGATGCGGCGGCGGATTCGGGCCCGGTGCTGGTGGCGGGCATTTCCCTGGGCGCGGCGATCGCACTGGAGTGGGCCGCCGAGCACCCCCGACGCGTCGTGGGGGTCGTGGCGGCACTGCCCGCCTGGACCGGGCCCGACACCGCGGCCTGCCCCGCCACGCTGAGCGCGGCGGCCACCGCGGCGCAGCTGCGCGTGGACGGTCTGGACACGGTGATCGACCGGATGCGGGCGAGCAGCCCGCGGTGGCTGGCCGACGCGCTGACCCAGTCCTGGCGGGCACAGTGGCCGGAACTGCCGCGGGCGCTCGAGGAGGCCGCGGACTACAAGTGGCCCGATGCCGAGCTGCTGTCGGCATTCGAGCTGCCGCTCGCGGTGGTCACCGCGGTCGACGACCCGGTGCACCCGCGCGCGGTCGCCGAGGAATGGGCGGCGCTGGCCCCCCGCGCGCACCTGTACCGGATCACGCTGGACGAACTCGGCGCCGACCCCGCGATCCTGGGACACACGGGTATCGGCGCCTTCGCGTGAGATCTTCCGCTCAGTTCAGGCCGAGTTGCTGCATGGCCGACCCGTCCGCGCCCCGGCGCGGGCCCTGCGGCATGCGCGGCACCACCGGTTGCGCACCGGTCTGCGCCGCCACCTGCGCGGCCATCGCCTGCTGCTGAGCCTCCACCTGCTGCTGATGGGCCGCGGCGAGTTGCTCGGCCAGCTCCTGCGGCAGCACCACCGGAAGCGGGTCCCGCACCGGCAGCGGGTCCTCGCCGCGCCGCACCACGGTCTCGCTCAGGATCGCCCGCGCCGCCTTGACCAGGGGGCTGCCGTCGTTCGCCGCGCCCGAGGGGCCCGCCGCGACCAGCCGCACCATCCAGCGATAGCCGTCCACGCCGATGAAACGCAGGTCCGCGCCTTCGGTCAGAGCCAGCAGTTCTCGGCCCCACGGCCCGTTCTCGACCGACACCCGGGCGCCGTCCTTGCGCAGCGAGTCGGCGAGATCCGCGGCGACCAGCCGCCACTGGCCGGAGGTCTTGGGCGCGGCGTAGGCCGCGACGGTGATCCGGCCGTGCTCCGTGGCCAGGTGCACCGCCTGCGGCTGGCCTTCCGGGGTCATCTCGACCTGCAGCTGACCGCCCGGCGGGACCGGCAACAACACCGACCCGAGATCCAGCCGCTGCTCGGACACCGAATCCAGCAGCTCGGCGACCTCGTCGTAGTCGTAGGGGCCGGGCCGTCCGTTGGGCCGGTCGACGTCCAGATCCACGCCCTCATACGAGCGCTCGTCGGTGGGGGCGTCGTCGTAGAAATCGTCGTCGTACTCGCCCTCGTAGGCGGACTCGTAGTCGGCGTAGTCGCCCGCCTCGTCGTACCGGTCGTCCGCGGCCCGGCTCGAGTTCTTTCTCTTTCCGAACATTCCCGTCATGCCTCCTCGCCGGTAGCCCGGCCCACCCCGTTCGTCTGTGCGGTCAAACTCGCGTGACCGCCGCTGGAGCCATAGCCACCCGCTCCCCTGGTGGTCTCGTCGAGCGAGTCGACCTCCACGAAATCCACCAGCTCCACCCGCTGTACCAGCAGTTGCGCGATCCGATCACCGCGCCGCAACTCGATCGGCGTGCGCGGATCGTGGTTGATCAGACACACCTTGATCTCGCCCCGGTACCCCGCGTCGACCGTGCCGGGGGTGTTCACCACCGACAGCCCGGCCTTGGCCGCCAGACCCGAGCGCGGATGGATCAGGCCGACGGTGCCGACCGGTAGCGCGACGGCGACGCCGGTGCCGACCAGCACCCGCTCCCCCGGCTCCAGGATGACGTCTTGCGTGGTGCACAGATCCACGCCCGCGTCACCCGCATGGGCGCGCGTGGGCAGAGGGATGCCGGGGTCGAGCCGCAGCAAGGGTATGGGTGAAAGTGCGCTCACGTTGGACGAGCCTACGCGTAGGCTGTTTGCCCTCGTGACTTAGTGTTGACTCGTGTCGGACCAGCCCAACCCCATGACCGCGGACGAGAAAGCGCAGCCTGCGCACCGATACCGGGAGCGCCTGTGGGTGCCGCTGTGGTGGTGGCCGGTGGCGTTCGCCGTCACCGGACTGCTCGCGGCGGAGATCCATATGGGCGCGCCGGGACTGCGTGCCTGGCTGCCCTATGTGCTGCTGTTCCCCGTGCCGGTCTGGGTGCTGCTCTGGCTGAGCCGCCACCGCGTCGAAGTGGCGCCGGACGCGAACGGCACACCGGAGTTGCGCGCCGATCGCGCGCATCTGCCGGTGAATTTCGTTGCTCGCGCGGCCGCCGTCGCCCCCACCGCGAAAAGCGCGGCGCTGGGTCGCCAGCTCGACCCCGCCGCCTATGTCCAGCATCGCCCCTGGATCGGGCCGATGGTCTTGCTCGTGCTCGACGACCCGGACGATCCGACGCCGTACTGGCTGGTCAGTACGCGGCGGCCCGAACGGGTCCTCGCCGCGCTCGGTCTACCGAGCGCGGGCTGACACTGTTGTTCGATCTCGTCGAGATCAGGCGGCGCAATCCATGCAGATCATCTGACCGCCCTTGTCACTGGCCAGCCTGCTCCGGTGATGGACCAGGAAACAGCTGGAACAGGTGAACTCGTCGGCCTGCTTCGGGATCACCCGAACCGTCAGCACTTCCTCGGACAGGTCGGCGCCGGGAAGCTCGAACGACTCCGCGGTATCGGATTCGTCGATATCCACGACGGCGGACTGTGCCTCGTTACGACGAGCCTTCAGCTCCTCCAGCGAATCCTCCGACACATCGTCGGATTCGGTGCGCCTCGGTGCGTCATAGTCGGTTGCCATGTCGTCTTCCCCTCGTCCTAACTCCGTATATCCCGGACCGGTCCGCTCACACCCGATTCCTGCCGGAATCGCCGCGACCGGTACCGCCCCGCCGGTGGTGCACGTCACACGTACACCGGTCGCCTATCAGGGCGGATCATGCCGATCCACTCCTGATAGCGCTGGGTAAACGCAGGACATGCCCTTCTTGTTCCCGCGACCGACCACTGATTTCCGCACCGGTGATTCGATCTGGGCCGCCAGACAATAGCGGACCCCGGAGCAAAAGTCGCAATCAAAACACAGCCGAGTCGAAAATGAGGGGCAATCGACACCGTCCGTGGAACGCACCGAGACCTTGCGACGCGACCGCCCCACATTTTCGTAGAGTGTGCTGGTGGTTTCACTGATCACCGAAGGCACCGCGACGGATTCGCAAGGGCAACCGTACGTGCGCCGCCGCCCCCAGCCCTGGCTCATCATGCTCGGCGTTCTCGCCCTGATCTGCGGGATCGTCTGGGTCAAAGCCCTCACGACGCACGACACCGACCACACCGCGATGGCGTGCAACTCACCGAGTCCGGCCTCGGATCCCGGTGCGCCGCAACCGACTCCGCTCGGCCAGCGGGTCGGCGCAGGCCGGCTGCAGGACGTGGAACCCGCACCGCTGGCGGCGAGCAAGGTGCGCGTGCTGAACGCGAACAACCAGCGCGGCCAGGCCGCGCACGTCGCCGCCCAGCTCGGCGACCTAGGATTCGCGAGCGCTCCCGGAACGCAATACGGCAACGATTCGGTATACGTCAACGGCGACCTGGAATGCACCGGGCAGGTCCGCTTCGGCGTCAACGGCCGTCCGGCCGCGGCCGCCGTACAGCTGGTCGCGCCGTGCGCCGAGCTGATCGAGGATCAACGCGGCGACGACACCGTCGATCTCGTGCTCGGCTCGCTGTTCCGGGACATCCACCCCAGCAACGACGCCGAGGAAGTGCTGCGTTCGCTCAAGAACCCGGCGCCGGGCAACTCCACCTCCATCGACATCAAGCTGCTCGACGCCGCACGGCAGGCCCGCTGCTGATCAGCGGTCCGGAATCGGCTCGGTAGCGCCGACCCGGGCCAGCAGCTCCCCCAGCTCGTCGGCGATGCCGGGCGCGGCGGCCACCACCAGGTCGCCGTCGGTGCCCGGCGCCGTCGCGGGCGGCAGCGTAAGGCGCGCACCCGCCTCGGCGGCGATCAGCGCGCCCGCGCCCCAGTCCCAGGCGTTCAAGCCGTGCTCGAAGTAGGCGTCCACACGGCCTGCTGCGACATGACACAGATCCAGTGCCGCCGCACCGAAACGGCGGATGTCGCGCACGTGCGGCAGCACCTGCGCGATCAATTCCGCCTGCCTGCTCCTGCGGTGCCTGCCGTAGGCGAATCCGGTGGAGACCAGCGACATCGCCACCGACTCGACGGGCGTGCAACTCAAGTGCTCCACCGCGCCGTCGGCGTCGACACGCAGCGCGCCGAGTCCGAGCGCGGCGCTGTAGGTGGCTGCCCGCGCGACGTCCACCACGGCGCCCGCGACCGGACGGCCGCCGCGCAGCGCGGCCACCGATACGGCGTAGCCGGGAATGCCGTAGAGGAAGTTGACGGTGCCGTCGATCGGATCAACCACCCAGTGGACGGTGTCCGCGCTCGCGTCATCGATGCTGCCGCCGCCCTCCTCGCCGAGGATCGGGTCGCCGGGGCGTTGTTCGGCGAGCAGTCTTCGGATCAGCTCTTCGGTCTCGGTGTCCACGATGGTGACCGGGTCGGTCTCGTGGCTCTTGGACCGCACGGCGCCTTCGGCGTGCACGCCCGCGGGCCCGAACACCTCGGGACGACGGGCACGGACATGGGCGGCGGCCGTCTCGGCGAGGTCGACCGCGACACGGCGCAGGTCGGCTTCGTCGCCACGCGCGACGATCGAGACGAACGAGTCGGGGGTGTAGTCGGACACTGACGATGAGGTTTCCGGCACGCCCACCATCGCATCACACATCCTCGCCGAACGCCCAGCCTCGTGGTCCCATTACTCTTGTCGTGCACGACACAGCGCCGTCGTCGGGCATCCCATTCGCACGCCCGCCATGGGCGTCCCGGGCCCCGTGCAGCGCTGTCATCACACCGGCCAGCACAGGGAGACGAGGGGTTAGTCATGTCCGCTCGGGGGCACGCATTCGGCATCGACATCGGCGGCAGCGGCGTCAAAGGCGCCACGGTCGATCTGGCCACCGGCGAGTTGGTCCACGAGCGGATCAAGATCGCGACGCCGCACCCGGCGACACCGTTCGCCGTGGCGGAGGCGGTCGCCGAACTGGTCGACAAGGCCAAGTGGACCGGGCCGGTCGGCCTCACCCTGCCCTCGGTGGTGATCGGCGGCGTGGCGCGCACCGCGGCGAACATCGACAAGTCCTGGATCGGCACCGACGCGCGGGCGCTGTTCTCCGCCGCGCTCGGCGGCCGTCCGGTCACCGTGCTCAACGACGCGGACGCCGCGGGCATGGCCGAGGACCACTTCGGCGCCGCGCGCAATTTCGCGGGCTTGGTCATGCTGCTGACCTTCGGCACCGGCATCGGCTCGGCGTTGCTCTACCACGGCACACTGGTGCCCAACACCGAACTGGGTCACCTGGAGATCCAGGGGATGGAGAGCGAGCACCGCGCGGCGGCCTCGATCAAGGAACGCGACGGCCTGAGCTACGAGCAGTGGGCAGCGCAGGTCAGCCTGGTGCTGACGGGGCTGGAGAACCTGTTCTTCCCGGTCGTCTTCGTCGCGGGCGGGGGCATCAGCAGGGAGGCCGAGCAGTGGATTCCCCTGCTCACCAACCGGACTCCGGTCATCCCGGCCCGCCTGCGCAACACCGCGGGCATCGTCGGCGCCGCCATGGCGATCGCGGGGGGCGTCGCACCGTGAGGCGCGCGGGAACCGCGAGGATGCCGTTCCCGGCATCGTGCCGTAGGTACCCTGGTTAGATCGTTACAATGGAACGTGCCCGGCTGAGCCGGAGAAACCCCGACCGGCCCTCCGCCGGTGCAACCCGACAGATCGCTCCGCCGGAAACCCACTCTGGCGTGACGCCGCACGAGACCGTCACGAAAGGGCGTACGTGGTAGCCACGAATACCCGTCAGACCGCCGAATCGGCCGATGCCGACTCCGCAGATGTAACCGCAGCACGGCCGGTCCGTAAGGCTGCCGCGAAGAAGGCTCCGGCGAAGAAGGCCGCCGCCAAGAAGGCGCCTGCCAAGAAGGCGGCCAAGGCTCCCGCGAAGAAGGCCACCACCAAGAAGGCGGGCCCCGACGGCGAGCCCGGCGCCGACGAGGCGATCGAGGACGAGTCGCTCGATCTCGACGATCTCGGCGATCTGGAAGTCTCCGAGGAGGACCTCGCCGACGGCGACGAACTGGTCGACGTCGCCGAGGACACCGAAACCGAGGAAGCCGAGAGCGAGGCCGACGAGCCGACGGCGGCCGACAAGGCCTCCGGCGATTTCGTCTGGGACGAAGAGGAGTCCGAGGCGCTGCGCCAGGCCCGCAAGGACGCCGAGCTCACCGCCTCGGCCGACTCGGTCCGCGCCTACCTCAAGCAGATCGGTAAGGTCGCGCTGCTCAACGCCGAGGAGGAGGTCGAACTCGCCAAGCGGATCGAGGCGGGCCTCTACGCCGCGGAGAAGGTGCGCGAATTCGCCGAGCAGGGCGAGAAGCTGCCGGTCGCCATGCGCCGCGACTTCAACTGGATCGTCCGCGACGGCAACCGGGCCAAGAACCACCTGCTCGAGGCCAACCTGCGCCTGGTCGTCTCGCTGGCCAAGCGCTACACCGGCCGCGGCATGGCGTTCCTGGACCTGATCCAGGAGGGCAACCTCGGTCTGATCCGCGCGGTGGAGAAGTTCGACTACACCAAGGGCTACAAGTTCTCCACGTACGCCACCTGGTGGATCCGGCAGGCCATCACCCGCGCCATGGCCGACCAGGCCCGCACCATCCGCATCCCGGTGCACATGGTGGAGGTCATCAACAAGCTCGGCCGCATCCAGCGCGAGCTGCTCCAGGATCTCGGCCGCGAGCCGACGCCGGAGGAGCTGGCCAAGGAAATGGACATCACGCCGGAGAAGGTGCTGGAGATCCAGCAGTACGCGCGTGAGCCCATCTCGCTGGACCAGACCATCGGCGACGAGGGCGACAGCCAGCTCGGCGATTTCATCGAGGACTCCGAGGCCGTGGTCGCGGTGGACGCGGTGAGCTTCACGCTGCTGCAGGATCAGCTGCAGTCGGTGCTGGAGACGCTGTCGGAGCGGGAGGCGGGCGTGGTCCGGCTGCGCTTCGGCCTCACCGACGGCCAGCCGCGCACCCTCGACGAGATCGGCCAGGTCTACGGGGTCACCCGCGAACGCATCCGCCAGATCGAGTCCAAGACCATGAGCAAGCTGCGCCATCCCAGCCGCTCGCAGGTCCTGCGCGACTACCTCGACTAGGTCGCATCGCCTCGACGCCCGCATTCGTCGTCCGCTCGATTCCTCCAGCGGCCGGTGAATGCGGGTGTCGCGCTTTTCCGCGCCAGGCCGCAGACGCGGCGGAGGAAACAGCGCCACGACGGGGGCACTTCGCCGCGCGCAGCTCGCGCCCGGCAGACTTGCGGGGTGGTTGCCTCGACCTCGACTTCGAGCTGGCTGCGGTCACCGTGGACGCAGACCGTCGACCTGCGCGCCGAGTGGCGCGACGTGCAAGCCTGGCTGCGCCGTCCCGGGCTGCCGCGGCGGCTCCTGCCCGCGATCCGCGCGCACCTGGGAGCCGCCCCCGCCAGCACCGCCTACGCGTTCACGCTGTTCGTCACCTGGTGGACGCTGCGCGGGGTCGGTGACTCGGTGGAGCGCAGATTGATCTTCTCGGCGTCGACCAACCTCTACAACATGCGGCACAACCCGGTTCAGGTGCTGGTCGCCTCGGCGTTCTGGACCGACGGCGGCTTTCCCTGGACGACCATCGCCGGTTTCCTGATCGTCATGGCATATGCCGAGCGCTGGCTTGGCACCGCGCGCTGGATCCTGCTGTTCGCGACCGGGCACATCGGGGCGACGCTGCTGACCGTCACCGGCATCTCACACGCCATCGACCGTGGCCTCATCCCGCTGCGGGTGGCCGTCGCGGCGGATGTCGGTACCAGCTACGGCTTTTCGGCCGTGCTGGCGGCGCTGGCATTCCGGTTCCGCGGCAGGGTGCGGCTGGTGTGGGCCGGTGCGCTGCTCCTGACGCTCGGCGTGGCGCTGTGGATCGAGCCGACATTCACCGACTACGGCCATCTCTGCGCCGCCGTGATCGGGCTGGCGGTCGGGGCGATCGCGAGCCTGTTCTGGCATCGGCTGGAACGGACCGCGGGCCGTAGAGCCCGCACGGCCCAGGACTGATCAGTAGACCTGGGGCTCGCGGCGGCCGCGGTCGGGCAGCAAACCGACCATCGGCTCGACCACTCGCGCCGCGATCGGGCCCAGCACCGCCATCAGCAGGACGTAGGTCGAGGCGAGCGCCGTGAGCTGACCGTCCATCGCGCCCGCGCTCACGGCCAATCCCGCGATGACGATGGAGAACTCGCCCCGCGCGACGAGCGCCGCGCCCGCTCTGGCCCGGCCCATCCGCCGGATGCCCTCGCGTGCGGCGGCCCACCACCCGGTCGCCACCTTCGTAACGACCGTGACCGCCGCCAGCGCGATCGCCCAGCCCAGCACCGGCGGGATCGCTCGCAGGTCGGTATTCAACCCGAAGGCCACGAAGAAGATGGCCGCGAACAGGTCGCGCAGCGGTTCGAGCATCTTCGCCGCCGCGTGCGCGGTCGAGCCGGAGATCGCGATGCCGAGCAGGAACGCTCCGACCGCCGCCGACACGCTCAGCGCCGAGGAGACGCCCGCGACCAGCAACGCCGCGCCGAGCAGTGTGAGGAGGAAGACCTCACGGTCGGCGCTGTCCACGACCGCCGAGACGTACCGCCCGTAACGCAGCGCCACCACGAGCACCAGCGTGATGGTGATCAGCGCTACCGCCAGGGCGCGCAGCCCGCTGAGCCAGCTGAGCCCCGCCAGCACCGTGGTGAGGATCGGCAGGTAGACCGCCATCGCCAGGTCCTCGAATACCAGGATGGACAGGATCACCGGCGTCTCCCGGTTGCCCAGGCGTCCGAGGTCGTCGAGGACCTTCGCCACGATGCCCGAGGAGGAGATGTAGGTGACGCCTGCCATCGTGATCGCGCCGTCGACACCCCAGCCCAGCATCAGCGCGACCACCGCCCCCGGTGACGCGTTGACCACGATGTCCACCACACCGGCCGCCCAGGAACGACGCAGGCCGGTCACCAGCTCCGCCGCCGTGTACTCCAAGCCGAGCAGCAAGAGCAGCAGCACCACCCCGATCTCGCCCGCGATATGGCCGAAGTCGTGGGCGGCCCGGAGTTCGATGAGACCACCTTGGCCGAAGGCGACACCGCCGAGCAGGTACAGCGGAATGGGCGACATACCGACACGGCCTGCGACACGCCCCAGCATGCCGAGAACGAAGAGAACCGCTCCGAGCTCGATCAGGGCGAGCGCGGTGTCCGTCACGGCTCAGCCGTGCGTCAATATCTTCGCGGCGGCATCCAAGCCCTCCGGAGTGCCGACGACCACGAGCAGGTCGCTCGCGGTGAAGGTGAAATCGGGTCCGGGCGAGGGATGCAACTGCCCGGCCCGCATGACCGCCACGATGGAGGCCTTCGTGCGGGTACGCATCTCGGTCTCACCGAGGGTGCGGCCGTCGTAGGGGGAATCGTCCCCGATCGGGAGCTGGCGCGTGGTGATCCCGGGCAGGTCGCGGTGGTCGTCGTTGAGCTTGGCGACCAGCTGCGGCGCACCGAGCAAGTTGGCCAGGACCGCGGCCTCATCGGTGGTCAGCGGGATCTGCGCGGCACAGGCGTCGGGATCGTCGAGTTTGGAGACGATCAGGTCGATATCACCATCGCGGTGGGCGACCACGCCGATTCGGCGACCGGATCGCACTTCGAAGTCCTTCCGGACACCGATCCCGGGTAGTGCGGTGACGTCGACGTTCACGCCCTCCAGATTAGCCGGATCACCGCGTCCACGAACGGATCGGTCATCACTTCGGCCGATGGCGCGTCGCGGTCGCTGTGCTGTGATGGAGGCGTGTGGCGGTGGGCGGATGTGCCGGAGCGGACACGGGATGCGCTGGGCGCCGTGATCGCGTTCGCCGGCGGCGCGGCGCTGTACCTAGCAGGCTTGTCCACCATGACCGAGCGGGGCGAGCAGGCGTCGTTGTGGGTGCGGTGCGGTGTGCTGGCCCTACTGTGCCTGGCGACCTTCTGCCGGCGCCGGATGCCGGTCGCGGCCATGCTTGCCGGGCTCTTGCCGCTGGCCGTGGACATCTGGCTGGGCGCCACGGTGCCGGTGTGGATCGTCTACGCCGACTTGATCTACGCGGCCGTGCTGTACGCCGGGCGCCGGGCGTCGCGGATCACGGCGCTGTCCTGGTCGACGCTCTCCGTCGTCGTGGTGGTGCTGACCCTCGCCTTGACCGGCGACCTGCGCGCGGTCGCGCTGGCGCTGGTGGCGGTGTTCAGTTTCGTCGCGACGCCGATCTGGTGGGCGAACTCGGTGCGCACGCACAAGGAGGTCGCGCACGCCGAGCGCACCCGCGCCGAGGCGCTCACCTTGGTCGCCGAACTCGACCGGCGCGCGGCCATCGCCGACGAGCGCACCACGATGGCGCGCGATCTGCACGACGTGATCGCCGGGCACCTGTCGGCCATCGCACTGCACTCGGAGGCGGCGCTCGGCGTGCTGGCCCGCCGCGACGCCGACCCGGCGGTGGCCGGCATCATGCGCTCCATCCGCGCCAACAGCGTCAGCGCACTGGAGGAGATGCGCACCATGATCGGATTGCTGCACAGCGACGACGGCGCGGCGGAAGTAGCCGCGCCGCGCACCCTCGCGCAGTTGCCGATCCTGGTGGACGCCGCACGCGCGGCGGGGATCTCGGTACGGGTGCGCGAATCACTGGACGGCGCCGCGCTGCCCAGCGCTGTCGACCAGGCCGCTTATCGCATCGTCCAGGAGGCTTTGACCAACGCCATGAAACACGCCCCGGGACAGGAGGTCTCCATCGACGTGCGCGCAGAGCGGGAGAGACTGACCATATCCGTCCGCAACAGGACAACGCCCCCGCGGCCCCACCGGGCCGTGGACCGAGCGGGGCGTCGCGGTCTGGTGAACATGCGCGAACGGGCCGCGGCACTCGGCGGAAGCTTGCGCGCCGGAACGGATTCCGGCCACTGGGAAGTTCTGGCCACCCTGCCGCTCGGCTGCGTGGGCGCCGCATGACGATTCGGGTGGTGATCGCCGACGACCACGCCGCGATCCGCGCCGGCCTGCGGATGATCCTGGACGTCGAGGACGATATCGAGGTGGTCGGCGAGGCCGCCGACGGCGATGTCGCGGTGGCACAGGCCAAAGCGCTGCGGCCGCAGGTGGTGCTGATGGACGTGCGCATGCCGGGGGTGGACGGGATCACCGCGACCGAGCGGATCACCGCGGACGATTTGGCGAAGGTGCTGATCCTCACCACGTTCGACCTGGACGAGTACGTCTTTCGCACGCTGCGCGCGGGCGCCTCCGGGTTCGTGCTGAAATCCACGTCGGGCCGGGCGCTGGTCGAGGCGGTGCGCGCGGTCGCGGCCGGGGACGGCGTGCTGGCTCCGGAGGTGACGCGAGCGGTGATCTCTGCGTTCGCCGCGTCGAATCAGATTGCCGCGCAACCGGCTCCCGCCGGATTCGGCGAGCTCACCGAGCGGGAACGCGAAGTGCTCGATTGCCTCGGCGACGGCCTGTCCAACGCGCAGATCGCGGGTCGGCTGTTCATCGGCGAGACGACCGTCAAAACACATGTGTCCCGGGTGCTGACGAAACTCGGTGTGCGGTCGCGGGTTCAGGCCGCCATCGTGGCGCGTGAGATCCGCGACCGGTAGTCACGCCGGGAGCGGGGCGAATGTCCCGTCCGCCGCGGGCAGGTACTCTACGACCCCCGTGACCGCGCCCACCGGCAGGGGGCCGTACAGGTGCGGGAAGAGTATCGACTCCGGATCGGTCGGGACGCCCGGCTCCCACTTGATCGGCGACCCGACGCGGCGGGAGTCGATCCGCAGCAACACCAGATCACGCCGCCCCGCGAACAAGCGATTCGCGGGCAGGTGCACCTGTTGCGGCGACGAGAGATGGATGAACCCTGCCTCGGCGAGGGAGGGCGCTCGGTACTCCCCCGTTTGCCGCGCGGATAACCATTCATCCAAAGTGCATAGGTGAACAAGCGTGTGAGTGTCATAGGTCACGGGTAATCTCCCGGTAGACAACTGGATCGGCCGATCGAGAGTGTGACGCAGTGCACATCTACGACAGGACCAGCGGCGTTCGCCCGTAGCGAAATCCCTGGTCGTGTTATCGAAAACACACTGCTTCATCCGCGGGAACAAAGTCCCCCGTCCCGAACGTCTGACAGAGTAGTCATACCCCTGCTGGGAAGTAGCGGTAGCGAGCTCGTGGTGAGTGACCACGGGCCCCACACCAGGTGAACGGTCGTCGGGACCGGGAGCCAGGACGGAGGAGTCATGCCAGGAACCCTGACAAGCACCCCACTGACCGCGGTCGATCGTTGCGACCGCTGCGGGGCGGCGGCCCGTGTGCGCGCCGTACTGCCCGCAGGTGGAGAGTTGCTCTTCTGCCAGCACCACGCGAACGAACACATGGATCGGCTGCGTGAGCTGGACGCCGTGATCGACACGGAGTCCGCTCCCGCGCTCTGACCTGCTCCTCGCGTCCTGACACAACAGCATCGAACAACAGAACACCGTTTCCACCGGCAGCGGGCGACCCACAGGTCGCCCGCTGTCGGTGTGTCCGGCGGCGCTCAGTCCGCGCCGAGGATGCCGTCCAGCAGCCTGGCCAGGCCGTATTCGAACGCGCCGTCCGGGTCGGCCGGCGCCTGGTACAGCTCACCCACCGCCGCCCCCACACGTGCGGCGAGCGGGAACCGGCTCGGCGGCATGACCTCGCTCAGCAGCGGACCGTGCACTGCCCACCACTGCGCGTCGCTCATTCGCGCGGTCTCGCGGGCTGCGGCCACCGCCATGCGCGCGTTTCCGGTGGCGAACTCCGACAGCACGGCGATGGCCCGGTCCATCGCCACGTCCGGCAGGCCGAGCCCGTCGATCGCGGCGAGCTGCCGCTCGTAGCGACGCATCCGTCCCGGCCCGAGCACGAGCCGCCACGGCGACACCTCGAGCAGCCAGGGGTGCGCGAGGAGTTCCGCGCGCACCTGGCGGGCCACCGCGGCGAGGCGCTCACGCGGCGGCAGATCGGCGGGAACCGGCGCGTCTTCCTCGGCCACCGCGTCGACCATGAGCACCGTCAGTGCGTCTTTGCTCGGTACGTACGTGTAGAGGCTCATCGGCCGCAGCCCCAGTTCGGCGGCGACCGTGCGGATGGAGACCTTGTCATAGCCCTGCCGGTCGGCGAGCGCGACCGCCGCGGCGACCACCGCGTCCACGCTGACCGCCTGCTTCGGACCGCGCCCCGCCGGACGCGACGGTAGTTCGTGCCGCCACAGCAAGCTCATCAGCCGCCTGGCCTCGTCGGATGTGACGTCTTCGCTCACTGGCTCCTCGGAACCGATCCGGTACGGTTTCCGTTGTCAGGTTACTCCGTACACCATACGTTGATTCAAGGGGTGCGCTCTGCCCAGCACACACGCCACTTATCTACCGGATCGGCACATGTTCGCGCTCTGGACCTGGCTCGGACACGCCACCGGTCCGGCCCCGACCGGTCCAGGTGACCGCGAGACCCTCGCGCTGGCCGTCCCGATCGGCGTGGACGGAGCCCTCGAGGTCATCGACGTCGATGCCGCCTTGGTGGATCCCGAGACGTTCGCGGACTCGAGCCTGGAGCACCCGGGTGAGTCGGTCCTGGTCTGGCAACAGGTGGTGCGTTCCGCGCTCGCCGACCCCGCCGGTGAGCCGCCCGGCCCGGACGCCGATGCCCTGCCCATCGCCGCGCACGCCGTGCCGGACGCGTCCCGCACGGCAATCGTCTCCGCGCGACGAGCATTGGCCGTCCTGCGCGACACCGAGGCGGTCACGGCGGATCTGCGGGCCACCCTGAAAGCCCGGCTGCGCCCCTACCAGGCCCGCGGGGTCGGCTGGCTACGCGAAACGGTGGCCGCGCACGGCGGCGCGGTGCTCGCCGACGAGATGGGGCTGGGCAAGACCGTGCAGACCATCGGCTTCCTGCTCGACCGGGCCGAGGCCGGTCCGCAGTTGGTGGTGTGCCCGACCTCGCTGGTCGGCAACTGGGCGCACGAGATCGGCCGGTTCGCGCCCGGGCTGCGCGTGGTCGTGTGGCGAGGCGGCGCCGTCGATCCCGACGCCGCGACGATCGTGGTCGCCGGTTACCCGACGCTGCGGTTACATGGGCAGCTGCTGGCGCAGCGGAGGTGGGCGACGGCCGTCTTCGACGAGGCGCAGGCGCTGAAGAATCCCCGCACCCAGGTCGCGAAGGCGGCGCGCGCGATCGACGCGGCCGCCACGGTCGCACTGACCGGCACGCCGGTGGAGAACCATCTCGATGAGTTGTGGGCCCTGCTGCACCTGGTGGCACCCCGATTGTTCGGGCACCGGACGCAGTTCCGGCGGCGCTTCGTGCGGCCCATCCACGAGGGTTCGGCCGCCGCCGCGGCACGGTTGCGCGACACCATCGAACCGGTGGTGCTGGCCCGCACGAAGCGTCAGGTCGCCGCCGCCCTGCCCGCGAAGATCCACAGCGACCTGCTCTGCGACCTCACCGCCGAACAGGAACAGCTGTACGACCAACTGCTCGACAAGGCCGTGGACGACGGATTCGGCGCGGGCATCGAGCGCCACGGCCGCGTGCTCGCGGCGCTGACCGCCCTGAAGCAGGTGTGCAACCATCCCGGTCTGATCACCGGCGAACTCGACGAGCTCGCCGGCCGGTCCGGGAAGCTCGACCTGTGCACCGACATCGTCGCCGCCAATCTCGAAACCGGCAGTCCGACACTGATTTTCACGCAGTACCGGCAGACCGGTGACCTGCTGGTACGGCATCTCGCCGAGCAGTTCGGCGTGGATGCGCCGTTCTTCCACGGCGGCCTCTCACAGGCCGAGCGCGCCGAGATCGTCACCCGGTTCCAGGCCGAGGACGGGCCACCGGTGCTGGTGCTCAGCCTGCGCGCGGCGGGCACCGGGCTCACGCTGACCCGCGCCGCCGACGTCGTCCACTTCGATCGCTGGTGGAACCCGGCGGTGGAGGCGCAGGCCTCCGACCGGGTGCACCGGATCGGCCAGACCCGTACGGTCACCGTCACCACGCTCACCTCCACCACCACCGTGGAGGAGCACATCGCGGGCATGCACGACCGCAAGGCGGCGCTGCGCGACCTCGGCGACGCTGCGGGTATCGCGGCGCTGGCCGCACTGGACGACGCCCAGCTGATCGAGATACTGCGCCGCAAGAGGGAGAACTGATGGCGGACAACGAGTTCGGCTACACCGCATGGGGCATGGACTGGGTCCGGCTGGCCGAGCCGCTGCGCCAGACCCGGCCGGACCCACTGCTGCCCCGCGCGCGCAGCATCGCGCGCAACAACGGCGTGCGGGCCACCGTCGAAGGACAGGTCGTGCGGGCCACCATCCACCGGGGCGGTCAGGCGTCGGTGACGCAGGTGGAGGTGGCCGCCATGTCCCGGACCGCCGTTACCGCGATCGCCGGATTCGTGCCGGACCCGCCCGTACCGACCGACGATGTGCACCGCGCCGTCAGCGCGGCCGGGATTTCCCTCGCACCCGTCCTCGCGGGTACCGACTGCTCGTGCACCGCGCGCAAGACACGATGCGTGCACCTTCTGGCCGTCTTCTACGAGATGGCGCGGCGAGTCGACGAGGATCCGCGACTGGGCTTGGCGATCCTTGGTTATTTCGCCGCCGCGCCGCAGGACTCGGACGAGTCCGCACCGGCGACGCGGTGGACGCCGATCAGTGCACTGGACTCTCGGCGATTCTTCACCACGACGCCGCGCTGAACTGCCGAACCATCTCGGAGTATCCCGGCCACCGATCGCACCCCCGCCGTCTGGCCCCGGAAGCGGGGAATTACTGCGCCGGAGGCGATCTCGATAGTTCGCTTCGTTGACGGGTGGCGTACGCGGATCCCGGCCGCATCATTGCCGCTGCTCTGCCACGGGCATGCCGCTCGCGCGGGTCGCGAGCCGATCGGTCCTGCGACGCCGAGCACGTACGTCGCGGCGTTCCAGCGGGCGGTCGTGGTCCCGCAGCGGCGGCATTTCGCCGGGTCGATCAGGCGTTGGTACCGCTGTCCACGGTGAGGAACGCACCGGTCACGCTGCGACCGGACGGCCCGGCCAGGAAGGCCACCGTCGCCGCCACATCGTCGGCGGCGCCGAAGCGCCCGAGCGCGGTCAGGTCGCGCTGCCTGCCCGCATGCGCTCCGTCGCCCGGATTCATGTCGGTGTCGGTGGAGCCGGGCTGGACGAGGTTCACCGTGATCGCGCGCGGGCCCAGTTCGCGCGCCAGCGCCTTGGTGAAGCCGTTGAGGGCGGACTTGCTGAGGTTGTAGAGCGTCACCCCGTCGAACGGCGCGTGATCGGTCAGGTTGGTCCCGATGCTGATGATCCGCCCGCCGTCGGTCATGTGCGGGACCGCGGCCTGCGCGCCGACGAACGCGGCGCGCGCGTGCACACCGAGCGCGTTGTCGATCTCCGCGACGGTGAACTCCTCGAACGGCTTCGCCGGGAAGATCCCCGCGTTGTTGACCAGGATGTCCAGCCCGCCGAGTTCGGACGCCGCGCGGTCCACCGCCGTGCGCACGGCGGTGGCGTCGGCGCTGTCGGCCTGGATGGCGACGGCTCGCCGCCCGAGCGCCTCGACTTCGCCGACCACCGTCTTCGCCTGCCCCTCGGCGTGCTGGTAGGTCAGCGCCACGTCCGCGCCCGCCGCGGCGAGGCGGCGCACGATCGCCGCCCCTATCCCGCGGCTACCCCCGGTGACCAGTGCGACCTTGCCCGTCAGGTCCGGCATCGGTACTCCTCCTATTTTGTGTCGATCAATACATAAATAGCCAAGCGCATCCGCCGCCACGGTGTCAAGGGGTATATTTAACGATCGACACAGAAAGGTTCGGCATGGCAGAACGGGGACGACCACGCGCCTTCGATCGCGCCGAGGCCTTGCGCCGCGCCATGGAGGTGTTCTGGGAACACGGCTACGAGGGCGCGTCGATGAACGACCTCACCGCCGCGATGGGGATCAACTCACCCAGCCTGTACGCCGCGTTCGGCGGCAAGGAGGCGCTGTTCCGCGCGGCCGTCGACCTCTACGGGCACACCGACGGCGGCTACACCGCCCGTGCGCTGCGCGAGGAACCCACCGCGCGGGCGGCCATCGAGGCGATGCTGCGGGACAACGCGGTGGCCTACACCGAGGAGAACAAGCCGCACGGGTGCATGGTCGTGCTCGCGGGCTCCACCTACACCACGAGAAACACCGGCATCCGCGATTTCCTGATCGACAAGCGCCGCGCGACGACCGAAGACATCCGGCGACGACTCGAGCGCGGCGTCGCCGAGGGCGATCTGCCGCCCGGTACCGACAGCGCGGCGCTCGCCGCTTTCTACACGACGGTCCTCTACGGGTTGTCCATTCAGGCACGGGACGGCGCGGCGCTGCCGGAACTCACCGCGTCCATCGACTGCGCCATGGCCGCCTGGCCCGCCCCGGCCGACTGACGAGGGCTACTTCCGGCGCAGCGCCGCGATGCGCTCACCGAGTTGTTCGGCGGTCGCCAGCGCGGTCGGCGGCCCGCCGCACTCCCGGCGCAGCTCGCCGTGGATCACGCCGTGCGGCTTCCCGGTGCGATGGTGATGCATCGCCACCAGGCTGTTGAGTTCGCGCCGCAGCTCGCCGAGCCGATCGGCGGTGGCGACCCGCTCCGCGGCGCCCGCCACCTGTGGACCGGGATCGGGGACGGGCGCGGACAGGCTCCGATCCGCGACCTGTCTGGCCTGCCGCTCACGCAACAGCGCGCGCATCTGCTCGGCGTCGAGCAGGCCCGGAATCCCGAGGTAGTCGGCTTCCTCGTCGCTTCCGGCGAAGGTCGCGGTACCGAAGGAGGATCCGTCGTAGATCACCTGGTCGAGCTCGGCGTCGGCGGCCAGCGCGACGAAGGACTTCTCCTGCTCGCCCGGTTCGTCCTGCTGCTTGTTCGCCTCGATCAGCAAGTCGTCGTCCAGGCCGTTCTTCTCCCGGTGCGGCTTGCCGATGACGTGGTCGCGCTGCAACTCCAGTTGCGCGGCCAGATCCAGTAGCACCGGCACCGAGGGCAGGAACACCGTCGCGGTCTCGCCGGACTTCCGGGCACGCACGAAACGCCCGATCGCCTGCGCGAAATACAACGGGGTGGAGGCGCTGGTCGCGTACACCCCGACGGCGAGGCGCGGCACGTCGACGCCCTCGGACACCATGCGGACCGCGACCATCCAGGGCTGGGTGCTGTTGCTGAATTCGGCGATGCGGTTGGAGGAGGCCGGGTCGTCGGACAGCACCAGCGCCGGCTTCTCACCCGAGATGTGTTCCAGCAGTTCGGCGTAGTCGCGGGCACGGTCCTGGTCGGTGGCGATCACCAGACCGCCCGCGTCGGGCATGCCGGAGGCGCGCTTCTGGCGCAGCCGGATGTCGGCGGCGCGCAGCACGGCGGAGATCCAGTCGCCGGCCGGGTCGAGCGCGGTCCGCCAGGCACGGGCGGTCTGCTCGGCGTTCAGCGGCTCGCCGAGGCGGGCGGAATACTCCTCGCCCGCGCTGTCGCGCCAGTGCGCTTCGCCGGAGTAGGCAAGGAAGACCACCGGCCGCACCACGCCGTCGGCGAGCGCCTCGGCGTAGCCGTAGGTGTGGTCGGCGCGGGACTTCGGGAAACCGGACTCGTCGGGTTCGTAGACGACGAAAGGGATCTGGCTGTCGTCGCTGCGGAACGGGGTACCGGTCAGGGCGAGGCGGCGAGTCGCGTCGCCGAACGCCTCAGCGGTCGCGTCACCCCAGCTCTTGGCGTCTCCCGCGTGATGGATCTCGTCGAGAACGACCAGCGTCCTGCGATTCTCGGTGCGCACGCGGTGGCGCGAGGGATGCGCGGCGACCTGCGCGTACGTGACCACGACACCGTGATAGTCACCCGAGGTGCCACCGGTGGAGTTGGAGAACCGCGAGTCCAGCGCGATCCCGGAGCGCGCCGCCGACTGTGCCCACTGGTGCTTCAGATGTTCGGTGGGCGCCACCACGGTGATCTGGTCCACAGTGCGGTCGGCCAGCAGTTCGGCGGCCACGCGTAGCGCGAAGGTGGTCTTGCCCGCGCCCGGGGTGGCCACGGCGAGGAAGTCCCGTGGTTTGGTGGCCAGGTACTTCGTCAGCGCACGTCGCTGCCAGGCGCGGAGGGAACCGCCGCTGACGGCGGGGCCGATCACTTTCGAATCGCCCGGCGTCTCTGCCTCACCCGCCACAGCGGCGCCACCCGACCCAGTCACGCAGACGACCCTAGCGGCCCGGCACGGCGTGTCGCCAAACCGACGCGGCGGGCGCGACGGGCATCACACGGCCACCAGCCAGGACGCTGGGAGTTCACCCGATGCCCACCGACACGTCGCGCGCACACTCCGATGCGGATCGCCGAAGTGCGCGATGCTGTAAGCACGATGACCGAGCAGCACGCCATTCCGGGGGATCCGCCGCGGACCGACACACCGTCGACCCGCGCCGCCGCTGTGCGCCCTCCCACTTGGGCCGACCGCGCGAGCGCGCGCACAGCGGTGTTGAGCAGACGGGCCGCCGCGCTGATCCTGCGGGTGGCGGCGAAGGCGTGGACGGATTCCATCTTCGCCAAATCGGCCGCGGCCGCGTTCTGGCAGACGCTCTCGCTGGCGCCGCTGTTGCTCGGCCTGCTCGGCAGCCTCGGTTACGTCGGCGGATGGTTCGGCCCGGACACGGTGCAGATCGTCGAGTCCAAGATCATCGCGTTCAGCCGGGAGCTGTTCAGCGCCAACGTGGTGTCCGATCTCATCGAGCCCACGGTGCAGGACGTCCTCGGGCGCGGGCGCGGAGCGGTGGTGTCGGTGGGCTTCGTGCTGTCGCTGTGGGCCGGATCGTCGGCGATGGCGACCTTCGTCGACTCGATCGTGGAGGCCCACGACCAGCAGGACGCGCGGCACCCGGTGTGGCAGCGCATCTTCGCGCTGTTGCTGTACCTGCTGTTCCTGGCGGCGTCGGTGTTCATCCTGCCGCTGGTGGCGCTGGGGCCGACGCTGATCGGGCGGGTGCTGCCCACCGCGTGGCGGGCCACCGGACTGCAACTGCTGGACTTCTTCTATTACCCGGGCGTCGGCCTGCTGCTGATCGTCGGGCTCACCACCCTCTACAAGCTGGCACTGCACACCTCGTTGCCCTGGCACCGGCTCTTCGGCGGGGCGCTGGTGGCTGGCGTGTTCTTCATGGCGGCCAGCGAAGTGCTGCGCCGCTACCTGTCGTGGGTCAGCCGCACCGGCGTCACCTACGGCGCGCTGGCGACGCCGATCGCGTTCCTGCTGTTCACGTTCTTCCTGGGCTTCGCGGTGATCCTGGGCGCGGAGTTCAACGCGGCGGTGCAGGAGTTCTGGCCCGCCCGCGCGACGCGCATGGAGCAGGTCAAGGAGTGGATCGCCAATCAGGTGCGCGGCGAGAGCGGAACCGACGCGGACACGACGGATCCCGACGAGGCCGCGGCGGGTCCGGACGACGCGGGCTCCGACGACCTGCGCGCCGTGCTCGATCTGCGCGCGGCGCGGTCCTCGTCCGGCGAGTAGATCGTCGCCTCAGTCGCCCTTGCGTAGGCCGTCGTAGACCTTCTTGCACTCCGGGCACACCGGAGAGCCCGGCTTGGGCGAGCGGGTCACCGGGAAGACCTCTCCGCACAGCGCGACCACGTGGGTGCCCAGCACGGCGCTCTCGGCGATCTTGTCCTTCTTCACGTAGTGGAAGAACTTCGGGGTGTCGTCGCCCGTCGTCTCGTCGGTCGTCGTATCCGGGCGAACCATGGTGTCGGTGCTCACGCACTCCATGATGCCGCATCGCGCGACAACCCCGCTGACCACGGTCTCACCTCGGTGTCGCATCACCGACCACCGCCGAGCAGGCCCGACCCCACCTCGGTATCGCATCACCGACCACCGCCGAGCAGACCCGACCCCACCTCGGTATCGCATCACCGGCCACCGCCGAGCAGACCCGACCCCACCTCGGTATCGCATCACCGGCCACCGCCGAGCAGACCCGACCCCACCTCGGTATCGCATCACCGACCACCGCCGAGCAGACCCGACCCCACCTCCGTATGTGCGCGGAAGGACCACGAGTGGAAGACTCGGGGTATGCAGCAGAACGGCGATTCCCCATCCGCCGACGGCCGCGACCGCGAAGAGCACCCCGACGTGACGATGCCGACGCAGCCCCGCCGTTCCTCCGGATACTTCCCAGGCACCGACGACAAGCACCCCGCGTTGATCACCGAGGCGGCGCCCTCGCTGGACGATCAGCACCGGGCCCGGGTGCGCAGGTACACGATCATCATGGCGTTCCGCATCCCGTGCCTGGTCCTCGCCGCGATCGCCTACAGCGCGTTCGGCAACCCGCTGCTGTCCATCCTGATCATCGTCGCGTCGATTCCGCTGCCCTGGATCGCGGTGCTGATCGCCAACGATCGCCCGCCACGCCGCAAAGACGAGCCCAGCAGGTGGGACCGTCCGCGCACGGCCATCGAGTCGCGTCCGCACAACGCCATCGACGGCTGAGTCCGCTGGGAAGACCGGCTCACCGCGCCGCTGCCGGAGGCCTGCGGACGACGGCCGACATCACGGCGGCGGCGCCGCACAGAGCGCCCGCCAGGTACCAGGCGAGGTCGTAGCTGCCTTGCAGGTCACGGATCACGCCCGCGCCGGTGGCCGCCACCGCCGAGCCGATCTGGTGCGAGGCGAACACCCAGCCGAACGCGACGGGGCCGTCGGCGCCGAACAGTTCGCGGCACAGCACGACGGTCGGCGGCACCGTGGCCACCCAGTCCAGGCCGTAGAAGACGATGAACACCCACAGGCTCGGCTGCGTGTCCGGACCCAGCAGCGCGGGCAGGATCAGCAACGACAGACCGCGCAGCGTGTAGTAGCCGATCAGCAGGTAGCGCGGATCGATCCGGTCGGTCAGCCAGCCCGAGGCGATGGTGCCCGCCACGTCGAAGACGCCGACGACGGCCAGCAGGCTCGCCGCGGCGGTCGGCGGCATGCCGTGATCGTGCGCGGCACTGACGAAATGGGTGCCGACCAGCCCGTTGGTGGACGCGCCGCACACCGCGAAACCGCCTGCGAGCAGCCAGAACCCGGGACGCCGCGCGATCGTCCCGAGCACCGTGAGCGCGCGCGACGCGCCGCCCGCGGCGGGTACGCGCAGGCCCGCCGTGCTGTCCGGCTCGGCGCCGTAGGCTCGCACGCCGAGATCGCTCGGATAGTCCCGGATGAACAGCACCACCAACGGCGCCACGGCCAGCGCCGCGCCCGCGACGATCAGCGACGGCAGCCGCCAGCCGTGGGCGTGCGCCAGCGCCGACACCAACGGCAGGAAGACCAACTGTCCGGTCGCGCCCGCGGCGGTGAGCACGCCGGTGACCAGACCGCGCTGCCGCACGAACCACCGGCCGGTGATCGTGGCGACGAACGGCATGGACATCGACCCGACGCCGACACCGACCAGCAGGCCCCAGGTCAGCACGAGGTGCCACGGCCGGGACATGAAGACCGTCAACCCGCTGCCCGCGGCGACCAGCAGCAGCGCGCAGGCGACCACCCTGCGGATGCCGAAGCGATCCATCAGCGCGGCGGCGAACGGCGAGATCAGGCCGTATAGCAGCAGATTCAGCGAAACGGCCGTCCCGATGGTGCCGTGCGACCAGCCGAACTCCTCGTGCAACGGGTCCATCAGCACGCTGGGCACGGAACGGAACGCGGCCGCGCCCAGCAGGGCGATGAAGCCCACGCCTGCGACCGGCCAAGCCGGGTGCAAGCGCCGGCGCGGCGCGGTAGCCAGGGAAACGGGAGTCGGCGTCTGCAGTTCGGTCACCCGATGAGCCTGCCCGAACCATGCTCACGCAACGAGTGGCTGAAATGCCACATAACATTGAATTCCTGCCAAATATGGCGGCGCCGGTATTTTCTCGACAAGGCGGGCACGCGTCCCTAGGGTCGCATGAGGCCTCGCGCACCACGATCACCGGCCACGGTTTGTTGCGGGCGACAAGACAGGAGTGCACATGATTCGGTGGATCTGGGTCTTCCTGGACCGCCCGGCGCAGCGTTTCGACGACTGCGCGAAGTTCTGGTCCACGGTCACCGGCACCGAGCTCTCCCCTCGGCGCGGCGCGAACGACGAGTTCCTCACCCTGTTGCCGGACCCGGCGCTGTTCGCCGCGGCGAGCGTCAAGATGCAAGCGGTGACCGGCCTCGGCGGCGTCCACCTCGACCTGGACGTCGACGACATCCCCTCCGCCGTGCGCACCGCGCTCGGCCTCGGGGCCGAGCTGGTCGCCAACCATCCCGGCTACGCCGTCCTGCGATCCCCGGGCGGCCAGACGTTCTGCCTGACTCCCAGCGGCCGCGCCACCAGCACGCCCGCGCCCGCCGTCCGGGCTCCGGACGGCGCGCTGTCGCGCCTGGACCAGGTGTGCCTCGACATCGGCCCCGACGATCACGAGGTCGAGACCCGCTTCTGGACGCTGCTGACCGGCTGGACCCATCAACCGGGCAGACGGCCGGAGTTCGCCCGGTTGCGCTCCGAGGAACGGCAGCTGCCCGCGCAGCTGCTGTTGCAGCGCCTCGGCGAGAACCGCCCCACCAGCGCGCACGTCGATCTGGCGGCCACCGACATCGACGCCACCGCCGCGTGGCACGAGTCACTCGGTGCGACCGTGGTGGAACGTCACGAACACTGGATAGTCCTGAGCGATCCCGGCGACGCCTTGTACTGCGTCACCGGACGCGACCCCAGCGGGGTCTGACCGACTCCGGCGGCGGCCCGAGGTGGCAGCGCGGTGCCGCGGAACACAGCGGGCACCTGATCCGCGCCCGGTGGTCGCGGTGGCAGAGTACCGGTGTGCCTACGAACCGATCGACGACCACCGGATCGCTGCTCGCCGCGCTGTGCCCGGATCTGCGGACCGCGCTCACCCGGGTGGGCTACAACGCCGACACCCTGCTCGAGGTGCTCGGCGACGCGCACGCTGCGCTGGGCCGGTCGGAGCCGGTACCGGTGCGCCGCGCGGCCCGCGCGGCAGGCGAGCTGGGCACCCTCATCCGTCTGTTGCTGCTGGGCGACGCGCTGCCCGAGCGGGAGGTGGCCGCGGCGCTGGCGCCGGTCGAGATGGATCGCGCGGTCGCGGCGGGCCTGCTGGAGCGCGAGGGCGACGAGGTGCGTGCGGCGCTCGACCTGCGGCCGCTCGACACGGGCGCGGGCACTCGGTGGGTGCTTTCCGACCTCGACGACTCGATGCGCAGGCGCACACTGACCGAGGATCACGTCCTCGGCGTCGGCCACGCCTCCCTCTCGCTGCTGCGCGCCACACCCACCCGGCCGGTCGGCACGGTGCTCGACCTCGGCACCGGGTGCGGCGTGCAGGCGGTGCACGCCGCCTCCTACGCGCGGCGCGTGACCGCAACCGATGTCAATCCCCGCGCATTGTGGCTGGCCGAGGCCACCGCCGCGCTCAACGAGCTGGACATCGAACTGGTGGAAGGCTCCTGGTTCGACCCGGTGCGGGGCAGGCGGTTCGACCAGGTCGTGGCCAATCCTCCGTTCGTGGTGGGCCCGGGGCGTGTCGAGCACACCTATCGCGATTCCGGCCTCGCACTGGACGGCGCGAGCGAGTTGGTCATCTCGCAGGCCGCCGACTTGCTGGCGCCCGGCGGTACCGCCGCGATGCTCGCCGCGTGGGTCCATGTCGACGACGAGGACTGGCGCGGGCGCGTCTCCTCCTGGTTGCCCGCGCACGGGGTGGACGCCTGGGTGGTGCAACGTGACGTGGCCGACCCAGCCCTGTACGTGGGCACCTGGTTGCGCGACGCGGGCGCGGACCCGCGCGATCCCGCCACGCAGGCCCGCGCGGAGCGCTGGCTGGACGCCTTCGAGGCAGCCGACGTGGCGGGCATCGGGTTCGGGTTCGTCTACCTGCGCGCCATCGATGGGCCGACCGAATTGCTCGCCGAGGACCTCACCCACGGCTTCGATGATCCGCTCGGCGAGGAGGCCTTCCGGTATTTCGAGCGCTCGGCCTGGTTGCGGGCCGTCGCCGGCGACGAAAATCTCGCCTGGTCTTCACGTTTCGTCGTGGACGAGGCGACGGCGCTGGAGCGGGTGTATCTGCACGACGCCGAGGGATGGGCGCCGGAGGTCGCGCGACTGCATCGCGGCGACGGTCCGCGCTGGCAGCACGAAGTGGATGAGGCGACGATCTCACTGCTGGCGGGAATGCACGCCGACGGCCTGCCGTTGTACGACCTGATCGAACTGCTGGCGCTCGCCCATGGATCCGATGCGGTGGGCACCGAGTTCGCCGCCGACGCGTTGTCCGTGGTCACCGGCCTGGTACGGCACGGATTGATCAAGCCCGTGTGAGAAACGGCAGCCGCGCGCCGGCCGGTGCAGGTCCTGGCCGGGGATCGTCCCCGCGCTGCGGCGCTTCTCAGGAACTTCTCAGACGAGAAGGGCGAAAACCGCTGCTCAGAGCGGTTTATGCCAGCCGTAACGGGGAACTTTCTCCCTGTCGGGTCCGTTTATCGGAGTGAGACACCACCGACAGGAGGCAAGTCATGACAAGCCCCGCCACCACTCGTGTGCGCACCAGCGATTCGGACCTCGACGCTCAGAGCCCTGCCGCCGACTTGGTACGTGTGTACCTGAACGGAATCGGCCGCACCGCGCTGCTCACCGCTGCCGACGAGGTCGAGCTGGCCAAGCGCATCGAGGCGGGCCTCTACGCGCAGTACCTGCTGGAAACCGGCAAGCGACTGTCGGCGTCCCGCAAGCGTGATCTGGCGATGATCGTGCGCGACGGTCAGGCCGCCCGGTCGCACCTGCTCGAAGCCAACCTGCGCCTTGTTGTCTCGCTCGCCAAGCGGTACACCGGCCGCGGCATGCCGCTGCTCGACCTGATCCAAGAGGGCAACCTCGGGTTGATCCGCGCCATGGAGAAGTTCGACTACGCCAAGGGCTTCAAGTTCTCCACCTACGCCACCTGGTGGATCCGGCAGGCCATCACTCGCGGCATGGCCGACCAGAGCCGCACCATCCGCCTGCCCGTCCACCTCGTCGAGCAGGTGAACAAGCTGGCCAGGATCAAGCGCGAACTGCATCAGCAGCTGGGCCGCGAGGCCACCGACGAGGAACTGGCCAACGAATCCGGCATCCCGGTCGACAAGATCTCCGATCTGCTCGACCACAGCCGCGACCCGGTGAGCCTGGACATGCCGGTCGGCAACGACGAAGAGGCCCCGCTGGGCGATTTCATCGAGGACTCCGAGGCCACCTCGGCCGAGTCCGCGGTCATCGCCGGTCTGCTGCACCACGATGTGCGCAGCGTGCTCGCCACCCTGGACGAGCGCGAACAGCAGGTCATCCGGCTGCGGTTCGGCTTGGACGACGGCCAGCCGCGCACGCTGGACCAGATCGGCAAGCTCTTCGGTCTCTCCCGCGAGCGGGTGCGTCAGATCGAGCGTGAAGTCATGGCGAAGCTGCGCAAGGGTGAGCGGGCCGACCGGCTCCGCGCCTACGCCAGCTGATCGTCCGGCGCCGGCCGCCCCGAGACAGCGCCGGCGTTCGGCTCGGTGGCCCTTCCGCCGGGGTCACCTTCCCGCGCCGACCGGTATGCGCGCGTGCCCGTCCCCTCCGGGCGTCGCGCGGGCCGGTCGGCGGTGTCGTATCCCCTTCTCCGCGCCGCGTCGGCTCAGCTCTGGTCCACCGCGATGTCGTATTTCACGGTGTCGCCTTCCACCGAGGTCACCGTCAGCGTCACACCGAGCGTGTCCCCAGCCGCGGTGAGCGTGCAGCGCATGGTGGTCCCTTCTTTGCCAGTGAGATCACCGGGGCAATCGATCGCGTCGGGTTCCTGCCCGACCTTCTCGGTGAGCGAGTCCTTGACCGACTTCTCCAAGTCGGCCTCCTTCACCTTCGGGGTGCCGATTGTGACGGAACACGCGGTGAGCGCCGCCGCGAGCAGCGACAAGACGGCAACACTGCGAATCTTCATGGCGAGCAGGCCTTTCTGACGGACGAACGTGACATCCCCAGATCGCGGCAGAAGCGATCGTCCGTTATCGGACATTTCGCGTGTGACGTGTGCGAGCCGATGTCTCAGCCGTGCCACGCGATAGGCGGGGCGTGCTGCGCAGCGAATTCGCCCGGCGGATCCGCCGAGGCTCAACCCAACCGGCGCGGACCGGTGTCGAAACGGCTGGGCTGCGGGCCGATCCGGGCGCGTGCGTACAGGATCTCCGCCGATGTCGGCGAGGCCAGCACCGGATCGAAGGACAGTTCCCGCATCTCCGGCAGGTCGTCGAACAGCGCCGAAATGCGCTGGGCCAGTTCGGCGAGGGCCGCTTTGTCCACGCGGGGACTCGCCGGCGTACCCGACAGCAACGGTGCGGCTCGCGGCGCGTCGATCAGGGCTGTCGCCTCGTCGGCGGTCAACGGCAGTGCTCGATAGGCGCGGTCGCCGAGCAACTCGATGATCAGACCGGACAGGCCGAATTCGATCACCGAGCCGAACGACGGGTCGTCCTGGACGCGAAGGATGCAGCCGACACCCTTGGTGGCCATCTTCTGGATGTGCAGTACCGGATCACCGCACAACTCCGCCAAGTCCGCGTATCCCTGTCGCACCGCTTCGGGACGCCACAGATCGAGCCGGACGCCGGTGAGATCCGGTCTACGCCGCCACAATTCGCCGGTCGCCTTGGCCGCTACCGGGTAGCCGAGTTCTTCCGCGGCGGCGACGGCCTCCTCGGCGTTGCGCACCTCGCGGAACTCGACGACCGAGATGCCATAGCAAGCAAGCAGTTCCACCGTTTCCAGATCGGTGAGCCGCCGACCGCCCGAACCGGCCATCCAATCGGCCACCAATCGACGCGCGCGGTCGGTGTCGATGCCCTCCGGCCGCACCACCGGCGAGACCGGCCTGGTTCGCCACGCGGCGTATCGCCGCACCCGGGCCAGCGCTCGAGCCGCGCGCTCCGGATCCGGATACGACGGGATCGAGCCGTGCGCCGCCGTGGCGCCGGGACCACGCACCGCGAGCAGGTTCGGAATCCCTTGCTCGGCGACGAACGTGGTGAGAATCGGCTTTTTCGCCTCGGGCACCGCGGCCGCCGCCGCTCGGATCGCGTCGGCGAAACCGGCGGTCGGCAGCGGCACCGGAGGTGCGAAAACGACGATCAAGGCGTCCGTCTCGTCCGAGCGCAACGCTGCGACCAGAGCGTCCAGATACGCGCCCGGCGTCGCCTGCGGACCGAGGTTGACCGGCTCGCCGACCTCGAGGCCCTCCCCCTGCGCCGCGTCGACGGCCAGCCAGTTGAGCGCCGCGCTGTTGCCGACGACCGCCAGCCGCGAGCCGCGCGGCAACGGCTGATAGCCCAGCAGAGCGGCGCAGTCGAACAGTTCGGAGATCGAGTCGACCTGGACGATTCCGGCCTGGGCGAACAGATCCCGCACGATCGACCGGTCCATGTCCCCCGCGGGCTGAGCGACCGAGCGGCCGCTGCTCACCGCGACGATCGGCTTGGTCCGGGCCACCCGGCGCGCGATCCGGGAGAACTTGCGCGGATTACCGAAGCTTTCCAGGTACAGCAGCACCACATCGGTGTCCGAGTCGCTGTCCCAGTACTGCAGCAGGTCGTTGCCGGAGACGTCGGCACGGTTACCGGCCGACACGAACGTCGACAAACCGAGATTGCGGGCGGCCGCCTCCCCGAGGATGGCCGCGCCCAAGGGCCCGGACTGGCAGAAGAAGCCGATACGTCCGCGACCGGGCAACACCGGGGCGAGGGTCGCGTTCATGGCGACCGCCGGATCGGTATTCGCGATGCCGAGCGCGCTCGGCCCGACCACGCGCATGCCGTGCCCACGAGCGGCCGCCACCAGTTCGCGTTCGGCCGCCGACCCCCCGGCGCCGGTCTCACCGAAACCAGCGGTCAGCACGACGAGGCCTTTGACCCCCTTGGCCATGCAGTCGTCGAGCACCGACCCGATCGCCGCGGGCGGCACCGCGACCACGGCGAGATCGACCTCGTCGGGAATCTCCCTGACCGTCGCGTACGCCCGTACCCCGCGCACCGACTTGCGGTTCGGGTTCACCGGGAACACCGGCCCCTGGAACAGACCCGACAGCAGATTCGCCAGCACCGCCCCGCCCACCCGCCCGGTCGCGGGGGTAGCGCCGATCACCGCCACCGATCGCGGCGTGAGCAGATTGCCCACGCTGCGCGCTTCGGATGCGCGTTCGCGCGAATCACGCACCGACAGCAATGCTTCGGTGGGGTCGATGGCGAACTCGAGATGCAGGACCGACCCGTCCCGGCTGCGCTCGACCTGGTAGCCCGCGTCGCGGAAGACCGTCACCATGACGGTGTTCTCCGCGAGCACCTCGGCGACGAAGGTCTCGATCTTGTTCTCGGCGGCGGCGCCGGCCAGATGCTCCAGCAGGATCGAGCCGAGCCCGCGCCCTTGATGGCCGTCGGCGACCACGAACGCGACCTCCGCCGCCCGCGGCCCGTCCCGCTCCAGCAACTCGTAGCGGCCCACCGCGACGATCGCCTCGCCGAGTTCCAGCACCAGGCCGACCCGGTCGTGATAGTCGACATGCGTGGTGCGATACAAATCCTTCGGCGAGATCCTGGGGTACGGGCCGAAATATCGCAGATACCTGGTGCGGTCCGACAGCGCGCCGTGGAAGTCCTGCAGCCGCTCGGCGTCGGCGGGAGTGATCGGGCGCAGTCGTACGACGCCACCGTCGGAGGCGAGCACGTCGGCGAACCAGTGCTGCGGCGGCGGGGGCGGGGTGGCGGGAGTGTCCGCGGTGTCGGGAAAGTCAGTCACGAGGATCCTCCGGGTCCAGACCCAGCAACCCGAAAGTCGCTCGGCGGGTGGCCAGCACGGCCATGTCGACGGCACGTTGGGCGCGATCGACCCGTACGTCACCGGTCTCACCGGTGCCGCCGGGGCCGTCCCATGGACGGTAGGCGATGTCACCGCCGTCGCCCATGGTGCGCGGCGGGTCCGCCCGCGGCACCGCCGCGCCGATCAGGTCGATCCAGTCCTGCGGGATCGCTGTCGCGGGATCGATGGTGCGATCCAACGCGGTGGCCAGCAAGTGGGTCCAGGCCCGCGGCACCACCCGGACCAACCCGTATCCGCCACCACCAACGGCCAGCCAGCGTCCTTCGGCATAGCGGTCGGCGAGTTCGCGCATGGCGCGGAAGGCCGCGCGCTGTCCGTCGACGGTGAGTTCCAGGTCGGCCAGCGGATCTTCCCGATGGCTGTCCACCCCGCACTGGCTGACCACGATTTGCGGACGGAATGCCTCCACCGCGCCCGGGACCACGGCATGAAACCCTCGCAGCCACTGAGCGTCCCGGGTGCCCGGCAGCAACGGCAGGTTGATCGACGTGCCCTCCGCCGCGCCAACGCCGATCTCCTCCGGCCAACCGGTGTTGGGCCACAGGGTGGCCGGATGCTGGTGCAGCGAGATGGTCAGCACCCGGGGGTCGGCGTAGAAGGCCCGTTGCACGCCGTCGCCGTGGTGCACATCCACGTCGATGTAGGCGATCCGGTCGAAACCGTGGTCCAGCAGCCAAGAAATGGCCACCGCCGCGTCGTTGTACACGCAGAACCCCGCCGCCGAATCGGCCATCGCGTGGTGCATGCCGCCGCCGATGCTCACCGCCCGGTTGGTGCGGCCCTCCGCGATCTCCCTGGCCGCGGCCAGCGTGCCGCCGACGATCGTGGACGCCGCCTGGTGCATTCGCGGAAAAACCGGATTGTCCGGGGAACCGAGACCGAAGGGTGGAGCGGCAGGCGAACCCACCGGCGGCACGGCGCGTTCGACCGCGTCCAGGTAGTCGGGCGTGTGGACGCGCAGCAGATCGGGGCGTTCCGCGGCGGCGGGCTCGAGCACTTCGACGCCATCGAGCAAGCCGAGACTTTCCGCCAGCGCCATGGTGAACTTCAGGCGCGCGGGCTGCATCGGGTGCTCCGGAGTCCAGCGGTAATCCAGGAACCGCTCGGTCCAGACGACAGTTGCGGGGCGGCTCGTTCCGGGCGAAATCGGCGCCCGAGGTTCGCCGCGCGGTGCAGTGGCCATGATCGCAACGCTAGCGGGAAGCAAGGAACCCCGCGAAACGTTCCTATGCAGTACAAATACAAGAAAGTATGCTCACGGCCGCCTGCCGTGCGCCGATCACGTTCCCGCAATGCCGCCGGAGATGTCGTGCGCAGCGTGGAGCGACACGATCCGGCACACGGGGGTGCCGTCGTGCGTGGGTAGAATTCGTGCCGACGAAGGGGTAACAGGTGAAGGATCTGGTCGACACCACGGAGATGTATCTCCGTACCATCTACGACCTCGAGGAGGAGGGCGTGGTGCCCCTGCGCGCCCGGATCGCCGAGCGCCTCGAACAGAGTGGTCCCACCGTGAGCCAGACCGTCGCGCGCATGGAACGGGACGGTTTGCTGCTGGTCGCCGGAGACCGTCATCTGGAACTGACCGAGAAGGGGCGCAGCATGGCCGTCGCGGTCATGCGCAAGCACCGGCTGGCCGAACGGCTGCTGGTCGACATCATCGGCCTGGACTGGCAGAACGTGCATGCGGAGGCCTGTCGCTGGGAGCACGTGATGAGCGAGGACGTCGAGCGCCGTTTGGTCGAGGTGCTCAACCACCCCACCACCTCCCCGTACGGCAACCCCATTCCCGGCCTGGACGAACTGGGCATCATTCCGCCCGCCGCCGCCGACGAGACGCTGCTTCGCCTGTCGGATCTGCCGAACGGCCAGCAGCACGCCGTCGTCGTGCGCAGGCTCGCCGAGCACATCCAGACCGACCCCGAAGTCATCGGCCGGCTGCGGGAGGCGGGCGTGGTGCCCGACGCCCGCGTCACGGTGGAGACGAGGCAGGGTTCGGTGATCATCACCGTGCCCGGCCACGACGGCTTCGAACTGCCCGACGAGATGGCGCACGCCGTCCAGGTGAAGCTGGCCTGACACGTGAGACTTCTCGTCACGGGTGGCGCGGGTTACGTCGGCGGCGTCTGCGCCCAAGTTCTGTTGGAAGCCGGCCACGAGGTGATCGTGGTCGATGATCTGTCCACCGGCAATGCCGAGGGCGTGCCCTCCGCCGCCCGGTTCGTCCAGGGTGACGTGGCGGTCGCCGCGCCGGAGCTGCTGGCCGCCGAACCCTTCGACGCTGTTCTGCATTTCGCGGCCCAGTCGCTGGTCGGCGAGTCGGTGCAGCAGCCGGAGAAGTACTGGCACGGCAACGTCGTGAAGACGTTCGAGCTGCTGGAGGCGATGCGGCGCACGGAAACGCCGCGGCTGGTCTTCTCCTCCACCGCCGCGGTCTACGGGGAACCGGAGCAGGTGCCGATCACCGAGGATGCCCCGACCCGCCCGACCAATCCGTACGGCGCGTCGAAGCTGGCCATCGACCATGCCATCACCTCCTACGCGATCGCGCACGGGCTGGCGGCGACCAGCCTGCGGTACTTCAACGTCGCAGGCGCCTATGGCGGACTGGGCGAGAACCGAGTGGTGGAAACGCATCTCATCCCGCTGGTCCTGCAAGTCGCGGCCGGGCACCGCAAGGCGATCTCGGTCTTCGGCACCGATTGGCCCACCCCCGACGGGACCGCGGTCCGCGACTACATCCACATCCGCGACCTCGCTCAGGCCCATCTGCTGGCCTTGACGACCGCCGAGCCGGGCACCCACCGGATCTACAACCTGGGCAGTGGCACCGGATTCTCCGTTCGCGAGGTGATCTCGGCCTGCGAGCGCGTCACCGGCCTGCCGATCGCCGCGCAAGACGCGCCCCGTCGTCCCGGCGACCCGGCGACGCTCATCGCGTCCAGCGAACGCGCCATCACCGAGCTGGGCTGGCGACCCGAGCACAACGATCTCGACGAAATCGTCACTGACGCTTGGGCTTTCCTCCGATCGCTCGGCTCCCGCGCGCACAGCGCGCGATAATCCGCCACCTGCGGTCCGAGTCGACCCCGCACCGACTCGGGCCGCGGCGCCGACGCAACGGCCCCGGAGCCGATTGCGCCGCGACGACACCTGCCCGGACGAAGCACGGTGTTCCGCCGAATCGTCACGGTGATCCGGCGCGGGCAGCATCGCGAACTCGTTGTCACCGATCCGCATATCCGGCTTCACGGCGCCGGTTCCCCCATGTCGACACCGAGACCAGCGGCGGTCCGGTAGCCGCTGCGCGCGAGGCGACGCAACTGTTCCGGGCGCATGCCCAGGCGCAGCGAGGTGTCGAGCAGCATCGCCATCGGATGCCCCGGATCCGCCTCCAGCGCGGCTTCCAGCGCGATGCCCGCCAGTGGTCCGTCACCACGGACGTAGGCGCTGTAGCCGAGCAGTGCGGCGGCCTCGGCACGATCCGCGCCGGTCAGCGCGCGGGTCAGCGCGATCCACACCGCCTCCGCCGCGGCGGCGTGGTCGCCCACGGCCAGTGCGAACATCGTGTCCCGCACCGCCCGATCGCGCAGGGCCGCGGTGATCTTCGCGAGTTCGGGCGCCATCAGCGCCGCGCCCGAGGCGGTGTTGGCGATCTGCCACAGCACATAGTCCAGCGCTTGCCTGCTGTATCCGATCGGATCGCCGCGACGCGCGGCCCGGGCGTAGCGTTCGCCCGCACGCGCGAGCGCGTCCGGCAGGTGCGCCGCCATCTCGGCACATGCGAGCGGATCGGGCGCGACCAGACCGGTGAGTTCGGAACGCGAACCGCGGATCGGCCTGCCTTCCAGCACGTGGGTCAGCGTCACGAGAGAGGCCGCAGGATCACGGAGCACTCCGCGCCGCCGTGGTCCCGTCAAGGTCCACCACTGCTGCCCGGCGGCGATCGCAGGCACCGCCCAGACTCCGGCCAGCGAGATGTCACACGCTGCCAGCCGCCTGCCGAGCGAGCCGACCAGCGCGTCGAATCGTCCGGCCGCGCATCTCGACCGGTCGGCGCTCGGCTCCACGGCGCGTTCGTCGACGACGACGGCCATGACCTCGGCCGCCTGGTCGTGCGCGCAGATCCGCGCGACCGCGGCAGCCAGCGTCGCACCGCGCACGCGGCGGCCACCGGGCGAATCCAGATCGAAGCGCACCACCGCGTCGACCGTCGCACCGCCGGGCGTCCCGTGCCGCAGGACGAGCACGACCACCGACCGTTCCGGGGTGAATCCGAGCATCGCGGGCACCGCGGCAATCAACTCCGCCGGATCATCTACGCACACAACATGTTCCGGAGCACCATGGAACTGCGGAGGATCTTCGCCGCATCGAGCGTGCCGAGATCGACCACCGGGAGTCCACGCGTCTGTTCCGTCCTCCGCCGCGCGCGAATGCGAGTGCGGCGCGGCGATCGCTGCGGGAACGGCGCGTGGCGCGGTGTCGGAGCGAGCGCCGCACCTCGATGGATGGTTGCGGCCGGAATCCGGCCGCGATTCGTCGTCCATGCCTGCATGTCCGGCATCGACCGGTTCGGGGGCTCGAAATGGGTTCGCGGAAGTGGTCATGCTTCGACCATGCGGCTCGGTGGACTCCGGTCTTCGACGCCGACCTGGCGATTCCGCCGCCCTGGGGAATCCGCTTCGCGCTGTGCACGACTCGACCGACACGACGGCGGTATCGCGATTCGTGTCGGAGGCGCCTGCTACCGTGCCGCCCGCGCTACCTCTCGCGCACTTTGCGCACCGCCGTGGCGAACAGCGCATCCAGCGCGGGGGTATCCGGTTCGCCCTCGGCGAACGACATGTAGGTCACCGAGATTCGCACGTCCCCCACTTGCGCGACGTGCGTGCGCATCGTTTGGGTCAGCCGGGCGCCTCCCGACTCCGGCCGCACCGTCCTGCGCAGCGAGAGGGTGTCGTCGGCGTCGATCGGCGGCGGCGAGTCCAACTCGGACGTCACGGTGGTAGCGGCGCCCGCTCGGTTGACCCGCACCGATCCGCACTGCTCCAGCCGGGCGCGCAGGGCGGCCAGCGGCTCGCCGCTGCGGGTCAATTCGACGGTCAGCGTCGCGCGGGTCGCGTCGTCCGTGCCGACCGCCATCGCGGTGCGATCGGGCCCGAAGTCCTGATTCGGCGGCACGCACCGGCTGGGCTGGACGTTCGCACCGCGGCCCATGCCGTCCAGGTCGCCCGCCGCCTGAGCCACGGCATCCTGGGGCAGCACCACCGCCGCGTACGGCGGTGGAAACTGGCTCGGATCCGGTAGCAGTGTCGGCAGTTCCGCACTGACGTGCCGGGTCACCGCGGTCGGCGCCGACGAGACCGGGCGCCCCGGTACCGTCGACCCGCATCCTGCTAGCAGCACCGCGCAGACGACGGGTGCCACCCGGCCCAGCCGCATGCGCCTCGAATCCGCCACGGTCACATCCCCACTGTGCCAAACTCCTCGTGTCCGGTCGGCGATGCCACGCCGCCGGGCCGGGAATGCGCGGCCCACCGATGCTGTTGGCTCGGAGTACGGGTCGGTGTCCGGCCGTGCGCGGCGACCGCGACGGCATGGGGGACAATGGACAGTGGTCCCCGGTTCGGACGACTGCTCGTCTCGCACCACCAGGAGTGGCGAACGATCGGGCAGGCAACCACACTGGCGCGTGAGGCACGCGTCCGGGCCGCAGGAGCCGCGCAGGAAGGAGTACGCGATGGACTACGAGTCGCGAATGTACGAACTGGAGTTTCCCGCTCCGCAGCTGTCGTCCGCCGACGGCGCGGGCCCGGTCTTGGTGCACGGACTGGAAGGCTTCACCGACGCCGGGCACGCGGTGCGGTTGGCGACCACGCACCTGCGCGAAAGCCTCGAAAGCGAACTGGTCGCCTCGTTCGACGTGGACGAGCTGCTGGACTACCGCTCGCGGCGCCCGCTCATGACGTTCAAGACCGATCATTTCTCCGATTACGCCGAGCCGGAACTCAACCTCTGGGCATTGCGCGACACCGCGGGGACCCCGTTCCTGTTGCTCGCGGGTCTGGAGCCGGACCTACGCTGGGAGAAGTTCACCACCGCGGTGCGGCTGCTCGCCGACCAGCTGGGCGTGCGGCGCAGCATCGGCCTGAGCGCCATCCCGATGGCGATTCCGCACACTCGCCCGCTGGGCGTGACCGCGCACTCCTCCAACCGCGACCTGATCTCCGAGCACCAGCGGTGGCCGGGCGAGCTGCAGGTTCCTGGCAGCGCGTCGTCGCTGCTGGAATTCCGCATGGCGCAGCACGGTCACGAGTCGGTCGGCTTCTCGGTGCACGTGCCGCACTACCTGGCACAGACCGCCTACCCGGAGGCCGCGCAGACGCTGCTGGAGAACGTCGCCGACAACGCGGGCCTGGAGTTCCCGCTGGCCGCGCTCGGCGAGGCCGCCGCCCGGGTACGCGAACAGGTCAACGAGCACATCGCGGGCAATGCCGAGGTCGAGACCGTCGTGCACGCGCTGGAGCGGCAGTACGACAGCTTCGTCACCGCGCAGGAACGCCAGTCGAGCCTGCTGGTCGGTGACGGCGAGTTGCCCAGCGGCGACGAGCTGGGCGCCGAATTCGAACGATTCCTCGCCGAGCAAGGCCGTTACACCGGCGACGACGAGGGCGAACAGGACTGATCCGCCCGGCCGCCTGGTCCCGATCGCCCCTGCAAACGTGCTCACGGGCGAGGCCGTAGGGTTGTCGGAGTGGATCTGACCGAACTGCTCGACATCCCGGGGACCGACGCCGACGCGCTCTACGAGTCGTTCGGCATCTGGGCCGCCGAGCAGGGCACCCCGCTCTACCCCGCGCAGGACGAGGCGCTGCTCGAGCTGGCATCCGGATCCAACGTCATCCTCGCCACCCCAACCGGTTCCGGAAAGTCACTCGTCGCGGTCGGCGCGCATCTGTTCGCCCTCACCCAGGGCCTGCGCACGTACTACACCGCTCCGATCAAGGCGCTGGTGAGCGAGAAATTCTTCGCCCTGTGCGAGGTATTCGGCGCCGAACGCGTCGGCATGGTCACCGGCGACGCCGCGGTGAATCCGGACGCGCCGATCATCTGCGCGACCGCGGAGATCCTGGCCAATCTGGCGCTGCGCGAAGGCGCGGACGCCGCCGTCGGCCAAGTGGTGATGGACGAATTCCATTTCTACGCCGACCCCGATCGGGGGTGGGCCTGGCAGGTCCCGCTGCTGGAACTTCCCCGCGCCCAGTTCCTGCTCATGTCGGCCACCCTCGGGGAGGTCGATTTTTTCGCCCGTGACCTGGAGCGCCGGACCGGCCGCTCCACCGCGATCGTCGCGGGCACCGAGCGTCCCGTGCCGCTGAGCTTCTCCTATGCCCGCACCCCGATCACCGAGACGCTCGAAGAGCTGGTCACCACCCACCAGGCTCCGGTGTACGTCGTGCACTTCACGCAGGCCGCCGCGCTCGAACGCGCGCAGGCGCTGACGAGTGTGAATTTCGCTACGCGCGCCGAGAAGGACGCGATCGCCGACGCGCTGGGCGAATTCCGGTTCGCCGCCGGGTTCGGCAAGACGCTGTCGCGGCTGATCCGGCACGGCATCGGCGTACATCACGCGGGCATGCTGCCGAAGTACCGGCGACTGGTGGAGCGCCTGGCCCAGGACGGCCTGTTGAAGGTGGTCTGCGGCACCGACACCCTCGGCGTCGGCATCAACGTGCCCATCCGCACGGTGCTGCTCACCGGGCTGACCAAATTCGACGGCGTGCGCACACGCAGGCTCAAGGCGCGGGAGTTCCACCAGATCGCGGGCCGCGCGGGCCGGGCGGGTTACGACACCATGGGCACCGTCGTCGTGCAGGCTCCGGAGCACGAGGTGGAGAACACTCGGCTGCTGGCCAAGGCGGGCGACGATCCCAAGAAGCAGCGCAAGGTGCAGCGGCGCAAACCGCCGGAAGGCTTCGTCTCCTGGAGTGAGGAGACCTTCGACCGCTTGGTCGCCGCGCAGCCGGAGCCGATGGTGTCGCGTTTCACGGTCACCAACGCCATGCTGCTGAATGTGATCGCCAGGCCGGGCAACTGCTTCACCGCCATGCGCCATCTGCTCGAAGACAACCACGAGCCGCGGCCCGCCCAGCGCAGGCACATTCTGCGCGCCATCCGGCTGTATCGGGCGCTGCGCGACGCCGGGGTGGTGCAGCAACTGCCCGAACCCGACGCGCAGGGCCGCCGCGCCCGCCTGACCGTCGACCTGCAGCGTGACTTCGCCCTCGACCAGCCGCTGTCGCCGTTCGCGCTGGCCGCGCTGGAGTTGCTGGACAAACAGTCCCCGAGTTATACCCTCGACGTGGTGTCGCTCATCGAATCCACGTTGGAGGATCCGCGCCAGCTGCTCATGGCCCAGCAGCACAAGGCGCGCGGCGAGGCCATCGCGGAGATGAAGGCCGACGGCATCGACTATGACGAGCGGATGGAACTGCTCGAAGAGGTGACCTGGCCCAAGCCGCTGGCCGAACTGATCGAACCGGCCTTCGAGACCTACCGAGCCGGACACCCGTGGGTGTCGGAGTTCGCGCCGGCGCCGAAGTCGGTGGTGCGCGACATGATCGAGCGCGCCATGACCTTCGCCGAACTTATCTCCTTCTACGAGCTGGCCCGATCCGAGGGCGTGGTGCTGCGCTACCTCGCCGACGCCTATCGCGCGCTGCGGCGCACCGTGCCGGAGTCGGCGCGCACCGAAGAACTCGACGACATCACCGAGTGGCTCGGAGAGCTTGTGCGGCAAGTCGATTCGAGCCTGCTCGACGAATGGGAGCAACTGACCAACCCGGGCGCGGAGACCGACGCCGACCAGATCGCGTTCGGCGCCGAAACCGTCCGCCCGATCTCCGCCAACGAACGCGCGTTCCGGGTGATGGTCCGCAACGCGATGTTCCGCCGGGTCGAACTGGCCGCGCTGCGACGCTGGGACGAGCTGGCGGCACTCGGTCCCGGCCCGGACTGGGCCGAGGCACTCGCGGACTACTACGCGGAATACGAGCGCATCGGCACCGGACCCGACGCCAGGGGACCGCAACTGTTCCAAGTGGAACGAAGACCCGGATTCTGGCATGTACGGCAGGTGCTGGAGGACCCGGCGGGCGACCACGGCTGGTCGATCGACGCGGTGGTCGATCTGGCCGAGTCCGACGCCGCGGGCGAGGTCGTCTTCGACGACGTCACCGTGTCCGCCGGCTGAGCCCGCATCGCCTACCGGCCACCTGTTCCCGCAGGTCAGCAGCTCCGTCGCGGCCTGATGACAGGGTTGCGCCACCATGGGGCGAATCCAGGTTTGGACGGATTCGTTACTGGGTAGGGGCCGCTGATACTCTCTCCCCCGCTGCCGAAGCGAAAGATCAACTATGCCCGAATCGCCGTACCTTGTCATCCATCCCGAGCGTGTCCGCCAGAATTACCGCGCGCTCGACGCCGCCCTGTCCGCGGGCACGGGCGCCGCGACGAGGATCCGTTTCGCCGTGAAGGCGAGCCCGGTGCCGGAGATCGTGCGCCTGCTGGACGAGGAAGGCGCGGAATTCGACGTAGCCAGCATCGGCGAGATCGACCTCTGCCTCGGACTCGGTGTGGCGCCGGAGCGGCTGTGCTACGGCAACCCGATCAAGAAGGCCGCGCACATCGCCCGCGCCTACGCCCTCGGGGTGCGCCGCTTCGCCTTCGACACCGAGGACGATCTGCTGCGCATCGCCGAGCACGCGCCCGGCTCCGAGGTGGAGTGCCGCTTCCTCGCCTCGGCGCCGGAGTCGCGCACCCCGTTCGGCACGAAGTTCGGCTGCAGCCCCGGCGAGGCGTTCCGGCTGCTGGTCCGGGCCAGGGATCTCGGGCTGGTCGTCGCCGGACCCTACTTCCACGTCGGCTCTCAGCAACTGGATCCCACCGCGTGGCGGATCGGCATCGAGCAGGCGGGCCGGATCGCCGAGGCATTGGCCGACAAGGATATCGCGGTCGGCTCGGTGAACATCGGCGGCGGGCTGCCGATCTCCTACGCCGACGCGGCGCCCGCGCTGGGCGAGATCGCCGCGGTGGTGAACCACGCGGCGGCCGAATTCCTTTCCGGGAATACCGGATTGGTCGTCGAACCGGGCCGGGCACTGGTCGGTTCGGCGGGCACGATTCACGCCGAGGTCGTCGGCGTCCGCACCGCGCCGGACGGTCGGCGCTGGGTGTATCTCGACATCGGCCGCTACAACGGCATGGCCGAGACAGAGAACGAGTACATCGCCTACCGGTTCGTCACCGATCGCGACGGCGACCCCGTCGACGAGGCGGTGGTGGCTGGTCCGACCTGCGACGGCGACGATGTACTGTATCAACGCACGCGAGTCCTCCTACCGACCACGTTGCGAGCCGGTGATCGCGTTCGAATCCTCGACACCGGTGCCTATACCGCGAGCTATTCGTCGGTGTCCTTCAATGGTTTTCCGCCCTTGACCGTTCATGTCTCGGGCGCTGAGCGAGAGTGAGTTTGCCCATGACGGCGGAATTCACCGGTTGGCATGTGCTGGCCGAGTTCGGTGGTGTCGACGCAGCCCTCTGCGACGATCTCGAACGACTCGAATCGGCGTTGCGTGAGTCTCTGATCGCGGCGGGCGTCACCATCTGCGATGTCGTACACAAGAAGTTCGAACCGCAGGGGGTGACCGTCCTCGCGCTGTTGTCGGAGTCCCACGCCTCGATTCACACCTATCCGGAGTCCGGCGACATCTTCGTCGACGTCTTCACTTGCGGCAGCATCGGCGCTGGCGCGTCGAAGGCGGTCGAGCTACTGCGGGACGCGTTGGCGCCCAAGGACGTTCGGATGCAGGTCATCCGCAGGGGACACGGCAGTCAGCGGATCGAGGAGCCGGTGGGCGCGGGCCTGACCCGCATCTGGGACCTGCACGACGTGATCGTCGACACCCACACCCCGTTCCAGCACATGATCATCGCGCGGACCGAGCAGGGCATCAGCCTGTTCTCCGACGACGACCGCCAGTCCACCGAGTTCTCCCAGGTCACCTACCACGAGGCGATGATGGTCCCCGCCTTCGTGCTGGCCGAGAAGCTGGACAAGGTGCTGATCATCGGCTCCGGGGAAGGCGTCGCCAGCCAGATGTCGGTCGCCGCGGGCGCCACTCTGGTCGACCACGTCGACATCGACCAGCTCGAGGTCGAGCTGTGCGCCGAGCACCTGCCCTACGGCTACACAAGGGATGAACTGGCCGCCGCGGTCAAGGGTGAGGGGCCGATCAAGGTCCATTACGCCGACGGCTGGGACTTCCTGGCCGAGGCCGAGCGGGCGGGCACCCGGTACGACGTCATCGTGATCGACCTGCCGGACGAGCGCGTCGAGGACGCGCAGCACAACCGCCTCTACGAGGCGGAGTTCCTGTCCCGATGTCGTGCGCTGCTCGCGCCCGGCGGTGTGCTGTGCGCCCAGGCGGGCTGCGCGACGATGTGGCGCAACGAGACCCTGAAGCGGTCCTGGCAGCGTTTCCACGAGCAGTTCGGCACCGTGGTGCACTACGGCAGCGACGAACACGAGTGGTCGTTCCTGTTCGGCCTGGTCGAGGAGATCGACGACCCGGTCGGCGGGATGACCGATCGCCTGGCGCAGCTGCCCTACCAGCCCGAGACCATCGACGCCAGGGCGCTGGAGCGCGGCGCGATCGAACCGCACGCCCTGCGGGTCTAGGCAACGGCGCCCGAATGCGCCGGTTCCGGATCCGGAACCGGCGCATTCGGTGTTTCGTGTCCGATCAGAGCCGCGCCGGGTCGACGGGCGGCTGGTCCCGGTTGGTTCAGGAGCGCTGCTGCGCGCGCCACTGCTCGACGTCGACGCCGCCGACGCCCCAGTTCGACAGCGCGACCTCGTCGATCACGACGTACGTGCTCGCGGGCGATTTGCCGAGCACGTCCTGCAGCAGATCGGTGACACCCTTGATCAGCCGCGCCTTCTGCTCGCGGGTCACGCCTTCGTCGGTGACTTTGATGTTCACATAAGGCATTTCAGGCCGCCCTTCCAGAGATGAACCCGCCGTCGACGGGGAGGATGTGTCCGGTGGTGAAGGCCGCGTCGGCGAGATACAAGACCGCGGCCGTCGTTTCGGCGACTTCGCCGATGCGGTTCAACAGCGCGAGTCTGCCCGAAGCAGGCTCGTCGCCGTCGCCGAACAGCGGTGTGCGAATGATGCCGGGGGCGACAGCGTTGACCCGGATGCCCTCGGCGGCGAGTTCGGCGGCGAGGCTGGTGGTCAACGCGTGTATGCCGCCCTTGCTGACCAAAGCCGCGGTGGCGGGCAACCCGGCGAGGGCGTGATCGATCAGCACGGTGCCGATGTTCACGATGCTGCCGCCCCTGGCTTGCGTCAGGAACTGCCGCACCACGGCCTGCGTCGTGAAGTAGGTGCCTTTGAGGTTGCCGTTCAGATAGACGTCCAGGTCTTGCTCGGTCACCTCGACAAACGGCTTGGCTCCGAAGATGCCCGCGTTGTTGACCAGCACGTCCACGCCACCGAATCGCTCCACCGCGACGCGCACCAGGGTCGCCGCGGTCGTGGCGGCGCCGATATCGCCCGGCACCGTAGCCACACGCTCCGGCGCACCGAGTTCAGCAGCCACCCGGGTCAGCTTTTCCTCGTCTCGGCCGTTGAGCACGACGTTGTCGCCGCGTTCCACGAACGCCCGTGCGATATCGCGACCGATTCCGCTCGAGGAACCGGTCACGATGACGGTCTTCACCATGGTGATCCTTTCTTATATACGACCGGTCGTCTTGGAACGGGTAGACGAAGACGCCGGACAGGTGCTACCCCTGGACTCAGGGCAGGAAGTAATCGCCCAGCAGGCGATCGAGGCACTTGTGCAGCGGCGCGAGGGTGCGCTCCATCTTCATCCTGATGACCGCCCCTTCCCAGGATTCGAGCAGGAGATCGGCCAGTTCGACCGCCTCGATGTCGGCGCGGATCATGCCGAGGCGCTGCGCCTGCACGAGTTGCTCGGCGACGCGATCGCGCCATGCGCGCCAAGCCACCGACAACGATTCCCGCAACAGCTCACTGCCTTCCAGCTCGCCCCCGAGATTCGCGATGAGGCACCCGCCGGTGAAATCCGCCGCGACGAAATCGTCCATCAGCCGTCCGAAGAACGCCCGCAAGCCGCTCACCGGGTCCGGCTCCGCGCCGAACGCCTCGGTCAGATTGCGCTGTACGCAGACCGAATGGTGCTCGATGATCGCGCGACCGAAGCTCTCCTTGCTGTCGAAGTAGTTGTAGAACGAGCCCTTCGGCACACCGACCTTGTCCAGGATCTGTTTGATACCCGTGCCGTGGTAGCCGTTGGTCAGAAACCCCGCGGCGCCCTCTTCGACGAGAAGACGCCGGGTGTCCTGGCTGCGTCGCGGTCGTGCCATGCGGTGAATATACGACCGGTCGTCTTGGAATTGCAACAGCCGCACATATGGCCTCACGCCGAGGGATCCGACCAGCCGGGTCCGGCCGAGTCCGAGAAGCTCGCGGGGTCCTGCCGCCACCGCGCGGACCGGACGGCGAAACGCGCGAGATGCTCGGCGGCGAACCGGTCCCGTTCCCAGTCCGCCGAGTCCGCCGCCACCGTCCAGACGTAGGTCCACACCGGAGCGTTCCGGCCCTCGAGGCGCACTTGGCGCAGGTCGTACTCGTCGTCCTCGAACGCGTCGAGAATCCTCCACTCCGTCGCGCTGAGACCGGTCAGCACGGCGCCGCGGGCGCGCCCGTGCGCCGCGGCGACCAGTCCCGGATACAACCGCCGCGGCAGCGCGGCGGCGCGCCACCCGGCCAGCTCGGCCGGTTCGAGCGATGGCACTCGCCCGAGCAGCGTCGTCAACACCTCGGGGAACTGCAGGGTGCCGTAGACGAACAACGCATGGTTCGATCCGGACAGGCGGCCGAGCCGCCCCTCTCCCAGCGCCGCCGATGCCAACTCGCCTCTCCTCTCACCGGCCTCCACTGTGCCCGGCCGGCGCGTTCGACGCAGCTACATCGGCCGCTGAGCACGGATGATGGCGGCCAGGTATTCGTAATCGTCGGCGCGGGCGCTGGACGTGCGAAAAACCAGGCCGATGGTGCGGCCGGGTGCGGGAGCGGAGAAGTGCGCCACGTCCAACGTGCCGCGGGCGGTCTCCGCCGCGACCGCCATCTGCGGGATCAGCGTGACACCGAGCCCGCCCGCCACGCACTGGACCACGGTGGACAGGGACGCGGCCCTGGTGTCGCCGACGGCGGCGGGATGCACATCGGCCGAGCGGCACGCCTCCAAGGTCTGATCGCGCAGGCAGTGCCCCTCGTCCAGCAGCAGCAGCGGCTGGGCGTCCAGCACCGACGCCGCCAGGTCGCCACGCCCGGCCAGTTCGTGGCCGCGCGGCGTGACCAGCACGAATTCCTCGGAGTACAGCGGAATCTCGACCAGGCCCGGCATCTCGGTGGGGACCGCCAGCAGCGCGACGTCCAGCACGCCGGTGCGCAGCCCGTCCAGCAGACGGGCGGTCTGGTCCTCGATGATCTGCGGGCGCAGTTCGGGCAGCCGCTTGCGCAATTCCGGCAGCAACCCGGGCAGCACATAGGGGGCGACCGTCGGGATGATGCCCATCCGCAGCGTGCCGCCGAGCCCGTCACCGGTGGCCGACGCGACGAAACGGTCCGCGGCCTCCAGCGTCGCCATCGCCTTTGGCAGCAACCGCATCCCGGCGGCGGTCACCAGCACGCGCCGGGTGCTGCGTTCGATCAGCTGGAGCCCGAGCCCGTGTTCCAGGGCGGCGAGCGCCTGCGATAGCGTGGGCTGACTCACACCGAGACGGGCAGCCGCGGTGCCGAAATGGCGGTATTCCGCGATCGCCACGAACGCACGCAGCTGTGACAGGGTGGGCTGATAAGTCTGATCAGTCACCCCTATCAGTGTAGTGCGACTGATCACCTTTACCTTTTACCGCCCCTTGGGCAAGATCGCCCATGAGCTTTTCACCCGCGGTGTGAGTGCTGAATTCGAGTCGGTGGCCGACTTTCACGGCAACGGTTCGGCAATACCGCAGAACACAGTTGGCAATCAAATGACGAGGAGACGAGCATGGCCCTGCTGACCATCGGCGACCAATTCCCGGCATACAACCTCACCGCGGTCATCGGCGGTGACCTGTCGAAGGTCGACGCTCAGCAGCCCGACGACTACTTCACCCGGATCACCAGCGACGACCACGCGGGCAAGTGGCGGATCGTCTTCTTCTGGCCGAAGGACTTCACCTTCGTGTGCCCGACGGAGATCGCCGCGTTCGGCAAGCTCAACGACGAATTCGAGGACCGGGACGCCGTGGTGCTCGGCGCGTCGGTGGACAACGAGTTCGTGCACTTCCAGTGGCGCGCTCAGCACGAGGACCTCAAGACCCTCCCCTTCCCCATGCTCTCGGACCTCAAGCGGGAACTGGCCGCCGCCACCGGTGTGCTCAACGCCGACGGCGTCGCCGACCGCGCCACCTTCATCGTCGACCCGAACAACGAGGTCCAGTTCGTCTCCGTGACCGCGGGTTCGGTCGGCCGCAACGTCGACGAGGTGCTGCGCGTGCTCGACGCCCTGCAGTCCGACGAGCTGTGCGCCTGCAACTGGAAGAAGGGCGACCCCACCATCAACGCGGGCGAACTCCTGTCCGCCAGCGTCTGAAAACCGCAGTCGCATCCGGACTTCCTGGTACGTCCCAACCCCACACCATCGAGAACCGACCTGGTCCCCGCACGGGATCGCTTCGAGTAGAGGAATCGCCGCATGAGCATTGAGAACCTGAAGAACTCCCTTCCCGAGTACGCCAAGGACCTCAAGCTCAATCTGTCATCCATCGCGCGCACCACGGTGCTGAACGAACAGCAGTTGTGGGGCACCCTGCTCGCGTCGGCGGCCGCCACCCGGTCGACGACCACGCTGCGCGAGATCGCCGAGGAAGCCGCCGACGCGCTGTCGGCGGAGGCGTACAACGCCGCGCTCGGCGCCGCCTCGATCATGGGCATGAACAACGTGTTCTACCGGGGCAAGGCGTTCCTCGGCGGTCGCTACGACGACTTGCGGGCCGGGCTGCGCATGCAGATCATCGGCACGCCGGGCGTCGACAAGGCCGACTTCGAGCTGTGGTCGTTCGCGGTCTCCTCGATCAACGGTTGCGCGCACTGCCTCGAGGCGCACGAGCACACGTTGCGCGAAGCGGGCGTATCCCGCGAAGTGATCTTCGAATCGCTGCGCGCCGCCGCGATCGTGGCCGGTGTCGGCCAGGCGGTGCAGTCGACCGAGGCCCTCACCGCGGCCGCGATCTGATTTCGCTGGGAAAGCGGCCCCTGTCCTGCGACGGGGGCCTCTTTCGCGTTCCATTGTGGTCTGCGTGACAGCTCGCGCCCGCGGCATCCGAGTAGGCTCGGCGAGCATGAGCACACAGGTCGATGTGGTGCGAGTGTTCACCGACGCCGCCGGACGCTTCGGCAACGAGTTGGGTATCGCACGGGCGGCCGACGTGGCCGCGGCCGATCGGCAGGCGCTGGCCGCCAAGGCCGGATACAGCGAGACCGTGGTCGTCGAGGAGCCGGTGGACGGCACCGCCGCGGTGCGGATCTACACCCCCACTATGGAACTTCCGTTCGCCGGGCACCCCTCGGTGGGGACGGCGTGGTGGTTCGCGTCGCAGGGCCTTGCGGTGCGGACACTGGACGTCCCCGCGGGCCCGGTGGCCGTGGAACTCACCGAGGGATTGACTTGGATCACCGCTCGCGGCGAGTGGGCGCCCGCGTTCACCTTCCATCAACTGGACGACGCCGAGGAGCTGGCCACCTTGCGGCCGGAGGAGTTTCCCGGCGGTCCGCACTACCTGTGGGCGTGGACCGACGAGCATCGCGCCGCCCTGCGATCGCGCATGTTCGCGCCGACCATGGGCATCACCGAGGACGAGGCGACCGGAGCCGCGGCCGTGGCGTTGACGGCGCTGCTGCGCAAGGGACTGGTCATCACCCAGGGCAAAGGCTCGCAATTGTTCACCCGGTGGGACTCCGACGGCTGGGTGCATCTGGGCGGCCGAGTCGCCGCGGACCAGCCGGTGGAGATCTGACGCCGCTCAGGGCAGGGTCACGCCCACGATCGGATCGCCGCTCGGTGCGTCCGAACCGCCGTCCGGTTCGACGCTCACCGCCAGCACTTCGCCGGACCGGAAACCGGTGACGAACGGCCGCTCGGTCGACGGCACGTCGCTCAGCAATCCCGCCGAGCGGGGTTGCCCGTCGGAACCGACCAGCCACACCTGATACACCCGGCCCAGCGGCGGCGGAGCGACCCGATCGAAGACGACGACCGCGCGTCCGAGTTCGGGTGAGGCGTCGACGACGAGCAGCCCACCCCCGGCGAACGATCCGTTCACCGTCCGCATGTGCACCCGATCGGCGGCGGCCGGGTCCGAGTGGGAGCCGAGGAGCTGCGCGGTCACCACGCTGCCGCCGATCACCAGGCACAAGACGGCCGCGATCGGGGCCACCCAGCGCAGCGAGCGCCGCCACGACGCGATCCGCGTGCTCGACCGCTCGGCGCGCTCGTCGGGCAGCGCGGCCAGGATGCGGCGTTCCAGCTCCGGCGGCGGCGCGAGCTCACCGAGCACGGCCAGCCGCCCCATGACGTCACGCACCTGCCACACGGTGTCGGAGAACGCCTGGCGCACTTCCGGGTCCGCGGCCGCCAGACGGGCATCGATGTGCCTGCGTTCGATATCGGCGACCGCGTCCAGCGCGCAGGGGTAGGCGAGGTCGATGAGGTCCGCCTCCGAGCGCGGCGAGGTGTCAACCATCGCTGCCTTCCCCGGACAAACATTGCTCCAATCGTTTCAGCCCGTCGCGGATGCGGGTCTTGATCGTGGGCAGCGGCACCGAGAGACGATCGGCGACCTCCCGGTAGGTCCACCCGCCGTAGTAGGCCAGCACGATCGCTTCGCGCTGCGTGGGGGTCAACCTCTCCAGGCAGCCTGCCACCTGTTGCTCCTCGATGCGCTGGGTGACCGATTCGGCGACGACATCGTGGGCGCGCCCGAGCTGCTCGTGCGCGTAGACGAGGTCCCGGCTGGTGGCCGAACTCTCCGCGCGAACCCGGTCCACCGCCCTGCGATGGGCGAGCATCATGAGCCAGCCGACCGGACTGGCCAGCGTGGCATCGTAGCGATGGGCCATCGACCAGACCTGGAGGTAGACCTCCTGGGTCACCTCCTCCGCGGCGGCATGACTGCGCAGCACTCGCACCGCGAGCCCGAACACCCGCGGACTGGTCAGCTGATAGAACTCGGTGAACGCGCCGCGATCGCCCGCGCCTGCGGCGGCGAGTAGCGCCGCGAGCTCACGGCTCGCGCGGGTCGCCCCTGCTCGGTCGTAGCCGGTGGGCAGCGGGCACGCGAGCGCCGGGGCATCGGTTTCCTCGCGCGCACGTGCCGGACCGCCGGAGCGATGGGGTGAAGCAGAACCGTGTTCGTTGCTCATGGCCGAATCCCGTGCCTGCATGCACAGGGGTTCGGTATGCGCGGGAAACCGGATTGGTCACGGTCACCGAATGATCACGACCGCGAGCATGTATGCGGTGCCCGCGTCCATCACCACATGCGGCACCGCCGCCCACGGTTTCGCGGGACCGGTGAGGGCGGCGACGCAGCCGCTGGAACGCACCAGCAGCCCCAGCGGCCCCGGCACGTGCGCCCGGGTCCGGCCGGTACAGGCGGTGAAGGTCACCAGAAGCGCGTCGAGCAGGAACAGGACGGCGAGAACGAGCGCCGGTCCGGTGGACGGACCGCCCGCATGGCCGGAACCCGTATGGCCGGACATCGCGTAGAGCATCGCCGCGGCGGCGACGATGTGGTAGCCGAGCGGTACCAGCCGGTCGATCGGCAATGGCCGCCCCTGGGTGGCGTGCTCCACGGCACGGATCGTCAGCAACCCGGCGAACACCACGGCCATCGCCGTCAGTACGCCGCGCACCGCATGCGGGCTCGCGCCCGAGGGAAACACCAGCATGCCGAGCATCACCAGGCACATCACCAGGTGGGCCGCATCGGATTCGGAGTGCCCGGCCGAGGTGTCCGACGGTGGCCGCGTCTGCGCGACGGACCCGGTCGACGACGTCGCGGCCGCCGCCACCCGCGACAGCACGATCCCCGCGGCGATCACGAACGCCGCCACCATCATCCACCGCAATACGGCATACTCCTGCACGAACTGCGCCACACCCCACCACCTCTCAGCACGGCGACCACGGTCGTCGCCCTTCCATGCTCGCATCCCGGAGCGTTCGAGGTGTCATTTTCAAATCGCGCACATCATGTAGGACGCAGAGGGAAGCCATACCTCAGCAATTCGATCGCCTGCCCTCATGGCCGAGTTCCGAGGTGCGCGCCGCATCGCGGATTCGGTTGAACGACAGTGGTTTCGATCTACCCTGAAGACAGCGCTGACAGCGTGCTACTTCGATGCTGTTGAAGGCTGCTGTCGGACAGTTCTGAGCACGGCCTGCCGTCCCGGCGACGACTTCGCAGCGTGCTCCGCCGTGTCGCGGAAGTCGGCTCCGCGCGGCGCTCTTCGATTCGAGGCCGCCCGGGGAACGCTCGGGTGCGGCCTCGGCGAGATGCCGAGTCAGTGGCGGGATGCGGATGGAACCGAGCGACCCGCCATGATGGAGTCATGTCCCACCAGGCCGGCACACACGTCACCGAGATCGAGCGCGACGGTCTGCGCATCGTCGTCGACGACCTCACCGGCCCGGAGGTCGCGGCACTGCTCACCGAGCACCTTGCCGAGATGGCCGCGCACTCGCCCGCGGAGAGCATGCACGCGCTGGAACTGGCGGCGCTGCGTCATCCGGACGTCACGTTCTGGACCGCATGGGACGGTGCGGCCCTCGCCGGATGCGCCGCGGTGAAGCGCCTCGACGACGACCACGCCGAGATCAAATCCATGCGCACCGCCGCGACGCACCAACGCCGCGGTATCGCGACCACCCTGCTGCGTCATCTGCTCGCCGAGGCCACCGCGCGCGGCTACCGCCGCCTCAGCCTCGAGACGGGTGCGCATGATTTCTTCCGGCCCGCACGACGGCTCTACGCCGCCCACGGCTTCGCCCACTGCCCGCCGTTCGGTGACTACCGCCCTGATCCACACAGCGTCTTCATGAGCCGTGACCTCTGACGTCAAGCATCGTTCAACGCGCGGGTGAATCCCTCGACGAGCTCGGCGACCTGGTCGTCGGTCATGACGAAGGCCGGGGAGACCTGCATGGCCCCTTGGCCCGCGGCGCGACCGGAGATGCCGTGCGCACGCAACGTCTTGACCAGTCGCGGCCCTTCGGCGGGATCGGCGAGCTGGATGGCCGCGACGGCGCCGAATCCGCTGCGCACCTCGGCGACCCTGGGGTGTTCGGCGAGCACCGACAGCTGATCGTGCAGGCTGGATTCCAGGCGCAAAGCGGCCGCGAGCAGGTCTTCCCGCTCGACGATGTCGAGATTCGCCAACGCGGCGGCCGCCGCGCCCGCGTGGCCGCCGTAGGTGTAGCCGTGCCGCCACCAGACGCCGCCCGCGAAGAACGGCTCCGCCACGCGCGGGGCGGCGAATACCGCGCCCATCGGGAGATATCCGGAGGTCAGCCCCTTCGCGGTGGTCATCAGATCGGGTTCGAGCGCGAGCCGGGACGAGGCGAACCACGCTCCGCCGATGCGGCCGAAACCGGTGACCACCTCGTCGGCGACGAACAGGATGTCGTGGTCGCGGCAGATCCGGCGCACCTCGGCGAGGTAACCCGCCGGTGGCGGATACACACCGCCCGCGCCGATGACGGGTTCGCAGAAGAACGCGGCGATCCGCTCGGCGCCGACTTCCTCGATGAGGGCGAGCAGTGCCTTCGCGTCGTCCCATTCCACGGTGCGCGCCGCGGGCATCAGCTCGCCATAGCCTTCGCGGTTTCCCGGGAGGCCACCGAGCGCGGTGCCACCCACGTGCATGCCGTGATAGGCCATCCGCCGCCCGACCATGATCGTCTTGCCCGGCTGCCCTAGTTCGTGCCAGTAGCGGCGGGCGAGCTTGGTCGCGGTGTCGACGGAGTCGGAGCCGCCCGAGGTGAAGAAGATCTTGCTGCCGGGAACCGGCGCGAGCCCGGCGAGCCGCTCGGCGAGTTCCTGGGTGGCGGGCTCGGTGATGTCGCCGAAATTGGAGTAGTGCGCGATCGTGCGCAGCTGCGCGGCCACCGCGTCGGCGATCTCGCCGCGCCCGTGGCCCACGTTGGCGAACCACAGGCCCGCGGTGGCGTCCAGGTAGCGGTTGCCCGCCCGGTCGAAGACGTAGGCGCCCTCCCCGCGGGCGACCACGAACGCTCCGTCCCGCTCGACGGCGCCCATGTCGGCGAAGCCATGCCATAGCGCGTTCATGTCTTCCACCTTTACCGGTTCCCCGGCCGCGGTCCATACCTTCGAATACCGCGACCGCTCCGCGAACCGGACGCATACACCGCGCGCACCGGCGCTGAACAGCGCATATTCGGGCGAGACACCGCGCCGGTCGCACACCTCCGGCTTACTCTCGGCTACCGGACGCACCGCCTGGTGGAAAAATCCGCTGGCGGATTTCGCTAGGCTGGTCGATGCAATGACCAGGACAGCCGCCACCGATCTCCGCGACCTTCGCACCCGCCTGGCGAATCTTTCCCTTCGCGACGAACACCGGTTGCGGCGCAGGCTCGACAAAGCGCGCGGCGGCGACCTGGGCGAGGTGGAGACCGAGATCACAGCGGCCGAACTGCGCGTCGCAGCGCGGCGCGCCGCGGTGCCGGAGATCCGCTACCCGGAGCAGCTACCGGTCACCGCCCGCCGCGAGGACATCGCCGCTGCCATCGCCGAGCACCAAGTGGTCATCGTCGCGGGCGAGACCGGCTCCGGCAAGACCACCCAGATCCCGAAGATCTGCCTCGAACTCGGCCGCGGCATCCGCGGCACCATCGGGCACACCCAGCCCCGCAGGCTCGCCGCGCGCACCGTGGCCGAGCGCATCGCCGAGGAGCTGGGTACCGAACTCGGCGACGTGGTCGGCTACACGGTGCGGTTCACCGACCACGCCTCCGAACACACGCTGGTCAAGTTGATGACCGACGGCATCCTGCTCGCGGAGATCCAGCGCGACCGGCTGCTGCGCCGCTACGACACGATCATCATCGATGAGGCGCACGAACGCAGTCTCAACATCGACTTCCTGCTCGGCTACCTCAAACAGCTGCTGCCCCGCAGGCCCGACCTCAAGGTGATCATCACTTCGGCGACCATCGATCCTGAGCTGTTCGCCCGGCATTTCGCGGACGAACATGGCACGCCGGCACCGATCGTCGAGGTCTCCGGGCGCTCGTACCCGGTGGAGATCCGCTACCGGCCGCTCGCGCTGGAGCTGCCGAGCGCCGCCGAGGACGAAGACGACGAAGATACCCGCATCGTCGACCGAGACCCGGTGGACGCCATCGGTGACGCGGTGACCGAACTGTTCGCCGCGGGCGACGGCGACGTGCTGGTATTCCTGTCCGGCGAACGCGAGATCCGCGACACCGCGGACGCGCTGCGCGATCTGAAGCTGCCGCGCACCGAGATCCTTCCGCTGTACGCCCGGCTGTCCACCGCCGAGCAGCACCGCGTGTTCGCCCCGCACACCGGGCGCCGGGTGGTGCTCGCGACGAACGTCGCGGAGACCTCGCTCACGGTGCCAGGGATCCGGTACGTCGTCGACCCGGGCACCGCGCGGATCTCGCGCTATTCCATGCGGACCAAAGTGCAACGGCTGCCGATCGAACCGGTGTCCCAGGCATCGGCGCGGCAGCGATCCGGGCGTTGCGGTCGCGTCGCCGACGGCATCTGCATCCGCCTGTATTCGGAGGACGACTTCGAATCCCGGCCCACCTTCACCGATCCGGAGATTCTGCGCACCAACCTCGCCGCGGTGATCCTGCAGATGACCGCGCTCGGACTCGGTGACATCGAGAACTTCCCGTTCGTGGAGGCGCCGGACCGCCGCGCCATCCGCGACGGCGTCGCCCTGCTCGAGGAGCTCGGCGCACTCGCGCGGCGGGACGGCGGGGCCAGGGCGAGTGGCGACGACGCCGCACTGTCGCTGACGCCGATCGGCCGCGAGATGGCCCAGCTCCCCGTCGATCCCCGGATGGCGCGGATGCTGGTGGAGGCGCAGCGCACCGGGTGCCTGGCCGACGTGCTGGTCATCGTCGCGGCGCTGTCGATCCAGGACGTCCGCGAGCGGCCCGCCGATCAGCAGCAGGCCGCCGACACCAAGCACGCGCGGTTCACCGTCGACGGCTCCGATTTCCTGGCCTACCTGCGCCTGTGGGAATACCTCGGCGGACAGCGCAAGTCGTTGTCGTCCAATCAGTTCCGCCGTCTGTGCCGGGAGGAGTTCCTGCACTACCTGCGGATCCGGGAGTGGCAGGATCTCCACGGGCAGCTGCGCACGATCACCAGGGGCCTCGGCTGGTCGACGCGCACGGAGAACGCGGAGGACGGTGCGAAACCGGACCGAGCCGAAGCGGCGGTACCGGATCGCAAATCCGGCAACAGGTCACGCAGGGGTCGCGGCGGCGACGGACGCGCAGGCTCCGAGCCTGGCAGGCCCGCCACCGCGGCCGTCGTGGACGACGGACTCCCCTGGGACGCCACAGCCATCCATCAGGCGCTGCTGGCGGGCATGCTGTCGCACATCGGCGTCCGAGAGGCGGAAACCCGGGAGTTCCTCGGCGCCCGCAACGCCAAGTTCATGATCTTCCCCGGTTCCTCGCTGGCCAAGAAGCCGCCCCGCTGGGTGATGGCCGCCGAACTGGTCGAGACCTCACGGCTGTGGGGGCGGATGGCCGCGAAGATCGAGCCCGAATGGGCCGAGCGGCTGGCGGGCGACCTCGTCAAGCGCACCTACTCCGAACCACACTGGTCGGCCAAGCGAGGCGCGGCGCGCGCCTACGAACGGGTGACGCTGTACGGCATCCCCCTGGTCACCGGCAGGCCCGTGGATTACGGCCGCATCGACCCGGAGCTGTCCCGCGAGTTGTTCATCCGCCATGCCCTGGTGCAGGGCGAGTGGCAGACCCGGCACGAGTTCTTCCACCGCAATCGCGCGCTGCTGGACGATGTCGCCGACCTGGAGCACCGCGCCCGCCGCCGCGACATCCTGGTCGACGACGAGGTGCTGTTCGAGTTCTACGACAAGCGCCTGCCCGCCGACATCGTCTCGGTGCGGCACTTCGACAGCTGGTGGCGCGCCGCACGCCGGGAGAAGCCGGCGCAGCTGGACTTCTCCACCTCCACCGTGGTCAACGAGGGCGCGGCCGCGCTGGACCCGGCGGCGTTCCCCGACTCCTGGCGGCAGGGCGAACTCAGTTTCCCGCTCTCCTACCAGTTCGAACCGGGCAACGAGGACGACGGCGTCACCGTGCGGATCCCGGTGGAACAGCTCGCCCACGTTCGCGCCGTCGGTTTCGACTGGCTGGTGCCGGGCATGCGCGAAGAACTGGCCGCCGCTCTGATCAAGACGTTGCCGAAGGCCTTGCGGCGCAGCGTTGTTCCCGCCCCCGATTTCGCGGCCGCCGCCTTGGCGGCGCTCACCCCGCGTGCGGAGCCGCTGCGCGCGGGGCTGGCACGCGAGCTGTCCCGGCTGGGTTCGGTGCCGATCGCCCCCACCGACTTCGACACCGCCGCGCTGCCCGACCACCTGCGCATGACCTTCGCGGCCGTCGGCGGCGACGGGGCTACGCTCGCGCGCGGCAAGAGCCTCGTCGCGCTGAAAACGCAGCTGGCCGAACAGGTCTCCGCCTCGGTCGCCCGGGCCACCGCGGGCGCGGAACGCCCTCCGGCCACGGTGTGGACCTCCGAATCGCTCGGCACCATCGCGCCGACGGTGCGGCGCGAGGTGGCCGGCCAGACCGTCACCGGATATCCCGCGCTCGTCGCCGAAGGGGACGGCGTGGCGCTCCGGGTTCTCAGCTCCCCCGCGGAGCAGGCCGCCGCCATGCGCCTCGGCACCAGAAAGTTGCTGCTGCACGCACTGCCGACGTCGGTCCGCTCCGCCACCGCGGGCCTGTCGCCCGCGGACCGCCTCGCCCTGAGTCAGAATCCGTACGGCTCGCTGGAGGCGCTGCTCGAGGACTGCCGCGCGGCCGCCGCCGACGAATTGCTCGCGGCCGCGGGCGGGCCGGTGCACGACCCGGCGAAGTTCGACGCGCTCGTCGCCCGGACTCGGCCCGATTTCACCGCTACCATCGCTCGTTTCGTGCGCCTGGTCGTGCCGATCCTCGCCGGCGCACACCAGGTCTCCGCGGCGCTGGAGCGAACGAGCGAGCGCGACATCGCCGATGACGTCCGTCATCAGCTCGACAACCTGGTGTTCCGCGGCTTCGTCTCCGAGACCGGCGCGACGAGGCTGCGTGAGCTGCCCCGTTATCTCCAAGCCGCGGTGACGCGACTGGAGGCGCTGCCCGGCTCCGCCGTTCGCGATCGGCAGGGCATGGCCGAACTCGATCGGGCGCTGGCCGCCTACGACCGCCTGGTCGCGTCGCTACCGGAGAACCGCAAGCATGCACCCGCGGTCACCGAAATCTGGTGGATGATCGAGGAATTCCGGGTCAGCCTGTTCGCGCAGAAGCTCGGCACCCCGTTTCCGGTGTCGGCCAAGCGAATCGAGAAGGCGATCGCCGCTGTGCGGCGCTGAGTCAGTCGGCGGCCGACAACGCTTCCGCACGCGCCCGGCGCATCTCCCTGATCTCGCGTTCGAAGTCGTCGGCCGAGGTGAACGATCGGTAGACCGAGGCGAAGCGCAGGTAGGCCACCTCGTCCAGATCCCGCAGCGGGCCGAGAATGGCCAAGCCCACCTCGTGACTTGGCACCTCGGGAGAACCCTTCGCCCGCACCGCGTCTTCCACCTGCTGAGCGAGCAGGTTCAGCGCGTCGTCGTCGACCTCACGGCCTTGGCAGGCCCGGCGCACACCCCGGATGACCTTCTCACGGCTGAACGGCTCGGTGACGCCGCTACGCTTGACCACCGACAGAATGGCCGTCTCCACCGTGGTGAACCGCCGCCCACATTGCGGGCAGGCACGACGGCGACGGATGGCCGCGCCTTCGTCGGCCTCGCGCGAATCCACCACCCGAGAGTCGGGGTGTCGGCAGTACGGGCAATGCATCCGAGAAATCCTTCGTCGATGCGCGTGCTCGCGTCCGGACCGGGCACCGATCGCGGCGATCGGTCCGGCGAGCCCGTGTACAGAGGTCTATACCCCGGCACCAGGTATTCCTCGTGCGACACGCGGAATACCTGCATAACACTTCGAGGATACCCGTCCGAGTTTCCGGTTTGTCGCACTCACCCCGGCTGTCGGACCATGCTCGGTCATCCGGAGATCTGCCAGTGCGCGGTCAGGTCCGCGAGCAGCTCCGGTAAGCGGGCGGCCAGGCGACCGCGCGCCAGCTTGTTCCAGAACGCCTCGCCGAGGACGGCGCCGGCCGACACGGGATCGGTCTCCATATCGATGTGGCGGGGCACCAGGTCACCGGTGATGTAGTTCCATCGGGTGTCGCGGTCGGCCCAGTTGAAGCCGGGCAACGGGACGCGCAGCGCGAGGCCGCGGCCTCCGACTTCGGCGCTCACCACCGTCGGGGCGAACACGCCTGGCGCGCGAACGCCCGGGACAGCGGGTTTGCCCGCGATGGTGCTGACATAGGTGAGCACGCGGCCGATCGGCGCGCGACCCGCCGATGTCTCGTCCCACTGGTCGGCCACGACGTGGTTCTGCTCCCGATCGGTCATCCGGACCAGCGCGTCGATGTAGCCGTCCCGGGTGCCCGAGGCGATCGACCGCCAAGCGGCGTGGATGTCGTCGTCCAGCACACCGGCCGCGTACATCTCGTCGATTCCGCGTATGCCGAGCGCGACGTAGGCCTCGTGCATCGGCACCAGATCCGTGAAGATGTGCTTCTGCATGATCATCAGGCGGGTCTGGTACCAGGCGACGTCCGCCGCGGTCAGCCGAGAGCCCTCGGTAGCGAGCAGCCGGATGTCCTCCGGCAGCGCAGCCGCCAGTTCCGGTGGAGTGGCGCGCAGGAGATCGGCGACCGTGTCGCCGATCCGATGGATGCCGGGCAGGTCCAGGACGAAACCCGCGTCGCTCATGTCGAAGAATCCGGAGGCGAACGATCCGCCCGCGATTCCGGCGAGTCCCGCCCAGTAGAACTCCGGGTGCTGGGTGGCCAGCCGCAGGTAGTTGACGTACACCTGATTGAACGTGCGTTCGTTCGCGCGCGGGCCCCGACCGGGATCCCAAGCCGCCAGGTCGATGTCGGCGTTGCGGGTGGCGACCACCAGCCAGTACTGGTGCAGCAGCGTCGCGTATCTGCGCGGCGGCACTCCGTCGGCCCGCGCCTGCCGCAACGCCTCCGCTAGGTCGAATTCGCTCAGCGGGAGAAGCGGATCGAGTCCACCCGGCCCCGCACCGTCGCCATTGACGGACGGGAGATCGAGATACGCCGCGTAGGCGGGCTCCGCCCTGGCGATGGCTGCCGCGCCGAGCCCGAAGACCAGACAAAGGGACAAGGCGGCAACGCGGGTGAAGACGCGAACCGAGCGCCCTGCGGTAAGGAGTGTCATGTGCTGAGAAGTCCCGACATCGTTCGGGCGGCGTCGCCCGGATCACGTTTTCAGCACGGTAGCAACACGTTCTAGTTTTCGATCAACAATTCCGGCCGCCCAGGGTGGCCGATTTCCCTTGTGCTCAGCGCGAATTGCCGCCCATCGGCACGCTCGGGCCATCCACCACGGCCGGCACCGACCGGCCGGACCCACCGCCCCACTCACCCGCGCGCACATGCGACAAAGCGATCAAGCCCACCACCGTCGAAGCGGTGAGCAGGGCGGCGACGGCGAGGGCGGCGAACCCGATCTGCGCCTGCTCGACCCGGCGCATGGGATGTTCGCCACGAGGACGACGCCGCGCGAAAGTGCTTACGCCCCGGTCATAAGCGAGCATGCCCGCACCGGGACGCGCGCCGGGCGGACGCCGATCGACCGCGGATCGATGCGCGGGCGTCAGCGTGCGCGCGCCGCCGCACAGCAGCCGCCGAGCAGTCTCGTACCCGAGATCATCCTGCGCCGGGGCCGGATCGGCGACGCGGCGCTCGGCTTCGGCCTCCGCCGCAGCGATTGAAGGGGTGACATGGCTGATCGCAGTGCTCATCGGACAAACCTCCGTAGTGGGTGCTCCGTTGCCGGTCGAGCCGTTCGAACACACGTTCCGCGCTCATTCGCTCACATGTTCGAAGAACTGGTGTTCGATTTCTACCACGCCGCGACGACAAAGTCAGCAAGAACACCCGACATGCGTCGAACAGATGTTTGATCCAGCGGCGCTACCGGACTAGATTCGAAGGACCGAAGACACGACAGGCCGAGAAGACACATGCCGGGCGCGGACCGGTCTGGCACAGCAGGAAAGGGCGGTTGCGGTGAGGCAGACGGACGACACGGGTGACGAGACCGAGAGCGGCGCCGACGCGGCGGGTAGCGGGGCGGATCTCACCGTGCGTCAGCGCAAAGTGCTCGAGGTGATCCGCACCTCGGTGAGCGAGCGCGGCTACCCGCCGAGCATCCGGGAGATCGGTGACGCCGTCGGCCTCACGTCCACCTCGTCGGTCGCCCATCAGCTGCGCGCCCTGGAACGCAAGGGCTACCTGCGCCGGGACCCGAATCGCCCGCGCGCCGTGGACGTCAGGGGCCTGGACGAAGTGGTCCGGTCGGTGACCAGCTTGCCGGTCGCCGCGGTCGACGACGGTGAGATCACCGTCGACGTCGACCGTCCCGTCCCCACCTTCGTTCCGGTGCTCGGCCGCATCGCCGCCGGTGGCCCGATCCTGGCCGAGCAGGCCGTGGAGGACGTCTTCCCGCTGCCGCGCGAGCTGGTCGGCGACGGTTCGCTGTTCCTGCTGAAGGTCGTCGGTCAATCCATGATCGACGCGGCGATCTGCGACGGCGACTGGGTGGTCGTGCGGCAGCAGAACGTCGCCGAGAACGGCGACATCGTCGCCGCGATGATCGACGGTGAGGCCACGGTGAAGACCTTCAAGCGCACCGGCAAGGACGTCTGGCTGATGCCGCACAACCCGGTCTTCGAGCCGATCCCCGGCAACGACGCCCAAATTCTGGGCAAGGTCGTCACGGTCATCCGCAAGATCTGACGGCCCGGCGCAACGATCCACCGTCGGCGGGCCGAATGCTCGTCGGCCGGTGGACGTCCGGTACTCACAGCTGATTGCCAGGATGCGCGCAGGAGATTCACCAGGACGCTTGCGAGACTCCTGCGGTGACAGCGATCCCCGCCGAGGCCGCCCTGCCCGATGCGAATCCGATTGCCACCCGTCCCGAGCCGGGGGAATTATCGCCCGCGCGGCTATGGGAGCGCGCAGGGCTGGCGGCATTGCTGCTCGGGACCGCGGCCGCGTACTTGTGGCACATCACGGTCAACGGCATGGGCAACGGCTTCTACGCCGCGGCGGCCTGGTCGGGTGCGCGGGACTGGAAAGCGGTGCTGTTCGGTTCTCTCGACCCGGGCAACTTCATCACGGTGGACAAGCCGCCGGTGTCGCAATGGGTGATGGGTGTTTCGGGGCAACTGTTCGGATTCGGCAGCGCGAGCATGCTGGTGCCGCAGGCGCTGATGGCTGTCGCCGCGGTGGCATTGATGTACGCGATGGTCGCCGGGGCGACGACCAGCCGGGCCGCCGGTCTGCTCGCCGGAGCCGCGCTGGCGGCAACGCCGGTGGTGGCGTTGATGTTCCGGTTCAACAATCCGGATGCCGTGATGGTGCTGCTGATGACCGCGGGCGCGTACTGCACGCTTCGGTCGGCGCGGCAGGCGAGCGCGCGCTGGCTGATGCTGGCGGGCGTCGCGCTCGGGTTCGCGTTCCTGGCGAAGATGCTCGAAGGTCTCATGGTGTTGCCCGCCTTGGCGCTCACCTATCTGATCGTCGCGCCGACCTCGGTGCGGAACCGGTTGCTGCACCTGTCGGCCGCCGCGGCGGCACTGGTCGTCTCGTCCGGCTGGTATGTGCTGCTGACGGTGCTGTGGCCCGCCACGGCGCGGCCGTACCTGGCAGGCTCGACGGACAACACGTTCATGGATCTGGTGCTGGGCTACAACGGGTTCGCTCGCTTCCTGGGACAGAACCACCACGGCGGCAACAGATTCGCGCTGCCTCCGGGGTACGAAATGCCTGCCTCCGGCGGGCACACCGGCGGCGGGTTCGGCGGCTTCAGCGGACCAGGCCCGGCTCGCCTGTTCACCGGTGAGATCGGTTTCGAGATCTCCTGGCTGCTTCCGGCTGCCCTGCTCGCCTTCGCACTGGTGCTCGTCTCCCGTCGGGGTATGCCACGAACGGACCCGGTTCGTGCGGCCGCGCTGGCGTTCGGGCTGTGGCTGGTCGTCGACGGCGTCGCGTTCACCGTGATGCGCGGCGGTATGCACGCCTACTACACGTTGGCGATCGGTCCGGCCGTGGCCGGGATGTTCGCCATCGGGGTGGCCGAGGTGTGGCGGCGCCGGTCGGAGGCGTTCGGTCGTGTCGGCGCCGCCGCACTGGTGCTGACGTCGGGACTGTGGGCTTTCGTCCTGCTGAATCGCAATCCCGGGTGGCTGCCGCCGCTGCGCTGGACGCTCGTGGCGATCTCGCTGGCGGTGGCACTGGGACTGGTCGCCGCCGCCTTCCCGGCCGGGGCGCGACGGGTGCGAGCCAGAGCCGTATCGGTGCTCGTCGCCGTGGGCGTGCTCGCCGGGATCGGCGGATCGACGGCATACGCCGCGGCCACTCTGCCGCAGGCGCACACGGGCGGCAGTCCTACTGTGGGCCCGGCACGGCCCACGACGGCGGATCCGTCGAGCGACATGCGCCGCGAGGTGACCGCGTTCCTCGACGGTGAGGTCGAACCCCGACTCGCCACGCTGTTGCGCGACACCTCCACCCCCTGGTCGGCCGCAGTGGACCGGTCCTCGGTCGCCGCGTCGCTGGAACTCGCCACTCACACCTCGGTAGTCGCGATCGGCGGCTTCACTTCCGACGATCCGGTGCCCACCCTCGACGAGTTCCAGACCATGGTGCGCACCCATCAGGTGACGTACTACCTCGCGCAGGAGGTGCGGCTGCCCGATTCGTGGCGGGTGCGCGACCAGCCCGCAGGGGCCGGCCGGAGCGACGCCCCGGACAACGGATGGTGGCGGCCGGCCGGGCACAAAGACATCGCCGAGTGGGTGGCGGCGCACTACAGCGCGGTACACATCGGCAACGTCGCGGTCTACGACCTCACCGCCCCGGCCTGCGACAGTACACAACCCTCGCCGCCCGCGGCCTGCGCGAATTGACTGGGGACTCCCGCCGTCGCGGCCACCCACCGGTGGCTGTCGTCTGGGACGAGAGTCAGCTGCCGACGCCGAGCGCGGTCAGGAACACCAGCACGACGGTCGTCACGGCGAAAACCCCGTGTGCGGCGACGACGGCAACGGGAAAGTGCTTTTCGGGCGGTTCGGCCGTTCCCGCGGCGGAGCGGCGTTCGACCGTTCCCGCGGCGGAACGCTCTCGATAGGTGGGAATCCAGCGCACCAACATCGTGAATCCGAGTAGGGCGACCGGAATCAGCAGCACGAAGGCGATCCAGGCCCACGCCGTGTTGTCGACGACGAGGTACACGATCCACACGATCAGTCCGGCCACGGCGAGCAGGAAGTGCCCGAACAATACCGGCGCGGGCAGCTGGGTCGAATTCGGCTGACGCGTGCCGCCCTTGGCGATCCAGGTGCCGAGCAGGAAGAAACCGCCGCCCGCGGTGAGCAGCCAGAAGATCAATGCGGCGATGCCCATGGTGTGCCTCCTGACGTTGGGAAGGGATTCAGCGCTTGAAGCCGCTCGCCTGGGTTGCCTCGTCGGCGACACGTACGCCGTACCGGTAGGCGAGCTTGCCCCCGAGATACCCCGACATCGCCAATGCCACCAGGGCCGCCACCGACAGCGCCAGCGGCCCGGCCGGAACCGCGCGTGTGGTGTCGGCGCCCCGCCGCCAGACGAAACCGACCGCGTAGGCGACGGTGACCAGCAGATTGAGGGTCATGTGCAGCAGGCCGGTGCGGAAGGCGGGCGTACCCGTCGGGATGGCGAGCAGGTCGAGGAACCCGATCGTCGCGGCGGCCAAGGCGCCGAGCACGCCGATCGCGATCAGCCACGACGACCCCTTGACCAGGAACTCCGGATCGTCCACCACTCGGGACGCGAGGTCGAACACCAGACTGGCGACCCATGCGCCGATCGGGACGGTGACCAGGATCGGATGGAATGGGTGCCCGTACGGGCCGGCCAGCGCGGCGCTCACCGGCCGCTTCGCCTGCTGCGGATCCTCGGTCATGGCGCACCTCCATCGAGGTCGATCGCCTTCGCATGCGCCGACCGGCCACGGGGCCGTCGCTCGGCCACGGTCCGCCGAGTCATTTGACTCCGCCCGCGCAGATGGCCGACGGATTCCACTCTCCTGTATACGGGAATATCGCATCGAATACGGTAGGCCACAAAGTGGATGTACCACCGTACGGAAATTGCACACCTCGTTCGGAAAAGCCGCACCCATCGCCTCGACGCAGAATTGTCGGACGCTTGCACAACTGCGGTTTTCCGGCTTGTGGGACGGCTACTACATCATCGGAAGCATCGGCATCGGCATGCCCGGGAACATGTTGTTCCACATGTCGCGAATCATCCCCATCATCTGATCCAACACTGTAGTTCACCTCCCTTCGGGTGAGATCCGAAATGCGGATCAGCCCGTCGGGCACGATGGCGGGAGGACGCGCCGACACACCGGATGAATCATCCGGGAACGGTTCGGAGTTTCGCCGGACGACTATCGGTGAAATACACGTGTCGCTCCCCGAGGTCGGGCTCGACAGCTATATACAGGATACGCGCACCTAGGTGAGCCAAACACGCCTCGCGGATCTGCCGAATTCGCGAACCGTCGAGTTCGCCACGATTGACGGGGAATCGAAACTTTCTCATCGGCAACCGCCGCGACATATCGGCGCTGTAAGCAAGCAGCCCGCCTCCGTGTCGGGTGTGGACGACCGGCAACTCACGTGCTCGTCAGCTGACCGCGGGGTTCCCTTGTGCGGCGAGTCGTCGGTTGGTGAACTCCAATTGACGCACCGTGCCCACCTCCAGAGCACTCACCTGGGCGTCGTCCAAGCGCCCGCACAGCCGCCCCCAGTGCACCGCGACCCGCTCCCCTACCGCGACATCCGGCAGCGCCGCGTACCCGTCCACCCGGATCGGCACCGACCGCGCCGTCTCCGCCGACAACGCGAGACGTTCGCCGTCCCAGCTCAGCGCACGGCAGCCCAACACGACCTCGCCGCCGGCGCGGTCGAGCACCGTTCCCCAGCCGATCCGGCAGTTGTCGAGCACGTGCAGGGGATGTTCGTTGCCGTGTCCGAGCAGCCGCGACCAGGGGTACACACCGAAGACGTGGAAGCAGTGGTTGGCGGCCGCCTCCTCGGCCAGCCGTGGCGTCAGGTACGTCCAGTACCCGCCCGCGACCGGGCCGAGCAGATCCAGCAGTTCGGCGGTGAACTCGCGGGCATCCAGTTCCGCGCCGACGCCGCCGCCCAGCCAGTACGCCTCGACGATCCTGCGGTCGAGCGGGTCCGCTACACCGGTCATGCGCGCCATCACGCGCAGGTAGGGCCACGCTCCGGTGAACCGGCGCGCCACCGCCCGCACCTGCTCGTCCGAGCCGTCGCGCAGGGCGGCCGCGTCGGGCGGCCCGCAGTAGCCCAGCCGATTGGGCGCGTAGGCGTACCGGGCGAACATCTCCGCTCCGCTGCCCGCCATCAGCACGGCCCTCCGCCCGCCCGGCCCGGGGACCACCGCTGCTCGATCCGGCCGAATCGCCACACTCCGACGGCGACCGCCCAAGTGAGCAGGAACAGTCCGGCGATCACGAAGCCCATGGCGCCCAGATCCAGCCCGCCGACCCACGCCAGCGGTCCGTCGGCGATGCCGAATTCGTCGGCCAGCAAGGAGATCATCTCCTGCGCGCCGATCAGCAGCGCCACGGCCACCGACAGACCGGTGACGACGATGTTGTAGTAGACGGTGCGCAGCGGTCCGGCGAACGCCCATCCGTATGCGTAGTTCATGAACGCGCCGTCCAGCGCATCGAACAGCGTCATGCCCGCCGAGAAGAGCACGGGCAGCACGAGGATCGCGTACCACGGCAGGTCGGTCGCCGCCGCGCCGCCCGCGATCACCAGCAAGCTCACCTCGGTGACGGTGTCGAAGCCGAGGCCGAACAGCAGCCCGACGAGGTACATCTGCCACGGCGCGCGCACCGCCCGGGTCAGCGGCCCGGTCACCCGCTGCAACGCGCCGCGGTCGTGCAGCCGCTGCCGCAAGGCGGCCTCGTCGTAGCTTCCACGGCGCATCGAACGGAACACCCGCCAGATGCCGATCAGCGAGACCAGGTTCAACGCCCCGATGGCGAGCAGGAAAGTGCCGGAGATGCCGGTGCCGAAGAGGCCGGTCCAGCGTTGCAACCCGGAGTTCTCGTCGCGCAGGTTGCCCGCCAGCGCCTTGACGCCGAATGCCAGCAGCGCGACGAGGACGAACACGATGGTGGAGTGCCCGAGCGAGAACCAGAATCCGACCGACAGCGGCTTGCGCCCGTCCGCGACCAGTTTGCGGGTGGTGTTGTCGATCGCGGCGATGTGATCGGCGTCGAACGCGTGCCGCATGCCGAGCGTGTAGGCGGTGACGCCGAGGCCGACGCCGAACACCGCACCGTCCACCACGTATCCACCGGGGACAACGAGCAGCAGCAGCGCCGACCACCCGAGAACGTGCAGGACGACCACGACCGACGCCATCCCCGCGACGCCGCGCCGCTGCCGTCCGTCCAGCGGGGCACGCGACGCCGCAGGCGTCTCGGCGATCCGAACGATGATCCACACCTCGCCTTCTGGCTCCGGGCCGATACCGGTCCCCTGTCAGCAGATCCGCGGCAACTGCTCGCCCGCGGGCAGATCCACCACCCGCGTACCGCCGAGTGCCGTGCGGGCGACCACCATGTCGGGATGCTCGGCGACGCATCGGCCGATCACGGCGGCCTGCGCGCCCAGTGGGTGCTCCCGCATCGCCGCCAGCACGCGTTCGGCGTCCTCGGGCGCGACGAACGCCAGCAGCTTGCCCTCGTTGGCCACGTACATCGGGTCCAGGCCGAGCAGCCCGCACGCGTCGCGCACGCCGTCCGGCACGGGAAGCTGCCGCTCGTCCAGGGCCACGCCGACTTTCGCGGCACGGGCGATCTCGTTGAGCGAGGCCGCGACGCCGCCGCGGGTGGGGTCGCGCAGCACGTGCACGTCGGCGCCGGTGGCCAGCATCGCCGCGACCAGACCGTGCAGCGGCGCGGTGTCGCTGAGCACGGTGGTACCGAACTCCAGACCCTCGCGGCAACTGAGCACCGCGACACCGTGCACCCCGATCTCGCCGCTGACCAGCACGATGTCGCCCGGGGTCGCGCGTTGCGGCCGGATGTCCACCTCCGCGGGCACCACGCCGATGCCCGCGGTGTTGATGTAGATCCCGTCACCGTGCCCGGCGTCGACCACCTTGGTGTCCCCGGTGACCAGCTGGACTTCGGCCGCCAGCGCGGCGGTCCCGACCGCCTGCGCGATGCGTGCGATGTCGGCCAGCGCGGTGCCCTCCTCCAGGATGAACGCGGTGGACAGCACCATCGGACGCGCACCGGACATGGCCAGATCGTTCACCGTGCCGTTGACCGCGAGCTCACCGATGGTGCCGCCCGGGAAGACGAGCGGCTTCACCACGAACGAATCGGTGGAGAAGGCCAGCCGCGCGCCGTCGAGCGTGACGACCGCGGAATCGGTCAGGTCCGCGTTCGCGGCGGAGCCGAACGCGGGCAGGAACAGATGCTCGATCAGCTCGCCGGACATCGCGCCGCCGCCGCCGTGGCCCATGACGATGTTCGGCGAATCCCGCAGCGGCATCGGGCAGACCCAGCCCTCATCGATCGTCACGGGCGCGGCGCCTTTTTCACGCATGGGCCACCTCCGCGGGCAGATCCAAGCGCCGGTACAGGTAGTACGCGGCGCACGCGCCTTCGGAGGACACCATGGTGGCGCCCAACGGATTCCGCGGCGTGCACTGCTTGCCGAAAGCGGCGCACTCGTTCGGTTTGATCAGCCCCTGCAGCACCTCGCCGGAGCGGCAGATGGTCGATTCTTCGGTGTGCAGGTCGCCCACGGCGAAGCGGTGTTCGGCGTCGAACTCGCGATAGCGCTCCGACAGCCGCCAGCCGCTGCGCGGGATGACGCCGATGCCGCGCCAGCCCCGGTCGGTGACCTCGAAGACGTCCTGCAGCATGGCTTTCGCCGCGGGATTGCCCGCAGCGGACACCGCGCGCGGGTAGGCGTTCTCCAGTTCGTGCCTGCCGGACTCCAGTTGCAGCACGGTGCGGCGGATACCCTCCAGGATGTCCAGCGGTTCGAATCCGGTGACCACCATCGGCACTCGGTACTGCTCGGCCAGCGGCGGGTACTCGTCGGTGCCCATCACGGTGCAGACGTGCCCGGCGGCGAGGAACCCCTGCACCCGACAGGTCGGCGACTCCATGATGGCGGCGATGGCGGGCGGGACCAGCACGTGCGAAACCAGCAGCGAGAAGTTCCTGATCCCCAGCCGCTTCGCCTGGTAGACCGTCATGGCGTTGGCCGGAGCCGTGGTCTCGAATCCGATGCCGAAGAACACCACCTCGCGGTCGGGATTCTCCTTGGCCAGGTTCAGCGCGTCCAGCGGCGAGTACACCACACGGACGTCACCGCCCTCGCTCTTCACCCGGAACAGGTCCTTGGAACTGCCCGGCACGCGCAGCATGTCACCGAACGAACAGAAGATCACGCCCGGTCGCGCGGCGATCTCCAGCGCCTTGTCGATCACCTCCAACGGGGTGACGCAGACCGGGCAGCCGGGGCCGTGGATCATCTCGATCTGGTCGGGCAGCAGTTGGTCTATGCCGTGACGGATGATCGAATGTGTCTGTCCGCCACAAACTTCCATGATCGCCCAGCGGCGGCTGGTCGCGGCGCGGATCCCATCGAGCAGGTGCCGGGCCAGCTCGGGGTTGCTGAACTCGTCGAGATATTTCATGACTTCGCCTCCGGTTCCTCGCGGGACGGCTCGGCGGCGGGATTGTCCAGGCCCGCCTGCTTCGCGGCGATGGCGAAACCGTCGCCGAATTCCTCGTTCAGTACGCCGAGGTGCTCGAACTCGGCCAGGGTCCGCAGCGCGGACTCCTCGTCCAGACGCTGGATCGCGAAACCGACGTGGACCACGACGTAATCGCCGACCGCCGCGTCCGGGATGTATTGCAGGCACACGTCCTTGTGCACGCCGCCGAAGTCGACGACCGACATCAGCGTGCCGTCCCGCTCGTGCAGGCTGAGCACTTTGCCTGGTACCGCAAGACACATCGTTGCTCTCCTTCGCTCATCCCTCGCTGCACGCGAGGAGTTGCCCGAACGCGAGGCCGCCGTCGTTGGGCGGCAGTCTGTGGTGGGTGATCACGGTGAACCCGTTGTCGCGCAGCAGTGCACACGATCGCGCGAGCAGCAGGGCGTTCTGGAACACGCCGCCGGACAGGGCGACGACCGTCCCCGGGGCGGCGTAACGCGCCGCGAGGTCGAGCACCAACCGAGCGACGGCGGCGTGGAAGCGCGCGCCCACCACCTGCGGGGGCGCGCCCGCGCGAACGTCGGCGACCACGTCCGCGATCACCGGCGCGGCATCGATCCCGGCGGGATCGCCGTCCGCGAGCGGGAATCGGTAGGCGGCGTCGCCTTCCGCCCCCGCGCGCGAGAGTCCTTCCAATTCGATCGCCGCCTGGGCTTCGTAGTCGACGACGTGCCGCACGCCGCACAGCGAGGAGACCGCGTCGAACAACCGGCCCATGCTGGACGTGGGCGCGCAGCCCAGTCCGGTCCGGAACTGGTGGGCCAGCACCGAACGCTCGGCGGGCGGACACGCCGCGACCGCGGGAATGTCCTCGGACCAGTCGATCCCGGCCGCGCGCAGATGAGCCAGCGCCATGCGGTAGGGCCTGCGCACGGCGAGATCGCCGCCCGCGAGCGGCACGTACTTCAGGTGCGCCAGACGCCGGTAGCCCTTGTAGCCCGCCAGCAGCACCTCACCGCCCCACACCGCCGCGTCCGGTCCGTACCCGGTGCCGTCGAAGGCGATGCCGACCACCTGCTCGGTCGCGCCGAGCCCGTGCTCGCCCATGACTGCGGCGATGTGCGCGTGATGGTGCTGGACGGTGTAGACGGCTCGCTCGCCCGCGTGCCTGCGCGCCCAGGCGGTGGAGCGGTAGCCGGGGTGCGCGTCGGCGACCAGCTGCGCGGGACGGACGCCGGTGAGTTCTCCGAGGTGGCGCTGCGCGGCGTCGAAGGAGCGCAGCGTCGCCAGGTCGTCCATGTCGCCGATGTGCTGGCTCAACCAGGCGTAGCGGCCGTCGGCCATCGCGCAGGTGTTCTTGAGGTCCGCGCCGACGGCGAGCGTCGGCGGCAGCGGCACCGGCAGCAACAGCGGCAGCGGCGCGTAGCCGCGCGAGCGCCGGACCGGCAGTTCGCGGCCGTCGAGCGAGCGCACCACCGAGTCGTCGCAGGGCACCAGGATGCGCCGGTTGTGCGACAGCCAGCCGTCGGCGAGCCCGGCCAGGCGGGTGCGTGCGTCGTCGTCCTGGTAGCAGATCGGCTCGCCGCCGAGATTGCCCGAGGTCATCACGAGCACCTGCGGGCCGGGCGGGTCGCCGGGCAGACCGAACAGCAGCAGGTGCAGCGGGGTGTAGGCGAGCATCACGCCCAGGTCTGGATTGCCGGGCGCCACCGATGGCGAGACCGCCGGGCCGTCGTTCGAAGGGGGCTCCTCGGGCGAGGATCGGCGAGCGAGCAACACGATGGGGCGAGCCGGGCTGGTCAGCAGCGTCTCGGCGGCGTCGTCGACGGCGACGATGGCCCGTGCCGTGGCCAGATCCGGGACCATGACGGCGAAAGGTTTGTCACCACGGCGTTTGCGACGTCGCAGTACCGCGACGGCGGCCTCGTTCGTGGCGTCACAGGCGAGGTGGTATCCGCCGATGCCTTTGACCGCCAGGATTCCGCCCGCGCGCAGCAGTTGCCGCGCGGCCGCCAGCGGCGTACCGGCTCCCGGTCCCGTATAGGCGAGCGTGGGGCCGCAGTCGGGGCAGGCGATCGGCTGCGCGTGGAAGCGCCGATCGGCGGGATCGGCGTATTCCCGCGCGCACCGCTCGCACATGGCGAAGTCGGCCATCGATGTGCGCTCGCGGTCGTAGGGCAGGCTCGCGATGATGGTGAAACGCGGACCGCAGTTGGTGCAATTGACGAACGGATGGCGATAACGGCGATCGCGCGGATCGCGCAACTCGCGTTCGCAATCGGCGCAAATCGCGACATCGGGTGAGGCGAGCGTGCGACCGCCGCCCTCGCGCGTGGTGCCCGCGATGTGGAATCCGGTGCCGCCGCGCGCCGGGATGTCGGCCTGCTCGACCGACTCGATCACCGCCAGCGGCGGCGGTCGCAGGCGCAGCCGCCGGGCGAACTCGTCCAGATCTCTGGCCGCTCCCTCGATCTCGACGATCACGCCGTTGCTGTTGTTGCTCACGCTGCCGGACAGAGCCAGTTCGGCGGCGGTGGTGTAGACGAACGGCCGGAATCCGACGCCTTGGACCACACCGCGCACCAGCAGACGCCGCCGCAGCCGCACAGTGTTCATGACTGGTCCCCGCGTTGCAGCAGACGCAGCCCTTGCAGCGCCGCCTCGGCTCCCGCCGCGTCGGTCTTCTCCACCGCGAAGCCCATGTGGATGATCACCCAGTCACCCGGCCGGGCCGGATCGTCGTCGAGCAGCCCGATGTTCACCTTCCGCTGCTCGCCGGAGACGTCGACCAAGGCGATCTGATCGTGGTAGCCGTCAGGGATCGCCAGCACCTGTCCCGGGATGCCCAGACACATCGGTCAGTCCTCCTGTCGCGCTGTGGCCCGCGGAAGCGGGGAGCCATCGGATGTCCCGGCGGGCAGGAACGCGGCGAGCACCTCGCCGACGGCGGCGACCGCCTCCGGCACCGCCGCCGCGACCGGCGCGGACAGGCCGATACCCTCCTCCACGCAGGCGACCTGGCAGCCGATCACCACCGTGGGCGGCAACACGCCGCCCAGCGCGCGTACCCCGGCGAAGACGGCGTCCGGGCTCATCGCGTGGGCGTCGAGCTGGGCGCCGGTGTCCTCCGGCTCGGCGCCGAACACCTCGACCCGGCCGGGCGCGCCGCGGTCGGGCAGCGCGTCGATCAGCAGCAGCGCCGCCCAGGGGTCGAGCAGGTCGTAGGCGAGGTGCATGCCGCGGATGCCGTAGTCCACCGCGCGCACACCGGGGTCGGGGTGGTGCGGCAGTCTGCGCACCACCTCGGGTCCGAATCCGTCGTCGCCGAGGAAGATGTTGCCGATCCCGGCGATCAGCACCGCGGCCGTCGAGTCACCCCTCTTTCTCGGTGGGTGTCGTCGCGCCGCCCACTCGCGCGTCGTCGACCTTTCCGGTCGCCGTCTCCGCGGGGGCGTTGGCGGTGTCCTTGCGCTCGTCGTACGGAGGTGCCGCCGCTTCGGTGCCGGTCGGGGCTTCCGAGGTGAACTCGGTGCCCTTCTTGGCGTCTTCCGGATGCGCGGAGGTCATCTCCTCGTGACCGATGTGGCCCGGTTCCCGGTCCGCCGGGCCTCCGGCCGCGACGCCCGTGCCCGCGTCGCGCGAACCCGGCGCGCCACGTGCCGATTGCGGCTCTTCGCGATGCTCACCCATGATGCTCCTTTCCGGTGCCCCGCTACATGTGCCGGATCTTCAGATATCGCCGCAGATCCGGGAGCGACCGCACGCCGAGATACACTCCCGCCGCCACCAGCACGGCGACGACGGTCGTCGAGACCACTCCCACGGTTTCCATAGCGGACTTCCTTTCATTCCTCGGTGCCGTCGAGCGGCTCCAGTTCGTCGGGCGCGAAATACAGGTAGCGCCCGTACCATTCGTGCAGCTCGGCCGCCGGATCGGCGTCCAGCACCACCCCGACGTGCGCCTGTCCGTCCACGTCCTCGTGAACCGAGACGACCCGGGCGCACTGCCCGTCGAAGAACAGATCCTGGGCGTCGGCCCGGCGCGCCGGATGCAGCCGGACGCGGCTGCCCTTGCGCACCAGCGCCCCCGCGACCGGCACAGCGTCCAAGTCCGGGCGAACGGCGCTGTCGGCCAGCGGGTCCCACCAATCGACGCCCTCGGGAATCTCCGGGATCAACCCGGGCCCCTCGGCGTGCGGGTCGCGCAGCACCCCGTGCAACTGCCGCATCGCGTCGGGCGACATGGCCTCGCAGCGGTCGATGATCTCCGCCGCGCGCGGGTCGGTGGCTCGGGCGCTCGCCTTCTCCGCATCGGTCATGGTGAGTATGCGCAGCGTGAGGATCTCGTCGATCTCGGTGGAGTCGAACAGCGCTCCTTCGCTCTGCTCCGCGATCTCCGGGTGGTCGTAGAGGATGATCGGCGAGATGAGCAGCACGCTGTAGTCGCCTGGCGGCCCCGCGAGCACCGGGAAACACCGGTACCGATCGCAGCGGGCGGCCACGGCGGTGGCGTCGGGCGGCGGTTCCAGCAGGGAGACGAACTGTCCGCCGGTGATCTCCGCGATGATGTGCGCGCCGATCAGCGAGCGGGCGATGGCGTCGCGCTTGTCGGTCGCGGGTGCGCCCACGTTGCGCAGGACGACCGTGAGCCGTAGGAAGCCGTCGTCTCGGTCGGCGGCGAGTTCCAGCTCACCCGTCAGCGGCAGCCGGGTCCGCACGAACGTGCCCGGCGCGGAGACGGCCGCGGTGGCGATCTGCTCGGCGTCGGAGCCGCCCGGGATGTCCAGCGGCAGGATCGCGCGGGCGGGCGGGACCGGGCCGACGGTGATCTCCTGCTCGACCGCCTCGTCCCAGGACAGCCACGACCGCGCGCCATCGGTCACCTCGGCGACAGGCGTACCGTCCCCGTCCACCACTTGGCGGCGCTGGAGCTGGAGGAACCGCACGGTGAGGGTGAGTTCGGGATTCTCGCCCGGGTCGATCAGGCACTGCGCCGACAGCGTCGACTCCTCGCCGAGTCCCGCCACGGCGGCCCCGTGCGGCCCCAGCACGCCGAACTGCCAGCGCGACTGGTTCTTGCGCGCGTCGGCCCGGTAGGGGTACAGCAGGTAGCCCTCGTAGAGCACCGCGTCGGCCACGGCGCGGGCGCGGGCACGAGCTTCGGCGGTCGTCACGGCGTCTCCTCGGTGCTGGTCAGCAGGCGGGTCACCGCGTCGTCGAAGCCGTGCAGGCCGTGGCTGGATTTGTAGGTGGCCAGCGCCCGGAGCGTGTCGTTGTGCAGCCGCACCCACCCGGTATTCGGGAAGTACGCGTCCATCAGGCCCTGCCACACCGACACGGGCATCTCGAACTTGTCCTCGCGGTCCCATGGAATCTGCTGGATGGCGAATCCGGTCGTGCCTCGGATGAAGACCGTCCCGCTGAACAGGAACAGCAGCGGAACCACACCCTCGCGCAACGCGTGCAGGTACTTCGATCCGGTCACCTCGAAGTCGTAGGTGCACGGCATCGGCAGGTCCACTTGGGCGCCGCCGGTGAAACTCGGAACCATGGTGGCGCAGTGCATCCAGAGAAACGAGCGCTGGGTCTCGTGCCACCGTTCGCGCGGGCCGAACAGATCGACCAGCCCTGCGGCCTCCTCGTCGGAGTAGCCGCGGCGGAACGGCTCGATGCGCACCTGCGCGCGCAGGGCGATGGCGTGCACGGGCTCCTCCGCGAGCGCGGCGATGCCGACGCGCGCGGACAGGATCGGCGCGACGGCGTACGGCTCGGGTTTGATCTCGAGCACGGCGAACGTCGTCGAGTACACCGGGCTCATGCCGCACCGCCGGTTTTCGCGCGCGCCGACGCCTCGGCGAAGAACTCCTCCAGGTATCGGTGCACGTCCTGGCCGCCGTCGAATCCGTGCCACAGCAGCCGCATCCGGCCGACGAACTCGTAGCAGGCGTCGATCGGTAGCAGCAGGCAAGCCGCCCGCTCGGTGCGGCGGTCGGGCACCCGGATGAGCAGCGCTTCCACGTCCGGGGCGAGCACGTCCAGCTCGGGATGCCGGTGAATGATCGAATTCCATTGCTCCAGAGGTAATTCCGACTCCGTAGCGCCGGCGGGCCCTGGATAGAACGCCACCGTCCGGTCCAGTGCGGAATTGCGGAAGAAGAACGCCAGATTCACGGGGATGTCCAGTGCGTCCCATTCGGCCCGGCTGATCGTGAAATCCGGGAACGTGAGATACCGGTCCGGCACCGCGCGATACCGCAGCTCCGCGTTCTGGTCGACGAACAGCAAGTAGCAGCCGCGGCATACGCACATCAGCTGCCTGCCTTCGACGTTCACCACGTGCTGGTGCCGGTCGGCGATCGGCTCCGCGCACATCTCGCACCGCTCGCCGGGCCGGGGGGCGGGCCCGCGATCGGCGGCGATCCGCTGGAGCGCGCGAAACGGTGTGCTCACCCGTGGACCTCCACCGGCACCGCCACCGACAGTTCGCCGGAGCGCACGAGCACGGGGAGCGGTTCGAGGTGACCGTCACCGTCGACCCGGGCGCCCGCGTGCACCACGTCGTAGTGCGCCCGGCAGGTCGGGCACCGCAGCACCGCGTCACCGGCCGGGAACCCCACGCGCCGCTCCAGCGCCGCACCCGCGAGCGATCGGTCGCATCCGGGGCAGTGGTCGCGATAGGCGTACAGCTCCGTTCCCACCCGGCAGGCGAGCACCGTCAGCCCGGCGACGTCGAAGCCGCCCACCTCGCCCGCGTCGAGTTCGGCCAGTTCGGGGACCGCGACCCAGTTGCCGGACCGCGCGCCGTCCGCGCGCACGCGCGAGAACAGCGAGTCGGCGGAGATCACCCCCGCCGACTCGGTCTGCGCGGCGACCACTTCGATGGACTCGATCTCCGGCGCGGCCGCCCGCACCGCGTCCTCGACGGCCAGTTCGAGCGTCACCGACGAGGACGGACAGCTCTTGCAACTACCCGCCAGTTCCAAGCGCACCACGCCGTCGACGATGTCGACCAGGTGGACGTCGCCGCCGTGGGAACCGAGATACGGACGCACGCTGTCCAGCGCGTTCCCTACGCGGGTGGCCACATCGTGCGGATGCAACCCGTGCACGAGCAGCAGACTCGCGACCAGATCGTCGCGGGTCAACCGCTCGACCGCCGCGTCGTCGAGCAGCTCGACCACGCGGGTCAGCGCCGCGCCGTAGAGTTCGACCAGTTCGCGCACGAGTTGCTCCGCGCGTTCGCGGGCGAGCGCACCGCCCGCCGAACTCGCTTCCAGCAAGGTCTCGATGCGATCACCGGCTTCGCGCCACCGGGAGTCGTCGAGCGTCGCGTCGTCCCGGTCGTCCGGGCGATCCTCCACCGTCACCTCCGGGTCGTTTCGCCCGACGCGGACTCACTCGGGAGTGAGCGTCTGCGTCGGTGAATGCAGCTTCTCCAGCGTCTTGCCCTTGCCTAGATACATGTGCACGCCACACGGCAGGCACGGATCGAAGCTGCGCACGGTGCGCATGACGTCGATGCCCTTGAAGTGCTCGCGGTCGTTCTCCTCGAAGATCGGCTGGCCCTGCACCGCGTCCTCGTAGGGACCCGGCGTGCCGAAGCTGTCGCGCGGGCTGGCGTTCCACGGCGTCGGCGGGTACGGGTGGTAGTTCGCGATCTTGCCGTCCCGGATCACCATGTGATGCGACAGCACGCCGCGCACCGCCTCGGTGAAGCCGCAGCCGATGCTTTCTTCCGGCACCTCGAACTTCTCCCAGGTCTTGGTGTGGCCGGCCCGGATCTCCGCCATCGCCTTCTCCGCGAAGTGCAGCGCGCAGGCCGCCGCGTACGCCTGGAAATAGGTGCGCGCGCGGTTGCGCTCGAGGGTGTTGCTGCCGTGCACCGGCACCTTCCACTCCAGCGTGACCGGCCCCTTGAGCGCGGTCTTGGGCAGATTGATCTGCACGCTGTGCCCGGTGGCCTTCACGTAGCCGATGTCGATGAGGTTGGCCAGCGCCGTCGACCACAGCCGGGCCAGCGGGCCGCCGCCGGTGTCCAGGGGGAGGTGATCGGTGCCGTCGAACCACCGCGGCGACATGACCCAGCTGTACTTCTCGTCCAGGTCGCGTTTCTGCGGCCGGGGGTTGGTGTGCTGGTTCCAGGGATGGCGGCGGTCCACGGGGTTGCCCAGCGGATCGGTCTTGACGAACATCTCCTGATCGGTCCAGTCCTCGTAGTACGAACTGCCCAGCAGGATCCGCAGTCCCAAGTTGATGTCGACCAGGGAGGTGGTCAGCAGTTTGCCGTCGACCACGACGCCGGGGGTCACGTACATCTTGCGGCCCCAGTCCGCCATGTCCTTGTACTCGAAATTGCAGAACTCCGGGTCCTGGAACGAGCCCCAGCAACCCAACAGCGTGCGCCGCAGGCCGACCTTCTCGTAGCCCGGCAGCGCCTCGTAGAAGAAGTCGAACAGATCGTCGTGCATCGGCACGACCTTCTTCATGAACTCCACGTAGCGCATCAGCCGGGACATGTAGTCGGTCATCAACTGGATCGTCGCGACCGTGCCGGGTCCACCGGGATACAGCGTGGACGGATGGACGTGCCTGCCTTCCATCAGGCAGAACATCTCGCGCGTGATCCGGCTGACCTGCAACGCCTCCCGGTAGAACTCACCGGTGAACGGGTTGAGCGCGCGCATGATGTCGGCGATGGTGCGATACCCGTGGTCGCCCGCGTGCGGCGCCTCGGTGTTCTCGGCCCTGGCCAGCACGCCCGGATTGGTCTCGGAGACCATCTTCTCGCAGTAGTCGACGCCGACCAGGTTCTCCTGGAAGATGTTGTGGTCGAACATGTACTCGGCGGCCTCGCCCAGGTTGACGATCCATTCGCCGAGGTGCGGCGGGCGCACGCCGTAGGCCATGTTCTGGCAGTAGCACGAACAGGTGGCGTGGTTGTCGCCGCAGATGCCGCAGATGCGGCTGGTGATGAAGTGCGCGTCGCGCGGGTCCTTGCCCTTCATGAAGATCGAGTAGCCGCGGAAGATGGACGAGGTGCTGTGACACTCGACCACTTCCCGATTCTCGAAGTCGATTTTGGTGTAGATGCCGAGGCTGCCGACGATGCGAGTGATCGGGTCCCACGCCATCTCGACGAGGCGGTCCGGCTCGATCGTTTTGTGCGACGGCTCCGGAATGATCTGGGTCATCAGAGAACCTCCTACCAGGTGCGGGTCGCGCCGGTTTCCAGCTTCCGGCCGCGGTGCCGCCAGTGCGGCTCCTTGTCGACCGTGCGTCCGGTGATGTGACGGAGGCTGCGGATCACCGATCCGTAGAGCCCCGATGCGCTGGACGAGAGCTTTCCGCCCGGTGGTTCGTCCATGAACGGCATGAACTTGTCCGGGAATCCCGGCATGGTGCAGCCGATGCAGATGCCGCCGACGTTCGGGCAGCCGCCCAAGCCGTTCATCCAGCCACGCTTGGGCACGTTGCACTTGACCACGGGCCCCCAGCAGCCGAGCTTCACAATGCATTTCGGCGAGCCGTACTCGGTGGCGAACTCACCCTGCTCGTAGTAACCCGCACGGTCGCAACCCTCGTGCACCGTCGCCCCGAACAGCCACTTGGGCCGCAACGCGTCGTCGAGCGGAATCATGGGCGCCTGGCCGGTCGCCATGTAGAGCAGATAGGTCAGCGTCTCCGACAAGTTGTCCGGCTGGATCGGGCAGCCCGGCACACAGACGATCGGAATACCCGCTTTGCTCTTCCAGCCCCAGCCGAGATAGTCCGGCACGCCCATCGCGCCGGTGGGGTTGCCCGCCATGGCGTGGATGCCACCGTAGGTCGCGCAGGTGCCCGCCGCCACGATGGCCGTGGCCTTCGGCGCGAGACGGTCGAGCCATTCACTGGTCGTCATGGGCTGGCCGGTGGCGGGATTGTTGCCGAACCCGCACCAGTAGCCCTCCTCTTTGATCTGCTCGTTCGGAATCGAGCCCTCGACCACCAGCACGAACGGTTCGAGTTCCCCGCGGTCGGCTTTGAAGAACCACTCCAGGAAGTCGTCCGCACCGCCGTTGGGGCCGCACTCGTAGTCGATCAGCGGCCAATGCACGGCGATCTTCGGCAGACCGGGAAGCGCGCCGAGTGCGATCTCTTCGACGCTCGGCTGCGTGGCCGCCGTCAGGGCGACCGAATCACCGTCACAACTGAGTCCCGCGTTGATCCACAGAACGTGGATCAGCGTCTCTTCGGCTCGTACTGCTTCCTGAGTGGGCATTTCTCGCCACCTTCCGCAGCGGACCACGGGGGCCGAATCTCGCCTTTCTCGAAGAAGGGGTCACCCGCAGATGTGATCCTGATCACTTCACTTTAAGCGCGCCCGGCGGCTTCCTCAAGAGCCGCCGGACCGGCCGCGCGACGCTGCTCGGCCAGCCAGTCGTACCAGGTAGACAGGCCTGTTCTGCTGCTCACGGACAGCGGCAGGACCTCGACGCCGGGGTGTATCGAATGGATGTATTCCCGGCATCGGTCCAAATCGAAATCGACATACGGCAGCAGGTCGGTCTTGTTCACCAGGACCAGCCCCGCCGCCTGGAACATGTGCGGATACTTCAGCGGTTTGTCGGTCCCCTCGGTCACCGAGATGACGACCACCTTCTCCCGCTCCCCCAGATCGAACAGCGCCGGGCAGACCAGGTTGCCGACGTTCTCGACGAACAGCAGCGTGCCCGGCGCCGGGTCGAGCGTCTCCAGCGCGCGATACATCATCTCCGCGTCGAGGTGACATCCCGCGCCGGTGTTGACCTGCACCACACGGCACCCCGTCGCCTTGATCCGGTCGGCATCGAGCAATGTCGCCTGATCCCCTTCGATCACCGCGATCGGGGCCTGGCCGGACTCACGGATGGTGCGCTCCAGCAGCGTGGTCTTACCCGCGCCCGGCGAACTCGTCATATTGAGCGCGAGGATGCCGCGCTCGGCCAGCCAGTCCCGGTTGCGCTGCGCCAGTTCGTCGTTCTTGGCGAGGACCTTCAGCTCCAAGGTGACCGTCTCGGTGGCGGGCACGTGGACGTGGTCGGCGCCGGGGCCGTGCTCGTGTGGATGGTGGTCCTCGTGCGTGTGCTCATGGTCCGCATGGGCGTGATCGTGCCCGTCGGCGCGCTGGTGATCGTGCGGGACGCGAATCAGCGCGGCGGCGTCGTCGCCGCACCCGCAGGTTGCGCACATGCCTCACTCACCTCCATGGATCGGATACGCAGCTCGCGCCCGGAGCGGATCTCGACATCGGCGCTGCCGCAGGGACACAGCAGGATCGGGTCCGGCAGCCGGAACTCGGCGCCACAGGTACGGCATGCCGCCACCCCCGGGATCTCCACCAGGACCAGGTCCGCGCCCTCGGCGACCGTCGCCTCGGCCGCGACTTCGAAACAGAACCGCATGGCATCGGGCACCACAGCGCACAGCGCGCCGACCTCGACGGTGACGGAATGGACCCGCCGGCCCGCCGCGTGCTCACAGACGGCGTCGATGACGCCGCGCGTGATGGCCATCTCGTGCATCCGGACCTCGATTCCTCGAGTGGACAACTTGAGGCTACTCCCGGGCAAACCTCCCGCGGGGCAAATCTTCGATGCTCGGCGAACGCGTCTCCGGGGCGTCACGCGTTACGTCGGCCATGGACCACGGATACCGGCGAAGCCACGGCCGGAATCCCCCTCCGGATCCCTGCCGCCCGGCAGCAAACACCTCGTGCTTACCCCCGCACCGACCCGTCACACCTGCGTCCGCCGACGCGGTCAGTCGGGGTCGACCACGGCGCGGACCTGGCCGCTGTCGGCATCTATCGTCACGTCGTGCTCCACGCCCGCGGGAGTGGTGAGCTCCACCTCCCACACCGCGACCCCCTGGTCCGTGTCGAGCTGAATGGACGTGACCCGTCCGCCCGGCACGGCCGCCAGGGCCTTGTCGATGGCCTGCTGCCTGCTGATACCGGTATCGGCCGCCAGCGACCGGTCCGCCGCGACCGAGCGGAACGCGACGGTGTGATCGTCCGGACCGCCGGTGGCCACCGCGGACAGGACCGCGCTCAGACCGACGACGGCGGCCGCGACGGCCGTGCCGACGAGCAGCCAGCGAAGGCCGGCGTAAGCACGGCGGAATACGGTTGTCATGGGAAACCTCCTGCGCGAGTGATGATCTCGAATGCGTTCACTGTGGCGAACCGAGCTGAAGGCGAGCTGAAGTCACCTGAAGACGGTTTCAGGATCCGTCTGCCACTCTTGGGGGATGCGTCTGCTGATCGTCGAAGACGAGAAACGTCTGGCTCGCACGCTGGCAAAAGGGTTGTCTGCCGAGGGATTCGCCGTGGATGTGGTGCACGACGGCGCCGAGGGCCTGCATCTGGCGACGACAACCGACTACGACTTGATCATCCTCGACATCATGCTGCCCGGCATGAACGGCTACCGCGTCTGCGCCGCGCTGCGCGCCGGTGGCCACGAGACGCCCGTGCTCATGCTCACCGCGAAAGACGGCGAATACGACGAGGCCGAGGGCCTGGACACCGGCGCGGACGACTACCTCAGCAAGCCGTTCTCCTACCTGGTGCTGCTGGCCCGCATCCGTGCGCTGTTGCGCCGCCGGACCCGCGGCGGCGCCCGTGTGCTGCGCGTCGGTGATCTGACCGTGGACCCGGGCACCCGGACCTGCCGTCGCGGCACGCAGGACGTGACGCTGACCGCCAAGGAGTTCGCCGTGCTCGAGCACCTGGCCGTCCGCGCCGGGGAGGTGGTCTCGAAAGCCGATATCCTGGACCATGTCTGGGATTTCGCCTATGACGGCGACCCGAACGTCGTCGAGGTCTACATCAGCACGTTGCGCCGCAAGATCGACGCGCCGTTCGGGCGCCGATCGATCACCACCGTTCGCGGCGCGGGCTACCGGCTGACGGCCGATCGTGCCTGAGCGAGCCGCGCGGGCCTGGTGGCGCTCGGTCCGCGTGCGCACCACGGTCGCGGCGACGGTCGTGGTCGCGGTGGCGCTGACCGCGGCCGGGCTCGCGGTGCTGGCCGTGCTGCGGCACAACCTGGTGCACAGCGCCGAAATGCGGGCGGAGTCCACCGCGCAGGACGTGGCGACGCAGCTCGCGACGGGCACGGATCTCGCCCGGCTGCGGCTTCCCGATGCCGAAAGCGAACCGGTGCAGGTCGTTTCGCTCGACCGCCGCGTGCTCGCGGCCGACGACGACCTCGCGGGCAAACCGCCCATGGCCGAGTTCGGCCCGTACGCCAAGACTTCCGATGACGATGACGAAGACGAGGAGGACGACGAAGAGAACGAGGACGAGAAGCCGGACCGCGAAAGCCTTTCGCAACCCACGGACCCCACGGCGGCCGACGCCGAATTCGGCGACGTGCGGCTGACGGTGGACGACGAGGACGGGCCGCATCCGTTCCGGGTCGCCGCCCTCGCGGTGACCATCCGGGGCGGACAGCCCGCCACCGTCTACGCGGGCTCCTCGCTGGCGACCGCCGACAGCGCGGTGGCGGACGCACGGCAAGCGATGCAGATCGGCCTGCCCCCGCTGCTCGCCGTGGTCGCCCTGGTGACCTGGCTGGTCACCCGGCGCGCCCTGCGCCCGGTGGAGGCGATTCGCAGGCAGCTCGCCGAGATCATGGACGGCGATCTCTCCCGCCGCGTGCCGGAGCCGGGATCTCGCGACGAGATCGGCAGACTGGCGAGCACCACCAACGCCACGCTCGCCGCGCTGGAGGAGTCCACGGAGCGCCAGCGGCGGTTCATCGCCGACGCCGCACACGAGTTGCGCAGCCCAATCGCGAGCCTGCGCACCCAGCTCGAGGTGGCCCAGGCACACCCCGAACTGCTGGAAGTGGACGGACTGATCGGCGACACCATCCGGCTGGAACATCTCGCGGCCGACCTCTTGCTCCTGGCCCGGCTCGACGCGGGTGAGCAACCGCGCTCGGATCGGGTGGACCTGACCGTGCTGGTCCGGGAGGAGTTGGAGCACCGCGTCCGGGACCGGGTGGCCGTGCGGATCGCGACACCGAAGGAGCCCGTCGCGGTCACCGGAAGCCGTACCCAGCTCGCCCGCGTCCTGGGCAACCTGGTCGACAACGCGCAGCGGCATGCCGCGAACACCGTTGACGTCGCCGTGGACCACGCCGCCGACGAGCGGGTGGTGCTGTCGGTCACCGACGACGGACCGGGTGTGCCGCCCGCCGACCGCGACCGGATCTTCCAGCGATTCGTCCGCCTGGACGACGCGCGCAGCCGCGACGAGGGCGGCGCGGGCCTCGGCCTGGCCATCGTCCGCAACGTCGTGGAACGCCACGGCGGCACCATTCACGTCACCGACGGCGCGCCCGGTGCCCGTTTCGTGGTCACGCTGCCCGCAGCCGGTACGTAGCCGGGCGCTACGGGTTCGACGCCGTGCCACGACTGGTGATGATCGGAATCGAGGTCCGCACCACACGTCCGATCGAGCACGTCGCGGTCGATTCCGTTCGACTCCCGGCAGGGGACCCACGCCCATCGATCGTTGCGCGCCGCTACTCGGCCGCCGTGTCCGTCTTCTCCGGTGCGATCCCGTGGTTCGACGTGGGCAGGTCATGGACCTACGACACCGCCACGGTGCCCACGACGAATCCGCCGCTCGCAGCCCTGGACAGCCCCGTCGGCGGCGAAGGCCCTGCCCTTGTCCCGCGTCAGCCGAGCTCGCACGCGAACCGGGCGGCGATAACGCGATTCGGCACCGCACCGTCGTTCAACTGGCGAGCGCGCTACGCAGACTCTCGATGACGACCCGACGCGCGGCACGCCCTTCCGGGGTCGGGGTCAGCGGATAGACATGGGGCAGGCCGGGAGCCTCGTGGTAGTCCACCACGACCCCGGCGCCGCGCGCCGCCTCGACCAGCAGGAGGGTGTCCGGCCACAGGATGTCATCGGTGCCGCAGAAGACCGTCAGCGGGCCGAGTCCGCGCGGGTCGGCGGCCAGTGGGCTGACGCGCGGGTCGGCGAGCTCGAGATCGCCGCGCCAGTGTTCGATGAACACCCGCGATCCCGCGACGCCCAGCCACGGGTCCCGTGGCTGCACGACCTCGATTTCCGGATTGGTCAGCGACAGATCGAGCGCGGGGGCGATGAGCACGGTGCCGGGCAGCCGCACGTCGTGCTCGTCCCGCAGGGCCACCGCGGCCGACAGTGCGATCTGCCCTCCGGCGGAATCCCCTGCCACGCATACATTTCCGTAGGTCTCCCGGTTGGCGAGCGCCAGCTCCACGAAGCCCGCGACGACCTGACCTGCCGTCCCGAACGGAATCAGCGGGTAGATCGGGACCGTCACCGCCGCACCGGCTTCCGCGGTGACCGCCGCGCACAGCGCCCAGTGCTGCGGCGCGATCTCGTGCACCCAGCCGCCGCCGTGTGCGTACACAACGTTCCCTCGTGGCGTGCGCCCGCGCGGAGTGAGGGTGTAGACCGGCCAGCCGCCGCGACGCTCCACCGTGATCGTCACATCCGCGCGCAGCCGGCGCGGCGGACCGTAGTTGCGCGGCCGCACGCTCCGATCGAGAACCCGCTTGCGCGCGGACTCGGCATCGATGAACACGCGATTGGCCCGCGTCGCCTTCAGGTACCCGCGCACCACCTGGTTGGCCAGACTCGGCATCGCATCTCCTCCACTCCGGCGACCGGCGAACGGCGAGTTCGCCATCACCTCGGAAGGCGATTGTGCCGCACCCGGGCCGGCGGCAGCCGTCGGCCCGAGCCGGAATTCGCGCCGTCAGGACAGCTTCAGGCTGCGTCCGATGATCTCTTTCATGATCTCGGTGGTGCCGCCGTAGATGGTCTGGATGCGGGCGTCCATGTAGGCCTTGGCGATCGGGTATTCCTTCATGTAGCCGTATCCGCCGTGCAGTTGCAGGCAGCGGTTGATCAAGTCGAGCTGCTCCTCGGTGCTCCACCACTTCGCCATCGCCGCGTCCTCCGCGGTCAGCTTGCCCTCGTTGAGCAGCTCGATGAACTTGTCGACCATCAGCCGCACCGCGGTGGTCTTGGTGGCCAGTTCGGCGAGCACGAAGCGCGTGTTCTGCAGCGCGCCGATCGGCTTGCCGAACGCCTTGCGGTCGCGGACGTATTGCACGGTCATGTCCAGGCAGGACTCCATCGCGGCCGCCGCCATGACGGCGATCGACAGACGTTCCTGCGGCAGGTTCTGCATGAGGTGGATGAAGCCCATCCCCTCGGTGCCGAGCAGGTTCTTGCCGGGCACGCGCACGTCGGTGAAGCTCAGCTCGGCGGTGTCCTGGGCCTTGAGGCCGAGCTTGTCCAGGTTGCGGCCGCGCTCGAAGCCGGGCATGCCGCGCTCGACCACGAACAGGCTGAAGCCCATGGCCCCCTTCTCGGGGTCGGTCTGCGCCACCACGATCACGATGTCGGAGTTGATGCCGTTGGTGATGAAGGTCTTGGCGCCGTTGAGGATCCAGTCGTCGCCGTCCCGCACCGCGCGAGTCTTGATGCCCTGCAGGTCCGAACCGGTACCCGGTTCGGTCATCGCGATCGCGGTGATGATCTCGCCCGCGCAGAAGCCGGGCAACCAGCGCTGCTTCTGCTCCTCGTTGGCCAGCTCGAGCAGATAAGGCGCGATCACATCGTTGTGCAGCGAGAAGCCGAGGCCGGAGTACTGGCCGCGCACCGACTCCTCCGAGACGATGGCGTTGTAGCGGAAGTCCTTCACCCCGCCGCCGCCGTACTGCTCCGGCATGGCCATGCCGAGGAAGCCCTGCTTGCCCGCCTCGAGCCAGACCGCCCGGTCGACGATGCCCTGCTCCTCCCACTTCGCGTGATTCGGCGCGACGTGCTGATCGAGAAACTTGCGGAACGACTCCCGGAACAGTTCGTGCTCGGGTTCGAACAGTGTGCGTTCCACGCCAACCTCCTAGTGACCACACCGGCCGGTCCACACCGACCAGTCGTTGCCCCATACCGTACCCGGGGCGAGAATCCCTGTTCACTTCTGGGGCCGGAACCATGGTCTCACCAGGAGCGGCGGATCGGGTCGAGATCAGCGGACGAGATTCCCGGCAAACGATCGAAGGCATGGGACGGTTGATCGCCACCCTGGGCGGGACGCCGCAGAACGAGGCCGGCCTGCCACTGACCGGCACGCGCTTCAGTTGTCGATCAAGACGACGGACTGCGCGACCACGGACACCGACTGAGCAGACTCAGGCGAAATGCCGACAGGCGCAGACACCGCTCGCCGATGACAACGACCGCCGCGGTCGCCACCCGGCGCGCGAGGTCGGATCCGTCGACGGCCCGATGGTGTCGGCGCGGATGACCGGAGTGACTGCGAGCCGTTCGGCCAGGCGAGCCCCAGCCATCCCAGTGGTGCGCGAGGTGTCCGGACATGACAGTCGGCCGGACCCTCCGCCGGTCCAACCCAGCTCGCGGCGCGCTCGAGAACCGGCCGTCACTCGACCTGTTCCGACGACTCGGCCCGCCGACCGCCGCCGCCGCGCAAGCTCCAGGTCGCGATGGCGGTGCGTCCGGCCGGGAAGCTCCGCGGCTGAAGTGCCGATCGGGCGTGGGAACGGTCGAGCCGTGAGCTCTGCGACGAATCGCCCTCCGTGACGTGCCGCGCTCGCAGCACCGACGCCGACGCCGAACAGCCGGACGATGAACAGTCGACCGTCGCGCGGATCGCCGCAGCCCTCAGCGCGTCAGCCAACCGCGCAAGCGGCCCAGCAAGGTGCGCCCTTCGTCGCGCGCCCGTTCGGCGAAGAGGAAGTTCATCTCCTCCTCCAGCGCTTTGCGCACTACGTCGCGGAATTCCGTGGCGGCGGCGTGCATGTCGCCCGCGTTGCGCCACGGCGCCGGGTCGATGGGCGCACCGGCGGAGAAGTAGAAGCGTTCCGGACGCGGGATGACGGTGGGACCGACGCCGCGGATGAGCGGCGGGGTGAGGTCGCGGCTGAGCCCGAGCGCTTCCACGGTCCAGCGCAGGGGGCGCAGGATCGGATGGTCGCCGTCGACCAGGATGTCGTAGGCGTCGTCGACGCCGATCATCGCGACCGGGACGATGGGCGCGCCCGCCTCGATCGCCATGCGGGCGAAACCGCTGCGCCCCTCCCACTTCAGCAGGTACTTCTCGTTCTTGCGGCGGACCGCCTCCCGGCCACCGCCAGGGAACACCATCACGGCCTCGCCGCGCCGGAGCAGGGCCAGGCAGTTGGACCGAGTGCCGCGCACCGCGCCGTAGTGGTGCAGCAGGTGCCGGACACCGGGAACGTTGATCAGCACGTTCTCGGCGAGACCGCGGATCAAGCGGCCGCGGCGGCGCAGCACCTCGGGCAGCAGCATGGGGGCGTCGATGCCGCCCAGCAGGTTGTGGTTACCGACCAGCAGCACCGGGCCGTCGGCCGGGATGTTCTCCAAGCCGTAGAAGCGCGGGCTGGTCCACGCGCGCAGCGGCGCGAGCAGGGTGTCGATCACCCGCAGATCGGTGTCGGTCAGCGAAACCGACAGCGGCGCACCGTCGCTGAGCGCCGGATCGGCGCTGTTCGCGGCGCCGGAGCGCCGGGTGCGGGAATCGGAGCGGGCGTCCGACATGAACCCTCCTGGTGTCGATTCGATGACGATAGCGCAACGAAATCGACTGCGTCGCACCGGATGTGCGCGTCGCATCGCGACACGCCCGATCCGGTCGATCGACCAGCTCGTTCGCCGTCCCGGCAAGCCTGCCGCGAACTCGCACTTCAGCGGCGATCCACGAGCACGGATACGCCGCGAACCAGCGCGCGGAAAGACAGCGTCACATCTCAGGAAGTGAGATGCTCGACCTAATCCTGCGTACCGGCCGTGCCCGCGTGCGCGTACTCCGACAAGGCGGCGGCGAGAGCATGCGGGACGCGCGCGTGGACGCGGGTTCCGCCCTCTTCGTGATCCGAACCGAGGATGCGGCCATCGGCGTGGATGCGGGCGAGCAGGTCACCGCGCGTGTACGGCAGCAGCACGCTGATCTCCACGTCCAAGTCCCCGAGCAGCTCGGCGAGCCGCTCGCGCAGCCCATCGATCCCGCGGCCGCTGCGCGCCGACACGAACGACGCGTCGGGCAGCAGCGCACGCAGATTGGTGAGTTCGGTCGGCCCCATCGCGTCGGTCTTGTTCACCACCAGCAGTTCGGGCGGGGCGGGTGTACCGGATTCCTTGATCACGTCCGTGATCACCTCGCGGACCGCCTTGATCTGCTCGGCGGGCAGCGCGTCGGAGCCGTCCACCACGTGCACCAGCAGGTCGGCGCCGGTCACCTCCTCCAAGGTGGAGCGGAAGGCCTCGACCAGCTGGGTCGGCAGGTGCCGCACGAAGCCGACGGTGTCGGTGAAGACGACCTCGCGCCCGTCGTCCAGTTCGGCCCGGCGGGTGGTCGGATCCAGGGTGGCGAACAGGGCGTCCTGGACCAGCACGCCGGAGCCGGTGAGCTTGTTCATCAGGCTCGACTTGCCCGCGTTGGTGTAGCCGACGATCGCGACGGACGGGATGCCACTGGACGTGCGGCGCGACCGCATGGTGTCGCGCGCGGTCTTCATCTCGCGGATCTCCCGGCGCAGTTTGGCCATCCGCTCACGGATGCGACGACGATCGGTCTCGATCTTGGTCTCACCGGGGCCGCGCAGACCCACGCCGCCGTTGCTACCGGCGCGGCCACCGGCCTGCCGGGACATCGACTCACCCCAGCCGCGCAGCCGGGGCAGCATGTACTCCATCTGGGCCAGCGAGACCTGCGCCTTGCCCTCCCGGGAAGTGGCGTGCTGAGCGAAGATGTCCAAAATCAACGCGGTCCGGTCGACCACCTTGACCTTGACCACCTTCTCCAGGGCGGTCAGCTGAGCGGGGGTCAGCTCGCCGTCACAGATGACGGTGTCCGCGCCGGTCTCCAGCACCACGGAGCGCAGCTCGTCGGCCTTGCCGGAGCCGATGTAGGTGGCCGGATCCGGCCGGTCGCGGCGCTGGATCAACGCTTCCAGCACCTCGGAGCCCGCGGTCTCGGCGAGCGCGGCGAGTTCGGCCATGCTGGCCTCGGCCTGCGTGGCGGTCCCCGTGGTCCAGACCCCGACCAGCACGACGCGCTCCAGGCGCAGCTGCCGGTACTCGACCTCGGTGATGTCGGTGAGCTCGGTGGACAGGCCCGCAACACGGCGCAGCGAACTGCGGTCCTCCAACTGCAGTTCACCGGTGGTCGGATCGGCCGACCAACCCGATCGCCGCATCCGTGCCCGGTGCTCGGCGACGACGTCGCCGGTCACCGCGTCTTCGCCGGACACCGCGTCGTCGGCCGCATCGGCGGCGCGATCGTTCGCGTCCGCCGGAGTGAATTCATACGTCTCTGACTTCCTCATACACCATCCATGCTGCCACGACATCACCGCAGCACGCACCCGGTTATCGGGGCGATGCCGCTACCGACCGTCCCACCAGGCCCCGGCGAGGCGACCCGAGGCCAGCAAAACCGACGGCCCGCGCAGCCATGCCGAGCCGCGCTCGAGCCCGACGGTCAGTTCGCCGCCGGGCACCCGGACCGTCACCCGACCGGAGTCGGCGCCGATCCGGAAGCCGTCGGCGGCCAGCGCCGCGGCGGCCGCGGCGACGGTTCCCGTTCCGCAGGAACGGGTTTCGCCCACACCGCGCTCGTAGACCCGCATGTCGACCGACCTCTCGGCGTCCAGCGCCGTGACGATCTCGACGTTCACCCCGTGTGGGAACAGGTCCGGATCGAAGCCGGGCGGCACGGTCAGGTCGAGCTTGCCGAGCGCGTCCACGGACATGCCCGGATCGACGCAGGCCAAATGCGGATTGCCGACATCGATGCCGATCCCGGGCAGCGCCCAGCCCGCGATGGTCGCGGTGGACGGGCCGAGTTCGCGCACCCGGCCCATGCCGACGGTGACGTCCCCGGTGACCGAGTTCCCGGCATGCACGGTGACCGGACGCGCCCCGGCGCGGCTGCCGACCACGAAGCTGTCGCGGGTTTCCAATCCCGCCGCGTGCAGGTAATGCGCGAATACGCGCACGCCGTTGCCGCACATCTCCGCGATCGAGCCGTCGGCGTTGCGGTAATCCATGAACCAGTCGTCGGCGCCCACGTCCTCCGGAAGCTCCGCCAGCACACCGGCGGCCTGCAACGCACCGGCCCGCGCGACCCGCAACACGCCGTCCGCGCCGAGCCCGCGCCTGCGATCACACAGCGCGCCGACCTGCTCGGCCGTCAGCGCGAGGCCGGCCTGCGGGTCGGGCAGCACCACGAAATCGTTCTGGGTGCCGTGACCCTTGGTGAACTCGATATCCGGCACGTGCGATGTCTCCCTGTCTCGTCGTCATTTGGCAAACGTCCGGCGCTGCCGGGAAATTTCGTAGAGCGCCACCGCGGCCGCCGAGGGCGCCCCCAGCGAGCTGGCCGTCCCACCCATCGGGATGTGCACCATGTCGTCGCAGGCCGCCTCCCACGCGGCGCTCATACCGCTGGTCTCGTTGCCGATGACGAGGATGGTCGCGTCGGTGAAGTCGTAGTCGTAGGCGGCGTGGCTGCCGTGCTCGTCGGTGCCCACGATGCGGGTCGGGATGCCGCGGCGGATCTGCCGGTTGCGGAACTCCAGCACCTGCGCGGGCCCGGCGGCGCGGATCACCGGCACGGCGAACAGCGAACCGGTCGAGGCGCGCACCGCCTGCGGGTCGTACTGGTCGGCGCCGTGTCCGGTGACGATGACGCCGCTGGCGCCGAACGCGTCGGCCGAGCGGATCAGCGTGCCCAGGTTGCCCGGCGAGTTGGGCCGGTCGAACACCACGACCACCGGCGCGTCCTCCCCTGGCTCACCCGGCTCGAAGGCCTCCAGTTCGGGCTGCCGCGACTCCGCGACCGCCACCAGTTCCGGTATCCCGGCGGCCTTTTCGCCGAGTTCGGCCATCAGCTCGGGCACCAGGCCGACCTGTGGCACACCGCTGGTGTCCAGCACTTCGCGCGCCCAGCTGGACAGCTCGGGGCCGCCGAGCCGGTACAGCAGCGTCTCCAGCGGCCAGTCGTTGGCCATGGCCTGCGTGATCGGACGCACGCCCTGCACCAGGAAACGGCCGTCGCGATGACGCTTGGTGCGGTTGTTGAGGTAGGCCTGCCACACCTGGACGGAGGCGTTGCGCGTGCTCACACGTCGGGTCACTGCGGAGTCCGTTCTTTCTCGTCGAGCAGGGCCAGCGCCGTCGCGGCCGGATCAGGGGCGGTGCCGTCCACCCACCGCACCCGGGGATCGCGCCGGAACCAGGAGCGTTGCCTGCGCACGTAGCGCCGCGTGCCGATCAGGGTGCGTTCCTGAGCATGGTTCAGGTCGTATTCGTTGTCCAAATAGGCCAGGACTTGTGCGTAGCCGATGGCCCGCCGGGCCGTGACGCCCTCGCGCAGGCCGCACTCGATCAGGCCGCGTACCTCCTCGACCAGCCCGCCTTCGAACATCGCGGCGGTGCGCCGCTCGATGCGCGCGTCCAAGGCCGCGGTCTCCCGGTCGATGCCGATGACGATCGTGCCCCAGCGCGGCCGCCCGATGGTCGGCGCCGACGCGGCGAACGGCTGTCCGGTGAGTTCCACGACCTCGAGCGCACGCACCATACGGCGCCCGTCGGTGGGCAGGATGGTGGCAGCGGCCACCGGATCGGCCGCGCGCAGCGCCGCGTGTACGGCCGCGACGCCCCGCTCGGCGAGCACCGTCTCCCAGCGCGCCCGCACGGCCGGATCGGTGGCCGGGAACTCCCATTGGTCCAACAGCGCCTGGACGTACATCATCGAGCCGCCCACGATGACGGGCACCCGGCCGCGCCCCATGATCGCGACGACGTCCGCGCTCGCCGCCGCCTGATACGCGGCCACGGACGCGGTGTCGGTCACGTCGAGCACGTCGAGCTGGTGGTGCGGGATGCCCCGGCGCTGCGCGACGGGCAGCTTCGCGGTGCCGATGTCCATGCCGCGGTACAGCTGCATGGCGTCGATGTTCACGATCTCGCCGCCGAGTTGTTCGGCCAGGTCGAGGGCCAGATCGGATTTGCCGGTGGCGGTGGGGCCGACGACCGCGATCGGAGTGATGCCGGAATCCGTCACGGCGCGTCGTCTCCCGCGGGCCGCCAGAGGCTCACGTGGTAGCCGACTCCGAACGGGGCGTCCCGGTAGCGCGTCTCGACCAGCGGATCGGCGCGGAACAGCCCGGCCAGCACCTGATAGGCCGGGCGGCCCGTCACGCCCAGTTCGGCACACAGTCCGGAGTCGAGTGCCCGCAACGCGGCGCGATCACCCGCGCTCAGCGCGTCGTCCAGCCGGTCCTGCACCGGACGGGCCCGTTCATCGAGGTAGCCGGGCGCCTTGACCGACAGCGTCGCCGCGCCGTCGGCGACGACCAGCACACCGCGCGGCTCGCCGTCGCTGTCCAGCTCGGCACGCAGCTTCGTCCCGGCCTCCCGGCAATGCTCCGCGGGCGCGTCCGCGGCGACGACACTCGCCTCGGCGACCGCGTCGGGGGCGACCTGCCCGCGTAGCCACCCGCCGATCAGTACGGCCAGCGGCAACCCGGCATCGGCCTGCCGCGCTCCGGCGACGGCGGCACTCGAGAGGCCGACCCGCACGTCGACGCCGAAGCCGCGGAACGTGCCGACGGTCTCCGGACCGAACGTGCGGTCACCGGCATCGGCGCCGATCACCGTCCAGTGGCCTGTCACGGACGCGAAGGCGCGCACGGTGTCGAGCACGGCCGACCGCAGCACCGCGCGCGGATCCGAATCCCCTGCTCCCGCCGTGTCCGCCGCACCACCGCACAACTCGGGGACCAGCACGGGCGGCGACGGAACGAGGGCGGCGACGGAGAACACGTCGTAACCGTAGTCGTTGCGGGTCCTGCCGGTACCGGCCGGCTTCGAGTGTCTCTGCCGTAAATACCGCCGAGATTGATAGTGTTCGAGGAGCTACAACCCAGGTCATCAGGGGTTGGAATCCGCGGGATTCCTCCGTGGGAAGGCATGGATCGATGGTCACAAGGGCTCGGACCGGGTTGAATGGAATGAGCTAGGGCGTAACCAGGCAGCCGTGACGCGCGGCAGGGACGAGGAAAAATGACCGACAGCAACGGAACCGCGAAAGCCGGACCCGGCAAGATGCCCCGTTCTTCCGGTGCTCCGAAACCGGGCCGCTCGATTCAACCGCCCAAACCGCACGCGGTCAAACCCGCCCCGGGCCCGGCCCAGCAGCATCCCCATCCCGTCGTCGTGCCCACCGTCTCCGATCCGAGCCGGTGGGGCCGGGTCGACGAAGACGGCACCGCGTGGGTGAAGACCGCCGAGGGTGAACGCCAGATCGGCTCGTGGCAGGCCGGTGACGCCGCGGAGGGCTTGGCCCACTTCGGCCGCCGGTTCGACGATCTGGCCACCGAGGTCGCCCTGCTGGAGGCCAGGTTGGCCGCGGGCGCGGACGCACGCAAGACCAAGGCCGCCGCCGTCACGCTGGCCGAGTCGCTGCCGACCGCCGCCGTCATCGGCGACATCGAGGGCTTGGCCCGGCGCCTGCAGGCCATCGCCGAGCACTCCGAAGAGGCCGCCGCGCACGCCAAGGAAGAGAAGGAACGCGCCAGGCACGAGCACACCGAACGCAAGGAGGCGCTGGCCGCCGAGGCGGAGAAGATCGCCGCCGAGTCCACCCAGTGGAAGGCCGCGGGCGATCGGTTGCGCGAGATCCTCGACGAGTGGAAGTCCATCCGGGGCGTGGACCGCAAGGTCGACGACGCGCTGTGGAAGCGCTACTCCAAGGCGCGTGAGGCGTTCAACCGCCGCCGCGGCGCGCACTTCGCCGAGCTGGATCGCGAACGCGCCGCCGCGAAGGCGCGCAAGGAAGAACTGTGCGTGCAGGCCGAGGAACTGTCCGGCTCCACAGAGTGGGTGGCCACCGCGGGCATCTTCCGCGATCTGCTCACCGAGTGGAAAGCCGCCGGTCGCGCGCCGCGCGAGGCCGACGAGGCGCTGTGGCGGCGCTTCAAGAGCGCCCAGGACGTCTTCTTCGCCGCGCGCAACGCCGCGGTCTCCGAGCGCGACGCCGAGTTCGAGCACAACGCGGCCGCCAAAGAGGAACTGCTGAACCACTACGCCTACATCGATCCGTCCGCCGACCTGGAAGCGGCCCGCGGCGCGCTGCGCGAGCTCCAGGACAAGTGGGACGCCATCGGCAAGGTTCCGCGCGAGCGCATGCAGGAACTGGAAGGCAAGCTGCGGGCTATCGAGAAGCGTGTGCGCGACGCCGTCGACGCGCAGTGGCGGCGCACCGACCCCGAGGCGATGGCCCGCGCCGCCCAGTTCCGCGAGCGCGTGGCGCAGTTCGAGGAGCAGGCCGCGAAGGCGCAGGCCGCAGGCAAGGCTCGCGACGCGGAGAAGGCGCTGGAACAGGCCAAACAGTGGCGAGAGTGGGCCGAGGCCGCCGAGGGCGCCGTCAGCAACCGCTGAGATATCGGCCCGATCGAAACGAACAGCGGCCCCTCCCGGCTGGGACGGGCCGCTGTCGTATGGAAAGAGCCGGTCAGGAATCGCCCATGAGCCGACGACGGTCGCGTTCCTCCGCCGCCGCGGCGGCGTTGCGGCGCTGCTCCTCCGCGGCCAAGTGCAGCGCGGTGCGGCTCCACACCACCCGGATCCAGTGGAAGGTGAGCACGACGGTCACGATCGCGCCGAGGATCAGGCCGAGGCCGGGGCCCGCGCCGACGTAGTTGCCGAGCCCGGGCGTCTGGCGGTGCCAGATGGACAGCACGCCGAACACGGCCGCCACGGCACTGCCCGCGACCGCGACCCAAGCCAGCACCCAGCGGCGGGTCATCAGCGCCAGCATCGAGAAGCCGATGCCGAACACCACGACGAACCACACGAAGATCCGCGAGGGCAGCCCGATGTGCTCGGCCCGCGCGACGTCGGTGTTCAGCAGCACGTCGAAGCCGCGCGCCGCGCCGGCGTGCGACAGCACCAGCGAGGCCAGCAGCAGGAACACCGCGCCTGCCACGACCATCGCGCGGACGCCGGGATCGATCTCACCGGCGATCTTGCGCTCGACGGCGTCGAGATCGTCGCGGAACTGTTCGAAATCGGCGGTGCTCTCGACCGAGCTCACGGAATCCTCGTTTCGTTCGTCTGCGTCGGGGCTCGCCGGCTCGCGCCCCCGGTCGGCCGCGGACGCGCCGCGCTGGTCGTCGCCGGACGCGGGGACAGATCCATCGGCGCCACGGGTGGCGTCGTCGTTGTCCTGCGGGCTCGCGGTCATGCGTCGCAGCCGGTCGAGCAGCTCGCGGCCGCGGGTTCCGGGGCGGGTGCGCCGATGCGAGGCAGTCCGAGCCCGACGCCGATCGGCGCGGTCTTCGGGGTGACGCCGCGCTCGTGCGCGTCACCGGCGCGGGTACGGCGGTGGGTCTTGATCGCGGCATCGGCGACCAAGTGGTGCGGCGCCGCGGCGGTGATGTCCACCGTGATCAGATCGCCGGGGCGGATCGGCTCGGCCGTGCCGCCCGGGCGGAAGTGCACCAGCCTGCCGTCGCGGGCGCGGCCGCTCATGCGCGCGGTGGCGGCGTTCTTCTTGCCCGCGCCCTCGGCTACCAGCAATTCCACCTCGGTGCCGACCAGCTCTCGATTGGCCGCCAAGGAGATCTCCTCCTGCAACGCGATGAGCCGGTCGTAGCGCTCCTGGACCACGGCCTTGGGCAGCTGATCGGGCATGTCGGCGGCGGGCGTACCGGGCCGCTTGGAGTACTGGAAGGTGAACGCGCTGGTGAAACGCGCCTGCCGGACCACGTCCAGGGTCTCCTGGAAATCCTCCTCGGTCTCGCCGGGGAAGCCGACGATGATGTCGGTGGTGATCGCGGCGTGCGGCATCGCGGCGCGCACCTTGTCGATGATGCCGAGGTAGCGCGCCTTGCGGTAGGAGCGGCGCATCGCCTTGAGCACCCGGTCCGAACCCGACTGCAGCGGCATGTGCAGCTGCGGGCAGATGTTCGGGGTCTCGGCCATGGCCTCGATCACGTCGTCGGTGAACTCCGCCGGGTGCGGCGAGGTGAACCGGACCCGCTCCAAGCCGTCGATGTGTCCGCACGCGCGCAGCAACTTGGCGAACGCGCCGCGGTCGCGGGGTTCGTCCGGGTCGGCGAACGAGGCGCCGTAGGAGTTCACGTTCTGGCCGAGCAGCGTCACCTCGAGCACGCCCTGATCCACCAGCGCCCGCACCTCGGCGAGCACGTCACCGGGGCGGCGGTCGACCTCCTTGCCGCGCAGCGACGGCACGATGCAGAAGGTGCAGGTGTTGTTGCAGCCGACCGAGATGGAAACCCAGCCCGCGTAGGCGGATTCGCGCTTGGCGGGCAGGGTGGACGGGAACGCCTCCAGCGACTCCAGGATCTCCACCTGGGCTTCCCTGTTGTGCCGCGCCCGCTCCAGCAGCACCGGCAGCGAACCGATGTTGTGGGTGCCGAAGACCACGTCCACCCACGGCGCCTTGCGCACCACGACGTCGCGGTCCTTCTGCGCCAGGCAGCCGCCCACGGCGATCTGCATGCCCGGATGGCCCGCCTTGATCGGCGCGAGGTGGCCGAGCGTGCCGTAGAGCTTGTTGTCGGCGTTCTCGCGCACCGCGCAGGTGTTGAAGACGACGAGGTCGGCCGTCGCGCCGGGCGCGGCCTTCACGTAGCCCGCGTCCTCCAGCAAACCCGACAAGCGTTCGGAATCGTGCACGTTCATCTGGCAACCGAAGGTGCGGACCTCGTAACTGCGTGCTGTGCCCTCGGCGGGCGCGGGAGACAACACTGCCTGTCCGATCGAATCCACCCGTCCAGGGTACGGGGCGGCCTCCGGTGGCTTTCGCGGGCATCGACGCAGGCTCGGGGCGGTCCACCGCCGACGACGGAGGAACCGCGAAGTTACGCGCACATGTCGAATCGGCGTGGCGAGAGGGTGTGTCGCCGAAAGTCGGGCAAATTTCCGATTTTTGCCTAAGGTCATGACCATGACCGACGACGACGCCGCGCCCGCCACGACCGGGGACGCCTCTGCCGGGGCCGTCAACGCCGCCACCAGCGGCCCACCGATGATCTTGATGCGCAAAGTGGACAAACACTTCGGCGACCTGCACGTACTCAAGGACATCAACCTCGAGGTCCCCAAAGGGCAGGTCGTCATCGTGCTGGGCCCCTCGGGATCCGGCAAGTCGACGCTGTGTCGCACCATCAACCGGCTGGAGCCGATCGATTCCGGCGACATCGCCATCGACGGTGTCCCGCTGCCCGCCGAGGGCCGCGCGCTGGCCGCGCTCCGCGCCGACGTCGGCATGGTCTTCCAGTCCTTCAATCTCTTCGCGCACAAGACGATCCTCGAGAACGTCGTGCTCGCGCCGGTCAAGGTCCGCAAGATCAAGAAGGACGCCGCCCGGACCCGCGCCATGGAGCTGCTCGACCGGGTCGGCATCGCCGATCAGGCCGACAAGTACCCGGCGCAGCTGTCCGGCGGCCAGCAGCAGCGCGTCGCCATCGCCAGGGCGCTGGCGATGAACCCGAAGGTGATGCTGTTCGACGAGCCGACCTCCGCGCTGGACCCGGAGATGGTCAACGAGGTGCTCGAGGTCATGGTGTCGCTGGCCAAGGACGGGATGACGATGCTGGTCGTCACCCATGAGATGGGCTTCGCGCGCCGCGCGGGGAATCGGGTGCTGTTCATGGCCGACGGCCAGGTGGTGGAGGACGCGACGCCGGACACCTTCTTCACCGCCCCGAAGTCCGAGCGAGCGAAGGATTTCCTGGGCAAGATCTTGAGCCACTGACCTGCCGGACACAGCGGCCAGCACACCCACTGGATAGGGAGAAGGAACTCGATGAGGATCAATCGCGCTCTGCGCATCGGTGTCGGGGCGATCGCCCTGACACTCGCCGCCGCGACCGCCACCGCGTGTGGCGGCGGCGGCGACAAGTCCGCCCTGGATCACGCCAAGGACGGCAAGCTCACCATCGGCATCAAGTTCGACCAGCCGGGTCTGGGCCTGCGGAACAAGGACGGGTCCTACAGCGGCTTCGACGTCGAAGTGGCCAAGTACGTCGCCGGGAAACTGGGTGTGCAGCCGAACGACATCACGTTCAAGGAAGCGCCGTCGCCGCAGCGTGAGACCCTGATCGAGAACGGACAGGTCGACTACATCGTCGCCACCTACTCGATCAACGACAAGCGCAAGGAGAAGGTCGACTTCGCCGGTCCGTACTACGTCGCGGGACAGTCGCTGCTGGTGCGCGCCGACAACACCGACATCAACGGCCCGGACAACCTGAAGGGCAAGAAGGTCTGCTCGGTGAAGGGCTCCACCCCAGCCCAGAACATCGAGAAGAACTTCCCCGACACGCAGTTGCAGACCAACGACACCTACTCGCTCTGCCTCGAGGGCCTGCGCGCCGGATCCTGGGACGCGGTGACCACCGACGACATCATCCTGGCCGGTTACGCGGCGCAGAGCAGCGGCGCGTTCAAGGTGGTCGGCAAGCCGTTCACCACCGAGAACTACGGCATCGGGTCGAAGAAGGGCGACAAGGAACTGCGCGACAAGATCAACGACGCGATCGAGGCGATGATCGCCGACGGTTCCTGGAAGAAGGCGTTCGACTCGACCGTCGGCGCCTCGGGCTACCAGGCCCCGCAGCCGCCGACGGTGAATCGGTACTGAGCGTCCGCACCGTTCGCCTCAGCACGGGTGGCCCGTCCCCGACCGGGCCGGGCCACCCGCCGCACCTCCCCTGACCATCGCGACCCGATCGGAGGAACGCGTCCGCCGTGTTCGACCTGATCTCGAGGTACGACAGCCAAATCCTCGAAGCCTTCTGGGTGACCATCCAGCTGACCGTGCTGTCCGCGGTCGGCGCGCTGATCCTCGGCACCGTCGTCGCGGCGCTGCGCGTGTCCCCCGTGCCGGTCGCCCGCTGGGTCGGCACCGCCTACGTCACCATCTTCCGCAATACTCCGCTCACGCTGATCATCGTGTTCATGTCGCTGGGCCTCTACACGACAATGGGCTGGCGCCTCGCCGGCGAGGGCCCGAACTCGCTGGCCCAGAACAACTTCCGCTTCGCGGTCGTCGGCCTGAGCATCTACACCGCCTCCTTCGTCTGCGAGTCGCTGCGCGCGGGCATCAACACCGTGCCGATGGGCCAGTCCGAGGCGGGCCGCTCGCTCGGATTCGGCTTCCTGCAGAACCTGCGGCTGGTCGTGCTGCCGCAAGCCTTCCGCTCGGTGATCGCCCCGCTGGGCAGCGTGCTGATCGCGCTGACCAAGAACTCCACCATCGCCTCGGCGATCGGCGTCGCCGAAGCGGCGACCCTGATGGCGGAGATGACCGAAACCGAGGCCGCGGTGCTGGCGATCGGCGCGATCTTCGCGCTCGGCTTCGTGATCCTGACCCTGCCGACCGGCCTGTTCTTCGGCTGGCTGGCCAAGAAATACGAGGTGTCCCGATGAGCGCAGGCGCTTCGGTCCTGTTCGACGCGCCGGGCCCGAAGGCGAGGCTGCGCAACAACGTCTACTCGCTGCTGGTCGTGGTCGCCGTGGCCGCGACGAGCTGGGTGCTCTATCGCGGTTTCGCCGACAAGGGGCAATTCACCGCGGAGAAGTGGAAGCCGTTCCTGGAGGCGGAGGTCTGGTCGACCTACCTGCTGCCCGGTCTGCGCGGCACCGTCGTCGCCGCGCTGCTGTCCATCGTGTTCGCGCTGATCATCGGCATGATCTTCGGCGTCTTGCGGCTGTCGGACCATCGCGTGGTGCGCTGGGTCGCGGGCACCGTCGTCGAGGTGGCGCGCGCCATCCCAGTGCTGATCCTGATGATCTTCCTGTTCGCGGTGTACTCCCAGTACGACGTGTTCCAGTCCGAGGATCTCGCGCTCGCCGCGGTGGTCACGGCGCTGACCGTCTACAACGGCTCGGTCATCGCGGAGATCGTGCGCGCGGGCATCCGCTCGCTGCCGAAGGGGCAGACCGAGGCGGCCGTCGCGCTGGGCATGCGCAAGAACCAGCTGATGCGGTTGATCCTGCTGCCGCAGGCGATCACGGCCATGCTGCCCGCGCTGGTCTCACAGATGGTGGTCGCGCTCAAGGACTCGGCGCTGGGCTACCAGATCACCTACGTCGAAATCGTGCGCTCCGGCCAGCAACTCGGCGCGGCCGAACAGAACACGATTCCGGCGCTGATCGTCATCGCGATCGTCATGATCGCGCTCAACAGCGCGCTGACGCTGGTGGCGACCAGGCTGGAACGGCAGCTGCGGGCGCGCAAGCGCGGAAAGGGCGGCGGCGCGGTCCTCGCCGCGGACTCGGTCATCACCGATGCCGCGCCCGGCGTCGACCTCGGCCAGAAGCCCTGAGCCGGGCTGCGGAAACCTTGCCGCGCAAGCGAACTGGCTAGCGCGCGGCAATTCCGCACGGGTGCCGGAGTGTTGTGCTCGAGCTGAGCGCAACACTCGTGCCCTCGGCGGCGTCCCGTCAATCTCGTAGGCATACGCCGATCCCCGGTATTCCACCGGTGGGACGGTCATCAGCGCGTCATACCTGCGGGAGTTGATCGATGACCAGCCGTACCTCCGACCTTCTCTTCGACGAGTCCTTCTCCTTCCCCGGCGAACTGCGCCACCCCGGGAACGCGGGCCCCGCACGGGTCGCGGTGATCGGCGCGGGCGCGAGCGGTCTGGCCGCCGCCTACGAGCTGCAACGCCACGGTCTGGACGTGACCGTCTATGAGCGCACGGCACGCCCCGGTGGGCGGGTCCGCACCTGGCGGTTCTGGGACGGCACCCACGGTGAACTCGGTGCGATGCGGATCCCGGGCAACCATCACTGCACGCTGCACTACGTCGACGAGTTCGGCTTGGCCACCAGGCCTTTCGTCAACGCGAATCCGGATGCGTACTACCTGCTGCGGGGCCGTCGGGTGCGCAGGTCCCAGGTGGAACAGGTGCTGCCCGCCTACCAGCTGGAGGAGGCCGAGCGCACCGACCCGCTACTGGTGCTCGAGCGGCTGCTGCGCGCCGCCTGGCAGGGTCTCGGCGATCATCGGCGCAAGGCCCTGCTGGCCGGTGACGTGGCCGACCCGGAGCTGGACCGGCTCGCGGCGACCTCGCTGTGGCAGTTCACCCGGCAACGCCTCTCGCCGGACGCCTGGGATTTGATCGGGCATGCCAGCGGGCTGCTGCACTACGAGCACGCCTCGCTGCTGGAAGTGCTCGTGGATTACTTCGGGTTGTTCAATGTCGACCAACTGGAGCTGGTGGACGGCACCGATGCGCTCATCCGCGGTTTCACCGACGCGCTGCGCCCGGGCAGCCTGCGGCTGGCCACTCGCATCACCGAACTGCACGTCACCGGCGACGGCGTGCGGTTGCGCGGCGAGCGGCACGGCGCGGCGTTCACCGACGAAGTCGACTTCGTGATCTGCGCGGTACCCGCGCCCGGCCTGGATCAGATCGACATCTCCCCCGCGCTGCCCGCGCCCCAGCGGCAGGCGATCCGCGGCATCAGTTACGCCAGCAGCACGAAGACCCTCGTCCACGTCCGTGCGCGGCACTGGGAGCACGTCGACGGGATCTTCGGCGGCGGCAGCTTCACCGATCTGCCGATCCAGCAGGTGTGGTACCCGTCCGACAACGCCCGGCTCGCCCCCGAGTCGGCCCGCTGGAGTGCGGCGGATCCCGAGCGCTCGCACGCACCGGCCGTGCTCACCGCGGCCTACCTGTGGGAGAACAACGCCCGGCGGTTCGCGGCGCTGCCCGAGACCGACCGCACCAGAATCGTGCTCGCCTCGCTCGAACAGCTGCATCCCGGCCTGACCGCCGTCGTCGACGACGTCGTGCACTGGGCCTGGGACGAGCAGGTCGGCATCGGCGGCGGGGCGTTCGCCTACCTGGCGCCGGGACAGCACGCGCGCTACCTCGCGGAAATCGGCGCACCGCATCCGCATCCGGCGCCGCGGGTGTTCTTCGCAGGCGAGCATCTCTCGGTCGCGCACGCCTGGATCCAAGGCGCGCTGCAATCGGCGCTGGAGTCGGTGCGCCAAGTGCTGGATCAGGTGAGCGTGCCGCGTGCGGCTTGATCGCGCGACCTGGGTGCTCGCCTCGGTGAGCACCGTATGGGGCGCCAGCTACACGGTCACCGGCTGGGGTCTGCGCGAACTGGACGTGGTGACCTTCAACGCGATCCGCTTCGCCGCGGCCGCGCCACTGCTGCTGGTCCTCGCGTGCGCCGTGGAGGGCAGGCCCGCCATCGCGCGCCGGTGGTGGCCGCGGCTGGCGCTGTCGGCCGCGATCGGCATCGTGGCGTATCAGCTGGCCTTCAGCGCCGCGGTGGTGCTCACCACGGTCACCGAGTCCGCCATCCTGATCGCTTTGTCGCCGTTCTGGACCGCGCTGCTCGCGCGGCTGAGCGGTGAGCCCGTCCGCGCCGCCGTGCTGATCGGCGCGTGCGTGGCGATGGCAGGCGTGGTCCTGGTCGTCCTCGGCCGCGAGGCGGGCCACGCGGCGCCGAACCGCGCGCTCGGGGATCTGGCCGCTTTGGTCGCGTCCGCGCTGTGGGGCGCCTACCCGGTCGTCACCCGCCCCCTGCTGGTCGATCACAGCCCCCTGCGGGTGACGGCGTGGGCCTCGGTGATCGGCGCCGCGGTACTGCTGCCCGCGGCGTCCGCACTGGCACCGCCGCGCGATGCGCCGAGGCTTTCCGGAACAACCCTGGTATCACTGGCCTTTTCCGTGCTGGCCGTGACCATTTACGGCCTCGTGGCGTGGTACTGGGGCGTGCGGCGGGTGGGGTCGGCGCAAACGATGGTCTTCATGTTCGCGGTGCCGGTGGCGGCGGCGGTGTTCGCCGTCGCGGCCGGCGCAGAACGCGTCACCTGGCCGCAGGTCGCCGGTGCGGGGCTCGTGCTCGCGGCATTGACCTGTAGCCAACGCAATCCGAAAGTCCTCGACACAGGAGTAGGAAATGACGGTTACCACGACCTCGATCACGCTGGAACGCGCGACGCTCATCGTTAGCGAGGCGCTGGCCTACGGCGCCGCGCACGGGTTCGACCCGCTCACGGTGGCGGTTCTGGATCCCGGCGGCCATCTCGTCGCGTTACAACGCCAGGACGGCTCCGGCATCCTGCGACCACAGATCGCGATCGCCAAGGCCTGGGGCGTGCTCGGCCTCGGCGTCTCCAACCGCGAGATCGCCCGCCGCGCGGCGGCCGCGCCGACCTTCTTCACGTCGGTGGCCGCGCTCGCCGAAGGGCGCATCCTCGATGTCCCCGGCGGTGTCTTCATCCGGGACTCGGCGGGCGGGATTCTCGGCGCGGTCGGTTCGACTGGGGCCGCGACTTCCTTGGAGGACGAACGCGCCGCCGTGGCGGGTATCGAGGCCGCCGGTCTATCCGCCGATACAGGAGAGGTGTAGACCGACGATGCCGCACCCGAAACCCGCGCAGCGTTGCACCTCCGCCGCGGCGGTACGAAGGGTACAGACCTCGACCGCCGCGGGCCGGGCCCCGATCGGCTGTCCGAGCAGCGACAATCAGCAAACCGATCGAAAACGCCGTAGTCGCCCGCGTTTTCGCTAGCACGGCGGCTGCGCCGGGCCGTACCCCGAGCAGTAGCCGCACACCGACCATCCGTATCCCGCACAGCCGACCGGCGTGGAGCGCAGTTGTGAGCGGGATAGGGCTTCCCCCCACCGGGCCGGATCCGGTCGGCGCCCACCGTGCGCGCTCCCCCGCACGACCACACATCGCTTCGGCAGCGGTGACCGTGCCGATTCCGGTGAGGTCGGTACCGCCGACGAACTTCCACCAACTCGCTTGGTTCGACTGCCTCAGGTATACGACAACGCCTCGACCTGGTGAAGCACGGCTCCGATCGCCGGGAGCCGCATGGGCGAGTTCAGTCGATGGTCTCGTCGAGATCGCCCTCGAACCCCTGATCGGCCAGTTCGGCCTTGACCACCCGATACGCCGTGGACTGACCGTAGCCACGGCGGGCGAGCATGCCGACGAGGCGGCGAATCATCTTGTCCCGGTCCAGATCTCGCGGCAGAGAGCGCAATTTGCGGCGGACCAGCTCGGCGGCGCGGGTTTCCTCGTCGTCGGTGGTGATGGCGTCGAGGGCGGCCACGGCATCCGATTGCGCGACGCCCTTGCGCCGAAGTTCTTGCGCGAGCGCCTGCTTGCCTTTACCGGAGAAGGTGTGCCGGGAGTGCACCCATTGCTCGGCGAAGGCGGCGTCGTCGACGAGACCCACTTCGCCGAGGCGATCGAGCGCCCGTTCGCTCACTTCGGCCGAGTACCCCTTGGCGGCCAGACGCTGAGCCAGCTCGGCACGGCTGCGGGCGCGAACGGCGAGCAATCGGAGACACGCCTCCTTCGCCTGTTCGACCGTTCCGGCTTCGGATCCGGCCGCTCCCGGATCGGCCGTTGGTCCTTCGGTGAGACCGGAGTCGGCCGAGGCCGAGCCGATACGCGCCCGCGCACCCCGGGGACCACGACGGGACCCAGCCGGGCGCGCCCGCTGCGGATCGGACGCGCCCGGCCGAGTTCCCATGGTGTCCGGCGCAACCGAACCACCTTCGGCCCTCCGGACGAGCTCGGCATCCTGTCCGCGGGACCGGGCACCGTCTGGCGAACCGGAAGCGGACAAGAGTTCTTCCAGCCGACGCCGCATCTCCTGCACCGCGTCGGCCCGTGGCCGCCCGGAATCGGCCGGACCCGTTCCGGGCGAGCGACGGCTGTGCGTCGGCTCAGAAATCGGCGGGCACCTCCGCGGCCGCATCGGCCGTCACGTCGGCGCCGATGCCGAGCTTCTCCTTGATCTTCTTCTCGATCTCGTCGCGGACGTCGACGTTCTCCAGCAGGAACTTGCGGGCGTTCTCCTTGCCCTGGCCGAGCTGATCGCCCTCGTAGGTGTACCAGGAGCCGGACTTGCGGATGAAGCCCTGCTCGACACCCATGTCGATGAGCGAGCCCTCCTTGGAGATGCCGTGCCCGTAGAGGATGTCGAACTCGGCCTGCTTGAACGGCGGGGAGACCTTGTTCTTCACGACCTTCACGCGGGTGCGGTTGCCCACCGCGTCGCTGCCGTCCTTGAGCGTTTCGATGCGGCGCACGTCCAGGCGCACCGACGCGTAGAACTTCAGCGCCTTGCCGCCGGTGGTGGTCTCCGGCGAGCCGAACATCACGCCGATCTTCTCGCGCAGCTGGTTGATGAAGATCGCGGTGGTGCCGGAATTGTTCAGCGCGCTGGTCATCTTGCGCAGCGCCTGACTCATCAGGCGGGCCTGCAGACCGACGTGGCTGTCGCCCATCTCGCCCTCGATCTCGGCGCGCGGCACCAGCGCGGCCACCGAGTCGATGACGATGATGTCGATGGCGCCGGAGCGCACCAGCATGTCGGCGATCTCCAGCGCCTGCTCACCCGTGTCGGGCTGGGAGACCAGCAGCGCGTCGGTGTCGACGCCCAGCTTGCGGGCGTAGTCCGGATCGAGCGCGTGCTCGGCGTCGATGAACGCCGCCACGCCGCCCGCGGCCTGCGCGTTGGCCACCGCGTGCAGCGCCACGGTGGTCTTACCCGAGGATTCCGGGCCGTAGATCTCGACGATGCGGCCGCGCGGCAGGCCGCCGATGCCCAGCGCCACGTCGAGCGCGATCGAGCCGGTGGGGATCACCGAGATGGGCTGGCGCGCCTCCTCGCCGAGGCGCATGACGGCGCCCTTGCCGAAGCTCTTCTCCACCTGGGCCAGCGCGAGTTCGAGCGCCTTGTCCCGGTCGTACGCCTGTGGTGCCATGGTCCTGCTCCCCTTTTCGACGGGTAAGTCTCGTTCTGTGGTTGGCGCCTACAGTAGAGCGCGGCACCGACAAGTTCTGGCGACCAGCCTAGACGAACAGGTGTTCGAGTCAAGCGACGCGCCCGGCGCGCAGCACACCGCTCGCGCCCTCTCCGGCGAACGCCGCGCGATCAGCGCACCAGGGCGATCCGGTCGGTGTCCAGCAGCGTCTGCGCCTGTTTGAGCACGCGCAGGGAAGGCGTCACTTCCACGTCGGTGATCCCGTCCAGCGCGCCGAGGCGCTCGGTCACGTACCGGTAGAGATCCGCGGTGTCGCGGCAGATGATCGAAGCGAACACATTGGACGGCCCGGTGGTGGCGGCGACGAACACGATCTCCTGGTGCGTCGCCAGCGCGCGCCCCACCGCGTCCAGATCGGCGGGCCGCACGCGCAGCCAGAGCGCGCCGCGCACGCCGTAGCCCATCCGCTCGATCGCGAAATCGACGTCGAAGTACAGCACGCCCGCCGCGGTCAGCTCGGCCATGCGCCGCGCGACTCGCGGCGCTGTCCACCCGGTTTCGGCCGCGAGCTGGGCGTACGGAGCGCGCCCGTCCCGGCCGAGCAGCGTGAGCATCGCCTCGTCGGCCGCCGAAAGATGCACCGGTGCGTCCGGTCCCGCGTCCGCGGTCCGGGGCCGGGCGGGGCCGAGTGCGTCGAGCTGGGCGGCGGTGAGCAGGTGCCGATAGCGCGGCCACTCCTCGTCGAGCGGAAAACGATGGATGACCTCGTACGCGGTCAGCGCCAGCACTTGCGGGGCGCGCGGCAGGATCTGCAACAGCAGCGCGTCGCGCCGCTCGATCGAGCGCGGCCTGCCCACGCAGGTCACCTCGGAGCCGGTGGACAGCAGGGTCACCCAGCTCAGATCCGGGAACCGGGACAGGGATTCGGCCAGCCGCAGCGCTTTGTCCGGTGTCGATTTCAAGCGCAGCACCCAGCGCGCGTGACCGAGCGGCGCCGCGTTCACCTGTCCGGCCACGTGCAGGATGCCGCATTGCCGCAGCGCGCGGTAACGCCGCGCCACCGTCTGCTCGGAGACGCCGAGAGCGCCGCCCAGCCGGGCGAACGGCATCCGGGCGTCGTGAACCAGCGCGTGCACGATCTGTTTGTCCAGGACATCCAGATCAGAAGATTCCCTCGGGCCATCGTCGCGCACAGGAGGAATCTAACGCAATTGCCGCTGTGGCTAGGCGGATCCGTCCGATTGCCGCACGCTTGGCGTCGAAATCATTCGAATCCGCCGTGGAGGCTCCCGTGAGGAAATGGCTCCCCCTGTTCGCCGCGTGCCTCGGCACGCTGATGCTGCTCATCGACGTCACCATCGTGAACGTCGCCCTGCCGGATATCGCCGCCGATCTGGACACCGGATTGTCCGGCTTGCAGTGGGTGGTGGACGGCTACGCCTTGGCGCTGGCGGCGCTGCTGCTGGTGCTCGGCTCGCTCGCCGACCGGGTCGGCGCGAAGCACGCCTACCTGGCCGGACTGGTCGTCTTCGCGATCGCGTCGCTCGGGTGCGGCGTCGCCGAGAACGCGGCGGCCCTCGTCGCGGCGCGGGCGCTGCAAGGCGTCGGCGGCGCGGCCATGTTCGCCACCACGCTGTCGCTGCTGCACGCCACCTACACCGGCCGTGACCGCGGCGTCGCCTTCGGCGTCTGGGGCGCGGTGTCCGGTGCGGCGGCGGGCATCGGAGTGGTGCTCGGCGGCGTGCTCACCGAGGCGTTGTCGTGGCGCTGGATCTTCTTCGTCAACCTGCCCATCGCCGTGCTGGCGATCGGGCTGACCGCCACCGTGTTCCCGCCCGTCCAGCGGCGCGTGGGCCGAGCGGTGGACCTGCCGGGCATGCTGGCCTTCGCGACCGCGGCGACGGCGGTCACCTACGGTGTCATCCGCGGCGGCGAGCACGGCTGGACGGACGCGGCCGCGGTGACGGCGTTCGCGCTGGGCGCCGCCGCGACCGCGATCTTCGGCTGGGTCGAAGCGCGCGGCGCCGCACCGATGTTCCCCTTGGCACTGCTGCGCAACCGCGATTTCGGCGCGACCCTGTTCGGCGCGTCCGGACAGACGTTCGCCGCGTTCGCGAGCACTCCCCTGGTCTCGCTGTGGCTGCAACAGCAACTGCGCATGTCGCCCCTGCACGCGGGTCTGGCGATGCTCCCGATGGCCGCGACCGCGTTCGTGGTGGCGGGCGCCTTCGGTCGGCTGCTGCACGATGTCGCGCCGAAATGGACCATCGGCGCGGGGTTGGTGGTGGTCGGCCTGGGCAGTTGGCTGCTGATGATCGTCGGCGCCGAGTCCTCCTGGGTCGCGCTGATCCCGGGATTCGTGGTGATCGGCATCGGGATCGGCGTCAACGCGCCCGCGCTGGTCTCGGTCGGCATGGCGGCGGTCGCCCCGGAGCAAGCGGGCACCGCCGCGGGTGCGGTGAACACTGCCCGGCAACTGGGCCTAGCGCTCGGCGTCGCGGTGCTCGGCACCGTCTTCCGCGGGGTGGCCGACGCCGCGCAGCCGATGACGTCGCCGCACTTCGTCGCCGGGCTCGACGCGGCGTTCGGCATCGCGGCGGCGGTGGGCATGGGATTCGGACTGGTCGCGTTCGGACTGTTCCACCGGAAGCGCGCGGACGCCGGATCGCCCGAAGCCGAGCGGCAGGCCGTCGCCGCCTGATCGCGATCCGGCACGAAGAGACGGCGGCGTCCCGGACGGGCGCCGCCGTTTCCCGTGCCCCGGCGGCCCTAACGCTGCGGCAGCACCGACTCGTCACCAGGCTCGCGTGGCCCGAAGATGCGCCGCTCGGATTCCCCGATCGGGACATCGTTGATGCTGGCCTCACGCCGGGAGATCAGCCCGTCCGGCGCGAACTCCCATTGCTCGTTGCCGTAGCTGCGGAACCACCGGCCGGACTCGTCGTGCCATTCGTACTGGAACCGCACGGCGATGCGGTTGCCGTGGAAGGCCCATAGATCCTTGCGCAGCGCGTAGCCGTTCTCGATGGACCACTTCCTGGTGAGGAACTCGACGATGGCGTCACGGCCGGTGAAGAACTCGTCGCGATTGCGCCACACCGAATCTTCGGTGTACGCGGCGGCGACCCGTTCGGGATCGCGCGTGTTCCAGGCGTTTTCCGCAGCCCGCACCTTGGCTTCGGCGGATTCCGCGTCGAACGGGGGTAGCGGAGGTCGCATGGGACAACTCCTTTTCTCGAAGTCTCAGGGATTCACGGGAGAAAGTTCGGCAGGGCCCCATCGCAGCGCTCCCGTGGATCGCTCGACCACCTCTTCGATGGTGAAATCGAGGGAGCACTGCGCGCCCGCCGTGAAGGTCTCGGCTGCCCAGACCAACTCGGCCGTGCCGGTGAGCTGCAACGTGGCGCCCGTGGACCAGTCCGGGATCAGGATCCCGCAGCGGGGGTTGACCGCGAGGTTACCGAGCGTCATGAACATCGAATTGCCCCGATAGTCCGGCCAGCGCAGCCGCGTAGGCGAGAGCACTTGCAGGAAGCCGGGATTCCCGCCGCGATGCGAGGCGTCGGCGTTGCCTTCCTCGTCCGCGGTCGCGACGAAGAACGTGTCGGCCGAGGCGATCGCGGACCGCTGCTCGGCATCCAATTCGACACCGCGACGCACCGCGGGCGTCGTAGCGCCGGGCGTGTAGCTCGCGACGTCCCGGCGGGAGATGTACTTGGGACAATTCGAGTACACCTGATCGGTGACTATGCGCACGCCCGCGTCCTCCGGCGCGGACCTCCCATTGACGCGCATCCGCCTGCGCCGCTGCGGTTGCAGGGCGATCATGCCGACGCGAGACCGGCGGGTCAGCGCTTCGTGCAGCGGGTCGGCGGCAGCGGGCATGGTGCCGATCGAAATGGTCCGGTCGTCCACCGCTCGGACGAATCCCGGCTGCCCGACCAGCTCGCTCGCCCACAGCCTGCCCGCCGCGTCGGCGGCGGCGAGCACCACCATCCGCTGTTCGGCCAGGAACTCGGCCGCGACCGCGGGGATATCGGCGCGGATCATGCGACCGACCCGTCCGGCGATGTCCGCCTGCCCCATCCGGCGCTGCACGGCGACCTCCCCGCGGTGGAACGCCTCCATCGCGATACTCCCTTCGCTACGCGGCCGGATCAGAAGAAGCCGCAGGTCGGTGCCGCACCGCTGGGCGCGGGAGCGGATTCCGCGCCACTGGGCGCGTACACCTCCAGCCGGATGCCGTCGGGATCGGTGAAGAAGATCCCACCGGAGGCGACGCCCTCGCCGTGCGCCACCACGCCGTCGTGGGCGAAGGTGACCGAGAGTTCACGCAGCACCCGTTCCACCGCGCGTACCTCGTCGATGCTGTCGACCTGGAACGAAAGATGATGCAGCCCAGGCGTTTCGGTGGAGAACGCGCCGCCGCTCTGCTGCCACAGCGTGACCACCAGCTTGCCGTCGCGACCGAGGAAGGCCCAACGGCGCTGCTCGTCGGCGCTCGCGGCGAGCTGTTCGAAACCAAGGGCCCGGCGGTAGAAGTCCACCGAACGATCCAGATCCGAGACGTTCAGGCCGATGTGCCCGGTGCTGAGCTGAGGCGCGGCAACCGTGGTCATGAGTTCCTCCTCGGAAGATTCAACCGCCTTATGCGGTTTCACTGGTTAGAACGTACCGACCCGGGAACAATGGTGTCAACCATCTAAATAATTTTCAACGGTTAGAAAGGAGGTGACGGCCGTGGACGACGGCGCCCACTCGGTACCCTCGGGCATGCCCGATCCACGCCCCCACCTCGGTGAACCCCTGGCGCTCGATCTGCTGAACACGAGATGGATCGAGCACGGACCACAGGACCTGCTCACCGATGTCACCGGCCTGCACACCTGGCTGGCGTCGGCGGGCCTCACCGATCGCGCGACCGCCGACGAAGCCACCTTGAACGCGGTGCTGACCGCCCGGACCGCCATCTACGACGTGGTGGTGCACGCTTCCCCCGCCGGACTCAACGACGTGCTGGAACACGGCCGCGTCCGCCGCGCGCTCACCGCGTCCGGGCCCGCCGACCTGGTGGACGTCCCGGAGCAAGCTTGGTTGCCCGGCTGGCTGGCTGCCGACAATCTGCTGGAGCTGCTGCGCACCGCACCCGATCGGATCCGCCAATGCGCGCATCCGGAGTGCGTGCTGTTCTTCTACGACACCTCGAAGAACGGAACCCGCCGCTGGCACTCCATGGCCACCTGCGGCAACCGCACCAAAGCGGCGCGGCACTACGCGCGAAAACCCTGAGGCTCAGAACAATTCGTCGAGCAGCCGGTAATACGTCAAGCGGCTCTCGTCCGGCTCGGCCAGTCCGTAGGCCGCGAAGAAGGCCGTCACCTCCGCTTCGCCGAAATCCGCGCGCAGGTCGCGGACGGCGAGCGCCAGATCACGGTAACGGTCGGAAACACCGAGCCCGCCGACATCGAGGAGGACGCCGTTCGCCAGCACGTTCGGCGGGGTGAAATCACCGTGCGCCACCACCAGATCCTCACGCTCCGGCCGCTGTGCCAGCAGCCGCTCGAGGATCTCCGCGGGGGTGGACCCGGCGTTGTCGTCGTCGAAATCGTCCGCGTCGACGAGACCTTCGACCACGTTGCGGCGCGCCCGCGCCAGCACGACGTCCAGGCGTCCGTCGAACGGGCACTCGCCGACCGGAATGCTGTGCAGCCGGCGCAACAGCGCGCCGAGCACGGCGCCGATCGAGGCCGCGTGAGCGCCGCCGGAGCCCGCCGACAAGCTGGGCGCGCCCACGTCCGCGAGCACCAGCACGTCGTCCTCGAACGCCGTCACCTCCGGCACGGCGATCCCGCGCTCACGCAGCCAGGTGAGCCGCCGATACTCGGCGACGGCCTTCGGACCGCGTTTGAGCCAGTAGGCGCCGTCGACGCGCACCACACCACCGCTCATGCCCTCGTGCTCGTCCGACCAGCTCGGCACCTCGCCGAACAACGCCGCGACGGTGGGCGGCAACGGAATCGGCAGCTCGCCCAGCGTGTCCAGCGCGGTGCGGGTGGCTTCGATCTCCTCGGGATCGCCCTCGACCACGCGCAGCCGCATCGCCTCGGCCAGCAGTTCGCGCGCCTCGGCCAGGTGGTTCCGTTCGGCGAGCGCCTTGCCCAGGTGCTGCACGGCGAACGAGAGCACCTCCGGCGCGGCTACCCGCGCGTGTTCCACGGCGCGGCGGTACAACGTCTCCGCGGTGCCCGCGTCGCCGCGATAGCGGTAGACGTCGCCCAAGTTGATCCACACGGTGATCCGGCGCCGCTCCGTGTCCACCAGTTCGAGCGCGCGATCGAGGTGGTCGAGCGCCTCGTCGTAGCGGCCGAGCAGCATCAATTCGATGCCGGTCTGCCGGTAGCTCGCGAAGTCGTCGGGGTGTGCCTGCGCCACCCGGACCGCCAAACGTTCCGGGTCGTGCGGGATCATCCGCTGCCGCTCGTCGAACCGGTACAGCGGCTCGTCGCGCTCCACCTGCCCGGGGGCGCTCACCAGCGCGTCCTCGGCACATCGAATTCGGCGCACAGGGCGCGCCAGACGTCGCGGGGATCGGTTCCGGCCTCGATGGCGGCGGCGCCGGTGCGCCCGCCCAACGCCGGGATCACGTGGTCGGTCAGCAGGGCGTCGCCGCGGGCCACACCGAACTCGGTGTGCAACAGTTCCTGAAACTCGGTCAACCGCACCGTCCCGAACTTACTCCCGTCCCCCGCGTTCGCTGGTCAGGGGCACGCCCGGCACCCGCTCCGGTCAGGGTTGGACGGCGTAACAGACCTGGTGGCACAGGGCGACCGGGTCCGGGAAATCGCGCGTGGCGGCGGCCTCCCTCGCCGCTCGGGTGTAGCGCGGGTCGGCGAGGATCGCACCGACCGCGGCACGGACGGCCTCGGGTGAAAGCGGCCGGACGACGATCGAACTACCTTGTCGCGCCGCGCGATTGGCCAGCTCCCACTGGTCGCCGCCGCCGGGAACGGTGACGATCGGGACGCCGGCGGACAGCGTTTTGGCGAGCAGGCCGTGACCGCCGCCGCCGACGACGACGGACGCGTGGGTCAGCAGTTCGTCCTGCCGCCCCAACCCCGCCGTGGCCCATGGCGGAAGATCGGCGGGCGGCGTGTCCAGCATCGAAATGGCCACGCGGACACCGGTTCCCTCCAACGCCCGCAGGACGGTCTCGGCCATGCCCGCCACACCGGTGTGCGCGGTCGAGGGCGCGACCATGACCAGCGGCGCGTCCCCGGGCGGCAGGTCCAGGATCGCGTCGGTCGGCTCCCACAGGAGCGGGCCGATCACGTGGGCGGATTCCGGCCAGTCGGGGCGCGGTACCTCGAGCGCGGGCAGGGTGGCGATCAGGCGCGCGGCGGGCCCGGGATCGACCGCAGGCAGGCCGACGCTCTCGCGCGCCCGCTCCCGCTGGCGACGCCCGCTCCGCAGCGCGCGTGCGGTCATGCCGCGCAGTACGCCGTCGCGCACCCGACCGCGCAGACCCGAACCGGGCGCGAGCCCGCTTCCGATGGGCGGCAACCCTTTCGACGGCAGGTACAGCGGATGCGGGGACAGCTCAACCCAGGGGACGCCGAGCCGTTCCGCGGCCATGCCGCCGCCCGCGGTCAGGACGTCGGAGATCACCAGTTCGGGCAGCATGGCGCTCAATTCGGGCAGGATCTCGGTAGAGATGTGCGCCGCCCGCTCGTGGATGCGCTGCCCGGCGTCGGCGTCGTCGTCCACCGGTCGCGGCGCCAGGCCCTTCAGTCTGCGCACCCCGATTCCGGCGGCGAGCGCGGCGTCGAACCACCGCGGACCGGTGAACAGGACCGGCTCGTCACCGGCGGCCAGGAATTTCGAGCACAACGCGATAGCGGGGAACGCGTGACCGGGATCGGGCCCTGCGACGACGGCTACTCGCATCCGCCTAGCCTGCCACAACCCCTTCGAGGTCGATCACACCCGCATCGCGGCACCGCTCGCTACAGCTTGCTCACCGTCGACTTGTCCGAGCCCGAGACCGCCTTGTACAGCAGGTACAGCCCGAACACGATGGCGCTGATCACCAGGATGGGGAACAGGCCTTTGATCAGCGCGCCGATGACGGCCAGCGCGATCCAGACGACCGCGACGATGCCGATGATCTTCCACAACATTTCGATGCCTCCAAGAAGTCGGTTTCCGCTTCGAGCATGGCACTTGGATCAGCGGAAATCACCAGGTGGGGAGGCATTTCGGGGTGTAAATCAGGGTTCCCCCTTAGGCCGGCGCCCCGCTTGTCGCGCGGCGATCGGGGTTTCGCCGCCGACCGAAGATCTCCCGTCCCGAACACGCCACGATGGTGTGCGCGTCGGAGGACGCGCACACCATCGTCGAGGACGAGCCGATCAGCGGGGCTCGGCGTCCGGCAACTCGCCGGCCAGAGGATCGTCGTGCGGCATGCCATCCGGTTCCCGCATACCGAGATCGGCAGTATCGACCGCGTAGGGGTCGACCATCGGATCCAGGCCCATGCGCGACCGATCGCCGGACGCCGGCATCCGCAACGTCTCCTCGTCCGGACCCGTATTGTTCCGCATACGCGCAGTGGCGACGCCTCCCGGCTCCCCGGTTCGCCGCTCCGGCGGGCGGGTCATCGCGGGGCGGGTGCGCGGCGGCTGCGGCACCGGCTGCCTGCCGTAGACATCCCAGGCGGACTGATCCGGATCGATCTGATAATGGTCGAACAGTTCCTGCTCGGCCTGTGGGCTGATCTGCCCGTTGTGGTCCAGCTGCGGCGAGGCCTTGACCGCGTCCTTACCGACTCGCACCTGCAACACGGCCGCCTCGGGGCGATGCTCGGCGCCCGCAAGCGGGACCAACGCGTCGGCGCTGAACAGACCGGTGGATACCGCGATCCAGGTGGGCGATCCGGAATTGTTGTCGACGTAGACCCGTTTGACCTTGCCGATCTTCTCGCCTTCGGGGCCGTACACCGAGCTGCCGATGAGCGTTTCCAGCATTTCAGTCATGGGTTCCTCCGCAGTTCGTCCGTGCGATGCGCAGCTCGACAGAACGCGGCTGTCCACCGCGCGTGCTGGGAAAAGCAGTTCAATCGCTGGTGGGTCGATCCGTGACGTCGGGGCTCGCGACGACGCGCTGCGTTCTGCGCGACAGCCGCACCGGGTCCTCGGCGCTGTCACACGTCAGATACCGGCTGACGTCCAGCCGCTGCGTGTCCTGGTCGAGCAGCGATCGACGGTAGGAAACATCGAGCATGACGTGCTCCTGCCAGTAGTGCATGTGCCCGGCCCCAGACGAGACCGGAAATGATCAGCTACATGATGGCAACTACCCGTACATTCCTCGACCAAACCAGGCTCAGTACCCAATTCGCCGACACGCCGCGCCAGAAGCGACGACACAGCTATCTGATAGCTATTCGTTATGTATTTCGCTGCGAGTTCCCCGCGCGCCCACGCTTGATCAGCATCAGCGCCGACGGTCCGCTGGTGAATCGGAAGTCCTTGCCGCGATGGTCGACCTCGCCATCGGTGGCCAGCGACACCGCCTCCTCGGCGACCCGCACATCCACCCGGGAAACCCTGCGGTGCCGATAGGTGGGCGAATACTCCAGCGTGCCGGTGAACGTCGCGAAGACCAGCCGCAGCCGCGAGAACGGGACATCGGCGCGCAGGTAACGGACATCGAGGGTGCCGCCGCGCAACTCCGGACGCGACATGGGGATCTGGTCGGCCGGGTGGTAGGTGCCGTTGCCCACGAACAGCATCCAGAGCGCGGTGTGGGCGCCATCGACGGTGACGTGCAGCGGCTGGGCGCGGAACAGCACGCGCACCATGGCGATTCCCGCCGCGGGCCATTTGCCGATCCGCCGTTCCCAGCGCTCGCGAACACGGACGAAATCGGGATAACCGCCGAGACTGGCGGTGTTCACGAAGGTGCGCTGCTCGGCGCCGTCCAAACAGACACCCGCCACGTCGACCCGCACCGCTTCGCCCGCTTCCAGCCCGGCGACGGTCACGTCGGTCCGCTCCACTCCGGCGTCCCTGGCGAAGTGGTTCAGCGTGCCACCCGCGAATACCGCCAGCGGCAACCGGTGACGGACCGCGTACTCCGCGACGGCCGACACCGTTCCGTCCCCGCCGACGACGCCGAGAGCGCGGAGGTCGTCGCGCCTCATTAGTTCGTCGACCCGCTCCTCGAAATCGTCGCCGCCCAGTTCCAGCACCTCGGCGGCGGGCAGTCGCTCACGCAGGTCGGCGAGCGCGTCGTCGCCATCGCCCGATCCCGCGTGCGGATTGCCGACCAGCAGCAATCCGGCGCCCTTCGGCAGCGGGTCGATGTGTTCGACCGGACCGAGCGCGGCGGGTTCGTCGTCGCGCACCGCCCACCACCGCCGAGTGACCAGCGCGACCGCGCTACCGAACAGCGCGCCCGCGACCACATCGGAGGGCCAGTGCACGCCGATGTGCACACGCGAATATCCCACCGCGGCGGCGACCGGGGCCACCGCGACGGCCGCCGCGGGCGATTCCAGCGCCAAGCCCGTCACGAAGGCCGCGGCGGAGGCCGCGTGCCCGGAGGGGAACGATGACGAGACCGGCGGCGCGACCAGCCTGCGCACGAACGGAACGGATTCGTCCGGCGGACGACGGCGCGGGAACAGCGGCTTGGCCACACCGTTGGCCACGCCGCTGGCGATGCTCAGCGCGAGCAACCCGCGCACCGCGCCGCGCCGGGCCGAGCGATCTCCGGCGACGAACAGGACCGCCCCGAGCGCCATCCACAAGCGACTCTTGTCGGCGGCGGTGCTCAATGCCTTCAATGCCCGGTCCGCAGGAGTCGCACGCACGCGCGCACTGCGGCCGACCAGCCAGCGATCCAGGCTGCTCGTCATTCCGATCACCCCACCGTCGCGTTCGCGAGTCGAGAGAAACCGCATCGCCGCAGCCTACCGACCGCTCGAGCGCCGCGCCCACACGACCGCTCCATGCGGACGCGAGTGCTCAGGCGTGCGCCGGATCCCCCGGCGCGGTCGAGACCGATGCGACTTCAGTGCACGGATGTACTCTGATCTTCAACGCCAAACGGCGCTGCGCGACAACAGGGAAGGGATGATCCAATGACGCAGACACCCCAATCAGCACACAGTCATGCACTGAATCTCCTCTGACGGCCGGGACCCCGATGGAACAGACGAACGAGCTGGCACAGGAACTCGCGGCCGCGGCCCGGCGGCACGGTTCGGCGATCGCGGGAATCGTCGGATCGGCCGCCCGCAAAGCGTCGTGGGAAGTGCTCGACCTCATGGCCGAGAGCCGCGAACTCGTCGGCGCGGCGTTTCGGGCCAGGGCCGAGGAACTTCGCCGCCGGGACCGGCCGAGCTGACCGGCCCGGATCAGATCGGTGGCCGCGGCGACGCGGGCACCGATTTGTCGGCCACCTCGATGAGGGCCTGCGCCCACCCGTCCAGCCGGTCGGAGGCGTGGCGCAGATCCGCCACGATGGTGTCGAAGTTGTGCCGCACCACGGTGGTCTCCGGCACCGCGAGAATCCGGCCCGCCGCGGCCACCACCTGCTCGTACTCCGTGACGCCCGCGTCGAGCCTGGCCAGGATCAGCCGCAGATTCTCGGTGAGCGCCACCGCCGCGGGCGAATTCGCGCTTCCGATGGCCCCGAGCCCCTGTTCCATCGCCGTGATGTCGGCAGCCAGCGCATGGAGCGCCGCCGCGCCCGAGGCGGCGGTCTCGAGCATGTCGGCCAGTTCGTCCGGGGGCAGCCGATGCGAGCGGGCGATCTGAACGCCCAAGCCGTGCAAGGCCTTCTCCGCGCGCACCAGACGCGCGATCGACGGCCGGGCGTTCGACCATACCGGTGGCTGCTTACGCGGGAGGAACGCCGCATGCGGCAGCGGCGCTCCCCGCAGTCGCAGATAGCGACGAGTGCTCAGCGCCGCGCCGGTGACCAGTGCCACCGCGCCGCCGCCGACCACGACCACGGCCCACACCGGCGCCGAAAGGGCGACGAGGCCAACGGTTCCCACTGTGGTGAGGCCGGACACCGTGCCCAGCTGGAAGGTGCGGCGGCGGGCCCTGCGGCGGCGGCGCAGCTCCCGCTCCCGTGGATCGGCCCAGCGCCGCACGGCGACGAGCGCGTTCTCACCGACTTCGCGAAGACTGTCCGGCAGGCTGCCCGGCTGTGGCGCGAGCGCGGCTTGGGCCCGGATCATCGCCGTCCCGCGCAGGCGCCGCGTTTCGGGCCGACGCTCGCGAAATGCACTGCCGCTCATACCTTCTCTCCCACCGGTTGCACACATCGGACAGACCGGGACCCGACTCGGCCGACGGCCGGCCGGTCGGGTCCCCACGCCTTGTCCTCCAGTGAACCAGCCCCCACCGACACGTGTTCGCCGAACACCCGGAGGCGGCTACTGCTGCGCGGCCTGTCCCTTGTTCATCTGCGGCTGTGCCGAACCCGCCTGTGCCGGATTGATGGCGGGCTGGGCGCCACCGGCGGGCAACTGGTCCCCGCGCATGGACGCGCGGATCTGCTCCAGTTTGCTGTGCCCGGCCATCTGGATGCTGGCCTGCTGCACCTCGAGCATGCGGCCCTGCACCGAATTCTGCGCGAGTTCCGCTGCGCCCAGCGCGTTGGCGTAGCGGCGCTCGATCTTCTCGCGCACCGCGTCCAGGCTCGGCGTGCTGCCGGGCGCCGACAGCGTCGAATCCATCTGCTGCAGCGAGGCGGAGACCTGCTCCTGCATCTTGGCCTGCTCCAGCTGGCTGAGCAGCTTGGTGCGCTCGGCGACCTTCTGCTGCAACAGCATCGCGTTCTGCTCCACGGCCTTCTTCGCCTGGGCGGCCGCCTGCAGCGACTGGTCGTGCAGGACCTTCAGGTCCTCGACGGACTGCTCGGCGGTGACCAGTTGCGCGGCGAACGCCTCGGCGGCGTTGGTGTACTGGATCGCCTTCTCGGTGTCGCCCGCCGCGGTGGCCTGATCGGCCAGCAGGACGGCCTGACGTGCGTTGGCGTTGAGCTTCTCGACCTCGTCCAGCTGCCGGTTCAGCTTCATCTCCAGCTGACGCTGGTTGCCGATGACCGAGGCGGCCTGCTGCGAAAGGGCCTGATGCTGCCGCTGGGCTTCCTCGATAGCCTGCTGAATCTGGACCTTCGGATCCGCGTGCTCCTCGATCTTCGCGTCGAAGAGGGCCATCAGGTATTTCCAGGCCTTGACGAACGGATTAGCCATCGATTGATCCCGCCTCCATCTGACATGCCGCGCTCCGGCGCGACTCCAGTGCGCGACCGTCACGCACCCGATATGTGCCTATCCTCCACCATGTGGCACCAGGGCCGGGCGAACCCGGCCCAACCGACGCCTACGGAGAATCTATCCGCTTTCCGCACCGGCCCGCAGCGTTGCCGCCGTGGCCGCAACTCGTCGCCGGTCACGCACCTTTCACCAGGACCAACATGTCCGATCGCGGAGCCGGGATGACGATCCGGGTGTCCTCCGCCAGCGGCAGCGGCCGCGCCGCGGCGTCGGCCGACATGGTTGCCGCCGCGGATGCGGACTCGGCCTGCGCGGCGGACTCGGCCGCCGTCCGCTCCGGCTCGGCCGCGGCGGCCGCGGCCTCGTCCGCGGGCGCGCCGGCCGTCGCCGCGTCGACACCGGCCATGATCGTGCTCACATCCCACAGCACCCGCGACAGCGGGACGTCCAGCGCTTCGCAGATGGCGGCAAGCAGTTCGCTGGAGGCCTCCTTGCGACCCCGCTCGACTTCGGAGAGATAGCCGAGACTCACTCGCGCCGATGTCGACACCTCGCGCAAGGTCCGGCTCTGGGCGAGACGCGCACGCCGCAGACTGTCCCCGATCGCCTCTCGCAGCAGCGTCATCTCGTTCTCCTTCGCTCCCGGTCGCGGGGCCGACGCGATCGCCGACCCCACGCATGCCGTTCTTTCTGGCACAACGTCGGAACCGGGGTGGATGGTTCCCGCCGGAAGCACCTCAGCCGCTCCGCCCGACGCGGTCGGCCGGGTCCGTGCCCGCCTCCCGCACACACCGCAGCAATTCCGCCACCGCCGTGCGCGTCGCACCGATTCTGATCGTCCACCGGTCGCCGGGGAGTTTCAACCGCATCACTTCGGTGTGCCCGGGACCGGCCAGTCCGAGGAAGACCGTGCCGACCGGGTGCCCGTCCTGGGAATCGGGGCCCGCCACGCCGGTCAGCCCCACACCCCAGTCCGCGCCGCAGCGCGTGCGCGCGCCGACGGCCAGCTGTTCGGCGGTGCTCGCCGCCACCGGGCCTTCGGCCGCGAGGACCTCCGCGTCGACACCCGCGAGGCTGTGCTTGAGGTCAGTGGCGTAGACCACCAACCCGCCGCGCAGCACGGCACTGGCGCCCGGTACCCCGGCGATGGTCGCGGCGAGCAGACCCGCGGTCAGCGATTCCGCGGTGGCTACCGTTTGCCGCACAGTCACCAGCGCACGAACGAGATCGATGGCGGGCACGTCGGCGACCAGCGGATCGCTCATGCGCCGCGGTTCCGCCCCGGGCCGCCCGCGAACCACACCCGGGCCGCCTGACCGACGTAGTCGAGGCCGGTGGCCACGGTCAGCGCGACCGCCACATACATCAGCAGCATGCCGATACCGGCGACCCAGCCCGACAGCGGCAGCAGGAGCATGGCGATGGCCACCGACTGGACCAGTGTTTTGAGCTTTCCCCCGCGCCCTGCGGGAATGACTCCGCGCCGCACGACGATCAGACGCAGCAGTGTGACGCCGATCTCCCGGCCGCAGATCACCAACGTGATCCACCAGGCCAGGTCGCCGAGCACGGACAAGCCGATCACCGCGGACCCGATCAGCGCCTTGTCCGCGATGGGATCGGCCAGTTTGCCGAAATCGGTCACCAACCCGTATTTGCGAGCCAATTGCCCGTCGAACCGGTCGGTGATCGCGGCGAGGCCGAACAGCGCCGCGGCGGCGATCCGCCAACCGGTCTGGTGACCATCTCCGGCGAACAGCGCGACGACGAACAGCGGCACGATCGCGATGCGCAACATGGTGAGCACGTTCGCGATGTTCAGCAGCGGAGGGCCGCTCTCGGCCTGCGCGGGCGCGAAGCCGGGACGGATCGGGGCGGGCGCGCTCCAGGGGCGGTCCGTCTCGTCGGGTTGCACGCTCATGCCATCGCCTCACCGGCGATCGGCTCGCTCACGGCCGCCTCGTCGGACCGCCGCGCCGCCCGGCGCGATGCGGTGAGTTGGACGAGTGGATCTGCGGCACACGTTCAGACTATCGGTAGCCGAGCCGACTACTGTGCACCCCATGACCTCTCGGGGACCACTAGGTGGTTCGACCAGCGACGCGTATCCGGGCGCGGCTTCGGCCGCGCAGAGCTCCCTCCCGGTCGTCCGACGCGCGCGAACCTCCGACGTGCCCGAGATCAAACGCCTCGTCGACGTCTACGCCGGCCGCATCCTGCTGGAGAAGAACCTGGTCACCCTCTACGAGGCGGTGCAGGAATTCTGGGTCGCCGAACTCGACGGCCGCGTGGTCGGCTGCGGCGCGCTGCACGTGCTGTGGGCCGATCTCGGGGAGGTGCGCACGGTCGCGGTGCATCCCGACGTCAAGGGCAGCGGTGTGGGCAAGCTCATCGTGCAACGTCTCGTCGCGGTGGCGCGCGAACTCGAGCTGGAACGGCTGTTCGTGCTGACCTTCGAGGTGGAGTTCTTCGGCAGGCACGGCTTCGTCGAGATCGACGGCACGCCGGTCACCGCCGAGGTGTACGCCGAGATGTGTCGCTCCTACGACACCGGCGTGGCCGAGTTCCTCGACTTGAGCTATGTGAAGCCGAACACTCTCGGCAATACTCGGATGCTGCTGACGCTCTGAGCCCAACCCACAGGAAGCGATACCCGTGCCGATCTTCGCCGTCCACTACGCCTATTCCGAGGCCACCGCCGCAGACCGCGACGTCCACCGACCCGAGCACCGAGCCTGGCTGGCCGGGCTGCTCGAGTCGGGCACCCTGCTGAGCAGCGGTCCGTACCCGGACGGGTCCGGAGCGCTGCTGCTCTTCCGCTCGCCGGACGCGGGACAGCTGAAGGACCTGCTCGCCCAGGACCCGTTCGCCCGCGCGAACCTCATCGACGAGGTCCGCGCCGTGGAATGGGCTCCCGTCTTCGGCGCCTTCGCGCCCTGAGCGGCTACCGGTCCGCTCGGACCCGCGTGCGGAGCAGGCTGGCGACCGTCGCGACCACCAGGATGACCAGGATCACACCCAGCGAGACCGACGTGGAGATCTCCGGGACCGCGACGTGCTCGCCGCCGTTGACGAACGGCAACGTGTTCTCGTGCAGGGCGTGCAGCACCAGCTTCATGCCGATGAACGCCAGGATCGCCGCCAGTCCGTAGGACAGGTACACCAGCCGGTCGAGCAATCCGCCGATCAGGAAGTACAGCTGCCGCAGGCCCATGAGCGCGAACGCGTTCGCGGTGAAGACCAGGTACGGCTGCTCGGTCAGTCCGTAGATGGCTGGGATGGAGTCCAGCGCGAAGAGCAGGTCGGCGAACCCGATGGCCAGTAGCGCCAGCAACAACGGCGTGACCACCCGGCGTCCGTCCACTCTGGTCACCAGCTTGTCGCCGTCGTATTCATCGGTGGTCGGCAGGACCCGCTTGGCCAGTGCGACGATCCGGCTGTCTCGTTTCTCCTCGACCTCGACCTCGTGGCCGCTCTCGCGCAGCAGCTTGACCGCGGTGTAGACGAGGAACATGCCGAACAGGTAGAACACCCAGCTGAATGCGCCGATCGCGGCCGCGCCGACGGCGATGAACGCGCCGCGCATGGCCAGGGCGAGCACGATGCCGATCAGCAGCACCTTCTGCTGGTAGATCCGCGGCACCGCGAAGGTGGACATGATGATCAGGAAGACGAACAGATTGTCGACCGAGAGCGCTTTCTCGGTGACGAAACCCGCGTAGTACTCCCCGGCGTAGGTCGAACCCCACTGCCAGGCGACCACGCCGCCGAACAGCAGCGCCAGCCCGATGTAGACCCCGGACCAGAAGCCGGATTCCCGGAACGTCGGCTCGTGCGGAGTGCGCACGTGGGCGTAGAAGTCGAAGACGAACAGGCCGAGGATCACCACGACGGTGATCCCCCATTCGAGTGCGGTTACGTGCATGCGGCGTGCCGATCGAGGAACATGATGTCCATAATGCCCGATTTGTCCGTTACTGCGCGATAGCGAGGTGATTGCCGACCATAATTCCACATGCGTTCACCCGGCCGTTCGTGCCACCGTCGACGTTCGTGGCCGACGACTACCGCACCGCCTACTTCGAGACCGACGCCTGGTTCAGCCGGACCACCACGCACGAATGGAACCTCTCGGCGAGGTCGTGACCGCGCTGCCGCGGCGGACCTCACGCTGACCGGCCTGGTCGAACATCGCAGTGTTCCGTGGAACGCGCTGCCCGGCCTGATGACAACGGGCCGGGACGGTGAATGGCGGCTGACCCGGCACCCGGAAAGGCTACCGTTGAGCTATACCCTTCAGGCACGGAAGAACTGACCGGGTAGGGTCTTCGGCTAGGGAAAAGCGGTTCCCAACACCGACATCCGGTGTTACCTTCTGAGCCGGCGAAGATCAGACCACAGGAAGGCGAGACGATGACCGGGACGGCGGAGCGACAGGTGTCGCCGAGCGATGTCTCGCGCACCGGCGCCGCGCTATCGGCCTGGTCCGTCTCCTGGCGAGCCGCGCGGAGCCGCCCCTGAACGTGTCTTTCGCAGACCGTATCGAAAGGGGTCACTCCGCGGCGAATCGCCAGGAGCGACCCCTTTTTCGTGCGAACGGACGTAGCTCAGCCGGTAGAGCAGCGGTCTCCAAAACCGCCGACCGGGGGTTCGAATCCCTCCGTCCGTCAATCCTTCAGGTTGGAACCCCGACCGATCCCTCGTAGCCCAATCGGTAGAGGCGCCGGACCTAGATTCCGGTAGATGCGAGTTCGAATCTCGCCGAGGGAACCAGCCGGATCACTCCGACTCGTCGGAGTCGCCGCCGTCCCCGCCGCCGCGGATCGACCACAGCAACCCTTCCAGTTCATCGGGTTTCACCAGCACGTCGCGCGCCTTGGACCCCTCGCTCGGGCCGACCACGCCCCGGGTCTCCATGAGGTCCATCAGCCGTCCTGCCTTGGCGAAGCCGACGCGCAGCTTGCGCTGGAGCATGGAGGTGGACCCGAATTGCGAGGTGACCACGAGTTCCACCGCTTGCAAGAAGACGTCGAGATCGTCGCCGATATCGGGGTCGACGTCCTTCTTCTCGCCCGCCTTCGCGGCGGTGACGCCTTCTTGGTATTCCGGCTCCGCCTGGTTCTTGGTGAAGTCGACGACGCCGTGGATCTCCTCGTCGCTGATGAACGCACCCTGCAACCGGGTCGGCTTGCCCGCCCCCATCGGCAGGAACAAGCCGTCGCCCATGCCGATCAGCTTCTCCGCGCCGGGCTGGTCGAGGATGACGCGCGAGTCGGTCAGCGAGGAGGTCGCGAAGGCGAGCCGGGAGGGCACGTTGGTCTTGATCAGACCGGTTACCACGTCCACCGATGGCCGCTGCGTGGCCAGCACGAGGTGGATGCCGGCCGCACGAGCCTTCTGCGTGATGCGGACGATGGCGTCCTCCACGTCGCGCGGAGCGGTCATCATGAGATCGGCCAGCTCGTCGACGATGGCGAGGATGTACGGGTAGGGCCGGTACACCCGTTCGCTGCCCAGCGGCGCGGTGATCGCCCCCGACTTCACCTTCTTGTTGAAGTCGTCGATGTGGCGCACCTTGTTGGCCTGCATGTCCTGGTAGCGCTGCTCCATTTCCTCCACGAGCCAGGCCAGGGCGGCCGCGGCCTTCTTCGGCTGGGTGATGATCGGCGTGATCAGGTGCGGAATGCCCTCGTACGGCGTCAGTTCCACCATCTTCGGATCGATCAGGATCATCCGTACCTCGTCCGGCGTCGCCCGCTGCAGCAGCGACACCAGCATCGAGTTCACGAAGCTGGACTTACCCGAACCGGTGGAACCGGCGACCAGCAGGTGCGGCATCTTGGCCAGATTCGCCGAGACGAACTCACCCTCGATGTTCTTGCCCAGACCGATCACCAGTGGATGGTGGTCGGTACGCGTGGAGGGCGCCTTGAGCACGTCGGCCAGCCGGACCAGCTCGCGGTCGGCGTTGGGCACCTCGATGCCGACGGCGGACTTGCCGGGGATCGGCGCGAGCAGCCGGACGTTCTCGGTCGCGACGGCGTAGGCGATGTTGCGCGCGAGCGCGGTGATCTTCTCCACCTTCACGCCGGGCCCGAGTTCGACCTCGTAGCGTGTCACCGTCGGGCCGCGCACGAACCCGGTCACCGCGGCGTCGATCTTGAACTGCACCAGCACCTCGGTGATCGCCTCGATCATCGATTCGTTGGCGGCGCTGCGTTTCTTCGGTGGATCCCCGTCGGTCAGCAGCGACAACGGCGGCAACGTGTAGTCGCCTTCGACCTCACGGTCGGTGACGAACTCCAGCTGCTTCGGCGGCGGTGGCGTCTGATCCTCCACCACCGCGGCGGGACGCTGCTTCTTCGGCTTCGGTTTCGGCGCGGGTTCCTCGGCCCCGATCTGCTTGGCGTCGCGCAGCGGGGGCTCGCCCAGCGACTCGGTGACCGCGTCGGGATCGCCGAACTCGTCGGGCGGGTAGTTCTCCGCGGGCGTGCGACCGCGCCGCTTGGCGGTGGCGCGATGCACCGGGAATCCGTCGGCGTCGTAGTCGGCCGGGTCGTAGTCCCTGCGCTCACCGTCGAATTCGCCGTATTCGTCGCCACCTGTCTCGGTGCCGAGGTAGCGCCGCAGCTTGGCGGGGACCTCGCGCACCGTCGTCCCGGTCACCAGCAACGCGCCGAAGACGATGGCCAGCAAAAGGATCGGGACCGAGAGCCAGGCGGTGAGGCCGTCGGTCAGCGGCCCGCCGGTCACGAAGCCGACGAAACCGGCTGCGCGGGAACGCCCGTGCGCGTCGGTGGGGGCGCCCGCGGCGATGTGCCACAGCCCGAGGACGGGCAGGCCGATCAGCAGGCCGCCGAGCACAAGCCGCGGCCGGATCTCGGGGCGCGGTTCGGTGCGCATCAGGACGACGGCGATTCCGGAGGCGACGAACGGCAGGCATGCGGAGGCCGATCCGGAGATCGCACGGATCACGTCCTCGACCAGGTGGCCGATGGGACCGCCTGCCGACAACCAGACCGCCGCCGCTATCACGGCGCTCACCGCGATCAGCGCCAGCGCTACGCCGTCGCGCCGATGTCCGTGTTCGATCTCGCCCGCACGGCTCAGGGCGCGTGTGGTGGCGCCGAGCCCGCGGGCCAGCATGGTCCAGCCGCTGCCGATACCCCGGGTGATCACCGTCAGCGGAGCCGTGTCGGACGGACGGCGCGCCGGGCGCCGGGCGGCGGTGGCGCGTCGGCGGGGCGTGGCGGTCGCCCTGGGCGTGGCTGTGCGGGGCGTGGCCGTGCGGGGCGTGGCCGCGCGAGACCGCGCCGCAGTGGTCCTCCCCCGCGCCGATCCCGCCCGCGCCCGACTGGTCGTGGTGCTGCGGGACTTACCTGCCATGGCCCCAGGCTAGCCGCAATCGCCCCATCCGGACCATCCGCAACACTGGCGCCGTTGCGCCTCTGGCGGCTTTTCGCCGATCCCCCGGTCCCGCGCGACGGGATGGCGGCGCGGAAATCAGAACGACCGGTCGGACTCGAGTACCGCCCGAACGGCCTCGGGAGATCCGGCGGTCTCCAGCCGCACTTCGTCCCGGCCGAAGGCATGCAACACCAGTTCCGACGGCTTGCCGGTCAGCGTGACGACGTCCTCGGCGGCGGACCGCACCACCGTGCGCCTGCCGTCCGGCGTCGCCAGCTCCACCGTGACCGGCGCCTTGCGGTAGGCCATCCTGGCCATCTTGCGCAGCACCGACCACAGCTGTTCCTCGTCGGCCGCGGGCAGTTCACGTGGCTGCCAACCGGGCTCGGCGCGGCGCACGTCCTCGTGATGGACGAACATCTCCGACAGATTGACCACGGCGTCGACCGGTCGCAGCGGCGACCACCACGGTGGGCCGGTACGCACCAGCTCCAGCAGTTCGGGGAACGGCTTGCCCGCCGCCTTCGCTTGCACGCGCTCGAGATACCCCGCAAGCGGCTTCAGCAGGATGCCCGGCGCGGCGTCGGGCCGCCGTTCGCGAACCACCAAGTGCGCGGCCAAGTCCCGCACCGTCCACGCACCGCAGAGCGTCCGCGCGTCCGGTCCCGCGGCCTCCATCGCCTCGACGACTCCCCGGCGTTCCCGCTGTGCCATAGTCACACCCTGAACATACCGACCGCTCGGCCATGCCGCCGCGCGGCGCGACGCACCGCGATCACCGCAACCGCCGCGCCACCAGCCGATCCCCCACCGGGATCTGACCGCAGCGCGCGGCCGACCGCGGAAACCGAAGCACTGCCGCACCTCGGCCTCATCCGGAACCGGATCGTTACGACCTTGCGGTTCAGCGGTTTTCACCGCACAAAAAGGCAGCGTGAGTTCCGCCTCCGGGTTGCGAGGCAGCTGACCGTGGGCCACACTTGGCGCCACGCCGATCGACGTGCATCCATAGCATGGCATTCGCGGCTCTCCCTGCCGGGAAATCTCCGGCTAGCGTAATGAGAATCGGCTCTGTACCTTGTCACTCGGTCCATCGGGTCGTGGGCCAATGACAAGAAGGGGCAAATCCTCGTGAAGAAGTTTGCTACCGGTGTGGCCGCGCTCGCGGCGGTAGGTGCCGCGCTGGCTGTCAGCGCGCCTGCCGCGAATGCCTACACCAACAACTACGGCGCGATCGCGCTGTCCACCTCCACCGGTCTGATCGGGTACTCCTACGACTACCCGAACTCGGCTGCCGCGGAGCAACGCGCGATCAACTCTTGTGGCGCAGGGGATTGCCAGTCGGTGGTCTGGTTCCGCAACGGCTGCGGCGCCGTGGCGTACTCCAGCGGCACCGGCACCTGGAGCTGGGGGTACGCGTCGTCGCGGCGCAGCGCGCAGGGCCAGGCCTTGGCGCACAACGATTCCGATGCCTACATCGTGCACTGGAACTGCACGTCCAACCACGGCTGACGCCCGGAATTCGAGAAGGAAACAACGTGAAGCACCGCACTTTCCGGACCACCGTGGCCGTCGTCCTCACCGCACTGGCGTGCTCGTTGACCGCCTGCGCCTCCAACGACGACTCCTCGTCCCCGAGCACCAGCGCCGCTCCCGGGCACCCCGCGGGTGAATTGGAGGGCGGCTCGGGCAAGGGCGACAAGGAGGCAGGCTCCGCGCCGACCACGCCGTCCTCGCCCGTATTGCCGAAGCCCACCACGCAGCAGCTCAACGAGCGGCTGCAGAAGGCGTTCGACCCGAACGTGCCGAACACCGAGAAGATCAGCTGGATCCAGGCCGCCGAGCAGGATCCCTATCTGGTCGCCAACCTCGTCGACGCCGCGAAGAAGCAGAAGGTCACCGTCGAGGTCACCAACGTGGGCGACCCGAAGGACGGCAAGCTCAAGGCCGACGCCAAGGTCACCATCGACGGCACCCCGGTGGACAGCGCGTTCATCCAATTCGTGTCCGAGGGCGGCCAGTGGAAGGTCGACCACACCTTCGCCTGCAACATCGTCAAGAGCGCGAAGATCGAGTCCGCGGCCTGCCAGGAGTAAGCCGCTACCGCGTGAGAAGCGCCGGGCAGCTGGGCTGCCCGGCGCTTTTCGCTGTGCGGAAGGTCAGACGCCGATCACCGTCGGCACGATCATCGGACGACGACGGTAGGTATCGGCCACCCAACGGCCCACTACGCGGCGCACGCCCTGCGCGATGCGGTGGGTATCGGTGACGCCCTCGCCCGCCAGCCGCAGCAGTTCGGCTTCCACCAGTTCGGCCGCATCGACCAGTGCGGTGGGATCGTCGGAGAAGCCGCGTCCGCTCAGCTCCGGCGTGCTCACCGCCTTGCCGGTGGTCTCGTCGATGGCGACGGTGATGGCGATGAAACCGCCCTCGCCGAGCACCAGCCGGTCCGACAGCGTCGATTCCCCGACGTCGCCTACCGAAAGCCCGTCGACGTAGACGTGTCCCACCGGCACCCGTCCGACGACCGAGGCTATGCCGTCGACCAGGTCGACCACCACGCCGTCCTCGGCGAGCACCACCCGCTCCTGCGGCACCCCGGTCGCCACCGCCAGCGCCGCGTTCGCACGCAGGTGGCGCCACTCGCCGTGCACCGGCATCGCGTTGGTCGGACGCACCGCGTTGTACAGGTACAGCAGCTCGCCCGCCGAGGCGTGCCCGGAGACGTGCACCTTGGCGTTCTGCTGGGTGATCACCGTGGCTCCGAGCCGAGCCAGGCCGTTGACCACCGCGAACACCGAGTTCTCGTTCCCCGGGATGAGCGAGGAGGCCAGCACCACCAGGTCGTCGGGGCGGATGTTGATCTGCCGGTGGTCGCCGCGCGCCATCCGCGACAGCGCCGACAGCGGCTCGCCCTGCGAACCCGTCGAGATCAGCACCAAGCGATGGCCGGGCAAGGTGGCGGCGACGTCGAGGTCGACGACCACGCCCTCCGGCACGGTGAGATAGCCCAGATCCTGGGCGATCTGCATATTGCGGACCATCGAGCGGCCGACGAAGCACACCCGCCGCCCGTACTTCTGGGCCACGTCGACGACCTGCTGGATGCGGTGCACGTGACTGGCGAAGGACGCGACGATGACCCGGCCGCGTGCCTTGCCGATCACCGAGTCCAGCACGCCGCCGATCTCCCGCTCCGGCGTGACGAAGCCGGGGACCTCGGCGTTGGTGGAGTCCACCAGGAACAAATCGACGCCCTCGTCACCGAGCCGGGAGAATCCGGCCAGGTCGGTGAGCCGCCCGTCCAGCGGAAGCTGGTCGAGCTTGATGTCACCGGTGTGCAGGGCGACGCCGGCCGGCGTGCGGATGGCGACGGCGAGCGCGTCGGGAATGGAGTGGTTGACGGCGAAGTACTCGCAGCCGAACGGGCCGTGCGCGGTGTGCTGCCCCTCGGTCACTTCGATGAGCTTCGGGTGCAGGCGGTGTTCCCGGCACTTCGCGGCGACCAGCGCCAGGGTGAACTTCGAGCCGACGACCGGGATGTCGGGCCGCAGCCGCAGCAGGAACGGCACCGCCCCGATGTGGTCCTCGTGCCCGTGCGTGAGCACGACGGCCACGACGTCGGCGATCCGGTCCTCGATGGGGCGGAAGTCCGGCAGGATCAGGTCGACACCGGGCTGCTGGTCCTCCGGGAACAGCACGCCGCAGTCGACGATCAGCAGTTGGCCGCCGTACTCGAAAACCGTCATATTGCGGCCGATTTCGCCGATGCCGCCGAGGGCGACCACGCGCAGGCCGTTCTCGGGGAGGGCGGGCGGAGCGCCGAGCCGGTCGTGCGCGGCGATCGGATCCGCCTGCGCCGGAGGCTCTTCGACCCGCCGCGCACCGGACTGTCCCCGTCCACGGCCCGCTCGCCGGGATCCCGCATCCTGCGTCCTGGTCTCTCGACGCGCCTGCACGGGCGCGGGCCGCTCGGCTGAAACGGCGGGCACCGTCGTCTCGTCGAGTGCCGGTTCGGGCAGCGCGACGGTTTCCGGCGGCGTGTGCTCGGCCGGTGCGGCGGGGACGGGCGCTCCGGCGGGACGGGACGCGCCGCGACGGCGGCGACGGGGTAGGGACTCGCTCACGAAAGCACTCCGACCGCTCGCAGGTCCGCGGCGAGCGCTTCCAGCTGCTCACCGGTCGGCATCAGCTGCGGCAGGCGCGGTTCGCCGACCTCCACGCCGAGCAGCCGCAAACCACCCTTGCTCATCGCGACGCCGCCCAGCCTGGCCATCGCGGCGTGCAGCGGCAGCAGCGTGGTGTTGATCTCGCGGGCGCGCACGACCTCGCCCGCCGTGTACGCCTCCAGCAGCGCGCGCAGCCGTTCGGGCGCGAGATGTCCGATGACGCTGATGAATCCGGCCGCGCCGACCGACAGCCAGGGCAGGTTGAGCGCGTCGTCACCGGAGTAGAACGCCAGACCGGTGCTCGCGATGAGTTCGGCGCCCATGTTCAGGTCGCCCTTGGCGTCCTTGACCGCGACGATGCGCGGATGCTCGGCGAGCTTGCGGATGGTGTCGCTGGCGATCGGCACCACCGACCGTCCGGGGATGTCGTACAGCGTGACCGGCAGATCGGTGGCATCCGCGACGGCGGTGAAATGAGCGATCAGTCCCTCCTGCGAGGGCCGGGAGTAGTACGGCGTCACCACGAGCAAACCGTGCGCACCCGCCCGCTGCGCGTTGCGCGCGAGCTCGATCGAATGGGCGGTGTCGTAGGTGCCCGCCCCCGCGATCACGGTCGCCCGCTTGCCGACGGCGTCGACGACGGCGCGCAGCAGATCGGCCTTCTCCGATTCGGTGGTGGTCGGCGATTCACCGGTGGTTCCCGAGATCGCGAGCAGGTCGACGCCGCGGTCGACCAGGCGGGCCGCGAGCGCGACCCCGGCATCGACGTCGAGCTTGCCGTCGGCGCTGAAGGGGGTCACCATAGCGACACCTACCGTGCCGGACGCACGCAGCTCCGTTGGCGTCGATTCACCGTTCTTCATGGTCAGAAAGGCTACCCGGTCGGGGACACGCCCTCGACACCGTCGTCGGCGATCAGGCCGCAACAAGGACGCGAATCCATATCGACGACGGTGAGATGATGTCATTTCGCCGCTTGCCTGATGTCATTCATGACGTCACACTGACATCATGGATTTGAACAAGTACACCGGCCAACTGCGCGAGAGCCTGATCGCCGCCGCGGCGCTCGGTGACGAGAAGACGCAGGCCACGGCGGCCGCACTGGCCGCGGCGACGGAAGGCCCGGCCCGCTTGGTGCTGCTCGCCGCGCTGTCGGACCTCGCCGCCGAGGTCAGCGCCGCGCTCGGCGACCGCACGGTGCACGTCTCGGTCGACGGCACCGACGCCTCCATCGATGTGCGCAAGAGCACGGTGGGCGAGCAGAGCCCCTCCTTCGAGGAGATGACCGGGGACATCAGCAGGGTCACGCTGCGGCTGGTGGAACAGATGAAGGCGCGTGCGGAAGAGGCTGCCGCACAGAGTGGTCAGTCCCTGAACTCGTGGCTGTCGAGCGCCGTCCACGGAGCATTGCGCGATCAGATGCGCGGGTACGGGCCCAAACGAGACATCTGACCCGAACGCGCTACAGCAATGCGGCGAGATTGCCGCGTTCGCCTGTCGCGACCTCGTCCAGTTCGAGCCAGTCCGCCAGCTCGCGCAGCGCGCCGCCGAGGGCCTGCGCGGTGGCCGGAGTGTCGTAGCCGGGCTCGGCGAACGCGGCCGGCACCCACAACCGGCCGTTCGCGCGTTCCGCCCGCAGATCGACGCGGCCCACGAGTTCGCCGTCGAGCAGGAACGGGAAGACGTAATACCCGTGCACCCGTTTGTGTTCCGGGGTGTAGATCTCGATGCGGTAGTGGAAGTCGAAGATCCGCTCCGTGCGGGCGCGGAAGAAGATGAGCGGGTCGAACGGGCACAGCAGCGCCGCGCCTTCGATGCGACGCGGCGTGGGAGTGCCCGCCCGCAGATAAGCCGGTTTCCCCCAGCCCGCCACCTCCACCGGGATCAGCTCGCCCGCGTCCACCAGATCGGCGATGGCGGGTTCGGTCTGGGTGCGTTGGAGGCGGTAGTAGTCCCGCAGGTCCGCTTCGGTGCCGATGCCGTGCGCGGTGGCGGCACGCAGCACGAGCTCACGAACGGCGTCCTGCTCGGTGACGTCGCGTGCCAGCACCTCGGCGGGCAGCACCCGCTCGGTCAGGTCGTAGTGCCTGGTGAACCCCACACGCGTGGCCACAGACAGCGCGCCCGCCGCGAAGAGTTGCTCGCAGATCATCTTCGTATCGCTGAGATTCCACCAGGAGCCCTTCGGCCGCGGCTTGTCCAGCTCCAGGTGACGCTCCACCTCACCCGCGGTGGCCGGGCCCACCGCGGTGATCACGTCCAGGATGTCCTTGCCCAAGGTCGGATTGCGCTCGACCACCTTGCGCATGCCGGACCAGCGCCCGTGCTCGTAGCGCCGCATCCGCCAGCGCAGCAGCGGCCAGTCCTCGACCGGGATGAGCGCGGCCTCGTGCGCCCAATACTCGACGAGCGACCGTGGCCGCCGCGAGCCGTTGCTCCACGCGGCCTGATCCAGGAGCGTGCGGTCGTAGGGCCCGATCCGGCTGAACACCGGCGCGTAATGCGCCCGCACCACCGCCGACACCGAATCCAGCTGCAGCAGTTGCGTCCGGTCCAGCACGCCGAGCACCGTCCGCCGCGTGATCCGACCGGGCTTGCGCGCCCCGAAGCCCTGCGCCGCCAACGCCGTTCGCCGCGCCGCCGCCGCACCCATCTTCCGCATAACCGACAACGATGCCATGGGGCACCGACAGGTCAGGTGGATACCGTGACCGCGCCCGTGGCGTCGATCTCCGTGCGGCGGTCGCGGTCCGACGCGGTAGCCAGGACGGTAGCCAGGATGCGGCGGCCGGTCGGGAGGATGCGGACGGTGACCGAACCGTCATTGGCGGCGTCCAGTTCTTTGGTGGCGGCGTCGATCACCTGCTGGCGCACCCGATGCGGGACGCCGGTGAAACCGCCGTCGTCGAGCAGGATCACCTCGACACCGCGGGAGCGCGCTCCGCGGGCGGCGCTGTTGAGTTGATCGGTGGCCAGCTGCGGGGCCCGAAGCCCGTCGCGGAGTTCGGCTTCCAGGAGCCTGCACTGTTCCCGCTCGGCGGCGGTGAGTTCGTCGCCGTCGGCGATGCGTTCCAGGATCGGGCGCGCCACCGCGTCCAACCGAGCCAGCTGACGGGTGCGTTCGGAGTTCTCCGCGGCCATGGCGGCTTCGGCGGCGGCGCGCATGGCCGCTTCGTCGCGCAGCAGCCGCAGCGATCGCTGGGTGGGCCGCATGATCGCCGCGAACAGGGAAACCCCGGCGACCGTGGCGACCGGCACGATCGAACCGACGACGACGCCCTCCCGCAGGCCCGCCACCACACCGACCACGGCGATCACCACGCCGATGCCGGCGACACCGAGCCAGGCCGCGGCCGATCGTCCGCGCAGCACCAGCACGGCCAGCACGTAGGACGCGGCGAACGCCGTCCACACCTGCTTCGACCAACCGTGCTCGACATCGAACGAGGTCAGGGTGGTGGCCAGCGGTCCGGAGGCGGCGACGAACACGGTCGCGGGCCAAGGCAGCGGGTCGGTCGGCGCCGCCATCACCACGACACCGGCCAGCGCCAGCACGACCAGTGCCGCGACCGCCGCGGCCACCGGCGATTCTGAGAAGTTCCGGACCATGTACAGCACGATGGTCGCTTCGAGCACGACCAGGAACAACCAGGCCGCGCGGTCGCGGAGCCCGAGCAGATCGCGCAACCCGAATTCGGTTTCCGTCTCAGCCATTTCCGCCCCACACCAGCGTCACGGTCGTTCCCTCGCCCGGCTCGGATTCCACGAACCCGGCGCCGCCGGACAGCTGACGCATGCGGCCCAGGATGCTCACCGAGATGCCGAGCCGATCGACGGGCACCGCGCTCAGGTCGAAGCCCGCTCCGTCGTCGCGGAACACTACGCGAATCCCGCCGGCGCTGATCGTCACAGTGACGGTCCGGCGCACCTCTCGCCCGACGACGGTGGCGTGCCGCAGGCTGTTGCGCACGGCCTCGGCCAGCGCCGCCGCGATCGTGCTCGCGGCGTCCACCGGCAGGTGCAGATCGTCGAATCCGGCCCAGCGCCGCGTGGTGAACCGGATACCGGGGTTCACCTCGTGCACGGCCGAGCGCAAGAACCCGATCGCGGATTGCGCGTCCAGCCGGTCGGGTTCGATCTCGGCGCCCCGGCACTCGTCGAGTTGTTCCAGGGTCCGTTCAGCTTGGCGGCGCAGCACCGGAGATTCGGTCCCGGTGCGAGAGGCATCCAGCAGAGTGGACAGCACGGCGTCGTGGATCAGCGCGGCGAATCGCGCTCGTTCCCGTTCCCGGGCCGCCGTGCCCGCGACCGCCGCCGCGCGGCTGCTCTCGATCGCCGACTCACGATCCACTCGGGCCGCCGCCGCCCTGGCATAGATCACGCACCACAGGAACAGCGCGCTCAGTCCCGCCGCCCTGGCGAAATCGCCCAGCAGCGCGAGTGCGGTGGTCTCCCGCAGCACGACCAGATTGGCCAGCGCGCTGAACGCCGCACCCACCACCAGGTAGGCCACGGCCAGCGGTGGACGCCAGGCGAGCACGGCCGCGAGCACGCCGAGTGCCAACACCCGATACAGCCACACCGAAGCCGCTTCGGCATTCGGCGCCGCGTACGCCACCGGAACCACCGCCATCGCCCCGAGGAAACTCACCGCCGCCGCACCGGCCACCCGCTGGATCACGCGCGGGCCCATACCGACCGAAACGACCGCGAGCACCGGGAACAGTCCGAACGCCAGCACCACCTCGACGATCGTCCACTGAACGGGCACGAAACGGCCTTGATCGGCGATCTCGGGCAGTTCCACGATCGCGGCGATCACGCCGGCGATGCCGATGGCGAAACCGAACCGGCGCAGGATGCGATCGGCGGCGCCCTCGGAGACCTTCTCCCTGGACAGCGCGACGACTCCGCGACGCCAACGGCTCGCACGCGGCCGGTCGAGCGGGCGGGAACGGGGGTGCGACGGAGTGTCCAGCATGCTGGACGCGGTCATCCGCGCGGCTGCCGCTCGGGAACCGGCAGCCACCCGTCCTCCACCGCCCGCTTGTAGAGGTCGGTCTTGGTGGGCGCCGGACGACCGGCGTCGGCGTACTTCTGCCGGATCCGGCCGAGGTAGTCGTTGACCGTCTGCTCGGACAGGCCGGTCAACCGCGCGACCCGGGATGCCTTCTCTCCGGACGCGTACAGCGTGAGCACTTCCTCCTGGCGCGGGCTCAGGCCCACGTCGGACAACTGCGGATCGCCGTCGATGGCGGCCGCCCAGTCGGTGGTGACCACCTGTTCGCCGCTGGCCGCACGGCGCACGGCGGCGACGACCGTCGGCACGTCCTCGGACTTGCGCACCACACCGAGCACCCCGGCGCGCGCGGCGGACCGCACCAGGAAGGCGTTGTCCGCGCCGGTGAAGACCAGCACCTCGATGCCGCGGTCACGCAGGGCGCGCACATTGTCCTCGGGCGAGGACCCGTCGGCCAGCCGCAGGTCCAGCACCACCAGATCCAGCTTCGGCGCGCCGTCGGCGGCGGACAGCAGTTCCGGCACGGTGCCCGCGGTCAGCACCAGATCGAGATCCGTTTCCCGCGCGAGCATCGCGGCGAGACCGATCGCGACCGATTCGTGGTCCTCGACCAATCCGATTCGGCGCGGGGCGTTCTCGCTCCCTTCGGCCCAGGTCACCTGGCTCTCCCATCCCGAGGTACTCGTCCACATCCCCACCGCGACAACATCGCAGACAGTATGCCGGGCAATGGTGCGCCATGGTCAGACACCAGAATTCGGGGGATCAGGGCATCAGCCCGGCCGCGAGCGTGGCGCCCAGCTCCCAGCACCGCTGCAAATCCTCCTTGGCGGGCGGACCGGAGACCACGACCGCGGCGGAGGCCTGCTCCCAGCCCAGTCCGGTGGTGATGCTCGCCACCCCGCGCTCGGCGCCCTCGGTGCCTTCGTTGCCGTGCAGATACATGCCGTACGGACGCCCGCGCGTGGAGTCCAGGCACGGATAGTAGAACGTGTCGAACGCGTGCTTGAGCGCACCACTCATGTATCCCAGGTTCGCCGGACTGCCCAGCAGATATCCGTCGGCGGCCAGCACGTCGGACGCGGTGACGGCCAGCGCGGCTCGGCGCACCACCTCCACGTTTTCGATCTCGGGGTCCGTGGCCCCGGAGACGACGGCCTCGAACATCGCCTGCATGTGCGGGGACGGCGTGTGATGGATGATCAGCAACCGGGCCACCCTGCGATGGTATCGGCCCGCGCGCTCGTCAGTCGGTGCCGCGCTCGTGCCGTTCCAGGGCGACCGCGCGGCGCATGGTCTCGCGGGCCCTGGTGCGGTCACCGGCGTAGTCGTAGGCGCGCGCGAGGCGGTAGGAGACGCGCCAGTTGTCCGGGTCGGCCTCCCACTCCGCCTTGACCGTCGCGAAGAGCTCGTCGGCGGCCGCACGTTCGATGCGGCCGGACGGCAGGCGCGGCAACGCGGAGGTGTCGAGTTCCAGGCCCTCGTCGTGGATGCGCCGCGCCAGTTGCTGATGCGCCAGGGCCGCACGCACCGTGGCCACGACGATCCAGACGCCCAGCAGCGGCAGGATCAGCACGCCGACGCCGATCACGATCGCCGCCACCTCGCCCGAACCGATCAGGCTGAACGCGATCCGGCCGAGCAGCAGGAAATAGAACACGAGCACCAAGATGAGCGCCGCGATCGGCGCGACCACCTTGACGATTTCCCCGCTGCCCTTGCGCTCGGCAGGCTCCGAGCCGCTCACGGTCGCGCTCCAGCCCGCCGCGGCGCTCGCCGCCGGCTCACAGGTCCAGGAACGGGTCGAGCCCGACGGTGAGGCCGGGGCGGTTCGCGATCTCACGCACGCCGAGCAGCACACCGGGGGCGAACGACGAGCGGTCGATCGAGTCGTGCCGGATCGTGAGCGTCTCACCCTGCGTGCCGAACAGCACCTCTTGGTGGGCGACCAGACCGGCGAGCCGCACCGAATGCACCCGCACCCCGTCCACCTCGGCGCCGCGCGCACCCTCCAGCTCGGTTGTCGTCGCGTCGGGACTGCGGTTCAGGCCCGCTTTGTCCCGGGCGGCGGCGATCAAGCCCGCGGTGCGGTAGGCGGTCCCGGACGGCGCGTCCGCTTTGTTGGGGTGGTGCAACTCGATGACCTCCACCGATTCGAAGAACCGGGCGGCCTGCTCGGCGAAACGCATGGTCAGCACCGCGCCGATGGCGAAGTTCGGCGCGATCAGCACGCCGACTCCTGGGCGACCCGACAACCAGCTCCGCACCTCCGCCAAGCGAGCCTCATCGAAACCGGTGGTGCCGACCACCGCGTGGATGCCGTGCTCCACCAGGAACTTCAGATTCCCCATCACCACGTCGGGGTGGGTGAAGTCGACGACCACCTGGGTATCCGCCGCGACGAACCCGTCGAGCGAATCGTCCTTGTCGACGGCGGCGACCAGTTCCAGATCGTCCGCCGCCGTCACCGCCGCGCAGATCGCCTGTCCGACTTTGCCTCGCGCTCCGAGCACTCCGACCCGAATGGCCACCGCACCTCCTCGTTCCGTTTCCGGTCGGGATCAGCCTAATGGGCCGGGCCGACCGCGAACCCGCCGCCCGACAGTGCCCCGCGAAAGGGCGGCAACCGCCTATCGCGCCCGCTGCGGTTCCCCGATCTCCGAGTTCGGCGCGCCGCCGAGATTCTCGACCATCCGCTGCAGGGTCCGCACGGTCGCGGCGAACTGTTCGTCACTGATTCCCTCCGCGAATTGCCTTCTACGCTCGGCGATCCGAACGAATGCCTGGTCGTGAGTGATGCGGCCCTCAGCGGTCAGCGACAGCACGCCACCGTCGTCGGAGACCAGCCCGTCGGCGACGAGTCCGGCCAGTTCGGTCGGCCATTCGGAGTCGTCGGTCCAGAACGTGTCGAGCGCGTGGCGGATGTCATCGGCGCGCTGAGGTCCGTCGGCCAGCGAGTGCGTCACCTGCCAGCGCCTGCGAGTGAGTCGACCCGAGGCGAGGTCTTCGTCGAAGCGCTGGTTGATCAGTCGATCGAGCTCCACCAGCCAGTACCCGATGGGGCGATGAACGGCCATGACCACTTCCAATCTATGCATGTCAACAACTACATGTAGTATTACATATAAATTCCGGGCATGACAAAGTGAGCGAATGGACGAGGACGATGCGATCACCGTCGCCGTCGAAGCGGCGATGGTTCGGATCCGGCGCAGGCAGACACGCGGTGCGCTGAGCGACGGCGCGATTCCGGTCGCGGTGTTCCGCGCGCTGGACGCCGTGGCCGACGGCGCGGCCGACACGGTCGGCGCGCTCGCTCCCGCGCTCGGCGTGGATCAGCCGAGGGCCAGCCGCCTCGCAGCCCAGGCGGTGTCCTCCGGCCTGCTGGAACGCGTCGCCGATCAGCGCGACGGACGGCGTTCGGTCCTGCGCCTGACCGCCGCCGGGAACCACGCGGTGGCCGAGGCCAGAGCGGGCAGGCGCGCCGCCATGGCCGCCGCCATGGCCGACTGGACCCCCGCCGAGCGCGCCGAGTTCGCCCGCCTGCTGGAGCGATTCGTCGACCGGATGGACCGGCCCGCCGGTTGAGCGACGCGCGCCGCACGCCGCGGTCGAGCGGGCTCCTGCGACGCGCCGGGTCAGTCGAAGACGATGACCTGCCGCAAGGCGTGGCCCGCGGCGAGTTCGTCCATGGCGCGGTTGATTTCGTCGAGCCCGACGTGCGCCGAGACGAGCCGCTCCACCGGCAGACTTCCCGCCCGCCACATGCGGACATACTCGGGGATGTCCCGCGACGGCACCGCGGAACCGAGGTAGCTGCCGACGATGGAGCGCCCCTGGGCGACCAGCGCCAACGGCGAGATGCTGGCACGGGCGTCGGGAGCGGGCAGTCCGACCGTCACGGTCGTGCCGCCCGGAGCGGTCGCGGCGACGGCGGTCTCGAAGGCACGGACGTTGCCCGCCGCCTCGACCACCACCTCGGCCTGCACACCGAGCTCGGCGACCTCGGCCGGGGTGTACGCCGCGTGCACGCCCAATTCCCGGGCGAGCGCCAGCTTCTCCGGCACGGTGTCGACCGCGATCACCTCGTGTCCCTCGGCGGCGAGCGACACCGCGACCAGCACCGCCGCCATCCCGACGCCGCCCAGGCCGACGACCATCACCCGGTCACCGGCGCCGGGTCGCGCCGAGTTCAGCAGAGCGCCACCGCCGGTCAGCACGGCGCAACCGAGGACGGCGGCGACCTCGGCGGGCACGTCGTCCTCGACCGGCACGACCGACCTGCGATCCACCACCGCGTGGGTGGCGAAAGCGGACACACCCAGGTGGTGGTGCACCTCGGCGCCGTCACGGGACAACCGCCTGCCGCCGTTGAGCAATTCGCCCGCGTTGTTGGCGACGCTGCCGGGCACGCAAGGCGTGCGACCGTCGGTCGCGCACCCCGCGCACTCACCGCACCGCGGCAGGAACGTCATGACCACGCGCTGCCCGACCGCGATATCGCCGTCACCGGGACCGACCGCTTCCACCCGGCCCGCGGCCTCGTGGCCAAGCAGCATGGGCACCGGCCGGACCCGGTTACCGTCCACCACGGACAGGTCCGAATGGCAGATCCCCGCCGCCTCGATCCGGACCAGCAGTTCTCCCGGCCCCGGCTCGCGCAGCTCCAGATCGCACACGGTGATGGGCGCCGACTCGGCGAAGGGCGCCTGCGCCGCGATCTGCTCCAGGACCGCTCCACGAATCTTCATGCCGCCGACGCTACCGCGCCCTGCGGTCCGGGCACATGGGACGGTCGCCGCTCCTCGCCACGTCGGTCGCCGCCTGCGTACGATGCCGCGCATGGGTGTGGATCTGGTGGATGCGGTCGAGCGGTTGCACGCCGACCTCGCCACGTGGCTCGGGTCGCAAGCGCAGGCGGAGGTGTTCGAGCGATTCGCCGCGGCGCAGCACGAGCGGTTCAGCATGGTGACGACCGGTGGCGAAGTACTCGGGCGCGGCGCGTTGCTCGCGGGTGTCCGCGGCGCGCGAAACGCTCTGCCCGGATTGGCGATCGAAGTGTCCGAAGTCGAGGAACTCCTGCGCTCCGGCGACATCGCGGTGGTGCGATTCCTGGAGACACATCGGACGGCCGGAAGCGTCACCAGCCGCCGGGTGACCGCCGTGCTGACCACCGATGACCCCGGCGCGGTTCGCTGGCTGACGGTGCACGAGACCGAGTCCGCACCGACCTGACCCTTCCCAGCGTCGGGATGCGCGCGATGCGTTCTGGTCCCCGGCGCCCCCAGCTTGCCCGCGGTGTGGGAACCCGCGCACGACGAACCGACGGGCTGATGCGCTCGGTATCTCCGGAGCGGTGATTCCTCGCCGGACGGGACGACCCGGGCGCTCCGGGCCGACTCGACCGGCGAGGAATCACGGCCACCCCGAGTCCCGTTGCGGTGTGAGGCGACTCGAGGTGGCTCGATAGTGCGGTTGTCGAATGTCGGCACATGGCATCTACCTCCGTTCTGGCGGGCAGCGCACGGGCTGCCGGTGGATGGGCGCGAGAATCAGGCGTACAGCTTCGCCAGGAACGTGTTCAGGTTGTCGCGCACCCGCTCGATCTTCTCTTCTGGCGTGAGGTCCTCGCGGTATCGGCTCCCGAGTGCGGGGCGCTTCTTGTTGCGCGCGTAGAGCGAGCAAGCGAGATCGGTACACATGTAGGTGCCGACCGAGTTGCCCCTACGGCCGGATTCGCCCGCCTTGTGCGCGGTCATCAGCGAGACCCCGCCGCCGGTATGGGTGGTCAGGCAGATCGTGCACATCTGCGCCCGGCCGGTGCCGCCGGTCGCATAGCGCAGCGCCACGCCCACCAAGCGGTCGTCCCGCGGGACGACCAGGTACCCGCGCCCGGGCAGAGACAGATCGCTCCAGCCGAGGAAGTCCAGATCCGCCCAGGGCCGTTCGTCCAGGTCCTTGGGTACCGGCAGCCGTTTGGCGTCGCCTTTCGAACAGTTGACGAACGACGACCTGATGTCGCGTTCGGTGACGGGTTCCACGATGGGTCTCCTTCGGTCGATCGGTGGACAAACTCGAGCGACGTTACGGTTCCGCGCTACGGGGAACAACGGATTTTCCGCCCTCCGCGCACCGCGCCCAGCACCCATCGAGTGCGCCGAAATCATCGAACATCACTGCCTCCGAATCTGTTTCGGAGCCCACCTGCCGGGTATCCGTCGCGAGCGGAGGTGAGGCGGGTGGCGCAGGGATTGCAGAAGAGGTTTGCGGTGCGACGCCGGCTGCGCGGGCCCGCGGATCTGCCGTGGCGGTCGTGGTGGGGCGTGGTCGAGCGGTCGGTCGGCGAGTTCCAAAGGGACAATCTCACCGACTGGGCCGCGGCGCTGACGTACTACAGCGTGCTGTCGCTGTTTCCGGGGTTGATCGTGTTGACCGCAGGACTGGGCATGCTGGGACGCGACGACACCAAGGCGCTGATCGACACCATGCGCGAGATCGCGCCGGGCAGCGGTACCGATCTGCTTGTCGACGCGGTGAACAACATAGAGCAAGCGCAAGCACCCGCCGGACCGCTGGCATTGCTCGGATTGGCGTCGGCGCTGTGGACCGCGTCCGCCTACATCGGCGCGTTCATGCGCGCGACCAACGCCATCTACGACATCGCGGAGGGGCGGCCGGTCTGGAAGACCGTGCCGGTGCGGGTCGCCCTGACCGCCGCGGTGGTGGTCCTGCTGGGCGCCTGCACCGTCGGCGTCGTCGTCAGCGGTTCGCTGGCCGAGCAGATCGGCCGGTGGCTCGGCCTCGGGCACGCCACGATCACAGTGTGGGGCATCGTCAAGTGGCCGGTGATGATGGCACTGATCGGTCTGGTCTTCGCCCTGCTGTACTGGGCGGCGCCGAACGTGCGGCAGCCGGGATTCCGCTGGCTGACGCCCGGTAGCGCCATAGCCGTTCTCCTCTGGGCGGGCGCGTCCTGGGGGTTCGCTTTCTATGTCGGCCACTTCGGCTCCTACAACCGGGTCTACGGCTCTCTTGGTGGCGTGGTCGTCTTCCTCGTCTGGCTGTGGATCTCGAACATCGCGATCCTGCTGGGGGCGGAACTCGATGCCGAACTCGCGCGTGCGCGCAGCATCGCAGGCGGCCACCCCGAGGAGGCCGAGCCCTACTTGCCGCCGCGCGACGAGCCGGACGAATGAGCGACAACCGCAAGGGTTTCGCGGGGAAGCGCCGGCGCATCGGTGACACAGCCACGCCGCACACGGCGTTTGAACCCGTCCGGTCAGGTAAATCGAAGCCCGTCTGGATCGGGCATTTTCGAGAGGATTCGCATGGCTCAGCGCACTGAAAACCCCGTCGCCGGAAAGCCCGCCACCATGCCGTCGGACATCAAGGGGAAACTGTCGGTGTTCGACCGCTTCGCGACAGCGGCCAGCGCACTGGCCTCCAAAGCGGGATTCTTCGTCTTCTGTGTGATCCTGGTCTTGGTATGGGCGCCGACGATCTTCCTGCTGCCGAGCGTCGACACCTGGCAACTGGTCATCAACACCGCGACGACGATCATCACGTTCCTGCTCGTCGCGTTGCTGCAGAACACCCAGAGCCGCTCCGACGCCGCCATCCAGCAGAAGCTCAACGCCATCGCCGACGGGCTGGGCGATCTGATGCGCGAGCTGAGTTCCGAGCACCCCGAACTCCTGCGTCACCGCCGCGAACTCACCGACGCCGTCGGCCTCGAGAACCGGGAGAGCGCGGGATGATCGGCGCGCAGGCCGGCAGCAGCCGGCCTGCGCGTCCGCCGATCCGTCACCGCTGCTCGGTCTCGCCGCTCTTGTCGGCTTCCCGGATCGCTTCGGCGAGCTCACGGCGCAGGCGCTCGGCATTCGCCTCGTCACCCGCGTCCGAGGCGGTGGTGATGTCCTGGCGCAATTGCGCGATCGTGTCCTGCGAAACCATAGGACCTCCTCGTCTCTCGGGACGGCGTTGTCGAAGGACGCCACCGCGCCCTTCGTGGTCAGGGTGGCCGCTGAGGTGCGGACGAAACACGTCGATGCCCGCGCCACCCGCCCGTGCTCCTCCCAGCTGCCCGATGCGATCGCCGCGCGGCGGGTAGAGTAGGAGTCTCCCGACGGTTGAAACGCAGCCGGAGCGGGTATTCACCTCATCTCGGTGCGTGCGGGATCGGAGCCTCGTCGCAGTTGGTGGTACCAACCACGCGCCTCGCCTGAATCGACCACGGTTGTGACCAGGCCGCACGTCGAAGCAGAGTCGCTCGACAAACCTTTTACGACGTGCTGGGCGGGATGCCTTATCGAAACAGCAGGAGTGTCGCAGCAATGGAGTCATTGGCCTTCCACAGCGACAGTTTGGGCGACACAGAGGAATTCCTCAATTCCAACTACACCAGGATGCGGATCGGCACCAGCACCGGTGTGGCGGTGCGCACGGACATCACCCGGAAAATGCTCGGTCCGGTCAGCCTGGATGATCTCGACCTGAGCTTCGACATGAAGTACGACGCTCATCCGCTGGGCAAGATCTGCCTGTGCGAGGTGGACTCGGGATCGATCGAAGAGAACTATGCCGACGGCACCACCGACTTCTTCCAGCCCGGTGAACTCGGGCTGCTCACGCCACCGGACCTGCCGTACTCCGGGGTGGTCCACCACGCCCGCTACCGCATCACGATGTTCGATCCCGCGCTGCTGACCCGGGTGGCGGCCGCGAGCCCCGAGCACGACCTGGAGCCGGTTCGCCTGACGGGTCATCGCCCGGTCTCCGCGGTCGCGGCGAAGCATCTGTCCGACGTGCTGGGGCATATGCGCGGTCTCGCCGCGGATCCTGTGGCCAGTGAGGCGCGGCTGATCGCATCCACCGCCGTGCAGTACCTGGCCGCCACCGTGCTGCACACCCTGCCGAGCACCGCACACCTGGATCCGACGGCGAGCGACCGCAACGACGCCCATCCCGACACCGTGCGGCGCGCAGTGGCGTACATCGAGGCACATGTGTGCGAGGACATCAGCGTGGCCGACATCGCCGCGGCCTCCTATGTCAGCGCCCGTGCGCTGCAACTGGCGTTCCGCCGCCATCTGGACACCACGCCCATGGCGTATCTGCGGCGGCTTCGCCTGCGCGGGGCGCACGAACAACTGCGCGACTTCTCGCCCGACGACGGGCACACAGTGACCTCCATCGCCGCGGCTTGGGGCTTCGCTCACCCGGGACGATTCGCGACCGCCTATCGCGGCGCGTACGGCCGACCCCCGCACACGACGCTCAGCGCGTGACGCGGCGGGGCCTTCGGCCCGCGACGAGTCCGGGCGACCGCGGTCAGTCCCGCATGGCGCGCTCGCGCAGCTCGGCGAGCGTCCGTGCCAGCACCCGGGAGATGTGCATCTGCGAGACGCCGAGCACCGCGGCGATCTGTGCTTGCGTGCGCGATTCGAAAAAGCGCATGTGCAGCACGCGCCGCTCTCGCTCGGGCAGTTCGGCGAGCAGCGGAGCGATCGCCAGGGCCTCGTCGGTCAACTCGTAGGACGGGTCCTCCTCGCCGAAGGTCTCCGCGATCCGGACCGAGGTGCTGCCGGTGTCGTCGTCCTCGACGACGGCGTCGATCGAGTTCGTGGAATAGGCGTTGCCTGCCAGCAGCGCTTGCGTGACTTCCGTCAGGTCGAGGTTCAACTCCACGGCGATCTCCAGCGCGGTCGGCATCCGTTCCAGGCGCTGGGAGAGCCGCTCCACGGCCGGGCCGATCGTCAACTGGATCTCCTTGATCCGGCGCGGCACCCGCACCGCCCAGCTGTGATCGCGGAAGTGGCGACGCACCTCGCCCATGATCGTGGGGACCGCGAACGACAGGAACGACGGTCCCCGCGCCGGGTCGAACCGATCGACCGCGAGCACCAGCCCCACAGCCGCGATCTGGTACAGATCGTCGTAGTTTTCCCCGCGACCGACGAAGCGACGGGCGATGTGCTCGGCGAGCGGTAGACACCGCCGCAGAATCGCTTCCCGCAATCGCGAGCGTTCGGGATCGTTCTCGTCCATCGCGGACAGTTTCTCCAGCCACGGTTCGATGCCGTCGTAGCTGTCGGTTCCGCGCCGCGTCCGGCGGGGTGTGGCGGTCCTGTGGTTCGCGGTCGCCAATGACATGAGCTTCCTCGATTCCCGTTCTCCAGCGATCGACGCGCTCACCGGTGGTGAACGAGGCGATGATCGCGGGATACCGCCCGGCGGCTGCCTCAAGCGCTCGTGGGCGGTCTTATTCGTAAATCGGACGGCCGACAGCGTGGATCTGCGTTCTCGGGACCGCGGGTCAGCGCCGGACGCCGCCGGAGCGGAACTCCGGACGTACGGCACTCACGCGGGTCGTGGGCACCGCCGTGTACCGCAGGCGCCGGGCACGCGACGACCGGCACGCTCCGTCCCACTCCGAGGACGTCCACGATGCGCCGCACAGGGCCGTCTTCGGGCACGGTCATGCCGACCGAGATGCCCGATCGCGCAGCCCATCCCGCCAGCCGCAGCACCATACTGACGCCCGCGCAGGAAAGGAAACGCAGCTCGCAGAGGTCGATCACGACCGAAGTAAGATTCGCAGTTGTGTCGCAGTAGTTTTCGACGACATCGATGATCGCGGTGAAGCACTCGTCGGCGCTCGCGGCGTCCAGTTCACCGTGCGTCACCACGAGCAGACCATCCGCGGTCCGGATGCCTTTCACGCCGTACTGACAGGTCATGCGCACCTCCCGCGGCCGGTGTCGGCACGAGACCGCATGCTCGAGCCTGACAGCCATCGACGTGCATGTCAGCGCGTTAGACGAAGTCCCACGGAACATCGGTCCGAAAAACGAAATGCCCGCACCGCCGGGGGACTGCCTCTCGCACGATCAGTCGGGCGGTATCCGGTGATGGACGGTGAGCAGGATGTGGTCGAACGCGGCGACCAGGTCCGCAGGTGGCGGCGGGACGAGCGGAAGTTCGGCGATCAGTTGCTGGGCGAGCGCTCGCAATTTGGTGTTGGTCTCCTGAGAACGCCAGCGCAGCACTTGGAACGCCTGATCTGCGCTGATCTGATAGATGCGCATGAGCACCCCTTTGGCCTGCTCGATCACCGCGCGATTCTCGTAGAGTCCGGGCAGGGTCGCGGCGAGCATGGCTTGGTGCGCTTCGGCGATGGTGCCGGAGAGGTCGACGTAGAAACCGGAGGTGCCGACGGCGGTGCCGGCGTCGTCCAGGATCCGGTCGGCGACGACGAGCACGGTGTGTTCCTGACCGGACAGGTCGATGAACCGGTGCCTGCTCGAGAAGGTCTCCCCTCGGTCGATGGCGCGCTCGATGATCTCGGCGACGTGCGTGCGGTCGTCCGGGTGCTTGTGCGCCAGCAACAACTCCGTGGTGGGCTCGATCTCACCGGGCCGGTAGCCGTGCATGCGATACACCTCGGCCGACCATTCCCAGCGACGGGTGGCGAACCAGAACCGGAAGCTTCCCACCGCGGGCTGGTCCGACGGCATGGAGCTATCTGCGAGCACATCGGACATGTGGGGTTGCACGTGTTGAGTCATGAATGCAATGCCTCTCCGAGGTACAGGGGCTTGCGGCCGCGACACCACGGCACCGCCGCCATCCCTTCGACGGGATCGCGCGGACACGGGCGCGTTCGGCCGAGAATCCGCTGTTGACTCAACGGCCGGCGCGCGCACATCGTGATGGCAGCCGGTGACCTGCGAACCCAGTATGTCATCCGCGGCGGGCTCGGGCACGAGGAGGTTCGGTTACCGCCGGAAAAGCGAGGCAGGACGCGGTTTCCGAACTTCGGGGTGATCGCTTGGTACACAAGGTTTTCGAGGCAGGCGGATCAGGTCCACAGCCGGTCCCAGGCGGCGGACGCTCCGGAAACCGTCGCCGCTTCCGTCTCCGAGAACGCGGCGGCGGCGCCCGACCCGACGAACTCGGCTGCCGCGAGCACCGCGCGGCGCACCGCGCTCTCCGGTCCACGCCCCTCGGCCAAGCGGGCTGCCGCGGCAACGGCGAAGCTGTCCCCCGCACCGCAGGTGTCGGCGCCATCCGGCGCCTTTGCCACGGACGGAAGCGGGATGCGCAGGCGTTTGCCCGACGCGCGCAGGCAGACCAGGGCCCCTTCCGTTCCGAGGGTCACCGCGATCGCCCCGACAGCCCACCCTTTGGCGAGCCTCCACAGGTCAGGTCCGTCGTCGAGCCGCCCGGACAGCAGGGTGAGCGCTTCCGCGTGATTCGGGGTGACCAGGGCCGCGCCCGGGATCGGTACGGGTCCGCGGGGATGGGGGTCCCAGACGATCGGAACGTGGTCGGCGTGGGCGCGCAGCAGCCCACGGATCTGCGGGTGGGCCGCGGCGCCGCCACCATAGTCCGAGACCAGGACCGCGCGCGCCGCCGTAAGCACGGCGACCGCCTCGTCGGGAAGCAGGTCGGCGCCGACCTGCCCGGCGCCGGAGTCGATTCTGGTGATCAGGATGGGCCGCCGGGACTGCCGGGCACGGGCGTGGCCGTTCGGGGCGCAGGGGCCGATCGCCCGCACTCGCTGCTTGCAGACCGTCGAACCGCGCTGGGGAAGGGCGATGACCCGCACGTGCGAGTCCAGCAGCCCGCGCAGCCGGGCAGCCGCCTCGTCTTCCGCGAAGCCCGCGATCAGCACCACTTCGCGCTCCTGCGCCGCGGCGAGCCGGGCCGCCAATCCCGCGCCACCGGGGCGGAACGTCCGGTGCGCGACGTCGACGACGGGAGCGGTCGTATCCGGGCTGCATCGGTCGGCGCGGCCCTCGACATCGATGTCGAGCAGCGCGTCGCCGATCACGACGAGCGGGTCGCCCGCTGCCATCACGGCCGCTCCAGCTGGGAAGACCCGAAGTCGGCCGACAGGTGCCGGGCTTCGGCGGCGCTCCCGCCACGGCCGTCGCCACCGGATCCGGCCGTCGGGCCCGCGTGCTCGGACACCGTGACGATCTGCACTGCTGTCTCCGTTCGCCGAGGACGATTGGATGGAACGCGCAGTTACCGATCCGGGCCTCACGGCGAAGCCCGCACGTGCGGACATGCCCGGACCGACCGCGCCGAAACATTCCGTCTCGGATGCGGCGCGGTTTGTGCCGTCGGACCCCGGGTAGAACGACGACATTCGTTCCGGGCCGTCGGATCATCTCCACAGGAGGTCGCATGGGACAGACGAGCGCGATCGATGCGGAACTCGTCTCCTCTCGTCCGGTGCTCGGCCCGCTCGGCGAGACCTTCCCCGATGTGCGGCGCATCGCGGTACTGCGCGGCGGCGGTCTCGGCGATCTGCTGTTCGCCCTACCCGCGATCCATGCGCTGGCGGCGAGGTATCCCGACGCCCGCATCATCTTGCTCGGTTCCGCCGAGCACGCCGCGCTGCTGGCCGACCGGCCAGGCCCCGTCGACGAGGTGGTGGTCGTCGAGGGGGAGGGCAGCGACGGAGGCACGGGCGGGCACCGGTTGGGCCCGATCGATCTGGGTGTGCAGCTGCACGGCGGAGGCGCGTGGTCGAATCCCTTCCTGACCAGCTTGCGGCCACGGTGGACGGTGGGTTCCCGCGCCGAAGGGGCCGCTCCCCTGTCCCGCATGCTGCCGTTCCGCTACTACCAGCACGAGACCTTGCGAGCGCTAAAGGTGGTCGGCCTGGCCGGCGCGGCGCCCGTGCTGCTCGAACCCCACCTCGAGCCGACGCCGGCGGATCGCTCCGCCGCCGCCGAGATCCTGCGCGGCCTGCACGGGCCGGTCGCGGCCGTTCATCCCGGAGCCAGAGATCCCCGCCGCCGATGGCCTCCGGAACGCTTCGCCGAGGTCGCCGGCCACTGCCTCGACCGGGACATGGCGGTCGTCCTCTTGGGCTCGGAGCCCGATCGCGACCTCGTCGAGGACCTCCGCTGGCGTATCGGCGCGCGATCGTCCGACGGCGTGCGGACCCGGCAGGTCCGCACGCTGATCGGCGCGCCGCTGCCCACGCTGTGCGGCGTCCTGGCCCGCAGTGCGATCTTCGTGGGCAACGACAGCGGACCCCGTCATCTGGCCAGGGCGTTCGGTACCCCGACCGTGGGCATCTTCTGGATCGGCAACGTGATCAACGCCGGGCCGCTCGGCCGCGCCCGTGACCGGGTGCTGATGTCGTGGACCACGGCCTGCCCGGTCTGCCACCGCGACTGCACCGACGAAGAACTCCCCCGCTGCCCGCACGACGTGTCGTTCGTCGCGGGCGTACGGGCCCGAGACGTCGTACGCGACATCGATGATCTGCTCGATCACCGCTGACCACAGACCGGTGCACACCCGCGCGAGTCAGGGGAACCGCTCACCAGGCGACTGATACACGTTCTACGCTGGTTGGCCGGTACCGCACAGCAGGTCCACCGGGGATGGCGAGTGACCATCGACTGGATGTGATCGCGTGAACCCGGCGGAGCGGCCGGGTGATTTCGTGGAGCGGATGACGGGATTCGAACCCGCGACCCTCACCTTGGCAAGGTGATGCGCTACCAGCTGCGCTACATCCGCATTCGCATCGCGGTGACCGTGATGCGACACAGAACATTAGCGGACACTCGTGACAAAAAGCCAATCGCCGCTATGGCCGTACGACCCCAGACCGGTCGCGGCGCAGGCCGAGACCGGCCGCGATCAGGCAGGCGACGGCGACGACACCGACGAACCACGGGAACACGGCGCTCAGGCCCCAGGTGGTGGCCGCCCAACCGGCCGCGATAGTGGGCAGCGCCATGGCCGAATAGGCGAGCAAGTAGTACGCCGACATGGTCTCGCCGCGCTTGTGTTGCGGCACGACATCCGACAGGTGGCGCAGCGATCCGCCGAAACCGAGTCCGAAGGTCGCGCCCAGCGCGACGCCCGCGGCGAGCACCACCACCCAGTTGTGTGTGGCCAGCGCGGGCACCGTCAGCACAAGCGCCAGCGCCATGCCGGTGTCGCCGAGGATCGCGGCCCGCCGAGCGGGCACGCCGGTCGCGAACAGTTGCGCGGTGGCGCCGGAGAGGGCGGTCGAGGCGACGACGGCGCCGCCGAAAACCAAGTTGTGGATGCCGGTCTGCTGCGTGGCCAGCGACGGGTACAGCGACAGCAGCACTCCCAGCACCGACCAGGCCGCCATCACGCCGATGGCCGAGAACCAGAAGTCGGCCCGAATCTCCGGCGGCACGGCGGGTTTCGCGATCCGGATGCGCCCGGCCACCCGGGCCGAATGCGGTTCGCGCAGCGCGAGCACGCCGACGCCGATCGCGAGGCAGACGACGGTGATCACGACGTACGGCGTCCGCAACGGATGCGGCGCGTACTGAGCCAGCAGCGCCGAGCCCAAGATCGCCACCGCCATTCCCCCGTTGAACGCGACGCCGCTGAGTTGCCCGGACCGCGCGCCGCGGTGCGGACGCAGATCCAGCAGCGCGGCCGCGCCCGCGACCACGGTCGAGCCGACCGCGACGCCGTGCAGCGCACGGGCCAGCAGCAGCATGGGCACACTGTCGGCGAGCACGAATACCAGCAATCCGGCGACCATTGTGGCGAAGGCGCCGAGCAGCACCGGTTTCCGGCCGACCACATCGGAGATCCGCCCGGATACCAGCACCGCACCCAGGGCGGCCACCGCGTAGACCGCGAACACGATGGTCGTGGTGAGCGGCGAGAGATGCCACTGTTTCTGATAGATGCCGTAGAGCGGCGCGGGAACGCCCGAAACCCCCAGCGCCACGCCGCTGGCCGCCAGCACCAGGGCGTAAGCCCAGCGCTGTGAGGTCTGCTCGTCGACGGCCACCGCCATCGTCGCTGCCATCGGAACTCCGATCAGGTAGGTTTGATGATGATCGAACAGCAGTCGACGATACATCCGGTACGACAATCATCAAACCCGAGAGTGAGCCAGATCATGGTCGATGTCCGAGACGCGGACCAGCAGGCGCCCCCGGTGGCCACCCTGCCCGCGGTGCTCAGCGCGCTGCAGGACCCGGTGCGCCTGGAAATGGTGCGCCGGCTCAGCAACGCGGGAACGGCGGTCCGCTGCGGCGCGCTCTACGAGGTGATCAACAAGTCGACCGCCACCCACCATTTCAAGATCCTGCGCGACGCGGGCGTGATCGAGCGCCTGGTCATCGACGGCCAGACCTGCCAGCGTCTGCGCACCGACGAACTCGAGTCCGCTCTGCCCGGACTGGTGCCGACGATCGTGGCGGCCGCCAACCGCGCCCGGCCGGAATGACCCGGCCGAGCGGGTCTGCGGTCAGCAGTTGTCGAAGCGCCACTGCCCGTCGACGAATGTCCAGGTCTTGGGCTTCGAGTCGTCCTGGGCGGCGCGGGCGTCGAAATTCTTGACCGTGACCGTCCCGGTCGATCCGGACGTGGTGACGGTGATCTCCGACGGCTTCGACTTCAGGTCCCGGCCGTCGTACAGCTGCGCCATGGACGCCACGTAGTCGTCCTCGTTGAGCGTGAGCCTGCAACGCGCGGAACGGAATCGGTACGCGGCGGCGTAGTCGTGACTCGCCAGCGCCTCGGTCATCTTCGTGGCTTCCGTGCGCAGTGCGGCCTCGGTCGGCTCACCCGGCTTGCCCGCGTCCGCGTCCGTTCCGCCGCACCCGGCCAGCACGACGACGGACAGCGAAACCGCGCCGAGCACGCGAAGGGCACGACTTGTTCGGTTCATCTCGACTCCTTGCCAGAGATCGCCGGATCCGACACCCGGACAATCGAGTTCAGCGCCCTCCGGCGAAGAACCGACGGCCGGGCGGCCGAAACAGTATCGCGGCGGGGGATGCTCCGCCAAGCGGCAACCCCGCGCCCGCGTGCGGATCAGCTCGGCACCAGCCGCCGGACGGCAGCGGGCAGATCACGGGTGCGCTTGTACGGTCCGGCGACCGACGCGGCGAACGGCCGCGCCAGCAAGGTCCGCGCGACGGCCGACACTTCCTCGGTCGTGACGGCGTCGATGCGGGCCAAGGTCTCCGACACGGTGCGGTGGTTGCCGTAGCTGAGTTCGCTGCGCCCCAACCGGTTCATGCGCGAGGCCGAATCCTCCAGACCGAGCACCAGCCCGCCGCGCAACGAGCCCTTGGCGCGGGCGCACTCGGCGTCGCTGATGCCGTCGGCTGCGACTTCCTCGAGAACGCCGCGGGCCAGTGCCGCCACCTGACCGAGGTTCTCCGGCTGGCAGCCGATGTAGACCGAGAACGCTCCGGTGTCGGCGAAGGTGTCCACGCTGGAATACACCGAATAGGCCAGTCCGCGCTCCTCCCGGATGCGCTGGAACAGACGGGAACTCAACCCGCCGCCGACCACGGTGTTCAACACCGACAGCGGCCAGCGCCGGTCCCCTTCGTGCCGCCCGAAGGCGCGCACGCCGAACACCAGATGAGCCTGCTCGCTGTCGCGATGGCTCCAGTGCAGCTGCGGGTCGCCGTGTGGGCGGAACCGGCCCTCGCGCCGCCGGGCGGGCGCCGCCGCCAGGTCGAGCCGATTCTCGAAGGCCCGATGCACCAATTCCACGGTGTGGTCGTGCTCCACGTTGCCCGCGACCGCGACCACCATCCGGTCCGGCCGGTAACGCCGCAGGTGGAACGACCGCAGCTGCGCGGCCCGCATCCCCTCGATGGATTCGATCGAGCCGATCACCGGACGCCCGATCGGATGATCGCCGAACAACGCCGCCAAGAAGGAGTCGCCGACCAGGTCCTCGGGGTCGTCGTCGCGCATGGCGATCTCCTCGAGCACCACCTGCCGCTCCACGTCCACGTCCGAGGCCCGGCACAAGCCGTTGAGCACCACGTCGGAGACCATGTCGACCGCCAAGGGCAGGTCGTCGTCCAGGACATGCGCGTAGTAGCAGGTCTGCTCCTTCGCGGTGAACGCGTTCAGCTCGCCGCCGACCGCGTCCATCGCCTCGGCGATGTCCAGGGCCGACCGCGTCGGCGTCGCCTTGAACAGCAGGTGCTCCAGGAAGTGGGCAGCTCCCGCGACGCTCGGGCCCTCGTCACGCGACCCGACACCGACCCAAACACCCACGGACGCCGAACGCACCCCGGGCAGATGCTCGGTGACCACCCGCAATCCGCCGGGCAGTACGGTACGCCGCACGCCGCTGTCCGAGTCCGCCCGCAGCTCGAGTGACGAACCCCCCTGCCCGGTGCTGAGCAGAGGGGTTGTCGTCTTCTTCTTCGTCACAGAGACAAGTACTACTCGGTCCCGGCCGAACCCGCATCGGCCGTGTCGTCGCCGGTCTCCTCGGCGTTCTCCTCGACCGGCACGAGCGAGATCTTGCCGCGATTGTCGATGTCGGCGATCTCCACCCGCAGCTTGTCGCCGACGTTCACCACGTCCTCGACCTTCGCCACGCGCTTGCCGTTGCCCAGCTTGGAGATGTGCACCAGACCGTCGCGGCCCGGCAGCAGCGAGACGAACGCGCCGAAGGCGGTGGTCTTGACGACCGTGCCCAGGAAGCGCTCGCCGACCTTCGGCAGCTGCGGGTTGGCGATGGCGTTGATGGCGTCGATCGCGGCCTGCGCGGACGGGCCGTCGGTCGCGCCGACGAACACGGTGCCGTCGTCCTCGATGGAGATGTTGGCGCCGGTGTCCTCGGTGATCTGGTTGATCACCTTGCCCTTGGGGCCGATCACCTCGCCGATCTTGTCGACCGGGATCTTGATCGCGGTGACGCGCGGCGCGTACGGGCTCATCTCGTCCGGGGTGGTGATGGCCTCGGCCATCACGTCCAGGATCGTGGTGCGCGCGTCGTGGGCCTGGCTCAGCGCGCCGGCCAGCACCTGCGACGGGATGCCGTCCAGCTTGGTGTCCAGCTGCAACGCGGTGACGAACTGGCGGGTGCCCGCGACCTTGAAGTCCATGTCGCCGAAGGCGTCCTCGGCGCCGAGGATGTCGGTCAGCGCGACGTAGCGGACTTCTTCCTCACCCTGGTCGTTGGTGATGGTGTCCGACACCAGACCCATCGCGATGCCGGCGACCGGCGCCTTCAGCGGCACACCGGCGTTGAGCAGCGACAGGGTGGAGGCGCACACCGAACCCATCGAGGTGGAGCCGTTGGATCCCAGCGCCTCCGACACCTGACGGATGGCGTAAGGGAACTCCTCCTGGCTGGGCAGCACGGGAATCAGCGCCCGCTCGGCCAGCGCGCCGTGGCCGATCTCGCGACGCTTGGGCGAACCCACCCGGCCGGTCTCGCCGGTGGAGAACGGCGGGAAGTTGTAGTGGTGCATGTAGCGCTTGCTGGTCTCCGGGCCGAGCGAGTCGACCTGCTGGGCCATCTTCACCATGTCCAGCGTGGTGACGCCCAGGATCTGGGTCTCGCCACGCTCGAACAGCGCCGAGCCGTGCGCCCGGGGCACCACAGCGACCTCGGCGGACAGCGCGCGGATATCGGCGAGCCCGCGGCCGTCGATGCGGAAGCCGTCGGACAGGATCCGCTGACGGACCAGCTTCTTGGTGACGGAGCGGAATGCCGCGCCCAGTTCCTTCTCCCGCCCGGCGTAGTCGTCGGCCAGGCGGTCGAGCACGGCGAGCTTGATCTCGTCGATCTTCTCCTCGCGCTCCTGCTTGCCGGAGATGCTCAGCGCCTCGCCCAGCTCACGCTTCGCGGTGCCCTCGACGGCCTCGTACACGTCCCGGCCGTACGGCGGGAAGAGCGGGAACTCCTCGGTGGGCTTGGCGGCCAGTTCGGCCAGGTCCTGCTGCGCGCGGCAGAGGCGGGCGATGAACGGCTTGGCGGCCTCGAGCCCCTCGGCGACGACGGCCTCGGTCGGCGCCTGCGCACCGCCGTCGACCAGCGCGATGACGTTCTCGGTCGCCTCCGCCTCGACCATCATGATCGCGACGTCACCTGACTCGACCACGCGGCCCGCGACGACCATGTCGAATACCGCGCCCTCGAGCTGCTCGGTGGTCGGGAAGGCCACCCATTGGGATCCCGCCCCGTCGTGGATCAGCGCGACGCGCACGCCGCCGACCGGGCCGGAGAACGGCAGGCCCGCGATCTGGGTGGACGCGGACGCGGCGTTGATGGCCACCACGTCGTAGAGGTCCTTGGGGTCCAGGCTCAGCACGGTGACCACGACCTGGATCTCGTTGCGCAGGCCGTCGACGAACGACGGACGCAGCGGACGGTCGATCAGGCGGCAGGTCAGGATCGCGTCGGTGGAGGGGCGGCCCTCGCGGCGGAAGAACGACCCGGGGATGCGGCCCGCGGCGTACATCCGCTCCTCGACGTCGACCGTCAGCGGGAAGAAGTCGAACTGGTCCTTGGGCTGCTTGCCCGCGGTGGTGGCCGACAGCAGCATGGTCTCGTCGTCCAGGTAGGCGACGACCGAACCGGCGGCCTGCCTGGCGAGGCGTCCGGTCTCGAACCGGATGGTGCGGGTGCCGTAGCTGCCGTTGTCGATCAGCGCTACGGATTCGAACACGCCCGGCTCGACCTCGACGGCCGAGCTCTTGCGTTCAGTTGTTTCGGTCATTCTTCTCTCTCAACCTCTCGTCTTCGCCGGCTCCAGCGCACGCTGGCGCGATCCGGCTGTCGTCAGCCGTACCGGGTACGGACGCGCGGCAACCCTCCTGGCTGCGGCGCGCACACCCGGCCGAATCCCCTTGGACACGGCGACGCGGAGGCGGTCATCGATCGAAGCCCGACGGCGCCAACTCGCTGCCGATAGGCCACTACCGAAGACCGACGCCACGCGACGGGTGCATACGGCTGTGCAATGTTGTCGTGCGACGGGGGCAATCCGCACCCCTGTACACATATAACCAACGGTGCGATTGTACGTCTCCCCGTTGGCCGAACCAGCGACCGCCTCGGACACCCCCGTGTCGAGCAGCCGCCTACCGCTCCGTCCATCGGCGCACCGGCTGCCCGGTGGCCACGGCCGGAAACCGCGCAAGCAGGGCCGGACCGATACCCCTGATTTCTGACGCGGCAGGCGCAACAACCCCCGGCCCGCGTCGGGTCCGTATGAACCACGACGGATCGCCTCACGAGCACGTAGGCGTGCACGACTCGGCAGCGCGAAAGCACCACGAGCAATGGTTACCAGCGGCGACCCGAACGCTTAGAACAGCAACTCTCCATCGACGGCCCCGCCGGACGGCGAACGAACAAACCGACACCGCAGCCCCACCAACGGATACTTCCCGAACAACACGGCCTCGCCGACGGATAACTCCCGACAACAAGGCCCCGCCGACGGATAACCCTCGACAACACGGTCCCGCCACCCGGACCGCACCGTCAGCACAAGGCGCGCTCAGCTCACCTCGACCACGTCTTTCGAGCGAAGCGAGACCAAGCCTGTTCCGTTCGCCGCCTGGCTCGCGTCCGAGTGGCCGCTGCGTCCGCGACGAAGTCGCCAGCAGTGGCCGCTCGGACGCGAGCCATGAAGGGGCGGCGAACACCCAGCGCCGCAGGCGCTGGAAATCAGCGCCTGAGCCCGAGCCGCTCGATCAGCGAACGGTAGCGGTTGATGTCGTTGTCCTGCAGGTACTTCGACAGCCGCTTGCGACGACCGATCAGCGCCATCAGGCCGTGGCGGGTGTGGTGGTCGTGCTTGTGCTTCTTCAGGTGCTCGGTGATGTCGGCGATGCGCTTGGAAAGCAGCGCGATCTGCGCCTCCGGGGAACCGGTGTCCTTCTCGTGCAGGCCGTACTCGGCGAGAATCGCCGACTTCTGCTCGGTGGTCAGTGCCATGGGGCATCCACTCCTGTTTCTCAGTTCCGCGCTCGAATGTCCGGTTACCCGGGTGCGGGCGCCACCGCGGACCGCAGCAAACCCGAGGGACCACCCTACCGGACCGGGATCTTCCCGCCGAAATCGCGGGCCGACCGAGTCCCATCCGGGCAACGACGCTCGCCCGCGCTGATCGAGCACGAGACCCGCCGCTACAGCGATCCGCTCGAGTTCGGAATTCCCGACGCTCAGCGGGCGTCGACGGCGGTGAGGATTTTGCGCGCGGTCTCCACGTCGCGGCCCATGCACTCGATGAGCTCGTCCACCGAGTCGAATTTGCGCTGGCCCCGGATGTGCTCGACGAAGTCCACCGCGACGTGCTGACCGTAGAGATCGGCCTCGCCGTCGAGCACGTACGCCTCCACCGTGCGGGCGCGTCCGGAGAAGGTCGGGTTGGTGCCCACCGAGACGGCGGCCATGGCCCGCTCGCCCGGGGTGACGGTGCCGATGGTGGGGCCGGGGCCGAGCACGGTGAACCACCCGGCGTACACGCCGTCGGCGGGAATGGCGGCATGCATCGGCGGCGCGACGTTCGCGGTCGGGAAGCCGAGTTGCTTGCCGCGGCCGTCACCGTGTACGACGACGCCCTCCACCCGGTGCGGACGCCCGAGCGCCTCGGCGGCGGCCGCCATGTCCCCCGCGTCGACGCACGAGCGGATATAAGTCGAGGAGAAGGTCACGGCGTGTTCGGCGAGCAGCGTCACGCCGTCGACCTCGAAACCGAATCGCTTGCCGAGCTCGCGCATGGTCTCGACCGTGCCCGCGGCCTTCTTGCCGAAGGTGAAGTTGTCGCCGACCACCACCTCCACCACGTGCAGCCGCTCCACCAGCAGGTCGTGGACATAGCTCGCCGGAGTCAGCTTCATGAACTCCTGGGTGAAGGGCATGACGCAGAACACGTCGACACCCAGTTCCTCGGCCAGTTCGGCGCGGCGGGTCAGGGTGGTCAATTGCGCGGGGTGCGACCCGGGGCGGACCACTTCCATCGGGTGCGGATCGAACGTCATCAGCACCGCGGGCACGCCGCGCGCGGCGGCGGACTTCACGGCCCGGCTGATCAGCTGCGCGTGGCCGCGGTGCACACCGTCGAACACACCGATCGTGAGGACACAGCGCCCCCAGTCCGCGGGCACCTCGTCGAGACTTCGCCATCTCTGCACAGTGCGCAGCCTACGCAAATCAGGTAGCGAACAGTATTCGGGCGTGCTGATCTCACACAACGGTTGCGCGGCCGTGAGCCGACGTGGAGGTGCGAAGCGCGCCGGGGCCCCGCGCGCCGGTTCGCGCCGCGCGGCCGCGCCGCGAACCGGTCGGATCATCCGAACCGCGGCACGACTCGTGCCGCAACCGCGGCGGTGGGATAACCGGCAGGTCGCCGTGGCCGTCGCACGACGGCGCGCCGCGGGGCCGCTACGTCGGGGTCGGCGACATCGCCGCGGAAGTCTTCGCGCACCGGAAACTAACCGGACGGATTCGCGAAAGCGCCGATATACCCCGGGTTTTCCACGGGCCCGCAAGCTCGTCTCACCAGCAGCGGGAATGGTCTAGCGTCCAATTCGTCGATGACGGAATGCCCCGGAGTAGCCATGAAAAGCGCAGTCAAGCACGTGCGTGTGATCAAACCGTCCGATGCGGCCGAAACAATCGGACGGCAACGACAACGCCTCATTCCTTGCATCACCACGGAAACCTGTGGCGCCACCGGCATTTCGGCGGGCATGGTCAACATGGCCCCGGGAGCGATGTCGAAAGCGCATTATCACGCGCACAGCGAGATCGTCGTCGTTTGCCTGCGCGGGCGAGCGGCCACCTTGATCGGCCCGGAACTGACGCCCTATTTCCACGGTCCCGGTGAGTTCATCTACATCCCCGACGGCGTCGTGCACGTGGCGGTGAACCTCGACGATGCCGAGGACCTGGTCGCGGTGGAAATGCGGACCGATCCCCTGTTCAACGACGACGTGGTGCTGACGCCGGAGTACGACGCCCACGTGCCCGAAGCCGTTGCCCGCCTGCGGCGGCGCGGGCCGGCCGGCGCCTGACATGGCCGTCGGCAAACGCAGCCGCGGCGCGGCCGAGGTGACCAGCGGTCCCATCGACGATATCTTCGCGGCACTGGCAGGCCGCCCCGACGTGGTGTCCTTCGCGGTCGGAGCGCCCGATCCCGCTCTGCTGCCGAGCGAGCTCGTGGCGACGCTGGCGCAAACGGTCATCGGCAGATACGGCAGCGCCGTCCTCCAATACGGCATGACCCGGGGATTCGCTCCGCTGTTGGACGAAGCCCGAAACCTTCTGCACGGCCGCGATATTCAGTGCACGCTCGAGCGCCTGCATATCTCGACCGGCGGCTCCGGCGCATTGCACAACGTGTGTTTGGCGCTGCTCGACCCGCAGGACGTGGTTCTGGTCGAAACCCCCACTTACGGCCCGGCGGTCAAGGAATTCCGCAGCCACGGAGCGACCGTCGTGGCGGTGCCGTCCGACGAATTCGGCATCGTTCCGGAAGCGCTCGAAGAAGCCCTGGCTCGATACGATACGGCATTCGTCTACCTACTGCCGACTTTCCAGAATCCGACCGGCCGGACGATGCCCGTCGATCGGCGCGAACGAATCGCCGAGATCGTCGTCCGCCACGGCACGCTGGTCATCGAAGACGACGTCTACACCGACCTGCGCTATCGCGGTGTGGCACCGCCCGCGTTGTCGTCTTTCGCCCCGGACAACTCGGTGTACATCACGTCCCTGTCGAAAACTCTCGCTCCTGCGATCCGCGTCGGGATCACCGTTATGCCCCCGGATCTGCTGCGGACCGTGCTCGCGTTGAAGCAGGGCATCGACATGCAGACCTCGACGTACTGCCAGGCGATTGCGGCCGAATTTCTCGGCAGTCCGGACGGGGCCGCGCACCTCGCTCATGTCGTCGACGCCTATTCGGCCAAGTTGGACGCGTTGACGGTCGCGCTCGAGCGGCATTTCCCGGCCGGGTTCCGGTGGGTCGAGCCGGAGGGCGGGATGTTCCTGTGGGTCGAGGGGCCGCCGGGTTTCGATGCCGACGCGCTGCTGGCGCGGGCACTGCGGCACGGAGTCGCGTTCCTGCCCGGCAGCGCGTTCTACGCCGACGACATCACCGAGCACCGCAACACCATGCGGCTGAGTTTCGCGAACGTGCCGCGCGACGCCATCGATCGGGGCATCGCCGCACTGGCGTTCGTCTGCGGGGAGACGGTATGAGTGGTCAGGCCCGGAGGCGGCAGCGCAGCGTGATCGCGCAGAGGCCAACTCGTGCCGGCGACGAACACAGCGCGAGCGATCGGCATCCGGTGCTCGGCACCTGGGAGGTTCGCGCCGACGGCGCTCCGTTCGGCTACCACGTGATGCAGTTCCACCCTGGCGGCACGATGCTGCAATCGAATCCCGACCACGGCAATCGCGCCACGAGCGACAGCAACGGCATGGGCACCTGGCACGGCGCGGGCAACCGGGTCACCGGCGCCTTCTTGGAGTTCACCGTCGATCGCACCGACCCCGCCGTAGTCCGCAAAGGGATCGTCGCCTTCGAACTCGACGTGACCGGCGACGACTTCACCGGACGCGCCACGGCGACGTTCTACGAGTTGTCCGGCGAGCCGGTCGGCGCGCCCGCGACCGCCCGGTTGGCCGGTCGCCGATTCGACGGCGTGGCCGCGCATCGGAACACGCTGGATCTGTCGAGAACGGTATGACCCAGGCGGACCGGCATCGGTCCACCGCTTCCAAATGGGTGAACGGCGAATAGCGATTCGCTGTCGATCGGCCGACGGCAGGTCGAGGATGTGTGTATCGGCGCGCCAGTGCCTAAGCTCGGGTATGTGCCAGGTAAACGAGATATCGCCACTCGACGCGAGTTGGCCGACGCCCCGGCGCCGGGCGATGCGCACGGCGGTACCGCGACGATCGCGCCTGTGCTCTCGTCGGTCGCCCAGGACTACCTGAAGGTCATCTGGACCGCGCAGGAGTGGTCGCAGGAGAAGGTGACCACCAAGTTGCTCGCCGAACGGATCGGCGTATCGGCCTCGACCGTGTCCGAAGCCGTCCGCAAGCTCGCCGACCAAGGGTTGGTCGAGCACGCCCGCTACGGCGCGATCGCCCTCACCCCGGAGGGCCGCCGAGCCGCCGTCGCGATGGTGCGCAGGCATCGGCTCATCGAGACCTTCCTGGTGAACGAGCTCGGCTACGGCTGGGACGAGGTGCACGACGAAGCCGAGGTGCTCGAGCACGCGGTCTCCGAGCTGCTGATGGCCCGGATCGACGCCAAACTCGGATACCCCGATCGCGATCCGCACGGCGACCCGATCCCGTCGGTGGACGGCGCGGTGCCCACCCCGCCCGCGCGCCAGCTCAGCGACTTCCATGCCGGTGAATCCGGCCGGGTCGCGCGCATCTCCGACGCCGATCCCGACATGCTGCGCTACTTCGACTCCGTCGGCATCGCCCTGGACACCGCCATCGCCGTCGTCGAACGCCGCGACTTCGCGGGCACCATCGCCATCCGCATCGGCGCCACCGAATCACCGACCGACCTCGGGCGCCCCGCCGCCGAGGCCATCTGGCTCACCGCCTGACCGGGGCTCCACAGATCAGGCCCACTCCGCCGAACCGGCGGTAGCGGATGCGGCGGGCAGCGTCGGGCTCGGACGCCGCCGGGCGTGCCATCGGTGCCGCACTGGGTAACGGCATGGCGCAGGACCGGGGTCACGCAGCCCTCCGCCGGCCACGCGACGACTCGAGCCCGGCGATAGATGACCACCGCGAAGCCCATAGATGACCACCGCGAAGCCCGATGCCCGAAAACTGGCGAAACGCTCCCGCCCAGACCGCTTCCGAACCCCCCGGTTTCAAGGGTTCCGGCCGAGGGCTCAGCCCAGATCGGCCCCGAGGGCGGGACGCACCAACTCGGCCGCGCGGGCGGCGATGGCGTCGCCCAGTTCGTCGGTGGTCGAGGTGCCACCGAGGTCCGGGGTGCGGACCTCCCCCGCGGCGAGCACGTCGCACACCGCTCGGTCCACCGCGGCCGCCGCGGCGGACTCGCCGAGATGATCCAGCAGCATCGCGCCCGCGAGGACCTGCGCGACGGGGTTCGCGATGCCCTGACCGGCGATGTCGGGCGCGCTGCCGTGCACGGCCTCGAACATCGAGGGGCCGGTGCGCTCGGGGTTGACGTTGCCCGACGGCGCCAAGCCGAGCCCGCCGGTCACCGCGGCGGCGAGGTCGGAGAGGATGTCGCCGAACAGGTTCGAGCCCACGATCACGTCCAGCCGGTCCGGGTGCAGCACGATTTCGGCGGCCAGCGCGTCGACGTGCATCTGCCGCGTCCGCACCTGGGGATACTCGGTCCCGACGCGTTCGAACACACTGTCCCAGTAGGGCATCGAATGGATGAGCCCGTTCGACTTGGTCGCCGAGCACAATCGCCCGGATCGTTCGGCGGCCCGCTCGAAGGCGTAGCGGATGATTCGCTCGCATCCGGTGCGGGTGAACACCGATTCCTGGAGCACGAATTCGTCGGGGCGGCCCTCGTTGTGGATGCCGCCGATCCGCGAGTACTCGCCCTCGGAGTTCTCCCGCACGATGAGGATGTCCAGATCGTCGGCGGTCCGGCCGCGCAGTGCCGATTCCGTGCCGGGCAGCAGGCGCACCGGGCGCAGGTTGACGTACTGACCGAAAGCGCGGCGCAGCGGGATCAGCAGGCCCCACAGCGAAACATGGTCGGGCACACCGGGAAAGCCGACAGCGCCGAGCAGGATCGCGTCGAAGCCCGCGAGCCGCTGCGCGCCGTCCGGCGGCATCATGGCGCCCGTGCGCACGTAGTTCTCGCACGACCAGTCGAATTCGGTCCATGCCAGACCGGGCAGCACGGCGTCGAGCACACGTACCGCCGCCGCGGTGACGTCGACTCCGATCCCGTCACCCGGGATGGTGGCGATGCGGTACTCGCTCACTGGCACTCCTTCACAGTCGCACTCCGATGTACTTGGTCTCCAGGAATTCGTCGATCCCGGTCAGCCCGCCCTCGCGTCCGAGCCCGGATTCCTTGACGCCGCCGAAGGGCGCGGCCGGATTCGACACCACGCCCTGGTTGAGGCCGACCATCCCGGTTTCCAGCGCCTCGCACACCCGCAGTCCGCGCCGGAGATTCTCGGTGAACACGTAGCTCACCAGCCCGTAGGGAGTGTCGTTGGCCCGGCGCACGGCGTCGTCCTCGGTGTCGAAGACGCCGATCGCGGCGACCGGTCCGAAGATCTCGGTGTGGCACAACTCGGCGTCGTCGGGGACGTCGACCAGGACGGTCGCGGGATAGAAAGTGCCCGGTCCGTCCCAGGCCGCCCCTCCGGTGAGCACCCCGGCCCCCCGGGCGCGGGCATCGTCGACCAAGCGCTGCACCTTGGCGACGGCCTCGGTATCGATCAGCGGGCCGACCACGACGTCCGGCTCGGTGCCCCGGCCCATCGGCAGGGCCGCCAGCCGCTCGGCGAGCCTGCGCGCGAAGACCTCGGCGACGCCGCGCTGAACCAGAATCCGATTGGCGGCGGTGCACGCCTGACCGATGTTGCGCATCTTCGCCGCCACCGTGCCCTCGACCGCCTCGTCGAGATCCGCGTCGTCGAAAACCAGCAGCGGCGCGTTGCCGCCCAGTTCCATCGAGGTGCGCATCACCGTCTGCGCGCACTGCGCGAGCAACTGCTTGCCGACCGCCGTCGAGCCAGTGAACGACAGCTTGCGCGAGCGGTCGTCGAGGATCAGCGGAGTCATCACCGCGGCGGGATCCGCCGTCGTGACGACGTTGACCACCCCGGCCGGCAACCCGGCGTCCGCCAGCACCTGAGCCAGCGCCAGCATCGAAAGCGGCGTCTGTTCCGCGGGTTTCACGACGCAGGTGCAGCCCGCGGCGAGCGCGGGCGCGATCTTGCGCGCGCCCATGGCGACGGGAAAGTTCCATGGCGTGATGAGCAGGCTCGGACCGACCGGCTGCCGGGCCACCAGAAAACGCGAGCCGCCCGTCGGCGCGGGCATGTACCCGCCGTCCAGGCGGACGGCTTCCTCGGCGAACCAGCGGAAGAACTCCGCGGCGTAGGCGATCTCACCGCGCGCCTCGGCCAGCGGCTTGCCCATTTCGAGGGTCGCGATCAGCCCGAGCCGGTCGGTGTCGGCCAGCAACGCGCGATGCACGCGCATCAGCAGATCGCTGCGCTCGCGCGGCGCGGTGGCTGCCCAGTCGGCCTGCGCCGCGCACGCCGCGTCCAGCGCCGCGCGACCGTCGTCCGGCGTCGCGTCGGCTACTTCGCACAGCAGTCCACCCGTCGACGGATCGAAGACCGGCAGCGTGCGGGTCGTCGCCCGCCACTGCCCCTGGATGAACAAGCCGCGCGGCACCGTGTCGATCGCGGCGCGTTCGGGCGCGCTCAGCGCGCTTTCGGTGAGCATGGTCGGTGGCTCCTTTCGGCAGCGCGCAGCGTCCGGCCATTGCTGCGACCCGTGCGGCCATGTTATGCATATTGTCGACAATCCGACAATAGACAATGCCCCTCCATCCCACCCGCACCGGGAGGCGAACCACCATGACCGAGCTCTCGCCCATCCTGAAACAGGCCACTCCGGTGACCGTCGACCACGGCGCGGGGTGCTACCTCTACGGCACCGACGGACGCCGCTACCTGGACTTCACCGCCGGCATCGGCGTGACCAGCACCGGCCACTGCCATCCGAAAGTGGTCGCCGCCGCGCAGGCACAGGTCGCTTCGCTGATCCACGGCCAGTACACGACCGTGCTGCATCGGCCGCTGCTGGAGCTGACCGAACGGCTCGGCGCGGTGCTTCCGGAAGGACTGGACACGCTGTTCTTCGCGAACTCCGGCAGTGAGGCGGTCGAGGCCGCACTGCGACTGGTGCGCCAGGCCACCGGGCGGCCGAACGTCGTCGTCTTCCACGGCGGTTTCCACGGCCGCACCGTGGCCGCCGCGACCATGACCACCTCGGGCACCCGCTTCTCGGCCGGGTTCAGCCCGCTCATGCCGGGCGTGCACGTCGCACCCTTCCCCACCGCCTACCGCTATGGCTGGAGCGAGCGGGAGGCCACCGCCTTCGCGCTGCGCGAACTCGACTACTTGTTCGCCACGCTCACCTCGCCCGCCGAGACCGCCGCGTTCATCGTGGAGCCGGTGCTCGGTGAGGGCGGTTACGTCCCCGGCAACACCGAGTTCTTCCACGGGCTGCGCGAACGCGCCGACCGGCACGGCATCCTGTTGGTCTTCGACGAGATCCAGACCGGTTTCGGCCGCACCGGGAAGTTCTTCGGGCATCAGCACTTCGGCGTCCGGCCCGACGTGATCACCATCGCGAAGGGCCTGGCCAGCGGCTTTCCCCTGTCCGGCATCGCGGCGCCGCGCGAACTGATGGCGCGGGCGTGGCCGGGTTCGCAGGGCGGCACCTACGGTGGCAACGCGGTGGCGTGCGCGGCGGCGATCGCCACGCTCGACGTGATCGAATCCGAAGGGCTGGTGGACAACGCGGCCGCCCGAGGGGCGCAACTGCTGCGCGGTATGCGCGAGAGCGCCACCAAGGCGATCGGCGACGTCCGCGGCCTCGGACTGCTCGTGGGCGCCGAGTTCACCACGGCCACCGGCGAGCCCGACACGGCCACCGCCGCGGCCGCCCAGCGCGCGGCGGTGGACAAGGGACTGCTGCTGTTGACCTGCGGCGCGCACATGAACGTGGTGCGGATGATTCCGCCGCTGATCGTGACCGATACTCAGATCGAGGACGCTCTGGCGATCTGGTCCGAGGTGCTCGCCGAGTTGTAGCGCGCACCCCACCCGTCCGCAGTGCCCGCCCGGCGGGCCCGATCAGGAAGCAGGACCGCATGGCCCGCTACATCACCATCACGCTCACCAAAGCCGCGGTGACCTGCCGCGCCCGTTTGCTGGACGAGGAAGCGCCGCAGACCTGCGCCGCGGTGTGGAACGCGCTGCCGCTGGAAGGCGACGCCTTCCACGCCAAGTACGCCCGCAACGAGGTGTACACCCTGCTCCCGCGCATCGGCGCGGCCCCGCATCGGGAGAATCCGACGGTCACGCCCATCCCCGGCGATGTGTGCCTGTTCGACTTCGAGCCGTGGGAGATCGGCAATCCGGCCTACGGCTACGAGCCCGGTTCCGCGGCCGAGCACGAGCGCGGGGCGACCGATCTCGCGCTGTTCTACGGCCGCAACAATCTGCTGATCAACGGCGACCTCGGGTGGGTGCCGGGCAATGTGTTCGCCACCATCGAGGAGGGGCTCGCCGAGATGGCCGCGGCCTGCAACACGCTGTGGTTGCACGGTGTGCAGGGCGAGACGCTCGTCTTCGCCCGCGCCTGAGCGACGGTGACGAGTGGCCCCGCGGTCTTCCGCGGGGCCATTCGCTTTCAGGAAGCCAGCACGAATTCGGCGTAGCGGGCTACCGCGAGGATCAGATCGTCGGAGTGGCGTGGGCCGATGATCTGCATCCCGACCGGTAGACCCGCGCGAGTCGTGCCCGCCGGGATACTGATCGCGGGTTGCTGGGTCATGTTGAACGGGTAGGTGAACGGCGTCCATTCGGGCCAGCTGCGCAGGCCGCTGCCCGGTGGCACGTCGTGTCCCGCTTCGAACGCGGGAATCGGCACCGTCGGAGTGATCAGGATGTCGTAGTCGTTGTGGAAGGCGCCCATGGTGATACCGATCTGGGCCGCGACGTTGCGCGCGTCGAGATACTCGACGGCGGTGACGGTTTCACCGCGCTCCCAGACCGCGCGCAGGCCCGGATCCACCCGTTCGCGCGTACCTTCCGGGTACCCGGACAGCATGGTGGCCGCGCCGGCCGCCCACAGCAGCTCGAACGCCTCGCGCGGATCGGCGAATCCGGGATCGGCGGCGCTCACCCGGAGTTCGGCGTCGGCCAGCCGGGTCACCGCCGCTTCCACGATCGCGGCGACCTCGGGGTCGACCGTGGCGTAGCCGAGCGCAGGTGAGTACGCCACGCGCAATCCCCGCACGTCGCGTTGCATTTCGGCGCGGAAGGCGGCGAGCGTGGGAGCCAGCGCGGTGGGATCGCGCGGATCCGGTAGCGACAGGATGTCCATCAGCAGCGCCGCGTCCTCGACGGTGCGCGTCATCGGTCCCGCATGCGCCAGCGGACCGAACGGGCTGGCCGGGAACAGCGGAATCCGGCCGTAGGTGGGCTTGAAGCCGACGATGCCGCAGAAGGCGGCCGGAATGCGCACGCTGCCACCGCCGTCCGTGCCCACCGACACCGGGCCCATGCCCGCGGCGACGGCCGCGGCGCTGCCGCCGGAGGAGCCGCCCGCGGTGGTCGACGGGTCGGCCGGATTCCGCGTGACACCCGCCAGCGGACTGTCGGTGACCGCCTTCCACGCGATCTCCGGGGTGGTGGTCTTGCCGAGGAAGACCATCCCGTCCTCGCGCAGCCGCGCGGCCACCGGACTGTCCACCAGCCAAGGTCCCGCCGGGTCGATGGACGTGGAGCCGCGCCGGGTGGGCCAGCCCTCGGTCAGGAAGACGTCCTTGATCGAGATCGGCACGCCGTCGAGCAGCCCTCTGGCATGACCGGACTGCCAGCGCGCCTCGGAGTCCTTCGCCTGCACCAGGGCGCGATCGGGATCGACCAGACAGAAGGCGTTGAGCGCGCCGTCGCGATCGGCGATCGCGCGCAGGATCGCCTCGGTCGCCTCGACGGGCGACAGCGCACCCGCCGCGTAGGCCGAGACCAGCTCGACCGCGGTCATGGCGGTCGGGTCGGTGGGTTGGTTCTTTTCGGGGTAGCTCATGGATGGGCTCCTTCAGCCGGGCACGTACCCCAGCCTTTTGTCGACCACGTTGTCCAGCGGACGTCCGGCGATCCAGTTGTCGAAGTTCTCGGTGAACGCGTCGACGATCTCGGTGCGCCATCCGATGAAGTCACCGGAGTTGTGCGGGGTGATCCGGACGTTCGGCAGTTCCCACAGGGGGTGATCGGCGGGGAGCGGCTCGGGGTCCACCACATCGAGCGCCGCCGCGGCGATCGATCCGGTGCGCAGCGCGGCGACGAGATCGTCGGTCACAACGAGTTCCCCGCGGCCGACGTTGACAAACCTGGCGTGCGGCTTCATCGCGGCGAAGGCGGCGGCGTCGAACATGTTCCTGGTCCGCGCGGTGAGCGGAGCGATCGCGACGACGTAATCGGCGCGGGCCAGTTCGGCGTGCAGATCGGTGGTGACCTCGCCGAAATCCGGGTCCGCCGCGCGCTCCCGCCTGCCGACGGCGCGCACGGTCATGCCGACCGCGCGCAGCAATCGGGCGATATGACGCCCGATCGAGCCGGTGCCCACGATCAGCGCCGTCGACCCCGCGACCCGTTCGGATTCCCGATGCCGCCACTCGTGCCGTTGTTGCAGCAGCAACGAACCGGACAGGTCCTTGGCGAAACCGAGAATCTGCCCGAGCACGTACTCGGCGATCGCGGCGTCGAAGACGCCTCTGGTGTTGGTCACGACCACGTCACTGGCCCGCAGTTCGGGAAACATCGCCGGATCGACGCCGGTGGATCCCATGTGCACCCAGCGCAGCCGGTCGGCGGCATGCCAGGCGCCGGGCAGCGCCCGGGTGCGAAAGTCGTAGACGAACAAGATCTCCGCTCCGCGCAGGGCGTTCGCCAACCCGGGCGCCTCGGTGTACCGGATGGTGGCGCGGCCTGCTACTCGGTCCATTCGTTCGTCGTCGGGCACACTGTCACTGTGCAGGACGACGACAATCGGGCCCTGTTCCACATTGACACACTAAGATCACATCGTATGATTGTCAACAATCCGATCGTGTTCGGAGGTCGTCCCGGCTGAGCGCGAGAGGGGCCGTAGTGGATTTGAGCTTTCCCGACCTCGAAGGGCCCGTTGCACAACGGGGTATCGGGATCATCGCACCGTTCGACCTCGCCCTCGAACGAGAGCTCTGGCGCTGGGCGCCTCTGGAGGTGAGTCTGCACCTGGCCCGTACCCCCTACGAACCGGTTCCGGTGTCGCTGGAGATGGCCGAATTGGTCTCCGACGCGGCGCATCTCACCGCGGCCACCCGCAACGTCCTGCACGTGGAACCCGAAGTCGTGGCCTACCTGTGCACATCGGGCAGTTTCATCAAAGGCCTCGCCTACGAGAAGTCGTTGCGCGACACCATCTGCCGTGCCGGGGCGCTGGACGCGGTCACCACCTCGGGCGCGTTGCTCGAAGCGATCCGCCATCTGGACCTCACCCGGATCTCGGTACTGACCCCGTACGACGAGATCCTCACCCACCGGCTGCACGAGTTCCTCGCCGAAGCCGGCTGCACGGTGGTCCGCTCCGATCACCTCGGGCTCGGCGGCGGCATCTGGAAGGTCAGCTATCGCACGATCGCCGAACGCATCGTCGGCGCCGACGACCCCGAGGCCCAGGCCGTCTTCGTCAGCTGTACCAACCTGCCCACGTACGACGTGATCGAGCCGCTGGAGAAAGCCCTCGGCAAGCCGGTGCTCACCGCCAACCAACTCACCATGTGGGCATGTCTCGGCCGGATGAAGCTCCCGATGATGGGCCCGGGCAAGTGGCTGCTCAACGTTTTCTGAAGGAAGAACATCACATGCACGCACCCACCGTCGGTTTCATCTACCCCGACCACGCGGCCGAGGACGACTACCCGCTCGCGGCGGCAGCGCTCGGCGCGCACCTTCCGGTGGCCCACATCTACGGCACCGATCTGCACGCCGTCCCCGAACTGCTCGAACTGGGCAGCCCGGAGAAATTGCGCCTCGGCGCCTCGCTGCTCGCCCGGCACCGCCCCGACGCGATCGTCTGGGCCTGCACGTCGGGCAGTTTCGTCTACGGACCCGAGGGCGCGCGCGATCAGGTGCGCGCGCTGGCCGAGGTCGCGGGCGTCCCGGCGACCAGCACCAGCATCGCGTTCGCCGACGCCGTGCACACGCTGGGACTGCGCACCGTCGCGGTCGCCGCCAGCTATCCCGACGAGGTCGCCCGGCTGTTCGTGGAGTTTCTCGCCGACGCGCGCATCGACGTCGTCTCGATGTCCAGCGCGGGGATCGACACCGCCGCTGAGGTCGGCACCCTCACCCCGGCCCAGGTGCTGCGGCTGGCGGCGGACAACGACCATCCCGACGCGGAGGCGCTGCTCATCCCCGACACCGCGATGCACACCGTGGCGGTGCTGCCGGACCTGGAGGCTACGCTGGGCAAACCGGTGCTGACGGCCAATCAGGTCACGATCTGGGCAGGGCTGCGGCTGGCCGGCGCCGAGCCGGTCGTTCCCGGATTCGGGACCTTGTTCGCGGAAAGGCAGATCGATGTCCGTCGTTGATTTCGAGCCGGTGAACCGGCAGTCGACCGCGGAGATGATCGCAGATCGGCTCCGCGAGGCGATCATGCGCGGCAGTCTCGCGCCAGGGTCGCAGCTCGGCGAGGCCGACCTCGCGGCGCGGTTCGCGGTCTCGCGCGGGCCGGTGCGCGAGGCGATGCAGCGCTTGGTGTCCGAGGGTCTGCTGCGCAGCATCCGCCACCGCGGCATCTTCGTCATCGAACTGAGCCTCGACGACGTCGTCGACATCTACCGGGCCAGGACGGCACTGGAGGGCGGCGCACTGGAGCTGATCCTGGACGGTCGCCGCCCCATCGCCTACGAGGCGCTCGGTCCCAGCGTCGAGGAGATGATCGCGTGCGCCGAACGCGGCGACGCGGTCGGCGTGTCGGAGGCCGACCAGGCCTTCCACGAGGCGCTGGTGGAGAGTGCGGCCAGTCCGCGGCTGGTACGCGCGGCTCGCACCTTGCTGATCGAGACGCGCATGTGCTTGGGCGCCTTGCAGACGACCTATCCGGACCTGCGGGAACAGTCCCGCGAACACATCGGCCTGCGCGACGCGATCGGCGCGGGCGACCCCGCGCGCGCCCGCGCTCTGCTCGTCGAGCACATGGACGACGCCGTGCAACGCCTCCGGCACCAGATCGGCTCCTGAACGCCGACTCACCGCGACCGCTACCCGGCCACTGCCGCCGCAGGCGACTTTCCCACACTGCGCGAATTTCCTTGCGGCGGTGGTTATGCGATGAACGCCCTCGGCGGGCCGGAGCCGGTCACGGAAATCAGCAGACGAGGCTCGAATCCTGCGGCACGGGCAGGTGCGAGCATTGCACAGTGCCGAGCAAGCGCCGCGAGGTGGTCAACCACTATCGCCCGGGAGATTGGCGGGGCGGACGACCATCACCGAGGACGCGCGATTACCGGATTCCCGGAGCAGTGCGATAGCGCGGCCTTCCGGATCGATGGCGGCGTAGACGCCGGGCATTCCGGCCGGAGCGAGCCAGCGTCCGTTGCGCAGGTCGTCGGCCTGCTTGTCATCGATGTCGCGGCGCGGGAACGCCGTTCGCACCGCGGCATCGATATCGAGGCTCAGTGGCGGCACGCCGGACTCAGCGGCGGCGGCCAGATCGTCCAAGGTGCGTGCATGCTCGAGCGTGAACGGCCCGACGCCGGTGCGGCGCAACGCGGTCAAGTGGCCGCCGACGCCGAGCCCGGCGCCCAGGTCTCTGGCCAGCGCGCGCACGTAGGTGCCCGAGGAACATTCGACCACCACGTCCAGGTCGACGAAATCGCCGACATCGCGCCGCGCGAGCACGTCGAACCGCGACACCGTGACCGGGCGGGCGGCCAACTGCACGTCCTCGCCCGCACGGTGGCGGGCATAGGCACGTTCGCCGTTCACCTTGATCGCGCTGACGGTGGCGGGCACCTGCTCGATGTTCCCGGTCAGTTCGGCTGTGCGCGTGGCGATGTCGGCGTCGGCGAGATGACCGGCCGGTGTCGTGGCCAGCACCTCGCCCTCGGCGTCGTCGGTGCTGGTCGCCTGCCCCAGCCGGATGGTCGCGGTGTACGCCTTGGTGGTCAGGGTGAGCAGGCCGAGCAGTTTGGTCGCGCGTTCCACGCCGAGCACCAGCACACCGGTCGCCATCGGATCGAGCGTGCCCGCGTGGCCGATCTTCTTGGTGCGCAGCAGCTTCCGGCATTTCGCGACGACGTCGTGACTGGTCCAGCCACCGGCCTTGTCGATGACGAGCAGCCCGCCGAGTCCGTCCATCAGACGTGCGCGATCGCGGTCAGGATGTACCCGTCGGTGATCAGCCAACGACCGTCGAACGCGATCAGCGGCGTGCCGCCGTCGGTGGTCTGCCCCGGCACCAGCAGTTCGGTATGGAAGCTTCCGCGCCCGGAAGCGGCGGAGCTGTCCTCGATCTCGAACGTGATGTGCGCGTCCTCGAAGCCGAGCCAGCGCAGCGTCAGCGGGAACCACGCCTTATAGGTGGCCTCTTTGGCGCAGAACAGCAACCGGTCCAGGTGCAATTCGGACTCGGTGGTCTTCAGCCATTCCCGCTCCGGCGGCAGGCTGACCGAGTCCAGTACGCCGTCCGGCAGGGTGGCGTGCGGCTCGGCGTCGATGCCGATGGAACGGAACCGCAGTTTGTGACCGAGCGCGGCGGCCTGGTAGCCGTCGCAGTGGGTCAGGCTGCCGACGATTCCGCGCGGCCACACCGGAGCGCCGCGCTCGCCCTTGCCGATCGCGACCGGCTGCTCGCCGAGTTGCGTGAGCGCAAGGCGGGCGCAATGCCGCGCGCCGATGAAGTCACGGCGCCGCTTCTCCACCGACTTGGCGATGAGATGCTCCTCCGCCGGATGCGGCCGCAGATCCTCCGGGTACGCCAGCAACTCGGCCGAGGCCACACCCGCGGGCAGAATTTTCTCGATCATCACCGACGAGCGTAGTCGAGCCGCACCGGGTGGGATCGCAGCGCCATGTGCGTGGGACTACGCCAGCCCGCGCCGCTGCTGCGCTTTGCTGCGCATCTCCGCGGCGGCGGCTTCCATCTCGGGAGTCACCTGGAAGTGTCCGCCCCACTTGTTCAGCGTGCCCGGCGGATACTGCGGGGTCGGCAGGATCTGGCGCAGCAATCGCTCGGGCAGGCCGCGGCGCTGCCACTCGCGCGGGTAGCCGAGCGAGACCTCCTCGAATCGGACGCCGTCGTAGTGCGAGGTCCGCGGGATGTGCAGGTGACCGTAGACCGAGCAGACCACGTTGTAGCGGGTGTGCCAGTCCGCGGTGAGTTCGGTGCCGCACCACAGCGCGAACTCCGGGTAGAACAGCACGTCGGTCGGCTGCCGCACCAGCGGGAAATGGTTGATCAGGACGATCGGGGTGCCCGGGGCGAGCGCGTCGAGCTTGCGCTTGGTCACCTGCACCCGGGCGTGGCACCACGCGTCCCTGGTCAGGTACGGATCCGGCGAGAGCAGGAATTCGTCGGTGGCCACCACGTTGCGCTCACGCGCGATCGCCAGACCCTCCGCTTTGGTGGTGGCTCCTTCCGGCAGGAACGAGTAGTCGTACAACAGGAACATCGGAACCAGCGTGACCGCTCCGCCGTGCTCTTCCGCGCCCGCGCCCTGCCACACCGGAAACGGATCCTCCGGCGTCAACACATCCAGGTCGCGGCAGATCGACACCAGGTAGTCGTAGCGTGCCACCCCGACCATCTGCACCGGGTCCTTGGCCGTCGTCCACAGCTCGTGATTGCCCGGCACCCAGATCACCTTGGCGAACCGACGGCGCAGCAGCTCCAGCGCCCACCGGATGTCCTCGGTCTTCTCCCCCACGTCGCCGGCCACGATGAGCCAGTCCTCCGGCGAGTCCGCCTTGATCTGCTCGACGACCGGCCGATTCCCCTGGTGCCCGACATGAATGTCGCTCACCGCCATCAACTTGGGTATCACCACACCTACCTTGGCACATCGTTTCGGATTCGCGCGCACCGGCCGAGCCGGGTGTCGCTCACCTCGGTACTTCGGCGCCGACCAGGGCCCACCGGCCCGACAGCGCCCGCCCCGCGACGGCGATCAGCCGCAACAGCATGAACGCGGCGAGGCCGGACCAGATTCCGGCGACGCCCCAGTCGAAGGCCAGCGACAACCAGATAGCGGGCAGGAAGCCGAGCAGGGCCGCTCCGAGCGTGGTGGTGCGCAGGTAGGCCGCGTCACCGGCTCCGAGCAGGACGCCGTCGAGCGCGAAGACGATGCCCGCCACCGGAATGAGCGCGACGAAGAACCACCACACCACGTGCGCGCGCTCCAGCACGTCCGGGTCATCGGTGAACAGCGCGGGGATCGCCACCGCCCCCGCCGCGAAGCAGGCGGCGAGCCCCAGGCTGAAGATCTCCGACCAGCGGGTCACGCGCCGGGCGATCCCTCGGGCGCCGGTGGCATCACCCGCGCCCAGAGCCGCGCCCGTGAGCGTCTGCGCGGCGATGGCCAGCGCGTCCAGGGCGAGCGCCAGGAAGTTCCACAGTTGCAGCACCAACTGGTGGGCCGCTACCGACGCGGCGCCGAAACGCGCGGCGACGGCAGCTGCCGAGACGAAGCACGCCTGGAAGGCGAAACTGCGGACGATCAGGTCGCGTCCGAGGACGAGCTGGGCACGCATCACCGACCAATGCGGGGCGAGGGAAACCGCCTCGCGGATCAGCGCGTTCAGGAACAGGACCGCGGTGACGATCTGACCCGCCACGTTCGCCGCGGCCGAGCCCGGCAGACCCAGGCGCGGTGCGCCGAACAGTCCGTGCACCAGCGCCGGGCAGAGCACCGCCGACACCCCGAGTCCGGCGACGACGTAGACCAACGGCCTGCGCGTCTCCTGGACGCCACGCAGCCACCCGTTCCCCGCCATGGAGATCAGGATCAGCGGCACGCCGAACAGCGCGATCCGCACCCAGTCCAGCGCCTGCGCCGCGATGTCACCACCGCCCGCGATGGCGCTGGTCACCGGCACGGCGAACGCTTGGACCAGCAGCAGGATCGCGACGCCGACGGCCACCGCGATCCACGTGGCCTGCACGCCCTCGGCGACGGCTCCTTGATGGTCGCCCGCGCCGTGACGGCGCGCCGAGCGCGCGGTGGTGCCATAGGACAGGAAGGTCAGCTGCGAACTCGTCTGCGCGAGGATCAACCCGCCCACGGCGAGCCCGGCCAGCGCGAGCGCGCCGAGTCTGCCGACCACGGCCAAGTCGAACAACAGGTAGATCGGTTCGGCGACCAGTACACCGAGGGTGGGCACCGCGAGGCCGAGAATGCGTTTGGGCCCGGCGGCGGCGGCCCGGTCGATAGTTTCCGGCTCGCTCGCGCGCAGGACCGGGTCACCGATATCCGCCCCACTACAACCCCGCGCGCTCACGAACACCTCCCCCGCATGTCGTCCTTCGAGACCACCGTCGTTGCGATCCGGCTCCCACCTTGGCACGGCCCACCGACAAACTCGGCGGCGTCCGGCTCCGGTCGCGGAGAGGGTCGCATCACCGGTGATTCCGGATGTGTGGCACGACGCCGAACCAGGTTCGGATGGCGTGGCGGGCGAACCGGCTCGACTTCCCGCGCCACTCGACAGGCAGGCGCCCGCAGGGCACCAGGCACGAACGCGGGGCGCCCCGCACATGCCAGGAGTGCGCCGCATCCGCACACCGCCCCGGTCGACCCGCGGACCCGTCCGGACGACGAATTCGGCCTCAGCACTCGAAAACCCGACCGGAACGTTTTGGTGAGAGCCGACCCGGCATTCGCCGATGATCGAACACGATCATCCGAGCGCGGTCAGCAGCGCGCCGATCAGGTCCTCGGGCGCGCCGTGTGCGGTGTACCCGGCCGCGAAGCGATGCCCACCACCACCCAGTGTCGTGGCCACCTCTGCGACGTCCACCCCGTCGCCCGCACACGCTCCGCTGTCCCGTGAGCGCAGCGATACCGTCCACCGATCCGGCACCACACGAGATTGCTTGAACACCGCGGCGATTCCCGCTTCGGCGGTCGTGCGCACGATATCTATGACGCTCTCGACTTCCTCCGAACGCACGTCGTCGATGTCGTCGCGCCGCACGAACGCGTACACCAATCCGACGCCGCCGCGCGCCTCCGGGACGAGCTGCGCCGTCCCGAGCACCCGCGCCAACATGGGCAGCCATCCGAACGGGTGCGTGTCCATCAAGGTGCGGGCGATATGCGCGCCGTCGATTCCGGTGGCCAGCAGCCGCTCCGCCAGTTCGTGGGTACCCGGCCGCACCCACCGGAACGAGCCCGTGTCGGTGACCAGACCGGCGTACAGGCAATGCGCCACGTCCGCATCGATCGGCACACCCCACGCGTCGAGCAGTCGCGCGATCAGGCTCGTGGTGGACTCCGCGGCGGGATCGACCACGTTGATCGCTCCGAACCTCGTGTTCGACCGATGGTGATCGATCACCAGTGTCGTTGCGGCACCGGACAATCGGTCGACAAGCGCACCGAGCCTGCCCGCGCTGCCGCAGTCGACCGCGACCAGCAGGTCGACCTCGGCGCGCACTTCGGCGGGCGCCACCAGGTGCCTTACGCCGGGCAGCGACCGCATCGATACGGGCAATTCCGCCGGCTCGGCGAACGACACTTGCACCGGGACGCCGCGCCGGTGCAGCACCAGCGCCAGCGCCAGACCACTTCCTATGGTGTCCGCATCGGGCTGCACATGGCAGACGATGGTCACCGAGCGCGCGGCGTCGAGCGCCGCCACGGCCGTGTCCAAGCCGGCCGTTTCTCGCATCGTCGTCATCGACTACCGCATGTCACTCGTCGGCGTCGCGTTCGATCTTGTAGGGGTCGGCGTCGCCCGCGGGCCTGGCGGTGGCGGCCACCTTGGCGACCTCGTCGTCCGCGGCCCGCGCCCTGGCGAGCAGTTCCTCCATCTGCCGTGCCGCGTCGGGCACGGTGTCCAGTACGAATGCCAGCGTCGGGGTGAACTTCACCCCGGTTCCCGCGCCCACCTTGGAGCGCAGAACTCCCTTGGCCTTCTCCAGTCCGGCCGCCGCACCGTCGTAATCCGGTTCGGCGTCGAGGGTTTCACCCATCACGGTGTAGTACACCGTCGCCTCCCGGAGATCGCCGGTGACCTTGGCGTCGGTCACGGTCACGAAACGCAGCCGCGGGTCCTTCACCTCGTATTCGATCGCGGTCGCGACGATCGAGGAGATCCGCTTGGCGAGTCGGCGTGCCCTGGCTTGATCCACCATGGCCGTTTCCTCCTCACTATCAACTCTGTTCGATGGCGGTCGGAGCGTGGCTCGCGGCCGCCACCCGAGCTCCGTCGCTGCGCCGCGGTCAGTCCTCGGGCCCGAAGATTCGGCGGCGCACCGCCAGCAACTGTAACTCCGGACGGGCCGCGACGTGCCGTTCACATTTGTCCAGCACCTCGGTCAGATGATCCATGCCCGCACTGACCATGGCCACGCCCAGCAGCGAACGACGGTATAGATCGTGTTCCCCGCCTTCGGCGGCACTCACACCGAAACGCTGCAATTCGGCCAGGATAGGCCGGATCACCGAGCGCTTCTGTTTCAGTGAATGCACATCGCCGAGCAGCAGGTCGAACTCCAGTGCACCCAGGTACACCCACACCCTCCCCAGTCAGGAAGACCCGCCGGGCGCCGCGCACTTCGCGCGGCGCCCGGACTCGTCTCGGTCTATCAGTCGCGCGGCTTCTCGCGCAGTTCGTAGGCCTCGATGATGTCGCCTTCCTTGATGTCGGAGTAGGTGACCGTCATACCGCATTCGAAGCCCTCGCGGACCTCGGTGACGTCGTCCTTCTCCCGGCGCAGCGACGAGATCGACATCGTCTCGGCGATCACCACGTTGTCCCGGAGCAGGCGCGCCTTGGCGTTGCGCTTGACCGAGCCCGACGTGACCATGCAACCGGCGATGTTGCCGATCTTCGACGAACGGAAGATCGCCCTGATCTCGGCCCGCCCCAGCTCGACCTCTTCGTAGATCGGCTTGAGCATGCCCTTGAGGGCCTTCTCGATCTCGTCGATGGCCTGGTAGATCACCGAGTAGTACCGGATGTCGACGCCCTCACGGTTGGCCAGCTCGGTCGCCTTGCCCTCGGCGCGGACGTTGAATCCGATGATGATCGCGTTCGACGCCGAAGCGAGGTTGACGTTGGTCTCGGTGACGCCACCGACGCCGCGGTCGATCACCCGCAGCCGCACCTCGTCGCCCACCTGGATCCCGAGCAGCGCCTCTTCGAGGGCCTCGACCGTACCCGAGTTGTCGCCCTTGAGGATCAGGTTCAGCTCGCTGGTTTCCTTCAGCGCGGCATCCAGATCTTCCAGGCTGATCCGCTTGCGGCTGCGTGCGGCCAGCGCGTTGCGCTTGCGCGCGTTGCGCCGATCGGCGATCTGCCGGGCGATCCGGTCCTCGTCGACCACGAGCAGGTTGTCACCCGCGCCGGGCACCGACGTGAAGCCGATGACCTGAACCGGCCGCGACGGCAGCGCCGCCTCGACGTCGTCGCCGTGCTCGTCGACCATCCGGCGCACCCGGCCGTAGGCGTCTCCCGCCACGATCGAGTCGCCGACCCGCAGGGTGCCGCGCTGGATGAGCACGGTCGCCACCGGGCCGCGGCCACGGTCGAGGTGCGCCTCGATGGCCACACCCTGCGCGTCCATGTCCGGGTTGGCCCGCAGGTCCAGCGCCGCGTCCGCGGTCAGCAGGACCGCCTCGAGCAGCGCATCGATATTGATGTTCTGCCTGGCGGAGATGTCGACGAACATGGTCTCGCCGCCGTATTCCTCGGCGACCAGGCCGTACTCGGTGAGCTGCTGACGCACCTTCTGCGGGTTGGCGCCTTCCTTGTCGATCTTGTTGACCGCCACGACGATCGGCACGTCGGCCGCTTGCGCGTGGTTGATCGCCTCCACCGTCTGCGGCATGACGCCGTCGTCGGCGGCGACCACCAGGATCGCGATGTCGGTGGCCTTCGCACCACGGGCGCGCATGGCGGTGAACGCCTCGTGACCCGGGGTGTCGATGAAGGTGATCAGCCGGTCCTCGTCGCCGAGGTGGGTGAGCACCTGGTAGGCGCCGATGTGCTGGGTGATGCCGCCTGCCTCGCCCTCGCGGACGTTCGCCTTGCGGATGGTGTCCAGCAAGCGGGTCTTACCGTGGTCGACGTGACCCATGACGGTCACCACCGGCGGACGCTGTTCGAGGTCTTCCTCGCCGCCCTCGTCCTCGCCATAGGTGAGGTCGAACGACTCCAGCAGCTCGCGGTCCTCGTCCTCGGGGCTGACCACGTGGACGACGTAGTTCATCTCGCTGCCCAGCAGCTCGAGGGTCTCGTCGTTCACCGACTGGGTCGCGGTGACCATCTCACCGAGGTTGAACAGGGCCTGCACCAGCGCGGCCGGGTTCGCATCGATCTTCTCGGCGAAGTCCGACAGCGACGCGCCGCGAGCGAGCCGGATGATCTCGCCGTTGCCGCGCGGCAGCCGCACGCCGCCGACGGCGGGCGCCTGCATCGAGTCGTACTCTTGCCGCTTCTGCCGCTTCGACTTGCGGCCACGCCGGGGCGCGCCACCGGGACGGCCGAACGCGCCTGCCGCACCACCGCGGCCACCGGGACCGCCAGGACGACCGCCGCCGCCACCGCCACCACCGGGACGACCGCGGAAGCCACCGGCCGCACCACCGGCACCGGGCGCACCCGCACCCGCACCGGGAGCGCCGCCACCGCCACCGCGGTAGCCGCCGCCACCGCCGCCACCGGGACGACCGGCACCGGCGCCACCGGGACGACCGGGACGACCCGCACCGGGGCCTCCGGCGCCGCCGGGACGCGCCGCACGCGACGGCATCGCGCCGGGATTCGGACGAGGCGGCATCGAGCCGGGGCTCGGCCGCGGGCCGCCGGGACGCGGACCACCAGGGCCGGGCGCCGGACGCGGGCCACCCTGAGCGGGGCCGGGACGCGGACCACCCTGGGACGGACCGGGACGCGGACCACCCTGAGCGGGGCCGGGACGCGGACCACCCTGGGACGGGCCGGGACGCGGGCCACCCTGACCGGGGGCCGGACGCGGCGCGGGACGCTCGGGAGCCGAGGAATAGGGGTTGTTACCGACGCGCGGGGTCTTCGGCCCAGGACGCGGGCCGGGAGCCGCGCCACCCGGGCGATGTCCGCCCTGGCCGGGGCCGCCGGGACGCTGCTGCTGCCCGGGGCGCGGGCCGCCCGGCGTCGGACGCGGACCGGCCGGAGCGGGCGCGGAACTCGCGCTCGCGCCCGAAGCCGCGGCGGCCTGCGGGTTGATCGATTCCCGGGCGGCGGGCTTGGGCGCCGGGGCCGGTCCGGGACGCGCGGCGGGGCCCGGCTTCACGGCCGGGGATTCACCGGTACGCGCGGCCGGGGCCGCGGTCTCCTGCGCGGTGGGCGCCGGAGTGGGCGCCGACGGACGGGGACCTGGACGCGGGCCTCCGCCCGCGGGCTTGGGGGCCGGACGACCGGACGGTCCGGGGCGTGCACCCGGCTTGTTGCCGTTGGACGGGGCGGATTTCGCCGCGAACGACTCACGCAGCCGGCGGGCGACGGGAGCTTCCACCGTCGAGGACGCCGACTTCACGAACTCGCCCTGCTCCTTGAGCGTTGCGAGTAGTTCCTTGCTCGTGACACCGAGTTCTTTTGCCAACTCGTGCACGCGGGCCTTGCCTGCCACTGCTCTCCTCACTGAGAGGCCGAGCAGCGCCACCGTTGGGGACGGCGGCCCGCACGACCTCGGGTTATCTCCGATGGACGTTCATCGTTGGTACTTCACGGTGTGCTCATGAGTGCTCGTGCCTGTTCTCGAGGTAATGCTCCAGGGCTGAGATATCCAGATGTCCGGACACTCGTAGTGCTCTGCCGATCGCTCGGCGCCGCTCTGCCGCGCGCAGACAAGCCGAAAGGGGGTGCAGCCAGGCACCCCGTCCGGGAAGTCTGCGCCGCGGATCGGGAACGATCTCGATGACGTGGGAGCCGTCTCCGGTCTCACGGTCCCGAGCCACGATCCGCAACAGATCGACGGCCAGCTCGCGCTTCCGGCACCCGATACACGTCCGTACCGGAGCCGCTCGGCGCCGGGGCGCCTGGTGCTGCTCGGTGGTGCGGTCGGGCATGGAAACCGAAGACTCGGACTGAACCTTGGACCACTCTACCGCTGCCACGCTCGGAACGCCGAACCCCTCCCCCGCGGAAGTTACGAACCTGTCATCCCGAGCACTCCGCGGGCGGGCTCCGGTCAACTGCGATGCGCCTCCGTCCGAACGGATCCGCCCATGTCGGGCGCGGCGTCGCTGCGGATATCGATGCGCCAGCCGGTCAGCCGCGCGGCCAGGCGGGCGTTCTGCCCCTCCTTGCCGATCGCCAGGGAAAGCTGGAAATCGGGGACCACTACGCGGGCCGCCCTTGCCTCCGGGTCGACGATAGTGACCGAAACCACTTTCGACGGAGAGAGCGCATTGCCGACGAAGGTCGCCGGATCGTCGGCGTAGTCGATGATGTCGATCTTCTCGCCGGCCAGTTCGCTCATCACGTTGCGCACGCGCTGTCCCATGGGCCCGATACAGGCGCCCTTGGCGTTGACGCCGGGCACCGTGGTGCGCACGGCGATCTTGGATCGGTGCCCCGCCTCGCGCGCCACGGCGACGATCTCCACCGAGCCGTCGGCGATCTCCGGCACCTCCAGCGCGAACAGGCGCCGCACCAGATTCGGGTGGGTGCGCGACAGCGTGATCTGCGGTCCACGCGGCCCACGGGAGACCCCGACGACGTAGCACTTGATCCGGTCGCCGTGCTCGTAGCTCTCGCCGGGCACCTGCTCGGCGGGCGGGATCAAGCCCTCCGCGCCGTGCAGTTCGCTGCCGATGCGCACCACGATGGTGCCGCGGGCGTTGGCGCGCGCGTCGCGCTGCACCACACCGCCGACGATGTCGCCCTCGTGGGTGGAGAACTCGCCGAAGGACTTCTCGTTCTCCGCGTCGCGCAGCCGCTGCAGTACGACCTGCCTGGCGGTGGTCGCCGCGATCCGGCCGAACCCCTCCGGGGTGTCGTCCCATTCGGAGATCACGTTGCCGTCGGCGTCCACCTCGCGCGCCATCACCCGGACCACGCCGGTCCTCTGGTTGATGTCGATGCGCGCGTTGGGCTGGTGGCCCTCGGTGTGGCGGTACGCGGTGAGCAGCGCCGACTCGATCGCGGAGATCACGGTCTCGATCGAGATCCCCTTGTCGGCGACGATCGCGCGCAGGGCTTCGATTTCGATGTTCATTCCACGATCCCTTCGGTCGGCGAATCGGACGCTGTTACGGATTCGGACAGTGCATTCGGTGTTCCTCGGAGCTGCGCGGCGTCCTCGACCGCCACCGCGTCGTCCGCACCCGGAGCGGGCCGCCCCGGAACGACTCCGCCCGTGAGTTCCAGCTCTCGAGCACTCGGCGGGGAGAACTCGACTTGGACGACGGCCGTGGCGATGTCGGCGAGCGGGACCGTCACCCGGTGCGGGTCGCGTTTGCCGCCGAGCACCAGCGCCACCGAATCACCGGTGAGCGCGCCGACCCTGGCCTCGAAGGTCGCCGACCCCTCCGGCGGCTGTGCGCCTTCGCGTAGTCGCACGCGCACCTTCCGCCCGCGCGCCCGGCGCCAGTGCCGGTCGGCGGTCAACGGGCGGTCGATCCCGGGGGTCGTGACTTCCAGCAGGTAGGGCGTCTCGCCGAACTCCCCCGCGTCGTCCAGCAGCGCCGACAGCTCCGTACTCAGAGTCGCCAGGGAGTCCAGATCGGAGGTGTCGCGGTCCACGGTCACCTGTACCCGAGCCTGCGCGTCCACGCGCGTGCCCGCCGTCGAGATCTCGACGCCCTCGAGATCGAATCCTCGGCGTTCGACGAGACCAGCTACTAGCTGGCTCACCCTTTCCTCGGTCGGCATCGGCATGTGGGCGGCTCCTGGTTCAGTTGTGACGCGGCGGGAAATTTCTCTACCGAAGGTCTAGCGTAACGCGCCACGAGAGTGTAAAGGACCAGCGGTCTCGGAGTCCGCACGCCACGGCCGATGCTCGTCCGGCGACGCCCCGCGAGTCTGGCACGATAGTGCCGTGCCCATCCGCCTTCCCGCCCCGCCGCGTGCCGGGCGCACTACCGGCATGCCCTCCGACCGGCACGAGCCCCGCCGCGCCGCCCTGGATCGTCGCAGCGCGCTACGTCTCGCCGGCGGCGGAACGGCCGGGGTGCTCGCCCTCGGCGCGCTGGTCGGCTGCACCGGTGACGACGTGGTCCACGAGCCGGATCCGCTTGCCGCACAAGAGGTCGCGGCCCGCTCCGACGCCGCGGCGGCGACCGCGGCCATCGCCGTCGCGCCCGACCGGCACGCCGCGTTGGCGGCGATCGCGGCCGAGCGCACCGCCCACGCCGACGCCTTGCGCACCGAGATCGACCGCGCGATCGGCGTCTACGCCGACGGCACCAAACCGGCGCACCGCACCCGCGCCGGTGCGTCCGGCCCGTCGGCCGTGGCTTCGGGCAGCGCCGTGCCGCCCACCGCGCCGCCGAGCGTCGAGACGCTGCGCACGCAGCTCACCGCCTCCCAGAGATCGGCGGCCGAACTCGCCCGCGCCCTGACCGGCTATCGGGCCGGTCTGCTCGCTTCGATCAGCGCGGCCTGCGCGGTGCAGACGGGGGTGTTGCTGGCATGACCGAGGACGAACGCCGAGCGCTCATCGGCGCGCTGAACGCCGAATACGGCGCGGTGTACGCCTACGGGGTGATCGCCGCCTACGCCTCCTCCGAGCGCACCAGGCTGGTCGCCGAGCACACCGCCGCGCACCGGGCTCGGCGCGACACCACGGTGGACGCCCTCGCTCTGGGCGGCGCGACGGCGCCGCCGCCGGACGCGGCCTACACGGTGCCGTTCGCCGTGACCGATCCGATCTCGGCCGCCAAGCTGGCCGTGACGGTCGAGTCCGACACCGCCGTGGCCTGGCGGTCGGTGGTCGAGCGCGGTGACTCCATGGCCATCCGGCGCACCGGTGTCGAAGCGCTCACCGAGGCCGCCGTCCGGCTGGCCGCGTGGCAGTCGATTCTCGGCGCGAATCCGCCCACGGTCGCGTTTCCTGGCAAAGCCTGACCCGTCGACCTGATCGACTGCCAGAGATCTGATGCGCCGCAAAGGAGACGACGCGAACGGCGGCCGCGGGCGACCCGGGCCGCCGTTCGCTCGACAACCGACCTACGGCCGCATCTCGTACGCGCCGTCGTAGGACGCGACCTCGGCCCACACCCGGTCGAAGCGCGGGCGATCGGCGACCGGCGGCCGCAACGCGGATGCCGCCCAGCCCTGCTGGTCCGGCGTGGCCGACGGCTTGCCGTACAGCGCGGTGGCGTAGCCGTTGAAGTCGCGGACCTGGAAGTCGAAGATCTGGTCGATCAGGTCGCGGTCCAAGCCGGTGATCGCGGCCTGCTCCAGAATCAGCTGGCCGTAGACCACCAGGGAGAACAGGTGGCCGATGGTCAGCATGAAGTCCAGGTCCTTCTGCTGCGCGGCGTCCGGTGCCGCCGTGGTCAGCAGCGTGCGCAGCGCCTGCGCCTGCTCGTAGAACCGGCTCACATTCGGGATGTCGGCGTGCTTGTCGTAGATCGGCGCCCAGTCGGCGAAGCGCACCTTGCCCGCGCCCCGCGCCGGGCCCTGGCGCCAGAAGAACGCGTCGTCGGCCGCGTCCTGCCGGGTGCCGATCTCCGGGTAGTCCTGCGGGTCGAACAGATAGTTGGGCATGAACTTCAGGATCTGCCCGACGTTCACGTGCACCGTGCCCTCGAGCCGGGGCAGCGTGCTGATCAGCCGTTGCACCTCGGCGAAGTAGGTGTTCTTCTCGAATCCCTTGGCGGCCAGCACATCCAGCAGCAGCGTCATGACGGTTTCGCCCTCGGAGGTCACCTTGGACTTCGTCATCGGGTTGAACAGCAGGTACCTGCGATCCTCCAGGCTCGCGCCGCGGAAGTAGTCGATCGCGCGGTCGCTGAACAGCTTCATCGCGATGATGCGCGCGTAGGCGTCGACGAAATTCGCCCGCACGTGCGGGAATTCGGTGACCGGGTTGCCGTAGAGGACGCGGTTGTTCGCATGGGTGATCGCCTCGTAGAAGGAGTGCTCGACCATGCCGATCCCGCCGTGGCACAGATTGAACTTGCCCACGTTCACGGTGTTCAGCGCCGCGGAGAACGCCTCGGGGCCGGTGTGCAGGATGTCCTCCGCGCGCACCGGGTAGTTCTCCAGCCGGAAGGTGCTCACGTACATCTGCTGGTGCACGACGTTGCCGAGCAGGCGATAGTTCTCGTGCCGGGAGTCGGCGGCGAACCAGACGTACGCGTCGGCGCCTTCGAGGTCGGCGCGGCGGGAGAACACCGACACCATGCTGGCCACATTGCCGTTGCCGATGTAGTACTTCTCGCCGTTGGCGCGGAAGAGGATTCCGGCTTCGGCGTCCGCGCTTCCCGGCTCGGTCGGGGTCAGCACCAGGTCGGTGTTGTAGATGTCGGCGCCGTGGGTCTGCTCGGACAGACCGAAGGCCATCACCTCGCCCGCGGCCAGGTCGGCGGCCGCGCGCTTCTTGGCCGCCTCGTTGTCGCTCTGCCAGATCGGGCCGAGACCGAGGATGGTCACCTGCTCGGCGTACCAGTACGCCAGACCGTAGAAGCCGAAGATCTCCGACAGCGCCGCGTTGCGCGCGGCGTCCCAGCGGCGGTCCGGGTCACCGTCGGCGTACGCCGCGGGGGTCAGGAAGGTGGCGAACAACTTCTCCTTCTTCACGAAGTCGAGGAAGTCCGCGGTCCACACCGCATTCGCGTCGTCGGCGAGCAGACGCTGCTTGCCCCGCCCCTCGAACCACTCGATCGTGGCGCGCAGCAGGCGCCGCGTCTCGGCGTCGAACTGCTGCGGATCATAGGTGGCGGGGTTGAACAACCGCACGTCGGTGTTTGTCATGCGGGTTAACTTACCAGCGGGTAACAGCAGCGTGGACGAGGTCTGCGGATCTGTGACCAGCGAATTCAGGTTACGGTCGCGTAGGTGGACACCGTCCCCGTTCCCGCGTGCGCATTCTCCTGCGGCCTTCGTGCCGATAGCGAACGGCCCCCGGCATTTTCTGCCGGGGGCCGTTCGGGGAAACGAGTCAGCCGCGAACTCTGGCCACCACCGCGTCCACCGCGGAGGCGGCGGGCAGTTCCTCGGTCTCGCCGGTGAAGCGGTCGCGCAGTTCGACCTTGCCCTCGGCCCAGCCGCGGCCGATCACCAGCACCAGCGGCATGCCGAGCAGCTCGGCGTCCTTGAACTTCACGCCCGGCGAGGCGGTGCGATCGTCGAAGAGCACGTCCAAGCCCTGCGCGTGCAGGCCGGACACCACCTCTTCGGCGCCCGCGCGGGCCGCGTCGTCCTTGTTCGCGATGACGACGTGCACGTCGTAGGGCGCGACCGCCGCGGGCCAGCGCAGCCCCTTGTCGTCGTGCTGCTGCTCGGCGATCACCGCGACCATGCGGGAGACGCCGATGCCGTAGGACCCCATGGTCAGCCGCACGGGCTTGCCGTTCTCACCGAGCACGTCCACCTCGAACGCGTCGGTGTACTTGTTGCCGAGCTGGAAGATGTGGCCGATCTCGATGCCGCGGGCCGCCACCAGGGTGCCGCGCCCGTCGGGCGAGGGGTCGCCGTCACGGACCTCGGCGGCCTCGATGGTGCCATCCGGGACGAAGTCGCGGCCCGCGACCAGGCCGACGACGTGCCTGCCCGGCTCGTCGGCGCCGGTGATCCAGCTGGTGCCGGTGCCGACGCGGGGATCGACCAGGTAACGAATGCCGTTGGCCTGCAACGCCTTCGGGCCGATGTAGCCCTTGACCAGGAACGGATTCTCGGCGAAGTCCGCTTCGGTGAGCAGCTCGACCTCAGCCGGTTCGACCGAGGCGCCGAGGCGCTTGTCGTCGACCTCGCGGTCACCGGGGACGCCGATGCCGACGATCTCGGTCTTCCCGTCCGGGTGGCGCAATTTGACCATCACGTTCTTCAAGGTGTCGGCCGCGGTGACGGGGCGACCGTAGCGCTCGGCGATGCCCGCGCCGTTGGCCCAGTCCACCAGCGTCGCGATGGTGGGAGTGTCCGGGGTGTCGTGCACGACCGCCTCGGGCTGTCCTTCGATGGGCAGCGGTTCGGGAGCGGGCGTGACCACCGCCTCCACGTTGGCCGCGTAGCCGGATTCCGGGCAGCGCACGTAGGTGTCCTCGCCGACCGGGCTGTCGGCCAGGAACTCCTCCGACGCGCTGCCGCCCATCGCGCCCGAGGTGGCGGCCACGATGACGTACTTGACCCGCAGCCGGTCGAAGATGCGCTGGTAGGCCTGGCGGTGCGCGTGATAGCTGGCCTTGAGGCCGTCCTCGTCCAGATCGAAGGAGTAGGAGTCCTTCATCACGAACTCGCGCCCGCGCAGGATGCCCGCCCGCGGGCGCTCCTCGTCGCGATACTTGGTCTGGATCTGGTACAGCGTGACCGGCAGGTCCTTGTAGGAGCTGTACTCGCCCTTCACGGTGAGCGCGAAGAGCTCCTCGTGGGTGGGCCCGAGCAGGTAGTCCGCGCCCTTGCGGTCGCGCAGCCGGAACAGGCCGTCGCCGTATTCGGTCCACCGGTTGGTGGTCTCGTACGGTTCGCGTGGCAGCAGCGCGGGTAGCGAGATCTCCTGCCCCCCGATCGCGTCCATCTCCGCGCGCACCACGTCCTCGACCTTGCGCAGCACACGCAGGCCCAGCGGCAGCCACGAGTAGACACCCGGGGCGACGCGGCGCACGTAGCCGGCACGGACCAAGAGTTTGTGGCTGGGCACCTCCGCGTCGGCGGGATCGTCGCGGAGAGTGCGCAGGAACAGGCGGGAGAGGCGGGTGATCACGGAAGCACAGGGTAGTCGCTGGCCGGACGCAGGTCCCAGCGCATTACCGTATTCGTTCGTGCTGGTCCTGCTGCCTCCCTCCGAAACCAAGTCCGACGGCGGCGCCGGGGCGCCGCTCACCCTGGATTCGCTGGCGATGCCGCAGCTCACGGCGGTGCGCGCCCGGCTGATCGAGGAAGTGGTGCGCCTGGCGGCCGACCCGGAACGCTCCCGGCACGCGCTCGGCCTCGGCAAGGGGGCCGACGGCGAGATCGCCCGCAACGCCGCGCTGCGCACCTCGCCGACGCGGCCCGCGCTGGAGCGCTACACCGGCGTGCTCTACGACGCGCTCGACGCGCGCTCGTTCACCAAGGCGCAGCGGGCCAAGGCGGATGCCCGGCTCGGTATCGGCTCCGCGTTGTTCGGCGCGGTCCGCGCCGGTGACCCGATTCCCGCGTACCGTCTGTCCGGCGGCTCGAAACTACCCGGGCTGCCTACTCTTTCGGCCGTCTGGCGCGACGAACTCGCGGCGGCGCTGCACGCCGAGGCGGCGGGCGAACTCGTCGTCGACCTGCGCTCGGGCACCTATCAGCAGTTGGGGCGGGTGCCCGGCGCGATCACCGCCAACGTCCTCACGGAGCATCCGGATGGGTCGCGCACGGTGGTGAGTCATTTCAACAAACACCACAAGGGTCTGCTGGCGCGTGCCCTCGTGCTCACCAGGGCCGAACCAGCCGACGTGCGGGGCGTCGCACGGGTGGCGGCCAAAGCGGGGTTGCGAGCCGAGATCGCCTCTGCCACCGAACTTCTGATAATCACCTGAGCGCGTCCGGCTGTTCCGTGGTGAGCGCGGCGGGTTCGGCCGCGAGGTTGGCTCGGGCCCAGTCTCACGCGAACCGCGGTCGCGCGACAACGGCGTGGCGACCGGGATCACCCCTGACCCGGACCCGCCGTGAGATCACGGATCAACAGCGCGGTGTGCAGGGAGGTGCGGGACTCGCCGTCGTCGAGATCGACTTCGAGGATGCGCGCGATGCGGGCGAGCCGTTCGTAGAGGGTGGGGCGGCTGATTCCGAGCCTGCGGGCGAGTTCGGTCTTGTTGCCCGCGAGATCGAGGAACTGCCGCAGCGTGCGGGTCAGATCCGCGTCGTGGCGGATGTCGTAGCGCAGCAGCGCGCTCAGCTCGGTCTCGGCGAAGCGCTGCACGCCCGGCTCCGCCCGGATCAGCGACAGCAGTCCGCGCAGCCGCACGTCGCCGCTGCGATAGAACGGCCGAGACGCCGAAGTTCGCAGCGAGAGCGCGACGTCCGCGACGTGCGCGGCGTGCGGGAGGCCGTGGGCGGTGTCCAGCAGTGTGTCGGATACCGCGCCCGCGCCGATCACCACTCCGCGCACGCCGTCGACGCGCCGGACCTCGCCGAGCATCGCGGCGCACGCGGCGGCCAATGCCTCGTCCGGATCACCGGCCCGGGGCAGCGCGACGATCAACGACACCCGGTCGCCCGGCTCGGGGGCGACCAGCGCGGTCACCTTGGCCAGCCCCAGCCCGTGCGTCACCGCGTCCACGATGCCCGCCGTGCGGCGCTGACCCGCCAGCGGATCGGACTCGGCCGCCGCGGCGACCTCGACGGCCAGCGGCACGTAGACGGCACGGCGAGCCAACCCGAGCGCGGCGGCGCGCGCGAGGGCGTCGCGCTCGTCCAGTCTGCCGTTGACCAGGTCGTCGATCAGTCCGGTCTGCGCCTGGCGGTGCAGGCCGAAGCGATCCCGCTCGATCATGCGGTGCAACGTCAGCGTCTGGGCGGCGCGTTCGAGCACCATGCGCGCCCGTGCGGTCGGCACGCCGTCGGCGCGCAGGATCAACCGTCCCCAGCGCTGCGGGTGCGGGCCGACGGCCACCGCGTTCCAGTCGTCCGGCAGCAGGCGGGAGGTGGCCTCCCAGTTCTCCAGCACCGCCGAGGCGGACGCGTGGCGCGCGGACAGGGCGAGCACCCGGTGCGCCAGGTCCTCCAGCACCACCGAGGCGTCGAGCATCGCCGCCGCGGTCTGCACGATCTCGGCCAGCGCGGCGCGACGCACACTCAGCTCCGTGAACGTCTCGTGCACGGTGCGCGCGAACTCCACTTCCGCGTACTGCTCGGCGACGATCACCCGGTGCACCGCCTCGGTGATCTCCACGAATCGGGTCACCCGGTGCAGCGCGATCAAAGGAAGCCCCAGCGCGTCGGCCGTCGCCCCGACAGCGGGCGACACCTCGGGCACGTGGTCGCCCAGTTCGACCACCAGTCCCGACACGCCCGCACCGGCCAGCGCGGTCAGATACCGCGTCGTCGCCGCATCGCCGTGGCTCATGGGCTGCCCGGTGGTCAAGATCAGCTCGCCGCCGACCAGCAGATGCGCCACGTCGGCCACCTCGCTCACGTGCACCCAGCGCACCGGCCGCGCCAGCGATCCCCCGCCGACGACCTCCGGTTCACCGGCACGCAGCACCGGCATCGCCAGCACATCGGCGACAGAGAGAAGCATTGACGAATCGTAATACTCGCTCCCGAATTCCTTACTGATCGTCGGCACACCGAGAAGGGTGTATGCCGGACAGTGGTAGTCAGGCCGCGTTCTCGCCACCGTCCGGTCCAGGCGGGAACCACGGCACCGCCGATGCTCACCGATCGAATCGAGGAGACATGCAAACCATCGCGCACTGGCTCGACGGCAAGGCTTTCGCGGGCACCAGCGAGACGACGGCCCCGGTGACCAACCCGGCGACCGGCGAAGTGACGGGACAGGTCGCGCTGGCGACCGTCGCCGATACCCGCGCGGCCATCGATTCCGCCGCGAAGGCCTTCCCGGCTTGGCGGGACACCTCGCTGGCCCGGCGCACCCAGATCCTGTTCCGGTTCCGTGAGCTGCTGAACGAACGCAAGGAGGAGCTGGCCCGGCTGATCACCGCCGAACACGGCAAGGTCGTCGCCGATGCCGTCGGCGAGGTGAGCCGCGGCCTGGAAGTCGTCGAATTCGCCTGCGGCATACCGCATCTACTCCAGGGCGGCTACACCGAGAACGCCTCGACCAAGGTCGACATCTTCTCCATCCGCCAGCCGCTCGGACCGGTCGCGATCATTTCGCCGTTCAACTTTCCCGCGATGGTGCCGATGTGGTTCTTCCCGATCGCCATCGCAGCGGGCAACACGGTGGTGCTCAAACCGAGCGAGAAGGACCCGTCCCCGTCGCTGTGGCTGGCGCGGCTGTGGGCCGAAGCCGAACTGCCCGCGGGGGTGTTCACCGTGCTGCAAGGCGACAAGGTGGCGGTCGACGAACTGCTGGACAACCCGGGCGTCAAGGCCGTCTCGTTCGTCGGCTCGACGCCGATCGCCCGGTACGTCTACCAGCGCGGCACCGCCGCGGGCAAGCGGGTGCAGGCGCTCGGCGGCGCGAAGAACCACATGGTGGTACTGCCGGACGCGGACCTGGAACTGGCCGCCGACGCCGCGGTGAACGCCGGGTTCGGCTCGGCGGGCGAGCGGTGCATGGCGATCAGCGTGGTGGTCGCCGTGGGCGGGGCGGGCGACGCGCTGGTCGGCAAGATCGCCGAGCGGGCCGGGACCATCAAGACCGGCGACGGCACCCGGGGCGCCGACATGGGCCCGCTGGTCACCCGGGCGCACCGCGACCGGGTCGCCGAGTACATCGCGGCGGGTGAATCCGCCGGAGCCACCGTGGTTCTCGACGGCCGGGGCGTCGAAGCGGACGGCGCGGCCGACGGCTTCTGGCTCGGTCCGACGATTCTGGACCGGGTCACCACCGACATGAGCGTCTACACCGACGAGATCTTCGGACCCGTGCTGTCGGTGGTGCGCGCCGACAGCTACGACGACGCGCTGGCGCTGATCAACGCCAACCCCTACGGCAACGGCACCGCCCTGTTCACCAACGACGGCGGCGCGGCGCGCCGCTTCCACAACGAGGTCGAAGTCGGGATGGTCGGCATCAACGTGCCGATCCCGGTTCCGATGTCCTACTACAGCTTCGGCGGCTGGAAGAACTCGCTGTTCGGCGACGCGCACGCGCACGGCGCCGACGGCGTGCGGTTCTTCACCCGCACCAAAGCGGTCACCACCCGCTGGCTCGATCCCAGCCACGGTGGACTGAACCTCGGCTTCCCCCGGAACAGGTAGGCGGACGCGATGACAGAAAGCAAGGCCCGGGCGTCGGTCGACCGGGCCGACGACCTCGATCGCAGGCACGTCTTCCACTCCTGGTCGGCGCAGGCGCATCGGGACCTCATGACGATCACCGCGGCGGCGGGTTGCTACGTGTGGGACGGCGAGGGCAACCGACTGCTCGACTTCTCCTCGCAGATGGTCAACACCAACATCGGCCACCAGCACCCGAAGGTCGTCGCGGCCGTGCAGCAGCAGGCGGCGAAGCTGTGCACCGTCGCGCCGCAGCACGTCAACGAGGCCCGTTCGGAGGCGGCGCGCCTCATCGCCGAGCGCACTCCCGGCGACCTCGACCGGATCTTCTTCACCAACGGCGGCGCCGACGCCGTCGAGCACGCGGTGCGGATGGCGCGGCTGCACACCGGCCGCTACAAGGTGCTCTCGCGTTATCGCTCCTACCACGGCGGCACCGAGACCGCGATCAACCTGACCGGCGACCCGCGGCGCTGGCCCAACGACCACGGCAGCAGCGGCGTGGTCCATTTCTTCGGACCGTTCTTGTACCGCAGCCAGTTCCACGCGACCACCGAGGCCGAGGAAGCCGAGCGCGCGCTCGCACATCTCGAGCAGACCATCGCGTTCGAGGGTCCGGAGACGATCGCGGCGATCGTGCTCGAAACGGTCCCCGGCACCGCGGGCATCATGGTCCCGCCGCCGGGATACCTGGCCGGCGTGCGGGCCCTGTGCGACGCGTACGGGATCGTGTTCATCGCCGATGAGGTGATGTGCGGCTTCGGCCGGACCGGCAAATGGTTCGCCCTCGAGCATTTCGACGGCGTCGTGCCGGACCTGCTCACCTTCGCCAAGGGCGTGAACTCCGGATACGTGCCGCTGGGCGGGGTCGCGATCGGTCCGGCCATCGCCGCGACCTTCGCCGACCGGGCCTACCCCGGCGGGCTCACCTACTCGGGGCATCCGCTGGCCACGGCCGCGGCGGTGGCCACCATCACCGCGATGCGCGAGGAGTGGATCGTGGAGAACGCCGCCGACATCGGCGCCCGGGTGCTCGGACCGGGCCTGCGGGAACTCGCGCAACGCCATCCCAGCGTCGGCGAAGTGCGCGGCCTGGGCGTGTTCTGGGCGGTCGAGCTGGTCCGCGACCGGGAAACCCGCGAGCCGCTGGCACCGTACGGCGGCTCGAGCCCGGCGATGACCGAACTGGTCGCGGCATGCCGGGCGGCCGGGTTGCTGCCGCTGGTGAACTTCAACCGGCTGCACGTCGTGCCGCCGTGCGTGCTCACCGAGACCGAGGCGAAGGAGGGGCTGGCGATTCTGGACCACGCGTTGGCGGCGGCGGACCGGCACACCGTCTGAGTGACAGCGTCTTTCGCGGCCGACGGGAATGCGGGGCCGTCTGGCGCTGTTCGCTCAGAGCGTGACCACTACCGCTGAGTTCTCCGACGAACTGAAGAAGTACCTGGACGAAGAGAAGGTCTTCGCCATCGCGGCCACGATCGGCCCCAACGGGCAGCCGCACCTGACCGTGATCTGGCTGAAGCGCGACGGCAACGACCTGCTCTTCTCCACCACGACAGATCGCCAGCAGGGCAAGAACCTCGCGCGCGACCCGCGCATCACCGTGCTGATCAATCCGCCGGACAACCCGTACGTCTACGCGGAGATCCGAGGCAGCGCGACCCTCACGCCCGATCCGGAGAAGACGCTGCCCAACGAGCTGTCGGCGAAGTACACCGGACAGAAGTACGTGGACTTCAACCCCGCCTCCGTCAACGACGGCCCGCGCGTCATCGTGCGCGTGACACCCCGTCGAGTAGCGGGGAGGTTCTGAGTTCAGGCCTGCTGGGCTTCTTCTTGGGCGTGCTGGGCCATGGCCAGTTGCTGCGGGGTGAAGCGCAGGGTCAGGGCGACCAGCCCGGCCGCGAACGCGGCGAAGGCGCAGACGAACAGCACCAGGGTGTAGCCGTTGCCGAGCGCGGCGATCTCCGCGGACGTCATCCCGGCCACCTTCTCGGTGCGGCCGCCGAGCGAGAGGGTGCGGGAGGCGGCGATCGGGGTGAGCAGGCCGATGGCCACGGGAGTGGCAAGGTTCATGAACATCTGCCCGACCGCGGCCAGCGGGCCGATATTGGCGGGCGGCACGCCGACCAGCACGCACAGCGGTGCGAGCACCATGGCGATGCCGACGCCGAAGCCGATCACCACCAGCAGCGGCAGCAGCGTGGCGAAGTACATGACCTCGCCGTCGAGGGTGGAGCCGAACAGCAGTCCGACACCGAGCACCACGGCCGCGCCCGCGAGCAGCCAGCGCGGCGCGATGTACAGCGCCGCCTTGGAGGCCACCGCGCCGCCGATGCCGATGCCGACGGTGAACGGAATCGCCGCGACGCCCGCCTTGAGCGGCCCGTACCCGATGACGTTCTGCATGAACTGGGCGACGAAGAAGGTCATCGCGCCCAGCACGCCACCGGCCAGGAAGATCAGCAGGAAGGTGGCGACGCGGTCACGGCTGTCGAACAGCGACCACGGCAGCAGCGGGTCGTCCACCCGCCGTTCCAGCGCCACGAAGACGATCAGCAGCACGACGCCCGCGATCAGCGAACCGATGATCGCCGGGTGCCCCCACCCCATCTCCGGCCCCTCGGTCGCGCCGAACACGATCGACGCGCAGGCGAAGGTGCCGAGCACCGCGCCGGGGATGTCGAGGGCCGAACGGTGATGTTCGGTGTCGGCGAGCTTGTAGGCCGCGCCGAGGATGATCAGCGCGCCGATCGGGACGTTGATCAGGAAGATCCACCGCCACGACAACTGGGTCAGCGCGCCGCCGACCACGAGGCCGCCGACGGAGCCGATGCCGACCATCGACCCGACGATCGCGATCGCCTGGTTGCGTGCCTTGCCCGGCGCGAAGGTCGTCGCCACGAGCGCGAACGCGGTCGGCGCCGCGACGGCCGCGCCCGCGCCCTGGAAGGCCCGCGCGGCGAGCAGCATCGCCTGGTTCTGCGCCAATCCGCACAACAGCGAGGCCAGCGTGAACACCGCGACACCGACCACGAGCATGCGCTTGCGGCCGAACGCGTCACCGAGCCTGCCGCCGAGCAGCATCAGACCCGCGAAGGTGAGCCCGTAGGAGGTCACCGTCCACGCGCTGCCCGCGCTGGACAACCCCATTTCCTCTTGCAGCCGCGGCAGCGCGAAGATCACGACCGTGCCGTCTAGCACGACCATGAGCTGCAATCCGCTCAGGACTAGGATCGCGAGCCCGAAGGCCCGCTGCGTCACTGGATACTGCATCGTCGCAGCGGGGTTCCGAAGCACAGTGAGTCACTGTAATTGATGCCGCTGCCGTATTTGTCCGCCCACCGGCCCGGCCGGGTACACGACGGGGAGCTGGCCCGGTGATCCGGGCGGGCCGAAAGGTCTCCGGCTCGTCCGCTCCAGTGCCAGCCCTCGGTCGACTGAGCGACCTGCTGTGCGGCACGTCGCGGGGCGGATCGGGCGCCGGCCCGCGAGCGACGACGCGCGCACTCGGCGGGCGGCCACCGGCACGGGTGCCACCGCGACCGGGACGGGCGGCGGTCGACGCGGCCATGATCTCGTGGAATCGGATCGCCGCACCGCCGCGGACGCTAGCCCGCCGCGGAGTCGGCGTGCGGAACGAGCGCGTCGGCGGAGAAACCGGCGGTCGGGCCGATCACCACGATCGCGGGTGGGCGGATGCCCTCGGCGCGAACCCGGGCGGCCACCGTGCCGAGATCGGCGCGCAGCACGCGCTGCGTGCGCAGCGTGCCCTCCTGGATGACGGTGGCGGGGGTACCCGCCGGACGACCGCCCTCCAGCAGCGCGGCGGCGAATTGTTCGATCCGCTCCACCGCCATCATCAGCACCAGGGTGCCGCGCAGCCGGGCCAGTGCGGGCCAGTCCACCAGCGAATCCGGGTGATCCGGCGCGACGTGCCCGCTCACCACCACGAACTCGTGGGTGACGCCGCGATGGGTGACCGGGATACCCGCCGCGGCGGGCACCGAGATGGGACTGGTGACGCCGGGCACCACCGTGACCGGGACCCCGGCGGCCACACAGGCCTCCAGCTCCTCGTACCCGCGCCCGAACACGTACGGGTCGCCGCCCTTGAGCCGCACCACGAACTTGCCCGCCTTCGCGCCTTCGATCAGCGCGTTGTTGATCGCTTCCTGCGCCATCGCCCGTCCGTACGGGATCTTGGCGGCGTCGACCACCTCGACCTCGGGCCCGAGCTCGGCGAGCAGTTCCGGCGGCGCGAGCCGGTCGGCCACCACCAGATCCGCCCTGGCCAGCAGCCGCCGTCCGCGCACGGTGATCAGGTCGGGATCACCGGGCCCACCGCCCACCAGGGCGACACCGGGCGCGATCGGCGTCGAGTCGTCGCTCACGACACCGGATTGCAGGGCTTCCAGCAACGCGTTGCGCACGGCCGCCGAGCGCCGGTGCTGCCCGCTCGCGAGCACACCGAGGGTGAGCCCGTCGTAGCGCGCGGTGGCCGGGGTGACCGCCGTGCCCAGCCGTGCCGTGTCGGCCCGCACGCAGAAGACCCGCCGCCGGGTCGCCTCGGCCACCACCGCCGCGTTGGTCTCGGGTTCGTCGGTGCACGCGATCGCGTACCAGGCGCCGTCGAGGTCGCCGTCGGCGTAATCGCGCAGCGTGACGGTGATCTGCCCGGAGCTCGCCATTCCCTCGACCGCGGGCGTGACGGCACGACTCACGACGTGGACGTCCGCGCCGGAGGCGATCAGCAGGCCCAGCCTGCGCTGCGCCACCGACCCACCGCCGACCACGACGACACGCCGTCCGTGCAGATCGAGCCCGACCAGGTAGTTCGGGTCGCCGGTGGGCTGCTCTTGCGTTGCGTCTGACGTGTTCGGCACAAGTTTCGAGCCTACGGCGTGACCGTCGGGCACCGGCAATCGACCGGCACGCCCGCACGGACGACGCAACGACCGCGCGGCCGGGCAAACCTACTGTGACCAGCGGTAACAAGCGATTCGGCGGTCCGCGGCGGTAGGTTGCGGTGTAGTCGTCCAGCTCGGAAAGGCGGACCGATGAAGCAGCCGACACCGGCACGACTGCTCGACGTGGCCTACGACGAGGCGCTGCGCGGGCTCGCCGAGGGCGGGATCCCGATCGGCGCCGCCCTCTTCGACGCGGGCGGCACCCTGCTCGGGCGTGGCCGCAACCGCCGGGTGCAGTCCGGCGACCCCAGCATGCACGCCGAGACCGACGCCTTCCGCGCGGCGGGACGTCGCCGCGATTACCGCGACACCATCATGGTCACCACGCTTTCGCCGTGCTGGTATTGCAGCGGCCTGGTCCGTCAGTTCGGCATCGGTTCGGTGGTGGTCGGGGAGTCGCAGACCTTCTCCGGCGGGCACGAATGGCTCGCCGGGCACGGCGTCGCCGTCACCGTCCTGGAAGACCGGCGCTGCATCGACCTGATGACCCGCTTCATCGCCGAGCATCCCGCGCTGTGGCACGAGGACATCGGATTCGCCGACGATCTCGAGGCTTGACCCGAGCCGCGGGCGGCTCAGCGGAAATACGGATATTCCTGCACCCAATGAAAACCACGGCTGCGCAAGGGGAAGTCCTCGAGCGCGACCGAGGTCAGCGCCACCGATACCGGCTGCCCGGCGAGCGTGCCCGTCAAGGTCAGCCGTTCGGGCGCGGGCCGGTCGAAGCCGAAACTGCCCAGCGGTTGCGGTCCCCCGCCGACGGCCGTCGGCGGCGCGGCCATGACAAGCGTGCGCGCGCCGGGATCGACCATGGCGAGCACCGGGACCAACTGACCGTCCATTCGTTGCACGGTCGCCCCGTCCCGGTCGAAGACGACTTTCTGCCAACGTAATTGATCGGTGCTCAACGGTGGAAGCGGTTTGCCGTCCACGCTGAAGTCGGTGACCGCCCAGATGCCGTACAGCGGAGGTTCCGGCCGCCCGGCTCCCTCTTCGTTCCACCTTTCCCAGCCGGTGTAGGCGTTCGAGAACACCAGCCACACCCCGAGCGCGATCTGCGCCGCGGCCGCGATCCGACGGGCACGGGGCGAGTGCAGCAACGGCGGTGTCGTCGACGGTCCGGTGGGCCGGTCCAGTACGAGCGCGTTCGCCAGACGCCCGGCCTCCGGAACGAGCAGCACCAGGCACAGCAACATCAGGTGGAAAGACAGGATTTTCGCGGGCACGTCGTAGGTCATGTCCAGCACGAACACCTGTGTCGTGCATACCAAGGCGAGCATGGCGCCCACCAGCGCGGTGCGCGGTACGAACAGCAGCACACCGGCGAGCAGTTCTGCCGAGCCCAGCAGGATCTCGTACTGCGGCGACACCCCGATGTGGTTCCAGAGCACCGCCATCGGACTGAAGTTCCCGTAGGGCTCGAGCAATCGGCTCAGCGGTGTGGGCGGCATCTGGGTCGGGACGGCCTTCGCCATGCCGTAGGAGACCAGCTGCCCCGCCAGGCACAAACGCACGAACAGCAGGAACCACGGTTGCACGGCGCGGTAATGCGGCCGCTGCCGATCCAGCACGCTCCAGAGCAGGGTTCCGAACACCGCGGCCACCAGGACGACGAACACCAGCACCCAGAAGTACGCCTGGTCACCGCTGATCGAAGCGGTGTTCGCCGCGACGGACGCGCCGAACACGCGCGTCCCGACCCCCTCCACCACCGGACGCAGCGCGCGGGCCGCGCCGTAGTTCACCCAGTCCGGCAGCCATTCGCGCGTCAGTCCGAGGAACTCCGGGACGATCGACGGATACGCCAGGCAGAACAGTCCGAAGTACAGGAAGCCGAAACGGAACGTCACCCGGGTCGCCCCGCTCCACGGCCGGACTCCGGCGTCCTCCGCGCTAGCGGCGGCGTCTGTCCGATCCAGGATCGCTTCGGTCACGACGGCCCTCCAGTCCGAGTCGATGCAGACCGAAGGTATCGAAAAGAGCCGTGGCCGTAGGGGATTTCAGCGGAAGTACGGGTATTCCTGAACGAAGTGGAATCCCCGGCCGCGCAGCGGGAAGGAATTCAGGTCCATCCGGTCCAGCGACAGGGTCACCGGCGTTCCGTTCAGCTCACCCGTCAACGACAGCGTGTCGGTACCGGCTCGGGTGAAGGTGAAGGCGCCGAGGCGGGCGGGCGGAGCGCCTGCCGACTGGGGAGCCACCGACAGAACAATGGTGTGCGCGGCCTCGTCGACCACCGCCACGACGGGCACGAACGAGTCGTCCATCTTCTGCACGGTCGTGCCATGGCGGTCGAAGACGAGCCGCCGCCAGCGGCCGTCGTCGGTGAGCAGCGGCGGCGCCGGATGCCCGTCCCTGGTGAACTCGCCGACGGTCCAGATGCCGTAGAGCGCGGGCTTCGGCGCGCCGTCACCCGACTCGCGCCAGGTGTGCCAGCCGATGTACACACCGCCGATCAGCACCCACAGGCCCAGAGCCACTTGCGCCGCCGCCGCGATCCGGTTCGCGCGGCGGGAACCGAACAGCGGCGGCTGCGCGGCCGGTTCGGACGGGCGTTCCAGCACGAGCAGGTTCGCCAACCGCCCGGCCTGCGGCGCCAGCACCACCAGCGAGAGCAGCAGCAAGTGGAACGAGAGGATCTTCACCGGCACGTCGTAGGTCATGTTCAGCACGAAGACCTGCGCCATGCTCACCAGACTGAGCAACGCGCCCGCCGTCGCGGTGCGCGGGAGGAACAGCAGCAGGCCACCGAGCACCTCGGCCGTACCGAGCAGGATTTCGTACATGGGCGCGGCGCCGACCTGGTTCCAGAGCACCGACGCCGGGCTCATCGTCCCGTACGGTTGCAGCAGCGCGGTCAGCGAAGGCGCGGGCATCTGCGACGGAATCGCCTTGGCCAGACCGTAGAAGAGCATTTGGCCGCCCAGGCACAGCCGGATGAACACCAGGAACCAGTTGCGCAGTGCCGTGTAGTCCCGGTGGCGGCGATCGAGGATCGACCAGACGATCGTGATCAGCGCCGCGGCGACGAGTTCGCAGAAGATCAGCAGCCAGATCGCGGCCTGGTCGCCGCTGCCCGAATTCTCGTGCAAGACGGCTTCGACCCCGAAGACATGCTCGCCGACCCACCCGACCAGCGGGCTCGTCGTGCGCATCTGCCACAGGATCGCGCTCTCGGGCAGCCACTTGCTCAGTATCCCGGTGAAGACGAAGAGGATCTGGGCGAACAGCAGGCAGAACAGACCGAAGTAGGCGAAGACGAAGCGGAACGCGATCCGGGCCGGCAGGCTCCACGGCCGCCGCTCGCCACCGGTTCGCGCCTCGCCGCTCGTCAGGACTTCCATTTCGACGGTACGCACACCGCTCCCCTCGCAGGCCGACAGATTGGCCAGCCGAAAGTATCCGACCAGGTCATGGGATGACCTCCGGGAAAACCCTGGATTTCCGGGTACTTCTTTCGGCCTACGTGCCCGCCGCACCGAGCGGCGCCGGGATTCGTTCCCGGTTCCGGCCCGTCAATAACTAGAACGCGTTACAGTCGCGTATCCCGGCGCACCGCCAGCGGTGCACCCGGGCCGCACGTGTCAGGAGGACAATGATGACCGACGATCCGGACCCGGCACAGCGACAGCAGCTGACCGTCAGCGAACGCGACCTGGACACGCTCGCCGGGGACCTGGCGCGCTGGCTGAACGCGAAGGTCGCCGCGGACAAGTTGCCGCGCATCTCGGATCTGTCGCGTCCACAGTCCGGCGGCATGTCCAGCACCTCGATTTTGTTCGACGCCGAATGGACCGTCGGGGGTCGGGCGGAGCGCGGGTCGTTCGTGGCGCGGATGGCGCCCGAGGCCGGATCGTTCCCGGTCTTCGAGACCTACGACCTGGCCACCCAGTACCAGGTGATGGCCGGCGTCGCCGCGGCCGCCGACGTGCCGGTGCCGGGCCTGTGCTGGCTGGAGAACGACGAAAAGCCGCTCGGCGCACCGTTCTTCGTCATGCGCCGGGTGGACGGACGGGTGCCTACGGACAACCCGCCGTACGTGTTCATCGGCTGGCTGTTCGATGCCGATCCCGCCGACCGCCTTCGGCTCACCCGCAACACCGTCGAGGTGATCGCGAAGATCCACGGCATCCCCGACCCGGCTGCGCACTTCCCGATGCTGAGCGGGCCGGGTGACTCGCTGCGCAGGCACGTCGCCGCGCAGCGCTCCTGGTACCGGTGGGCGCTCGCGGACGACGGCTACGAGATCCCACTCATCGAGCGAAGTTTCACCTGGCTGGAGGAGCACTGGCCCGCCGACCCAGGTCCGGATGTGCTCACTTGGGGCGACGCCCGCCCGGGCAACATCATCTACCGCGAATTCGACCCGGTGGCGGTGCTGGACTGGGAGATGGCCGCCCTCGGGCCGCGGGAACTCGACCTGGGCTGGGTGATCTTCATCCACCGGTTCTTCCAGGACCTGGCCACCCGCTTCGGGCAGCCGGGGCTCCCCGATTTCCTCCGCCGCGACGACGTGGTGTCGAAATACGAGGAGCTGACCGGTCACACGGTGCGCGATCTCGATTTCTACCTCGTGTACGCCGCGCTGCGGCACGCGATCGTGATGGCGCGGGTGAAACGCAGGATGATCCACTTCGGCGAGGACACCGACACGCCGGACCGCGACGACTACGTCATGCACCGGGCAAGCCTGGAAGCGCTGCTCGACGGAACCTACGAATGGGACTGATCATGCCTGTGCCCTTGGACGAGTACCCGATCCACCAGACCCCGCTGTCGCTGGCCCGGGTGGCCAGTAGCGATCGGAACTTCTACGACCGCAGCTACTTCAACGCGCACGACCGCGACGGCGGCACGTTCCTGATCACCGGTCTCGGCGTGTACCCCAACCTCGGCGTGACCGACGCCTACGCCGCCGTCCGGCGCGGCGACACGGTGCGCGCGGTGCGCTTCTCCGACGCGCTCGGCGACCGGAGCCTCGACCAGCGCGTCGGCGGCTACCGCGTCGAAGTGATCGAACCGCTGCGGCGCATCCGGGTGGTCTGCGAGCACGACGATCTCGGCTTCGACCTGACCTGGACCGGGGCCTTCCCCGCCGTGCAGGAACAACCGCACCTGATCCTCGCGGGCAACCGGCCTATCATCGACGCGTCCCGATTCGCGCAGGTCGGCTCGTGGGCGGGAACGCTGCACGTGGACGGCGACGACATCATGGTCGACCCGGCGGTGTGGACCGGGACCAGGGATCGTTCGTGGGGCATCCGCCCGGTCGGCGAGACCGAGCCGGCCGGACGCGCGGCCGCCGAGCCCTCGGGCGGATTCTGGTGGCTCTACGTGCCGCTGCGGTTCGACGACTTCGCCGTCGTGGTCATCGTGCAGGAGGAGCCGGACGGCAGGCGCACCCTCAACGACGCGACCCGGATCTGGCCGGACGGACGCACCGAACAGCTCGGCTGGCCCCGCATCGCCATCGACTATCGTTCCGGCACAAGGTTTCCCGTCGGGGCGCGACTGGAGCTGACCACGCCGGACGGCAAACCCCTGGAGATCGAGATCACGCCGGGCACGGGCGTTCCCTTGCACGTCGGGTGCGGCTACGGCGGCGATCCCGACTGGCAGCACGGCCAGTGGAAAGGCCGCGACTGGTCCTCCTCCAGCCGCTACGACCTCACCGACCCTGGGATCGCCGCCCGCATCCCCTACGGCGTCACCGACCACGTCGCCCGCGCCCGCTGCGGCGACGCCGAAGGCTGGGGCCTGTTCGAGCACGCCAGCATCGGCCGCCACGACCCCACCGGCTTCGCAGACTGGGGCTCGGTCGCTCCCTGAAACAGGGGCCGCAGCAGGGTCGAACGGCCCTACCGCTCGTACAGCGCTGCCGCGAGCACCACGCCGTGCACGACGCGCTTGGACAGCACCAGCGGCCCGCCTTCGGCGGCGAGCAGCGCCGCGGCCTCCGCGACGCTGGCCGTGCCGATGGCGGCACGCGTCCGGTCTCCCGGGTTCGGGACGGTGACCGCCGCCAGTTCGTCGGCGGAGTAGGACCGTAGCGGCACCCTGAGGTCAGCGGCGACCGCGCGCAGTCCGGGTTCGGCGGAGCGCCGCGTGATGGTGGCGAGGCACACGATCCGATGGTCGCCCACGCTCTCGTGCAGGGCAGCGCGAATCGTGCGGGCCGAAGTGCGCGGTCGCAGGCCGACGCCGACGACGATCTCAGCGGACGGCACGGGAACTCGCGAAACGCACTGTCTCCGTTACGAATCGACGCACCGCCTGGGGATTCCCCGCCGGATGTGTATGCAGGTACGAGGCATGCACGTTGCCGCTGAGCGCCCCTTCCTGGACGCGCTCTCCCGCGCTTCCGCGCCATCCCCACGCCGGATTCCGTGGCGGCGCGGACACCACGCGCGTGCGGTGGAATTCGTGCCCACGGACCCGTTCCCCGGCCCGCCACAACGGCGAGTCGGCGAGCGCGACGGCGTCTCGGTAACCGAGCGTCAGGCGCGGCCCGAACGCGGCGTCGGCCTCCACCACTCCGGCCATCGGGTGCCCGTCCAGCGAACGGGTCAGATACAGCAGCCCGGCGCATTCGGCATGGACCGGCATCCCGTGGCGGGCGGCTTCGGCCACCGCCCGCAACAGGCCGGAATTGGCGGCCAGCTCCGCGGCGTGCTCCTCGGGGAAGCCACCTGGCAGCACCAACCCTGCTGTCCCGGCGGGCAATTCGTCGTGCAGCGGATCGAAGACGACCACTTGTGCCCCCGCGGCCGTCAGCAACTCGCGGTGCTCGGCATAGCCGAACGTGAACGCCGGGCCACCCGCCACGGCGATCAGCGGACCCTCCCGATCGGCGGGTCCGCCGATGACGATCGCGCCGTCCGTGCTTTCGTCGGCTCGCGAGATACCACCAGGCTCCGTGGAGACGCGCGAGTCCCGATCACCGCCGACAAATGTCGTCGCCGCCATGTCACCGGCTTCACCGAGCGACGCCGCGGTGTCCTCTACCCCTTCGAGCCCACGCACGGCCGCGGCGGGATCCCACGCGGGTCCCGCCACCGACGAGCGAGCGAGTGCGGCGACGGCGTGCAGGTCCACATGCACGGCGACGAGGTCCGTCATCGCCGCCACCGCCGCTGTCGCGGCAGAACCGTGTTCCACGGCCGGGATCAAGCCGAGATGCCGGGAAGGCACCTCGAGTTCGGCCAGGCGCGGCAACGACCCGAGCACCGGCAGCCCGACGCGATCGCAGGCGGCGCGCAGCACTTGCTCGTGCCGTTCGCTGCCGACCCGATTCAGGATCACACCGCCGAGCCGGACGCCGCTGTCGAAGGTCGCGAATCCGTGCAGCAGCGCCGCCAGGCTCTGGCTGTGCCCGCGCGCGTCGACCACCAGCACCACCGGCGCCCCGAGCAGAGCCGCGACCTGCGCCGTCGAACCCTCCGCCACCGCGCCGGAATAGTGTTCATCGATCCGCCCGTCGAACAGCCCCATCACGCCCTCGACCACGGCGAGATCGCACCCCCACGCGCCGTGCCGGTACAACGGCACAACCCGTTCCTCCCCCACCAGCACCGGATCCAGATTCCTCCCCGGCCGCCCCGCCGCCAACCCGTGATATCCCGGATCGATGTAATCCGGCCCCACCTTGAACGGCGCCACCCGATGCCCCACCCGCCGCAACGCCCCCACCAACCCGGTCGCCACCGTCGTCTTCCCGCTCCCCGACGCCGGCGCCGCCACCACAACGGCTCTCATCCCCGCCTCCGCTTCACGAGTGGTACACCCTCGTGCGGCCCTCTCGCGATTCGCCGCAGCCATGTGCCACTCGCGGAGATCACCATTCGATGCCTCGTTGGCCTTTGCGGCCCGCGTCCATGGGGTGTTTGAGTTTGGTCATTTCGGTGACCAGGTCGGCGGCTTCGAGGAGGGGTTGGGGGGCGTCGCGGCCGGTGATGACGACGTGTTGGTTTCCGGGGCGGGTGCGGAGGGTTTCGACTACTTCGGCGGTGTCCACCCAGCCCCATTTGAGGGGGTAGGTGAATTCGTCGAGGACGTAGAAGCGGTGTTGTTCGGTTCCCAGGCGGCGGGCGATCTCCTGCCAGCCCGCCAGCGCGGCCGCGGCGTGGTCGTCTTCGGTGCCCTGTTTGCGGGTCCAGGACCAGCCCTCGCCCATCTTGTGCCATTCGACCGGCCCACCCGCGCCGGTCTGCTCGTGCAGTGTGCCGAGAGCGCGGAAGGCGGCTTCCTCCCCGACCTTCCATTTGGCGCTCTTCACGAATTGGAACACCGCGACGTCGAAACCTTGGTTCCAGGCCCGCAGCGCCATCCCGAACGCGGCCGTCGACTTGCCCTTGCCCGGCCCCGTGTGCACGGCGAGCACCGGCTGGTTGCGCCGCTGCCGCGTGGTCAGTCCGTCGTCGGGAACGGTCTCGGGAACACCCTTGGGCATCGAATCTCCTTGCTCTCGACCTACAGCGTGTCCAGGTCGGAAGCCACGACCTCACACAACCGGCCCGCCACCCGGCCCGGACCGAACGGGCGCGTGCTCGCTCGACCGATCGCGCCGCCCACCAGGCGAGTGCCGCCGAGCGGCACGTAGTGGACACGCCGATCGAAAGTCGCGGTCACGCCGCTCGAACCGCACCACTCGGGCGTGCGGAACTCGACCGCACGACATCGGCGACCGAATCGCCGGTCAGCTCGGCCAACCGCAGATATCCGCCGCGCAGGTCGCGAGCCAGATCCGCGGCGAGACCGAGGCGGATCATGCCGCGTTCGCAGTCGACCACGATCGAGGTGACCGCGTCCCTGGCGAGCAAGCGGGCCGCGGCGCGGGCGCGGGGAACCGGGTCGGCGCCGCCGGTGGCGCGGCCATCGGTGAGCAGTACCAGCATGGGCCTGCGGCGCGGATCCCGCACCCGCTCGCGCAGCACGATCTCGCGCGCCTTCAGCAGGCCCGCGGCCAGCGGCGTCTTCCCGCCCGTGCGCATCCCGGACAACCGGCGCACCGCGATGTCGACCGACGAGGTAGGCGGCAGCACGAGTTCGGCCTCGGCACCCCGCACGGTGACGACGGCGACCTTGTCGCGGCGCTGGTAGGCGTCGCGCAGCAGCGTGACGACCGCGCCGGTGACCGCGGACAACCGGTCGCGGGCGGCCATCGAGCCGGAGGCGTCGACGACGAACACGACCAGATTCCCTTCGCGGCCTTCCCGATACGCACCACGGAGGTCCTCGGCAGCCAGCCGCAACGGCCCGGCGGCCCGCCCGCGCGCATGCTGATGCGGCGCGGCCGCGAACACGGTGCCGAGCAGGTGCAGCCCCGAGGAGGTGTCGGTGCTGGAACGCACCGCTCGCCCGTGCCGGGATTCCGCGCGTGAGCGGCGCCCCGGAGCGCCCTCGCCGACTCCGGGCACTTCCCAGCGCGGTGTCCGCGCACCAGCGGAAACCGGTGTGCCGGTATGACCTTCACCCGAGCGCCCGCCACCCGGACCGTCCGGCGGCGACGGGTCTTCATGGCCTCCGCCCGGACCTTCCGGCGGTAGGGGGTCGTCCGGGTCGTCCCCGGGACGAGCCCGTCTTTCGTCGTCCGTCACCGCACCGTCGGCCTCCCCGGCGTCCTGCTGCGCGGACGACGGCTGTTCGCGTTGCGCCTCCGCGGCGGCGTCGCGCATGGCGTCGTCGAGCTGTTGCTCGCTGATGCCGGGCTCGTCGAACGGATCGCGCCTGCGCCGGTGCGGCAACGCCAGTTCGGCGGCCACCCGCACGTCGTCCTCGGTCACCGCGTCGCCGCCGCGCCATGCGGCGTGCGCTGTCGCGGTGCGCGCGACGACCAGGTCGGCGCGCATGCCGTCGACGTCGAACGCGGCGCACAGCGCGGCGATCCGGCGCAGCTCCACATCGTCGAGCGCCACCTGTCCCAGCCGGTCGCGAGCGGCGAGAATCCGTTCGGCCACTTCCTGGTCGGCCTCGGCGTACCCGGCGGCGAATCGGGCCGGGTCGGCCTCGTAGTCCAGCCTGCGGCGCACCACCGCCATGCGCACGTCCACGTCCCGGGAGGCGGCCACGTCCACGGTCAGGCCGAATCGATCCAGCAGCTGTGGACGCAGCTCGCCCTCTTCTGGATTCATGGTGCCGACCAGAACGAATCGCGCCGGGTGCGAATGCGACACACCGTCGCGCTCGATGTGCACCCGGCCCATCGCCGCGGCGTCCAGCAGCACGTCCACCAGATGGTCGTGCAGCAGATTGACCTCATCGACGTACAGCACACCGTGATGGGCGGCGGCCAGCAGGCCGGGACGGAACGCCTGCTCCCCGTCGCGCAGCACCCGCTCCAAGTCCAGCGAGCCGACCACGCGGTCCTCGGTCGCACCCACCGGCAACTCCACCAAGCGAGCGGGCCGGGCGCCGGTCTCGTCCACCACCGGCGGGAGCAACTGCGCCAGCGCGCGCACCACGGTCGATTTCGCGGTGCCCTTCTCGCCGCGCACCAGCACGCCACCGATACCGGGATGCACCGCGCAGAGAATCAGCGCCAGTTGCAGCCGTTCCTGCCCGACCACCGCCGAGAAGGGAAATCCCGCCTCACCGTCCGAGGTGGAAAGTGTTCGGCCGCGCTGATCGGACGTAGGCACTGTTTCGGCATGGGACAGGGACACGCCCCAACTCTAAGGGCGCGCCCGCACCCGTCCGACAGGGCCCTTCGATTCAGAACCGATGCGGGCGGGCCCCGAAAGCGCCGCACCCGCCCCGGAGACTTCCGGAGCGGGTGCGAATGGCGGGTGGAGTGGCTACTCGCCTCCCCTGCGCATCGGCACGTGCGCGATGCCGTCTTCCTCGAACTCCGGGCCGTCGACCTTGAAGCCGTGCTTGGTGTACAGGTCGATCAGGTAGCTCTGCGCGCTCAGGCGCACCGTCGCCGAGCCCACCTCGGCCAGCGCCGCCTGCAGCAGTCGCGTGGTGTACCCGTGTCCGCGAGCGGGGACCGCGGTGCAGAGCCTGCCGATGCGGAAGCTCTTCACACCGTCGCGGTGCTCTTCGCACAACCGCAGCGTGGCGATGACCTCGCCCTCGTCATCGAGCCAGAAGTGCCGGGTCTCGGGAAGCAGGTCCTTCCCGTCCAGTTCGGGGTACGCGCACTTCTGTTCGACGACGAAGACTTCGACGCGAAGTTTCAACAGCTGGTAGAGCGTCGCGGTATCGAGATCCTGCGCCCAGGAGCGTTTGAGAGCAACCGTTGACATCATCGCGCCTTGCTATCACAACCTAGGCGTTCGCCGCGACCCCTGCACGTCTCGGCGTGTTGTCGCCGCCGTCGACGAGGTTGAGCGCCTTGGAGGTCCAATCCCACACTTCGTGGAACAGCGCCGGGTCCTCCGAGAGCTTGACGCCCAGCGAGGGCACCATTTCCTTCAGCTTCGGCGTCCATTCGGCGTACTCCTGCGGGAAGCACCGCTGCAGCACGTCCAGCATGGCGGTCACGCAGGTGGAAGCGCCCGGGGACGCGCCGAGCAGACCGGCGATCGTGCCGTCCTGGGCGGCGATCACGGCGGTGCCGAACTCGAGCACGCCACCCGCGCCCTTGCGCCGGATCACCTGCACGCGCTGGCCCGCTGTAATCAGCTCCCAGTCCTTGGCCTCGGCGCGCGGGATGAACTCCGACAGCGTGATCACCTTGCCCGCCTCCGACTTCAGCAGCTCGCTGACCAGGTACTTGGTCAGGCCGAGTTCGGTGACGCCGACGCCGAGCAGCGAGAAGATGTTGTTCGGCCGCACCGACTTGAACAGGTCGGTGTTCTTGCCATCCTTGAGGAACTTCGGCGTCCAGCCCGCGTACGGGCCGAACAGCAGGCCCGGCTTGCCCTTGATGACGCGAGTGTCCAAGTGCGGCACCGACATCGGCGGAGCGCCGACCGCGGCCTTGCCGTACACCTTGGCCTCGTGCTGGTTGATCAGCGCCGGGTTCACGCAGCGGAAGAACTGACCGCTCACCGGGAACCCGCCGAAGCCCTTCGCTTCTTTGATATTCGCCTTCTGCAGCAGCGGCAGCGCGCCGCCGCCCGCGCCGACGAAGACGAACTTGCTGATCAGCGTGCGACTTTCGCGGGTGCGTACATTGCGGACCGTGACCAGCCATGATCCGTCGGACTGCTTGGACAGGTCACGCACCTCGTGCCCGAAGGCCAGGTCGGCGCCGGAGGCGCCGAGGTAGGCGAGCAGTTCCTGGGTGAGCGAGCCGAAGTCGATGTCGGTGCCGCCGTCGGTCCAGTTCAACGCGATCGGATCGGAGAAGTCGCGCCCGCGCGCCATCAGCGGCAGGCGGCGGGAGAACTCGTCGGGGCTGTCGATGTACTCCATGCCCTCGAACAGCGGGTGCGGCGCCAGCGCCTCGTACCGCTTGCGCAGGTACTGCACGTCGTCGGCGCCGTGCACGAAGCTGACGTGCGGGATGGGGTTGATGAAGGCGGACGGATCGCGCAGGATGCCGTTCTCCACGCCGTAGGACCAGAACTGGCGGGAGACCTGGAAGCGCTCGTTGATGTCGACGGCCTTGGTGATGTCCACCGAGCCGTCGGGCCGCTGCGGGCTGTAGTTCAGCTCGCACAGCGCCGAGTGTCCGGTGCCCGCGTTGTTCCACGGATCGCTGCTCTCCGCGGCGGCGGCGTCGAGCCGCTCGAACAGGGAGATCGACCAGTCCGGCTGCAGCTGCCGCAGCAGCGCGCCGAGGGTGGCACTCATGATGCCGGCACCGATGAGTACTACATCGGTCTTTTCAGTCATGGCAGCGTTCGGCACGGGTAGATCGACTTCCTTGTCTGCGCGGGCCCACCGGGCGGGTGGACCAGCCTGGGCACGGTGTAGTTGTGGCTCGGTTCCGGCGTCCGCCGGTTCCGAACGGCATGGCGGGAGTCAGGTTACCCGCCGTTCACCTACGCCCAATTGTGCACCTCACCACGCCGCCACCCCGCAGCGAACCTGCAGAATGTGCGGAATGCGACAGAGACGGTCGTCACTTCGGCGGCCGGGCGGCGGCCGCGGACTGTCCGCGTTCGACACCGTCCAATAGATTGGTCGCGTGACGAACGAACAGTCGCTTGCCGAGCCGGTCAGCACCTCCCCGGATGGCGCAGGCTGGCGCCCCGACGTCCTCGGCCCGCACTATCAGCAGCGCACGCTGGACCTCGGTCCCGACCCCGACGGTGAGGGCGAGGTGGTCGCCACGCTGGTGCGCTACGTCCCGTCCGGCGACGTCGAGCAGACCGCGGGCGCGGTGCTCTATGTCCATGGCTTCACCGATTACTTCTTCCAGGAGCACCTGGCCGAGCACTTCACCGCGCGCGGGTTCCAGTTCTATGCTCTCGACCTGCGTAAATGCGGGCGGTCGCTGCGTGGAGGGCAGACTCCCCACTATGTGACGGATCTCGCTTTCTACGACCGCGAGCTGGCGGAGTCGCTGCGGATCGTCCGGGCCGAGACCGGTGCTCCCGTCGTGCTCAACGCCCACTCGACCGGCGGCCTGGTCGTGTCGCTGTGGCTGGACCGGCTCAATCGGGCCCAGGGCACGGCCGCCGCGGGGATCACCGGCGTCGTGCTCAACAGCCCGTGGTTCGACCTGCAGGGTCCCGCGTACTACCGGAGCATCGGAACGCCGATCATCAAGGCCGTGGGACGGTTCCGGAAGATGGTCCAGCTGCCCGGCGGCAAGATCAGCACCTACGGCGACAGCCTGCACCACTCGGCGTCCGGTGAGTGGGAGTACAACCTGGACTGGAAGCCGTTGCAGGGCTTCCCGGTCCGGCTCGGCTGGCTGCGCGCGATCCGCAACGGCCACGCGCGGCTGCACCAGGGCCTGGACATCGGGGTGCCCTCCCTGATCCTGCGCTCCCGGATGACCAAGTTCGCCAAACAGTACGGTCCCGCCGTGGCCGTGGCCGACGCGGTGCTCGACGTCAAACAGATCCAGCGCTGGTCGGGTTGCCTTGGCGACCGCACCAACATGGTGCCGATCGACGGCGCCAAGCACGACGTGTTCCTGTCCGGCCCGGAACCGCTGGCCCAGGCGTTCCGCGAGCTCGACAGCTGGCTCGACTGGCTCGCGGACTACCAGGGCGCGAAGTCACCAGAGGCTGGTGCGTAGCACGATCTCGGTGGCCAGCTCGTGGTCGGCTTCGGTGGCCACGTCGGTGACGTCGACCTCGACCACCCGGAATTCGCCGTAGACGAACCGCCCCGACGTGTCGGCCACCGAGCGCGGCAGATTCTTGGTCACCAAGAGCGTGGTGGGTACCTCGACCGGACCGGTGGACGCATTCACCACCGTTCCGTCGGCGCCGGGAGTCGCCGGGTGGCCGCGATCGGCCACGACCAGGCTCTGGAAGCGGCCGAAGCCGTGTGCGCACGCCTGCCAGGCCAGCACGGCACCCGCGCCGCATCCGGCCACGTTGACCCACGGCAAACCCAGCTCATCGAGGATCGCGGTCACACCGGCCGCGTCGAGGCCGTCGATCGACTCCACCGCGAAGGTGCGCAGATCCGAGGTGTGCAGGCGAGCGCACACCCGATCGAAGACGTCAGCCGGCTCGCCCGCGTCGGGCAGCAGCAGCACGCTGTGCCGGGATTCCGGTCCGTCGATCCGCACGGTCCACGCCCGGTCACCCACCGTGATCTGCCGAGATTCCATGCCGATTCACGCTACACGGCTCGCGGCGCCGTGGCGGCGGGTCCGGGGTGGCGGAATCAGGCGAGCAGGCGCATCCCGGCCCGCTCACCTGCGTTGTGGTCGAAGGTGACGGTCAGGTCACACCCGGCCTCCTGGCCGAGCTGCTGGATCAGCGCGTCGGCGAAGTCCGCGCCGTCGGCGGCCCGGCGCAGCGCCTGGCGAACGGTGTCGGCGCGCTCGACCACGATCTCGCTGGAATCGAGCAGTCCGAGCAACACGTCGGTGACCGCTTCGGGATCCTGTTTGTAGCCGCGGCGCAGCACCCAGTGGATCTCGGCGAGCACGATCATCGTGATGTAGCCGGGTTTGCTCTCGCTGAGCCCGTCGATCACCTGATTGGCGCGGGCGGATTGCTCCGGGTCGTCCTGGGTGAGGTAGCGGATCAGCACGTTCGCGTCCAGGCCGATCATTGCGCCTTCCCTTCCACCACGTTGCCCGCGATGGCCTCGTTCATCTCCCCGAGGCCGATCGGCGAGCCGGACCAGCCCACGATGCCCTTCAGCGACTTGATCGTGCGCGTTTCGGGCACCAGTTCGTAGGTGCCGCTGGGCGTGGGGACGAAGGCGACCCGCACTCCGGTACGCAATCCCATCGCCACACGCACGTCGATCGGGATGGTGATCTGCCCCTTACTGGTCACCGTCGCCGACACCACATTGCCCCCTCGGCTGTTGGGTCTCTTCTCCGCCGCCATCATCCTCGCACCCGACCGCACTCGCTCGACCCAGCCTTACCTGGAGCCGAATTCCTTACTGCAAGGTAAGGCGCGGGGTGGCTCCCGTCAACCGATACGGTCGCTCGCGAGCACCACGTCGGTGGCCATGATCGGCAGACCGGCGGGCGCGCCCTCGGCGACCAGGCGCTCGAGCGCGGCGAGGTCGAGGTGACCTTCGATCAGGTCGGCCAGCAGATCGAGTTGCGCGGCGCGCACCCCCGCGACCGAAACATCTTCGGCCACAGCGAATCCCGACCGACCTGCCGCGGCGGCGACCGCGCGGAGCCACCCGCGGCGGAACTCGTCGGACTCGAGCAGCCCGTGCAGGTGTGTGCCCCACACCGCGCCGCGGACGCTGCCCTCCGGCTCGCGGTCGATCGTGAGCCACGCCGGGTCGCCGCGGTGCGTGACGCGGCCGTGATGGATCTCGTAGCCGCGCACGGCGACGCCCGCCGCGTGCCCGGCACTGCGGCGCAACACCTTCGGCTCGGCGAATTCGACGGTCAGGTCGAGCAGCCCGAGTCCGTCCACCGCACCGGCGCCGGACTCGACGCGGTCGAGAACGCGGGTGCCGAGCATCTGATATCCGCCGCACACGCCCAGGATCGGCCCGCCCGCGGCGGCGCGCGCCATCAGCGCGTCGGCGATGCCGGTACGCCGCAACCACCGCAGATCCGACACCGTCGCCTTACTGCCGGGCAGCACCACCAGATCGGCGTTCGCCAGCCGGGACGGCTCGGTCACCCAGCGCACCGCGACGCCGGGTTCGCAGGCCAGCGCCTCGACGTCGGTGGAGTTGGAGATGCGCGGCAGCCGGATCGCGGCGACGGTCAGCCATTCCTCGCCCACCGGCGGCCGGGGGCGGCCCACCGGCGCGTCGGCGAGGGTGCCCAGCGAGTCCTCCGCGTCGATCCAGAGGTCTTCGGCGTACGGCAGCACACCGAGGGTCGGGCGACCGGTGAGTTCGGTGAGACGCTCCAGTCCCGGCTGTAGCAGCTCCACCGCGCCGCGGAACTTGTTCACGATGAAACCCGAGATCAGTTGCTGGTCCTCGGGTTCCAGGATGGCGACGGTGCCGAACAGGTGGGCGAGCACGCCGCCGCGATCGATGTCCCCGACCAGCAGCACCGGCAGGCCCGCCGCGCGCGCGAGGCCCATGTTCGCCAGATCCGTCGCGCGCAAGTTGATCTCGGCGGGCGATCCGGCGCCTTCGCAGACGACCACGTCGAATTCGGCGCGCAGCGCGGCGAGTTCCGCGGCGACCACATCGCGCAATTCCCGCCGATGCCGGAAGTAGTCCTCGGCGCCGACGGTGCCGATCGCCTTGCCCCGCACCACCAGCTGGGAACGGCGGTCGCTGCCGGGCTTGAGCAGGACGGGATTGAACCGCACGCTGGGCTCCAGCCCGCACGCCTGAGCCTGCAACGCCTGTGCCCGCCCGATCTCCCCGCCGTCGAGCGTGACCACGGAATTGTTGGACATGTTCTGCGCCTTGAACGGCGCGACCCGCACGCCGCGCCGCGCCAGCATCCGGCAGATCCCGGCCACGACGACGCTCTTCCCCGCGTCCGAGGTCGTGCCCGCGACCAGCAGCGCGCCCTTCATCGCGGGCCGGTCTTCCGGCGCACGGCCGGGCCCCCGGTCACGGGAGGGTCAGGATCTCGGTCCCGGAATCGGTGACCACCAAGGTGTGCTCGAACTGCGCGGTCCACTTGCGGTCCTTGGTCACCACGGTCCAGCCGTCGTCCCAGATCTCGTAGTCGATGCCGCCGAGGTTGATCATCGGCTCGATGGTGAACGTCATGCCGGGTTCGATGATGGTCTCCACCGCGGGCTGGTCGTAGTGCAGCACCACGAGCCCGCTGTGAAAGGTCGGGCCGACGCCGTGGCCGGTGAAGTCGCGCACCACGCCGTAGCCGAAACGGTTGGCATAGGACTCGATGACGCGGCCGATCACGTTCAGCGCCCGACCGGGACGCACCGCTTTGATGGCCCGCATGGTGGCCTCCTCGGTCCGCTCGACGAGCAGGCGCACCTCCTCGTCGACGTCACCGGCGAGGAAGGTCTTGTTGGTGTCGCCGTGTACGCCGTCGATGTAGGCGGTGACGTCGATGTTGACGATGTCGCCGTCCTCGATCACGGTCGAGTCCGGAATGCCGTGGCAGATGACCTCGTTCAGCGAGGTGCAGCACGACTTCGGGAAACCCTTGTAACCGAGGGTCGACGGGTAGGCGCCGTGGTCGCACATGTACTCGTGCGCGATGCGGTCCAGCTCGTCGGTGGTGACACCGGGGGCGACCGCCTTACCCGCCTCCTCCAGCGCCTGCGCGGCGATCTTGCCCGCGATGCGCATCTTCTCGATCGTCTCGGCGGTCTGCACCCAGGGCTCGCGTCCCTCGTTGGCGGTCTTCTTCCACGCGTATTCCGGGCGCTCGATGGCGCGCGGGACTTCACGGGTGGGCGACAACGTACCGGGAACGAGAGGCTTGCGGGTGCGGACAGACATAGCGAACAGCGTAATCGGCCGACACCAGCGGTGCCGAGGGCCTCCGGGGACAGGGCCGGACCACGGGCACCGTGCTCATCGGCACACCCTCGGAACGAGCTATCCCGGCACGTCGGCATAGGCGACACCCGAGCGAGTAATTCCGCCGACCACGTCCTCCGTCCACATAAGATCATCTGTCGACCGAAAGCCCTCTTCCGGTGGGAGTGAAAATGGCCACTGAACCAGCTTCTCCACCGCACCGAGACAGAAATGAAGCGGCTTCGTCGCCCGAGATACCCCCCGACCAGTCCGAGGAAAACTCCACGACCGCGCAGGCCGCGCAAGAGCACGTGCTCCCGCGCGAGGCGGACGCGACCACCAGAAGTGGACGCTACGCGCTCATAGCGGCCCTGTGCGCTGCGCTGATCTCCAGTGTCGTGTCGGCGTCGGCGGCCGTGTACGTCACGGTCAACAAGGCAGACAGAGACCAGCAACTAGCGTTGATACAGGTGACTCGCGAGAATCGCCAAAAGTCATACTACGAATTTCTTGCGAGCACTTTCAATTTCGTGGAGCAGACGGGAAAGATGGCCGGTCTCCTTCGCGTGGACAACCTCGACGGCTTCCGCTCCGCGACAGTCGAGTTCAGCCAGCGCATGAACAAGTTCCTGTCCACTCTCTATATGGCCTCCATGACATCCAGCGAAGACATGATCCACCTGTTGGCCAAATTTCCCGAAGAGACCAAAGAATTGCTGGACAAGCACTACATGCCCTTCGTGCAGAAATATACGGTCAGGACCGAGGCCCCTTCCGACAGCGATGAACGGAAGCTCGACGGCGCCGCCCTCGATACGGTGCTCATGAATTTCATCAACAGGCTCGATTCTTTGGTGAGCGACTTCATCGAGCAGGGCCGCAGGGACCTCGGCTAGCCTGCCGGTCCGTGATCGTACGGAATGGGCATACACTGCCTCTGAGTCGAGCATGTAGGGTCGCCCAACCCGGTAGCCGCGCCGGGCAGCGGAGTCCACCCCTTGTTCGGCTCGACAGCCTGGCAACGAGATCACGCCGCCGACACTGCACTCCCGGTCGCCCTACCATGGGCGCGTGTCCGCACTACCTCTCATCTTCACCGCAGGCTGGGCCAGCGGAGTGAACGCATACGCGGTGGTCCTGCTGCTCGGAATCTTGGGCCGGTTCGGATTCACCGATTCGGTACCGGATGGATTGCAGCGCACCGATGTCCTGATCGCGGCGGCAGCGCTGTTCCTGATCGAGGCCGTGGCGGACAAGATCCCGTATCTCGACTCGTTCTGGGACGCTCTGCACACCGTGGTGCGGCCGATCGCGGGCGCCGTGGTCGCGGCTCTCCTGGCCGGACAGGACGGTTCGCTGCCGCAGCTCGCCGCCGGTGCGGTGGGCGGTACCGCCGCGCTGGTGAGCCACCTGGTGAAGGCCGGAACGCGCATGGCCGTCAACACCTCGCCCGAGCCCGCCAGCAACATCGTGGTCAGCACCGCCGAGGACGTGACCGTCGCGGGTGTGGTCACCCTGGCCGTGTTCCACCCTCTGGCGGCGGCGGTGATCGCGGCGGTGCTGCTCGTCATCGGTCTGGCGCTGGTGTATTTCTGCGCGAGCCGGAGCCGTCGCTATCTGCGCCGGCGCCGCGCCCGCCGGGCAGCGCGCGCGGGCAACCGAGTCGCAGTCGCTGAATAATTGCCACGCAGGCGAATCCGTCACGGGCGTGCCGCGCCAGTCGACCACGCGGCACGCCGGGCGGGGCGCCCCGTTGCGCCCGCCGTCACTGTGCCGGCGACATGAGCGCCCGGCTGGAGCCGCCGGCCGTGGGACTCGGCGCCGGGACGTCGCCATTCGGACGAGTGACGCTGCGGGGCAGTGTCACTACCGCGGACGAGACCACCGTCGCGACGAACTCATTGTTCGGGCAAACGGCGGCGGCCACCGGCCACGTCGGTTACCAGGTCAGTGTACCCGTCGACGAGCTCGGCCAGTTGGTACCAATGTTTATGGGTATTGTCGCTGCGCCCGCCCTCGATGTGGATGACCTGATTGGCATCCACCCAGCTACGCGCCATCCGGTCCACCACGGCGCCGAGGCTTTCGGTGTGCAACGACGCGCCGTTGCGATGCTGCGGGATCTCCTGCGCGACCCAGTCGTTGATGTCGTCGACCAGTTCGAGTCGCCGGCAGTCGATTTCGGCGATGAGTGCGGCGTCCACCACCTGCGCGCGGCGCTGGTGCAGCTCGGCGAGTGCGTGTGCGGACCGCAGCAGTTCCCGGTCTTGGAAACGCCGTCCCTGGAAAGCGCACAGCAATTGCGGCGCGGTCGGTAAGGCGCCGACCGTCGGCGCGCTCACCGCCGCACTCCGAGTTGACCCGACCCCAACGCTCTTTGTACCAACATAATTGGCTCTCGATTCGGTTATCCCGGCCATCGGATGGGTTGTCACAACTAGGCTAGCTGGATCATGCACGTACAGATGCAAGAACGCAAGATTGCGTCTGCATTTCTGCGGTCAAGGGCTCCATACGGCGCGCGGAGGCCCAGAGCAGACCGGTCGCAACCTTTTTCGGCTCACCGATCGAGCGCTTCCGGCGCCGGTCGGCGCTGACGAGCACCACCACTCGTTCCCCATTTCCGGCCGCCCGCTCGGCCGGTCGCCGGCCCGTGCACACGAATTCGCCCACTGCTGTGCACGTTCGGTAGCCGACAGTGCGCTGTCGATCTTCCTTACGACGTGGGAAGCCCCTCGCGGTCGCCTTGCCACGCGCGCCGATACCGAAGCGTCGCACCGATCCTCAGCCGCTGGCCCGACTACGCGGCCACGTTCACAGCTGGGTCACGGCGGCGAGCAACGTCAGCGCGGGCAAGGCGCCCTGCACCACCGCGCCCCTGGCGAACCGGCGGTCGTGCGCCACCAGCACCACCGCCGCGGCCAGCATCGATCCGCAGCCGGCGAGCACCAGCGCCCATCCCGCCGCTGGCACCGTCCGCAGGATGGCCACGCCGACCAGTGTCGTCACCGCGAGGAACAAGTTGTAGAAACCCTGATTGAACGCCCACGGCCGCGCCGCGGGCAGTTCGGCTCCGGAAACCCGGAATACCCCCTGGTACACCTTGGGGTCGCCGAACCGCACGGACTCCATGACGAAGATGCCGACATGGAGTAGGGCGGCCGCGACGGCGAACACCTGTACGACCCAGAGCATTCGACCTCCTCACGATGCGCGCCGGGGAATCCTATGGCCCCCAGCCGCGGAACGCCGCGCAACACACCGCCGACACGCCGCCGCGCTAGTCGGTCAACCGGCCAGTCCGAAAACGCGTCGGGCATTGCCGCCCAGGTACAGCTCGCGAGTCTCGTCGTCCAGGCCGAGCGCGGCGAGGCCGTCGAGCGCGTGCTGCGGGAAGATCATCGGATAATTCGTACCGAACAACACCTTGCGGCGGCCGCTACCGGACTTCAGGTACGACACCAGTTCCGCGGGAAGGCGTTTCGTCGTGTACGCCGAGGTATCGATGACGACGTTCTCGTGCTTGCGCGCGACCGCGATCATCTCCTCGGTCCACGGATAGCCGATATGCCCGCAGACGATCGTCAGCTCCGGGAAGTCGAGCGCGACCTGATCGATGTACGGGATGGGGCGCCCGGTTTCCGACGGCCGCAACGGTCCCGTGTGCCCGACCTGCGTGCAGAACGGGATTCCCGCATCGACGCACGCGGCGAACAACGGATAGAAGCGCCGATCGGTCGGGGGCACTTCCCACAGCCACGGGAGCACCCGCAGCCCCTTGAAGCCCTGGTCCACGCGGCGGCGCAGCTCCCGTACCGCGTCCATCGGCCTGCGCAGATCCACCGACGCGATGGGGAGCAGGCGCTCCGGCGCCTCGGCCGCCCAGGCCGCGACCTCGTCGTTGGAGATGAGGACGCCTTCCGGCGCGTGCCACGCCGAGATGAGCGCTCGGTCGACGCCTGCGGCATCCATCGCGTCGAGAGTGAACGACAGCGGGATCTCGTCGGTCGGTATAACGGCCCCGGTCCACCGCCGCAGCGAGGCGAACATGTCGTGGGCGAGGAATCGCCGAGTCGGATGCTGCGCCCAGACGTCGATGGTCATGCGCGGATTCTGACATACGTCATAGCGCCCCGGACACCCCCGCTACGACGTATGTCGTGGAAAGGTACTTTCGCGACCAACGGTGCGAGACAGCGACTTCCATCGCGACGTACAGATATTGCCGAGTCACGTCAGCCACACCGCGCCCGCCCCCGAAACCGACGATAATACCCTTCCCACCTCATGGTCTATATCAGCCGTAATAACCAGGGAAAGGGTTCGCTGGGCATAAACTGGGTATCTACCGCAGGACCACAGACAGCCGACAAGAGCAGGGCCATGGCAGGTTCGGACCCGTTCGCCACACAGCACGATCGACCTCCAGGTATCGAGCGGGAACTGGAGGGCGCGGGTCTCGACGACCCCGAAGTGATCGGCAAAGGCGGGTTCGGCGTCGTCTACCGCTGCAGGCAGCGGGCGTTGAACCGCAGCGTCGCGGTCAAGGTCCTCACCGCCCGGCCGGATCTGGAGCCGGAGAACGTCGAGCGATTCCTGCGCGAGCAGCAGGCCATGGGCGCCCTGTCCGGGCATCCGAACATCGTGCCGATCCTCCAAGTGGGCACCACCCGCAGCGGACGCCCCTACTTGGTGATGCCGTATCACTCGCACGGTTCGCTGGAGAACCGTATCCGCCGGGAAGGCTTTCTGCCGTTGCCCGAGGCGATCGGGATCACCGTCAAGCTGGCGGGCGCTCTGGAGACCGCGCACCGGGCCGGGATCTTGCACCGCGACATCAAACCGGGGAACGTCCTGCTCACCGACTACGGCGAGCCGCAACTGACCGATTTCGGGATCGCCCGCGTCGAAGGTGGTTTCGAGACCACCACGGGAGTGGTGACCGGCTCGCCCGCGTTCACCGCCCCGGAGGTGCTGCGCTCCGGCGTTCCGTCCGTCGCCTCGGACGTCTACGGGCTCGGCGCGACGCTGTTCGCCATGATCACCGGCCACGCGGCCTACGAGCGACGTTCCGGTGAGCAGATCGTCGCGCAGTTCCTGCGCATCTCCGCCGATCCGCTGCCGGACCTGCGGCTCGACGGCATCCCCGACGAGGTCGCGGCCGCCATCGAGGCCAGCATGGCGCACAATCCCGCGGATCGTCCGCCCTCGGCCGCCGCCTTCGGCGAGATGTTGCGCGAGATCCAGCGCGGTAACGACATGCCGGTCGAGCACATGACCCTGCCCACCGGCGAGCAGCCCGCGCCCGAAGACCTCAGCACGCGGCCGCTCACCGCCACAGCGCGTTTTCCCACTCCCCACCCCAAGACGCCGCCGACACCCGAGACCAAGTTCCGCCCGGCGATGTCCACCCGGCCGCTGGTCCAGCGCGAGCGCCTCATCGACGCGTTGCAGACCGAGCCGCGGCCCCGCCTCGCCGTCATCCACGCCCCGGCCGGGTTCGGCAAGAGCACGCTCGCGGCCCAGTGGGCCAAGCGTCTCGCCGACACCGAGAAAGTGGCCGTGGCCTGGTTGAACGTCGACCGCGACGACAACAACGTGGTGTGGTTGCTGACCCACCTGATCGAGGCGTTCAACCGCGTGAGTCCCGCGCTGGCGCCCGGCCTTGCCCCGGTCCTCGAAGAGGGCGACACCAGCGCAGCGCGCTACGTGCTCACCACGCTGATCAACGCCATCGACGAACGCGACGAGCGGTTCGCCCTGGTGATCGACGACTGGGACCGGATCACCGACCCCGCCGCGGTCGATGCCCTGCTCTACCTGATCGACCAGGGGCCGCGGCACCTGCAGATCATCCTGACCAGCCGATCGCTGGAGGGCCTGCCGCTCGGCACCCTGCGCGTTCGTCACCAACTCGTCGAAATCGACGCCGCCGCATTGCGTTTCGATGCCGGGGAGGCGCGGGCCTTCCTCACCGAGCAGACCGGTCTCACCCTGGCCGACACCGAGAGCGCCGAGCTGCGCGACTACACCGAGGGCTGGGCGGCGGCCTTGCAGCTGGCCTCGCTGTCGCTGCGTGAGCATCCCGATCCGGCCTCGCTGATCGCCCACCTGTCCGGGCGTCATCACGCCATCGCGGAGTACCTGGCCGAGAACGTGCTCGACACCGTCGAGCCCGAACTGCGCGAGGTCCTGCTCGCCACCTCGCTTCCCGAACGGATCTCCGGCGGCCTCGCCACGGCGCTGACCGGGGACCCGCACGGGCAGGCCCTCCTCGAGAATCTCGAACGCCGTAACCTGTTCCTGCGCCGCGTCGACGAAGGCGGCGAATGGTTCCGCTACCACCATCTGTTCGCGGAGTTCTTGCGCCAGCGCCTCGAGCGCGACCATCCCGAGCGCGTGCGCGAACTGCATTGCAAGGCAGCCTCGTGGTTCGGCGACAACAGGATGCTCAGCGAGGCCATCGACCACGCGCTGGCCGCCGACGACGGCGACATGGCCGCAGACCTCCTCGAGGCGAAATCCCGCGCTCTGGTGCAGGACGGGCAGCTCGCCACGTTCCTGGGACTGCTCGACAAGCTCCCGCCCGGCATCGCCGCCAGCCGCCCCATGCTTCAGGTCGGTGTCGCCTGGACGCACGTGCTGCTGCGGCGGCCCACCGAACTGCATGCCGCGTTACGGCTGGTACGGGCGTCGCTGGAGAACGAGCCCGCCGCAGATCCCGATGTCGCGCTCGAAGCCGACCTCATCGAGAGCGTGGAGCGCGCCTTCGGCGACCACCCGGAAGGACTGGACGCCGTGGTCGGCAAATGCCTGGCCCGGGCCGACACGTTGGGGCCGTGGGCGCTGTGCGCGGCCGCCAACCTCGCCGCGTTTTCCGCGATCACCAAGTTCGACTACGAGCGGGCACGGGAGTGGAACGACTGGGCCACCCCCTTCTATCGCAAGAACCGCAGCACGTTCACCTTGATGTACAGCCACTGCCTGGTCGGCATCGCGGCCAGGGAACAACTCGACATCGCCACGGCGGAACACAGCTTCCGCACGGCGGTCGAGATATCCACCACCTCGTCGGGCCCGCGGTCTTATGCCGCTCGCTTGGCCGGCGCCCTGCTCGGCGAGCTGCTCTACGAACGCGACCAGCTCGCCGCGGCCGAGCGCCTGCTGGACGAAGCGGGCAGGCTCGGCACCGAGGGCGGCCCGGTCGACCTGCTGATGGCCAACTACGCCACCGGCGCGCGGATCAAAGCCCTGCGCGGTGACCTGGCCGCCGCCGCGCGACGGCTGGACGAAGGCGCCGAGTTGGCGCGGGCCATGAAGCTGCCGCGCCTGGCCACCCGCGTGGCCAACGAGCAGGTCCGGCTGGGCCTGACGGCCACCTACGTCACCGAACCGCCGGCCGGAGAGGGCGGTATCGCCACGATGGCCGCGGAAATGCGTGAGGACTCCGCTATCCGCATGCTGCTGCGTTCGGGGGCCGCCAAAAGGGTGACCGCCGCGTCCACGCGCGCCCGTCAGCTGCGGGATTCGATCGACCCCGATCGACGTCCCCGCGCCGCGGCACAGGCATCGCTGCTGCTCGCCTCCTGCCTCGCGGCGGCGGGAAAGACCGAAGCGGCCAAGGACGAGCTGGCCCCGGTGGTGGTCCGGTACGCCGATGCCGGTCTCATCCGGCCGCTGCTCGACGAGGGCCCCTGGATCATGTCGTTGCTGCACAGCCTGGACTACGACCTGCGCGAAGGCCTCTGGGACGAGGAACGACCGATGATCCCGCCCGCGTTTCTGCGCAGGTTGCTGGCCCGCTGAGCGCCATCGGCCGCCTGAGTCGCCACCCGCCGCGATACCTCTGCTCGAACGCGGACGCCGGACATCGCTCGGCCGCGAAGTTACGCGCGACGGGCGGTGGCTCGCTTCCGCCCCTCACAACACCGGTTGCGGACCGAGCGAAGTGTCGGTGTCCAGAATGTGCAACACCCACCGGCCCTTGCCGTCGGCCTTCGCTCGGTAGAGGCCGGTGTCGGCCGCGTCGAGCAGCGATTCGGCGTCCGCGCCCGCGACCGCGGTGACGACCGCGCCGATGCTGATCGACATGCGTAGTCGCCGGTCACCGGCCGTGATCGGGTCGACAAGCGCCTCGAGCAGGCTGTTCGCCACGGTGGCCACCCGGTGATCGCTGGCGGGCGGCGGGATCAGCGCGACGAACTCGTCCCCGCCGATGCGGGCGACCAGACACCCGGATCCGCGCACACTATCCTGCAGACGTCCGGCGACCGCGGTCAATATCTGGTCACCTGTGCCGTGGCCGTAGCGGTCGTTGACGTGCTTGAAGCGGTCGATGTCGACGAAACACAATCCCGCCCGATCCCCGTTGCGCGCCTCGTCGATCATCGCGTCGATCCGTTCGATGAGATGCCGCCGGTTCGGCAGTCCGGTGAGCGGATCGTGCCGGGCCTGCCGGTGCAGTTCCTCGCGCATCCGGTGCTGTTCGGTGACGTCCTCGCCGACCGCGAGCAGGTAATCGCTCTGCCCCTCCGCGCCCTTGACGAAGGTGATGGCGAACGACGCCCACCCGTAGCTGTCGTCGGCGCGCCGGATGCGCTGTTCCAGTTTCACCGTGCCCGCACCGGCCGGGACCAGTTTCTCGTACACCAGCGTGCGGATGCCCTCGCGGTCGTTGGGGTGCGCGAAGTCGTAGACCGACACCCCGCGCAAGCTTTCCACCGGGACTCCGATCATCTCGGCCAGACCCCGGTTGACATCCAGCAACGTACCGTCGGTGTCACCGATGGCGATCGCGATCGCTGCGTTGTCGAACACCACACGGAACCGCTCGTCATCGGATCGGTGCGCGTCCTCGTTCGCGCGCCGCTGGGCTTCGTATCCCTGACCGACCTCCGCGAGCAGCGCCGCGAGCCGCCGGCCGGCCTCCGGGGCCGTCGCCTGTTCGGCCAGCCCGTACAGGACCTGGGCCGACGTGCTGGGCACGGCCGGGTCGTCCAGTCCCGCGGAGGCCAGCGACGCGCCGACACGCCTGCCGACGCTCGCGTCGAAGGGTTCGGCTTCCAAGCCGGAAGCCAGCTCCTCGACCATCCCGAGTAGCGCGAGCTCGGGGTCCGGTACAGACGCGGACCCACCGGCGACGGCCTGCAGAGCGCGCCACCACATGTTCGCCATCCTGGCGAGTTCGATCTGTTCCACCGCGACCCCCTCACCATTCAGGCCGGAGATAGCCCCCGACGCATCGTATCCACACATGTTCGAGACCGTCGAGTACTGCCGCCTGGAAGCATTCCCAGGAATGGTGAGAGTGGAGCTATAACTGCAACCCGTTCTCCCGGAAGATCGACGCCCCCTTGTACCGCAGAGTCTTCACCTGCCAGACCCAGGTCGCCTGGACGCAGGCGACCAGATCGGCGAGGTGGGTCGCGACGGTGGACGCCAAGGCGGCGTCCACCGCTGCCAGTCGGTCGCACCGTTCGGTGGCGACCGCACACAGTTCCCGGAACTCGGCCAGGCGCGCGCGCACGATCTCCGTGGCGCCCCGCACGGCGTCCTCCAGCGAGTATCCGGGGTGGTTCAGCAACACCGCGGGAATCAAGTTGAAATCCGCCAGATCGACGATGCACTCCTTCTCGAAGGAGAACACGTCGTTCATCAACGCGCCGATCTCGACGGTCAGCACCCGCAGCCGGAGGAGGTCCCCGGCCAGCCCCGTCCGCCGGATCAACTCCCAGGGCAGATAGTCGTCCCGGCCGAACTCGCACAGCGCGATCGCCGGGTACATACCCGAGACCTGAGCCCGCAGATCGATGTACTCCGCGACGCTGAGCAACCCGCCGCGCGCCCGGGCGTTCTGGTCCTGGATCGCGGGCCGCAGGTGCGCGACGGTGGCTTCGATGAACCGATCGAGCCAGTCCGCGTCCGCGCGGGCGGACAGCATCGTGAGGAACGCCGAGGTCGAGGTCTCCAACGGGGTGGCGTCCGCCGGAGCCGACCCTGTGCACAGGAGCGCGCACAGCCGATCGATCGCCACCCGCGCCTGTCGCTGTTCGTCGTCGCCGAGGTGCCCGAACTTCTCCCGGCCGACAGTGTCGTTGAGCCAGAACAGGATCGCGTTGTACAGGCCGATGATCGTCATCCGCTCGGCGCTGACGGCGCCGGGGTGCAGATAGGGCGTCATGCTGTTGTAGTGCGGGCCCGCGGGCTCGAGCCAGATGCCGTGCTCGCGGCAGAAACGTTCCACCTCCGCACAGGCTTGCTCCCCGAACCGATTGGGCCGGAAGTCGCGGCAGTAGTCGATGATGTCCCAGTCGGGTGTGCCGAACATCGCGCGCAACGACCACTGCCGCCCGGTCCGCAGCAACATCTCGTGTTGCCCGCGCATGTCGACGATCTCCCGCTCGAGTGCCGATGTGTACTCACTGACCACAACGACTCCCTCCCACTATGGTTACTTCTAATGAATTGTCTCCGACTTATCGGTAGTGGGACCGGTCGAAGGGCGAAGATCACGCAACACTCGCGCCCTGAATGGCATTGGCGCATCGCGTATTCGACGGCGACACCGCGGCAAACGAGAGCTCGGTCCGCAGCGCGGCGCCACGGCTCGAGAGTCGACATGGCGCATGGACGCAAGCGGCCGGTACGGGACGCGCAGGGTGCTCCGGTGCCGATGTCGCCGGACGCGACCTCCCCGTAGGGCCGCCTATCGGGTATCGGTCACCGGTACGGCGCTCACTTCGACGCCAGGACGTCGTGCATGGTCAGCAGCAGATGGTCGAAGCGCGCCCGTTGCGCCGCGGGACCGCCACCCATCGCGGGAACCTCGCCGACCAGTTGTTGCGCCAGGGTCCGCAACTTGATGTTGGTTTCCTGGGAGCGCCATTGCAGCACCCGGAAGGCCTGTTCGGCGTTGATGCCGTAGACCACCATGAGCACACCCTTGGCCTGCTCGATCACCGCCCGTGATTGCACCAGTTCGGGCAGCGTGTCGTCGAGGATCTCCTGCCGGTTCTCCTCGAGTGTGCCGGACACGTCGATGAAATAGCCCGCGGTGCCGACCACCGACTCCTGGTCATCGAGCATGCGATCGGCGACGACGATGACGTGATGGGTGCGCCCGGCGGTGTCGATGACGCGGTGACGTCCGCAGAACGGCTCACCGGTTCGCACGGCGGAGGCGATGGACTCGGCGACGAGAGCGCGGTCGTCGGGATGCTTGTGCGCCAGCAACAGCTCCGTACTGGGTCGCGCACTCCCCTCGGTGTAGCCGTATATCGCGGCCGCCGCGTCCGACCATTCCCATCGCTGATCCTCGAACCAGAAGCGGAAGCTGCCCACGCTCTGCGGCGTGCCCGCGATGACGCTCTCGATCGCGGAGGCGCTTCTCAGCGCGAGGTCGTCCATCCTCGTCACGCGGTCATTATCCATCGGCGCCCGAGGGCCACGGCCGGGAACACGAGATGAAACCAAATTGTGGCAAACTTTCGGCATCATCACGAAAATGCCCTCTAGCTCGACACTATGGACTTAGTTCATATGCATGAATGCATTGGCAATTAATCCGCAATGGGCGTGATGCCGGGCGGTCAGCGCTATTGCCCACGCCCCGAGCCGGAATCCACACCGGCCGCGTTGCGTCGCCCAGGCGCGGCAGCCGGGCCTCTCCCGGCCCGCACGGACGCGCGGCGTCGTCCGGCGATCACGTTCGAGCGTGGCGTTCCCACCGCCCGGAAAGCGGCTCCGCACAGTTGGGCGAGTCTCCACATACCCCCGCAACCGAGCGGTCGGTCCGGTTCGCCCCGCGATATCGCCCAGCGGCCGTAAACGCACACGAAAACACCGACCATAAGGTGCATCACGGGAGGTAGTCTCTGTTGCTGTGCCCACACCAGGCACAGATCCGCTGCACGCAGGCCGCATTCGAGGTCGAACGTCAGAACACGTTCCAGCAAGTGCGCACACCGAAGGGGTTGGACTGATGGCAGGCAAGCGCACCGTACTGACCGTCCGGTTGCGGCGGCTGGCGGCGATGCTGCACGAGATGCGCGAGAACGCTCAGCTCAGCAAAGAAGAGGTCAGCGCGAAGACCGGGATCAACGTCACCACGCTGTACCGGATCGAGACCGCGCAGGCGCGGCCGCAGCGGCGCACCCTCATGGCGATGCTCGACCTCTACCGCATCGGCGACGAGCAGCGCGAGGACGCGCTGGAGCTGCTGTCCGACGCACTGAAGCCCGGCATGTCACGCGCCTACGAGGGCAGCGTGTCGGAGGTCTACGCCGCCTACATCAATTTCGAGTCCGAGGCGTTGTCCGCGCGGCACTACCAAACCTCTTTCATTCCAGGCCTTTTGCAGACCTACGAGTACGCCACCGCCGTGATCGACACCTCCATGCCGAAGCTGGAGGCGTCGGTCATGGAGAGTAGGGCGAAGGCGAGGATGGATCGCGCCGTCAACCTGACCAAGGACGACCCGCTCGAACTCTGGGTCGTCTTGGACGAGGCCGCCATCCGCCGCACCGTCGGCGGGCCCGCGGTGATGCGGGGGCAGCTCGAGCGACTGCTGCAAGAGATCAAGCGCAAGAACGTGATCCTGCAGATCCTGCCGTTCGACGCGGGCGCACACCCCGGCATGGCGGGTTCGTTCACCTTGTTGGACTTCCCCGACCCCGCCGATCCCGAGCTGGTCTATGTGGAGGGCATCGCGGGTGACGAGCTGATCGAGGGCCACTCCGAGATCCGTCGCTTCGGCGTGATCTTCGACCAGCTGCGCGCCATGGCGCTGAGCCCGCGCGACTCCGCGGCCATGATCGTGGAGGCCGCGGGGCTGATGGATCGGGAGGGCTAGCAGCCCGCCCCTGGCAGGTGAAATCCAGGCGAAATACGGCCCGGTGCACGACTATTCCGTATCGGAATGGGTACCCTCGCCCTACTGCCGAGGGGAGGACGCATGTCCGAAGTCACAGCCGATCCGACGTCCGACTCCGGGCCCGAACTCAAACGGGTAATGGGGCCGGGATTGCTCTTGTTGTTCGTCGTCGGCGACATCCTCGGCACCGGCATCTACGCGCTCACCGGCAAGGTGGCCAACGAAGTCGGCGGGGCGGTCTGGGTGCCCTTCCTGGTGGCGTTCCTGGTCGCGCTCATCACCGGTCTCAGCTATCTGGAGCTGGTCACCAAGTACCCGCACGCCGCGGGTGCGGCCCTCTACACGCACAAAGCGTTCGGCATCCACTTCCTCACGTTCATGGTCGCTTTCGCGGTGATGAGTTCCGGCATCACTTCCGCGTCCACGGCCTCGCGGGCTTTCGCGGCCAACTTCGCCGAGGCCTTCGATCCGGATCTCGGCAGCGGCACCGCGGTGACGGTGATCGCGCTGCTGTTCATGGCCGTGGTGGCGGCGATCAACCTGCGCGGGGTGAGCGAGGGTGTCAAGCTCAACGTGGTGCTCACCTGTGTGGAGCTGACCGGGCTGCTGATCGTCATCGGGATCGGCTGCTGGGCATTGGGCGTGGGCGACGGCGACTTCTCCCGCATCGTCGAATTCGACACCGGGGAGCGCAACGCGGTCGGCGGCGTCATCGTGGCCACCACGCTCGCGTTCTACGCGATGGTCGGTTTCGAGGACTCGGTGAACATGGCCGAGGAGTGCAAGGAGCCCACCCGCATCTTCCCGAAGGTGCTGCTCGCGGGACTGATCATCACCGGGCTCATCTACGTGCTGGTATCGATCAGCGCGGTCGCACTCGTGCCCGCAGACCAACTCGGCGAAGGCGACACGCCGCTACTCAAAGTGGTCCAGGTCGGCGCGCCGAGCTTCCCGACCCACATCTTCGCCTACATCACCATGTTCGCCGTCGCCAATTCGGCGCTGATCAACATGCTGATGGCCAGCCGACTGATCTACGGCATGGCCCGTCAAGGCGTGTTGCCCCGGCCGTTCGGCCGCGTGCACCAGCGGCGCCGGACGCCCGTCACCGCCATCGTCTTCACCACGCTGCTCGCGCTGGGGTTGATCCTGTTCGTCGGCGAGGTACCCGAACTCGGTGGCACCACGGCCCTGCTTCTGCTGGCGGTGTTCACGGTGGTCAACGTCGCGGTGCTGGTGTTGCGCCGAGACACTGTGTCGCACAAGCACTTCAAGACGCCGACGCCGCTGCCGGTCGTCGGCGCGCTCAGCTGCGGCTTTCTCGTCACACCCTTCACCGACCGCAATCCGGCGCAGTACGCCATCGCCGGCGTGCTGCTGGCCATCGGGGTCGCACTGTGGGGCCTGAACTACCTGGCCATTCGGGCCATGCGGGCACAACCCTTGGACAGCGGGTCATCCGCTGAGTGACCGATCGCGTTGTCCCGCCGCGGATCACCTTTTGTCGGTATGCCCGGATTCCGCAGATGACTAGTCGCCGACCGATGGGTAAGGTGGGCGCCGATGACCAGCATGGAAGCCCGTTTCGGCGATGCCACCCGGACCGTGCCCCTCCCGAACCCGTGGAATCTGACCGCTTACCTGGCCGCGGTGGCCGCCCATCGCGGACGCTCGATCAGCCTGCATCCGGTGCCCAAGGCGATGTTGGCGGACACGGGTTGCGGCGGAGGCGGCTTGTGGGTGGCACGCAAGCACGACGACATCATCGTCTACGACGCCGCGGCGACTGGCCGCAACGCCGATCACGTTATCTTGCACGAGATCGGTCACATGCTCTTGGGTCACCACAACGACCAAGAACGCGGCGATCCATTGCCGCCCTCGTTGGCCGTCGTCCTGCCCTCGATTTCGCCGCAATCGATCGACCGCGTCCTCGGCCGTGCCGAGTTCGGCGTCGATCGCGAGCGGGAGGCGGAGGTCTTCGCCGACATGACCATGGTGTACGCGACTCTGCCACGTCGGCGCCGCCGCTCGTTCCGGCTGTTCGGGCGAGGTCGGTAGCTACCAGCGGTCGTAACGCCCGTCGGGTAGTCGTCTGGCTCCGGCACGCAGGTCGTCGATGAGATCCTGGTAACCGTCGGCCAATTCGTCGATTCGGACCCATGCGTCGTAGAAGACCGATTCCGGCGCGTGCGCCAGCGCCACGAACGCCTGAGCGGCCAGCATGGCCAGCCGGTCGACGACGTGGCCCACGGTCTCGGCGTGTTCGGGCGCGGCGGGCGGCGGTATCGGCGTCGCCAGGGTGACCCAGCGGTCGATGCCGCGCACGAGTTGCACTCGACGCCGGTCGAGTTTGTCGCACCGGCTCGCGGGAGTGCGTTCGCGTGTCTGATGCAGCTGAGCCAGTTCTCCGGCCGCTTCCAGCATCGGATGATCCATGTGCGGCAAGCCCCGGAAGGCAGCCAGCAGGAGTTCTTTGCCCGGAATCACCCGGGCCTCGGACACCTGTTCCATTCTCCGGACCCCCATTCCGACCAGCGTGGACGCGTCTCGGTCGCGCCCGCGATGCCTTGCCTCGCCGGTGTCCCGGCACTGCCCGAACATCCACATATGCCCAGCGTGACCGAGAGTGGCCCGGGTCGCGTCGAATTCGATCACTTCCGCGCACGCGACACGCCCATTGACCGATTTATCCGGTCACACACCACCCTCCAAAGCTTTGGCAAATATCCAGTGACCTTGCGTTTTTCGACGATAGAGCCATATCTCCTGGGATTATGGCCAGCCGAGACGACACGCCAGCCACGCTCCGGCGAGCCGGGCAAACACTGACTGATGCTCACGCAACCGCGGCGAACGCGGCGGTCCCGGCTTCCGGCAAGCCGCCGCCCAATACCCGGCGAGCGCGCAGACGAAAGCGTCGACCGCCACGGGGTCCACGTCGCGAGTCACTGAATGGGTGGCGATGATCGGATCCGGATCCACACCGGCGGCCGCGATGGACGGCGCGAGCGCGACGAGGTCGATCCACGCGGCGCCCCGGCAGGCCCACGCCCAATCGACCGCCAGCACCGCACCATCGGGCCGCCGCAGCATGTTGTCCGGCCGAAGATCCGTGTGCAGCAAAGTGTTTCCTTCCGCGGCCGTGGGCCACGCGGCTTCCAGTTCGGCCAATTTCGTCAGGTGACGAAGCGACCAACTGTCCAAGTCCGCCGGAAGCCCTTCCGTCACGAACGTTCGCCAGCCGGTCAGCTCCGGTCCGTAGGCTTCCGCAACCGTCGGCATATCAGCCAGTGGGCTCGGAGTCAGCTCCGCCGCCAATCGCGCCACCAGCTCGAGAGTGTCTCGCAACTCCCCCGGCTCGCCGAGTCGGGGAAACGCTCCCTCGACATCGTCGAAAACCGCGACGAACCACCCCGCGATCTCCGTCGCGAACCGGCATCGCGGTGCGGGCACCGTCGCCGGGAGCCGAGCCGCGATCCGCGCTTCCTGCCGATACATCACCGCGAGACCGTCTTCCGCCTCGATCGCCTTCACGAAGGCAGCACCACCGCCGACGGTGCGCAAGCGCGCTGCCACACCGTGGCTGAACCCTCCGCGCTGATTCTCGGCAGTGTGGACGGCGTCTCCGAGTACGCGCTCTACTTCCGCCCGTACCGGCTCCGGCGCCTCGGCCCATCCGATCCGCAGAGCGGTGCCCTGGTAATCCACCATCACTCGATCGTCCGAGCCGCACCGGGAACTCACCACCGAATTACGCGCCCGCATGCGCTCGGATCGGCACTGCACCGCCGCACTTCTTCATGAGGCAAGGCCGAACGCAAGGGCGACCTCGTCACACACGGGCAAGCCCTTCGACTCTGGGCAATTCAGCTTTCGCGCCGCAGGGCGTCTCCGCACTCGAGGCGCTGGCGTCTGATGGTGCGAAATTCGAAGCGCGCGTTCCGGATGGTTCTCCCGGGCACTACCGGAGCGCTTCTATTCCCCGCGGCGCGATCGACACGCGGCGTGGCAGGTTGCCGCCCACGGCCGGAGTGCGTCATGCCTGCGGGTCGGCATCGCTTCAGGATGTGATCTCTTGCGCGTCGAGATAATCCAGACCGCCGATGTAGATGGTGTGGCCGGGGTCAGCGGTGGCGGCGGTGGCATCGGCGACCGCGGTGGCGAACTCCGTGACCGTGGGCAAGTCGCCGTGCTCGCGGCGCGCGGCGACGGCGTCGGGATTTCGGCGTTCCAGCAGTTGGACGATGATCGTGCCGTCGATCATGTCGCCGGAGACCACGTGCAGGGCGATGCCCCTGGCATCGAGTTCCGGGATCATGGCGCGCAGCGCGTCCTCGCCCGCGCGCTTGCTGGCGGCGATGGGTTCGTAGTCGGCGGGGACGGGCTTGCGGCCGTGGAAGTGCGCCTGATGGCTGGTCACGAAAACGATCCGCGCACCGGAAGGCATGTGCGGCAGGGCAAGCCGCACAAGCCGTTCCTGCGCGTCACGATTGAGGGCCATGGCGTAGTCGGGCCGGGCATCGCGCTCCAGCCCACCCGACGCGTTCAGCACCAGCACATCGAGACGGCCGAACTCCTCGGCGACCCCGGCGACCAGCGCCCGGGCCGAATCCGCGTCGGCGATGTCGGCGCCCGCCGTCGAGGCACTACCGCCCGCCTGCCGAATCGACCCCGCCAGCGCGTCGGCCCGCTTCGCCTTCTCCCGGTAATTGATCACCACATGGTCGCCGCGCGTCGCGAGCACCCGGGCGGTCTCCGCGCCGATGCCGCGGGAGGCGCCCGTGATCAGAACGATTCGCCGACCGGTCCTCTCGTCCACCGTCACCCTTTCGGTCCGCCCGGCACCCGGGCCAGTGCTTCTGATTCAGAACCACTATGCTGGTTCTAAATGAGAAGCGCAAACGAACCCAAGCCGCCGCGTGGGCGGGACGACCCGGCGAACGCGCCGTTACTGGCCACGATGGACTTACTCGGCCAACGCTGGATTCTGCGCATCCTGTGGGAATTGGAACCCGACCGCCTCGGCTTCCTCGAACTGCGCCGACGGATGGGCAACTGCTCCTCGAGCATGCTTTCGGTCCGCCTGCAACACCTGCAATCCGCGGGCCTCATCGCGAAGAACCCCGACAAGTCCTATGAACTGACCACCGCGGGAGCCGAACTCGGCACGGCACTCGGATCGGTCTGGGACTGGTCGCGCCGCTGGCGCGTGACCCCCATCGAGGCCGGGGCCGACTGACTCGCGCCAGGCTCGACGGTTCGCGGTTCTGCGAGTGGCGACCTCGTATGCGTGAGACGCGAATCACAGCATGGTCAGGATGAAGGAACCGTTCACCGGCGCGTTTTCCCCCACCCCTGGCCCCTCTGTTAGAGCACATCCGAGTGACAGGCGACGGCCGTGTGCTCTACCTCGACCAGTCGCGAAACTCTCGCGACACCGCCAAAGGCGGAGACCCGGCCGCCGATGCTGGATCTGTTCATCGCGATCCTGCCGCAAGTGCTGAAGCTCGTCGATGCTTTCACGTGGCCGGCGCACAGACGCGGCCGGATGTCGAGCGCCTCGGTCTGCCCGTCCAGTTGCCCATGTCCTGCGGTTGTGCACCACCTGATTTGCGGCGGGCAACACCGACAGCCCCGCGAAGTCGCGGACACTGCGCCCTGGCGGGCTGCGGCAACTTCGGCTTTCCCGCAGCTCGGCAGCGTGCGCATCGCGTTCCAGCAGCGGAACACATGGACTGCGATTGGTTGCTCCACCCGCGAAGTTGACCTTCGAGTTGGTTGAGGCTCCATGATGGCCGGGTGGTGAGTACGGAGTCGACAGGGTTGATCACGATCGGCGTGCTCGCGCGAGCCAGCGGGCTCACGGCGAGCGCGCTGCGGTTCTACGACGACTGCGGCCTGCTCGTTCCGGCCAGAGTCGATCCGCTGACCGGATACCGCTACTACACCGAGGCGCAGCGGGAGCGGGCGGTGCTCATCCGGCAGCTGCGCTCGATCGATCTGCCGCTGGACACCATCGCGGAGATCCTCGCCGGTGACACCGACCGGGCACGATACCTGCTCGATCGTCACGTCGCGGAAATGGCGCGGCGAGCGGACGAGGCCGCGCGCGTCGCCGCCGTGGTCGAACAGTCTCTCGGCACGCAGGTGGCGATCGATGCGGCGACGCTGGCCGAGGCGCTCGACCAGGTCCGCACCGCGGTGGCCCGTACCCGCGAGATACCCGTGCTTGCGGGCGTTCTGCTGGAAGCGGGCGCCAACGCGGTAACCCTCACCGCGACCGATCGCTACCGGTTGTCCACGCGCACCGTGGTGGCGACCCGGCAGCACGGCGGCGAGTGGTCCGTGGTGCTCGATTCGAACGGGCTCGAGTCGATCACCGACCGATTGCGCGGCATGGACGAGGTCGTCGCCGCACCGTCCGGCGGCGGGCTGCTTCTGACGGGAGGCGGCGCGGAACACCGACTGGCAGTCATCGACGCTCCCTTCCCCGACCACCGCGCCGTACTGGCGGGATTGGGACCGGTGCGCACCAGGGTGGTCGTCGCCCGGCATCTGATGCTGCGGGTTCTCGAGAAATCGGATGAAGCACTGCAATTCGCGATTGATCCGACCGATATCTCGGTATCGGTGCCGGGGGACGTGCAGAGCCTGCCCGCGAAGGTGACCGGCTCCGCCGTCACACTGTCGTTCGACCCCGCGACACTGCTGCCCGCTGTCCACACCGCGCTCGGCCCCGACCTCATGCTCGACATCATCGCCGCCGATCAGCCGGTGGTGCTGCGCTCTGCCACCGACGGAGACCTCACCACCCTGGCCATGCCGGTCCGGTCTCTCCACCACAACGTCTCCGTATAAGTCGTCCGCGCCGCCGGCCATCGCCCGCGCAAACCACTGCGCGGCACGGACCACCGCGTCCCTCCCGCTCTGTTGGCACCGCGATCCGATCACCCATCTCGGTATCGCAGGTGCCCGCCCACCGCCACTACTTCCGATCGATCACCCATCTCGGAATCGCAAGTTCCCGCCCACCGCCACTACTTCCGAACGATCACCCATCTCGGAATCGCAAGTTCCCGCCCACCGCCACTACTTCCGATCGATCGGCCGCCCGACGCCGACCGTTCGGCCTCGCACACGAAACGATCCGCGTCCATCCCCCACCTGAAGGAGTTCCGCATGAACGACCACACCATGAACACCATCACCAGCGCCGTCGCACTCGGCCGCGAAGGCCGTCCGGACGACGCGCGGGAAGCTCTGCTCGCCGTATGGGCCTCGCTCGGCCCACAGGGCGACCCGCTGCACCGGTGCACCCTCGCCCACTACCTGGCCGACTTGTACGACGACGCCGCCGAAGCGCTCACCTGGGACATCCGCGCACTGGACGCCGCCGACAGCCTTTCGGACGCTCGCGCTCGAACCTTCGACGAATCACTGCGGGTGACCGCGTTCTACCCGTCGCTGCACCTCAATCTCGCCGACGACTATCGCAGGCTCGGCTCGTTCGACGCCGCACAGCGCGAAATCGATGCCGCTCGCACACGTCTGCACACGCTCGCCGACGACGGCTACGGGGCGACGATCCGAACGGCGGTCGACGAAGTCGAGTCGGCTATCCGCGAACGGCGCACCGAACCCCGGGCCTCGGCCCCGAACGGAGGCCGCTGAAGCGCGAGCAGCCCGCACCGATTCGGTGCGGGCTGCTGCGAAGTGCGGCTACTTCAAGCGAAGCTTGCCGAACAGACCGTCCTTCTCGTCGTCCGGTCCCGCGGTGAAGTACAGCGAGTCGGCGTCACCGAGGCTCTCGCCGTTGCCGAACATCAGCGCCCACAGTCCTTCGATGGCGACCGGCTTGCCGTCGGCATCGCGCAGGTAGTCGGCGAACTTGCCGGTGGTGTCGTCGTAGGCCAGCACGTGCCCCGCGCCGCCGAAGTTGCCGACCAGCAGTTTGCCGCTGAGCGGACCGAACCCGTCCGGCGCGATCGTCACCGCCCACGGGGCGTTGAGGCGCTTGCCGTCGTCGATGATGCGCACCAGTTTGCCGCCTGCGTCGAACTCGGCGAGCTTGCCCTTGTCCGGCTTGCCGCCCTCTTTGTCCTTGTCCAGCGAGTCCTCCTCACCGGCATCGAACTTGGTCGCGTCCTTCTCGTCCGGCTGGGTGGTGGCATAGGCGACGAAGACCCGGTTGCCGAGGGTCGAGACGTTGAACGGCGCGGGATCGCCGGGCTTGGCCTTCTTGCCCTTTTCCGGCGCGGCCGGGTCGATCGCGTCGCCGGTGGCGAACGGGTTGGCGAAGCCGGTGGTCGGGATCAGCTGCCAGTTCTTGTCGAACGTCCGCACCTGCGGGTCGGCGCCGAAATCCGCGGCCAGTAGCTTGTCACCGGAGGGAGCCAGCGCGATCCCGAAGAACTGCATCCCCTGCGACTGGCCGTCGAAGACCAGGTTGGCGGGGCCGTCGTGGCGCACGATCCGGCCCTCGAAGCCCAGCTCGGTCCAGGCGGAGATCTTGCCGGAGTCGGTGGCGAAGATGAACCGCGCCGAACCGTTCAGCGGCCCGCCTTCCTCCTCCACCGGCTGGTCGTGGACGACGAACAGGTCGGAGGTGATCGGCGCCGGGTTGAACACCACGCCGGTGGTCTTGCCCGCGCTCTTGTCCGAGGTGTCGGCGTCGGCGCCGGGGATGGTGACGATCTTCAGCGGGTCCTGGAAGAGCTTGTGCACTTTGTCGTCCGAGGACTTGGTCACGTCGCCGACGAACTGGAACGACTTGCCGCCCGCGCCGACCCAGAAGTGCCCACCGGCGCCCTTGGGGCGGTTGGCCAGCCCCCAGGCGTTCACCAGGTCGGGGAAAACGAACTGCGCCTTGTACTCCGCGTTGTTGGCCGCGAGATTGGTCTGGACGTATTTGTTGCCGTCGAGCGCGGGCACCTCGTCCGACTTCGAGTCCGAGCAGCCGGCCGCCACGACCAGCGCGACGCCAAGCGCCGACGCGCGCAGCAGACCACTTCGGGTCCGCGACCGGGGCGTACCGCCACGGCGCGACTCATTCCAGCGTCCGTTCAACTTCTTGTTTCCTTTCCGACCACACCACATTGGTGATAAGGCGAAGCTAACCTTAGCCTGCGGCAAATTCGGGAGTACCCGAACGGTTCGATGAGGACGGGTTTAGGCTGTTCGCCGTGGCCGAACCCCAGCCTGCGATTGCCCTGCATCCCGATATCGCTCCGCTCGCTCCACTGCTCGGCACGTGGCGCGGTAATGGGCAGGGTGAATACCCGACCATTCAGCCGTTCGGCTATGTCGAGGAAATCCGGTTCGGCCATCTCGGCCGCCCGTTCCTCACCTACCGGCAGAAGACCCGCGCCACCGACGACGGCAGGCCGCTGCACGCCGAGACGGGCTATCTGCGTTGCCCGCGACCCGACCGCGTCGAATTGATCCTCGCCCATCCCACCGGCATCACGGAAATCTGCGAGGGCTCGCTCGCCGTCGAGGACGGCACGCTGCGCATGGAATTGGACTCCACCGCTCTCGGCCGCAGCGGCACGGCGAAACTCGTGACCGCCCTCGGCCGATCGCTGCACCTCTCCGGCGACACCATCGACTACACACTTCGGATGGCGGCGGTCGGCGAACCACTGCAACATCACCTCGCCGCCACCCTGCTACGGAACTGACCCGGGCCGGAAAACGCTCGGCAACCGGCGCCGCCCACTGCTCAACTCGCTGACCAGGTCTTCGTAAGCGACCGCCGATTCGGCCAGCCGCTCCCACGCGAACCACAGGTCCCACTCCTGGTCGTCGGCCATGGCCGCGTGCGCGTACGCGCTCAGCCGCGCCAGGCGGTCGACCACCGAGCCGAACGATTCGGTGTGCAGATAGGCTCCGCCGCGCGCGGTGGGCAAACGAACCTCGACCCAGCGGTCGATGTCCCGAATCAGCCGTGACCGGCGCTCATCGCCGCCGCAGCTACATTCCCCATCCACCCGGATGCGGCGAATATGGAGGTCAGCCAAGGTGCGCGCCCGCAGCAGCACGGGATGTCCCGGTGGCGGCACGTCTTCTCTACAGGCGCGCAGTAGTTGACTTCGCGTCGGCAGTCCTTCGCTCATACCGCACCTTTCCCACCCGCGCGGGCCAGCACGCAGTTCACGATCACCATCCCGGACGGACGAAACGTATCCCGCGGCGCCACCACCCAGCGGCGGAATACGCCGTTCGCGTCGGCGGGTGACGGCAGCGCGATTTCACTGCCGAACGGCACGATCGAAACGTCGATCCGGAACAACGCGGCGAACAACCGCACGTCGTCTGGTAGATCCGGTCGGCACAGGAAAGTCCATCGGCGAGAACGGATATGCGCGATCACCGGGCCGATCGAGTGGCCACGGAAAAGCATGTCGTCGCGCACGCGCTGCCCCAGCCTGTCGGGCATCGTGATCCCGCCCACCACGCCCGCCTTCACGACGATGCGGCCGATCTCCGGATGTATACCGGCGGGCAACCCACAGGTGCGGCGGTAAAACGCGCAGCGGGACGCGGGAGTGTCCGCGAATGCCGCATGATTCATTCGCCAGCCTCGATTCACATAGTTCGGTACGCGAAATCCCGGTCGCTGGACCTGGAACCGTTGGCGCGGTTAAGGTTTCAGCACTTCTTCGATTGGGTCCGGGCGCGTTCAGTGAAGCACCGGATATCGCTGGGCGGGAATGTTCTCAGTGGTGGAATCGGGCGGAAACGGCCCAGGTTCCAAGGCCCCCCGCCACAAGGTTCCAGTTAGGTACCCGACCACTAGTTCGGCTACGAAAGGGATTAGTCGTGACTTCAACAGGTTCCACCCTGCCTCGCCGGATGCTGGGGCGTCAGCTCCGGGCGCTGCGAATCAACGCGGGCATCAGCGCGGAATACGCCCGTGACGCGATCGACGTGAGCAAGCAGACCCTGTGGCGGATCGAGACCGGGCAGTCCGTCCGGCTTCATCCGCTGGTCATCGAAGGGCTGTGCAAGCTGTACGGGGCGTCCGAGGAACGCACCGCCATCCTGCTCAACCTGGTCGAAGAGACCAAGCACACCGGCTGGTGGCATGCGTTCAATGACATCATTCTCGAAGACTTCAACCTCTTCGTGGAGTTGGAGGCGACGGCCAAACGTGTCGCCTCTTTCCAAACAACCCTGCTTCCTGGACTACTGCAAACCGATGAGTATCGGCGCGCCTTGATCTGGGTCCGCTTCGCGGCGATGTCCGGAGCTGAGGTCGAACGAAAGATAGCGGCATTCAGGCAGCGGAAGTCACGCTTGGACAACGACTCCGACCCGGTGCGCTTTGAAGCCGTCATCGATGAGTCCGCACTGCGCCGGGCGATCGGCGGACCCTCGGTCATGGAAGGTCAGCTCCGACACCTGCTGCGAATCGGTGAACGACCCCATGTTTCGGTACGGGTGGTTCCTCTCGCAGCGGAGGTGTACGGGGGGCTGAATGTCGGCTCGTTCGTGATTCTCGACTTCCCTGAGCACCCGATCGCTCATCTCACCCAACCACCGATCGTTTACGTGCAGGGATTCACCGGCGACCTGTATCTTGAGAAGCCTGACGAGGTCCGGCGATACCGTCAGGCGTACGCCGACATCCTGCGATCGGCCCTCGACCAGGAGAGCAGCCGATCCCTCATCCGCAAAATCGCCGAGGAGTATGCCGAATGAGCGCCAGCGTACCCGCTGCTGCCTGGTTCAAGAGCAGCTTCAGCAGCGCGGATAGGGACTGCGTCGAGGTCGCGTTTCTCCGCGAGGGCTGCGTAGGTGTACGTGACTCGAAGAATCCCATCGGCCCGGCGCTCGTGTTCGGACCGAGCGAGTGGGACTCGTTCACTGTCTGGATAGCCAGCGGCGACCTAGACCCGTCGCAGCCCTGAAGCCGCTCGTATCGTGCACCGCCCGAGCCGCCACCTCGCACCTCGCGCGAGGCAGGGGCACTCGCTGAAGTGGGCGGATCGGTCACAGGTGATGCATGTCAGGTCGCTTGCACCCGGCAAACGCCGCCGGTAGCGTCAACATTCACTGCAGGGGGCGGAGGAGCCGGTCCGGCCCTGGAGAAGCCAGGAACAACCGGTGCGAGGGGAACCAATGACATCAGGGCGGACTTCGCGGCGATTGACCATCCTCGCCGTCGGTACCGCGCTCGTTCTGGCGGGCTGTGGTCCGGCCGATGACGATGCCGCACCGACCGGAACCTCCTCCGCCGTTCCGAGCTTCGCCCCTGACGCACCCACTGGCTACGACCCGTGCACCGACATCCCGCAAAGCGTGCTCGATTCAGAGAACCTGCGCAGCAAGGATAAGAAGGACGCCAATGCATCGGGGGGTGTCAAGTGGCGTGGTTGTATGTGGGCGCAGCCTGATGGATACGTACCAACAATTCGCACAACGAATCTCACCGTTAACATGGTGCGGGACAAGAAGTTCGCAGATACCCGCGAATACGCCATCGGCGGTCGCCGAGCGATCTCGACACGGCAGGTCGAGGAGCACCTCAGCGCCGTATGCACGATCAATGTGGAGATGAAGGGCGGAAGCCTGGAATTCTTCCTCAGCAACCCGCCGTCGAATCGCAAGACCGGCCAACTCGACACCTGCGCACTCGCGAAGACTCTGGCGGAGAAGGTAGTTCCGACAATGCCTGCCACTGTTTGACATACGTCGAAGCGATCGACTCACCGGGAGGGAATAACACATGGGTGACGACAATGCGCAGCCGCCTCGGCCTATGGCCAACATATTGAACGCCGCACAAGAGGGCCAGCTAGGTATCCAGATGTCCGCAGAGGACTTCATCTACATAGACCGTGACTGCGAGTATTTCAAGATTTCCATTCGAAAAATCCAAGCCTCTATGGATCTTGTGGCAGGACAGGATCACTGGGGCTTGGGCGAGGGTAACGGCGACATGGTCTCGGCAGAAACCTTGGTCGACAGATTCAAGAAGAAGGCTCGGGGGGCCGAGGATCGCAACAGTGTCCATCAGATCATGGAAGATCACTATCGGATCGTCGAGGACATCCAAGAGGTGCATCGGCTCGCCCGTGATCGAATCATGCAGGTAGACAGCGACTTTGCCGCAGATTTCAACCGGTTGAACACCACACTGCCCGAGCGCCCGCCCGTCGGAGTCCAGTTCTCACCGCCCAGGCTCCCGAATGGAGCGGACAAATGAACGGCTACGAGAACAAGCGCATCCCGAACGGTGGTGAGCACCCCGACAGCTGGGAACACTCCCGCATCAACGACACGTTCAAGCCGCTCGACCCCACCGATACGTTCACCCAAGCTGACACGTACTGGCAAGCTCGCAACGAGTGGGAGCGAGGTGTTGAGACTTTCGCGCGCTCCATCCAGACTTCCATTGCGCAAGCCTGGTCCGGCCCCGCAGCGGAGCAGTCCAAGAGCTCCATCGCCAAATACACCAGCGACGCACAGAATCTGACGACATCCCTCGAGGAGCTGTACTACCGGGTTCGCGACGCCGCCACCGCGATCACCGATACGAAGAAGGCTATCCCCGATCTCGTCAATATCCCGTTCGAGGATCGCATTTTCAATCCGAGGCGCTGGAATCTGTCGAGCGAACGCTTCCTGGCCGAGCAATCCGCGCGGGTCGCGATGCAGGAATACTACGTTCAGCCGTTCAGCGAGATGGACGGCAAGATTCCGGTGCTGCCCACTCCGGTCGGCCCGACCGCGTCGGTGGACATCCCGGCGCCCCCTCCAGGCGGATACCACAGCGACGATAGCGGCGGCCCCTCGTCGAACGACTCCGGCAACGGTCCTACCAGCACCGATTCCGGTACTCCCGGCGACAAGGACGGCGACGGCAAGCCCGAGACGACGAGCGCCGAAGAACAGCAGCAGTCCACCGACGAGTCGACCCAGAACCAGCAATCCTCCGACGCGACGGCGTCCGATACCACGACCAAGCCCGCAGGCGTGGACCCCACGTCGACGACTCCCGCCTCCACCACGGACCCGACGAAGACCACGTCGACGGGCACCCCGACCCCGCATAGCCCGGGCACACCGGGCAGCCCCGGCACGCCCGGCACAACGAACCAGCCGCAACCGGGACGCAGCATCGCGGGCGCACCGGGAACGCCGAACACATCAATGAATCCGGCAGCCGCGGCGCGGACCACCTCCGGACTGCGAGGCACGAGCGGAACGTCGGGCATGATGCCGCACGGCTCTCGCGGCAGCGGCAAGGACGATGAATCCGAGCACAAGACACCGGACTACCTGATCACCCAGGAGAACACCGACGAGCTGCTCGGCGAGCCCCCGAGAACGCTGCCCGGCGGCGTCATCGGTGGCACCCCCGACTGACTGCCCGCACACTTCTCGACTCGGCGCACGCCCGCATCCACAGGTAGCGGGCGTGCGTGGATAGTGGCCGCTCCGACGCGGCCGGATTGGACCTCACATGGCTGAATGGACCTGGGAACCGGACGATTTCGCCGCTCTCTGGTACGGCGACGCGCACGATCGCATCCCCAGCCCACTGCGCTACACCAGCCGTTTCGCCTTCCGCGACGACTTCGCCGCCCACCGCACCGCCGTATGGCAGCGCTACTCCGCGGACGAACTAGACGAGATCGCCGCGGCCTTCCACACCCTCGGCGACTCCGATCTCCGAATCGAGATCCTCGGCGGCACCTGCAAGCACAAGAACAGCACCGGCCCCGACGACATCCGCGAGTACCGAATCCTCGGCGCCCGCGACAGCTACCGCGCCGTCGTCCTCAGCCAAGCGGGCAACCAACACGAGCACGGCCCGATCCGCGGCCGCATGTTCCCCGCCGAACAACTCCCGGCACGCCTCGTCAACGCCATCCCCGCCTGCGCCCCCGGAGGGGAGAAACCCGCCACCTTCCACCCCGACGACCTGATCCCCCGCCGCGACACCTACCTCCAGGACAACGCCCGCAACACCCCCCGCGAGCAATACCAGCGCCTCCTCGGCCGCCCCGTCGACGGCGGCGGCACCGCCGTCCTCATCACCGCCCCCCTGCACACCCACACCAAACCCACCAAAGTCCTCCAGTGGCACGACATCTCCGCCGACGGCCGCTACACCGAACACCGCACCGACCACATCACCGTCCGCCCCACCACCCCCACCGACCTGACCACCCACTTCACAACCTGGATCGACCAAGCCCTCCAACGCCTCGCCACCGCCCGCCCCGAAAGTTGGTAGGTGCGGGTCCGCTACTTGCCGGTCACGTGGCACCCGGATCCAGCGGCGGTGCGGTCCGCACTCGGCCGAGCCTCGCCCTCACGATGGCCCTGCTGGGAAAATGTTTTGCGTGACTGCGCTTTTCGCGGTTACCGCACGCGTTGGCAGGCCGACCGTCCAAGCCGTGACGTCGCCCTTGCTGGGGCGGCAAACAGAACGGTAGTGTCTGTTCGGCAACAGCCTGAGCGGACGTACCACTGGATTGCTGGTGCACCACGACTGGCCGCGAGGGGGCTGGTGACTTGCGAGGCCTGCGATGAATTGCAGCCTGTTTGTCGCTTGATTCAATAGTGGCCATCGGCGGGACAATCTCGCTGCAGTGAAGACAGAAGGGGAAAGAGTGGCCACTGGCTTGATGGGAGTCGGCCTGATCACAATGAGTCTCGACGAAGGCCGCCTTCCGGTAGAGGTTGATGTGAGCCGGAATATTCACGATCGCCTGGATCCACCAGATCTCTCCGCGGCGGCGATGACGGGCTATTATGTGGCGCTGTGGCGGCATGACGCGCCGGTGATCGCATCGGGCAAATGGACCGACTTGACCGTATCTCCCTCCCGCCGTGCCGAGCTGATAACGCTCCTCGATACCCGGTCACTTGCCGAATTCGAGATCGTCGAACGATCCTTGCGGCTTAGTGATGAATTCGTCGGACAAGGGCAGGAAACCGACTTCGGAGTGCCTTCGATCACGCTGACCGCCAGCCTTTCTCGCATCGACAACATCGAGATCGATCCGCAGTGGGCGGCGACGGCCAGCCCGTCCTACATTGCGCACGACATCCTCGACTGCGCGAATCAGATCCGGCAGCAGCGCCCACGGTTCCACGAGGACGGGACATGGGCCGACCGCACCGACGACGAGCTCGAACACGAACTCGCGGAATACAAGCGCTACCTGATGAGGAACTCGTAATGGTCAATTTCTCAACGGATCTGAACCAACTGGTCAAGGCCGCCAGAGCCTGGGCGCACGCGTCGGATGCCCTCACCGTCGCCGCTACCGAGGCGCAGAGCATCCACTTCAGCCACCAGGACGTCGTCTGGGGGCTGTTCCAAGAAACTTGGGATGCCCAGATGGCGGCCGCGCGGTATATGTACGACAGACTGGTCGAGGGAAGAGATGAAACCGATTCCATCGCCACAGTTCTGGACCATGTCGCCAAGGTGTATCAGGAGCAGGACCAGAACTTCGCGAACGTCCTGATCGAACTGGAAGCGGATTACTGATGGGTGCCACGAAGTCTCTGGACGAGATCAACACCGTACTCGATAGGTTCTCGGACCAGATCGCGGAGATCAGGAACCAGCCCGCCAAGGTGGATGACGCGTTCCGGAAAGCGGCGATCGCCGCCGCCGAGGTCGAGGCGGCGACATTCTTCGGATTCGCGGGTGCGGTCGCCGGTGCCGTCTACGGCGCGATGACCGAGGACGACTTCACCGGTTACATGCAGGACCACAAGGAAGAGATCAAGAAGAAGATCCAGGAACTCTTGGACAAGCTGCAGGTTGCGGTCGACAGCCTGAAGGCACCCATCGCCTTCTTACAGACCAGCGAGGCATGGACGACGCTGAAAGGCAAGATTGGCGGCGCGCAGAACAACGAGGTGAACAACGGGAACCTCACCGGCTACTGGGCGGGATCGGCGGCGCTCAAGTACACAGCGGCGCGGATACTCCAAGACACCGCAATGGATTCCGCGAAATCTACCTGCGACAAAATGACCGACGCACTTGCCAAAGTATCGGATATCGCTTGGGACTTCTATTCCAAGATCGTCACGGATGTCGCGGACCTGCTCATCAAGCTCGGGAAGGCTCTTGGCAAGATCATCACCTTTGTCGCTGCTCCGATGGGAGTATCCGATGCAATCGATATTCTCGGAAAGGTGATCGGCAACGCTGTCGAGTACACGAAAAACCTCACAGATGCCCTCCTTTTGCAAAGGCAGAGTATCAACAAGATAAAAGAGTCGACAGAAAGTCAGAAAGGATTCCATAACAACCGGTGGCCCCGCAGCTCTTCCGACGACTTCAACACCAACTCTCCCAGCTCCGAATGGCAGGCGACATGATCGTCCGGAAGCTGCTCGCGATTTCGTCTCTGGCAGTGCTGCTTTCGGCCTGCGATTTGTTTTCGCACACTCATCCCGACAAGTATGAGATACCGACGAGCAGCCACACAATTCAGGAGTTGTGCGACTCTGCGAAACAGTTCTTCGTCACTCGAGCTGGTGCCGAAAATCTGCAGGTCAGCGCCGGTGCTGGCGGAAAAACGCTGACCGATAAGATTGGCACCGGCAATGGGTGTGTCTACGAGAAGGCAGACGGGTCCGCGTGGCCGTCTGCACTCGGATACGTATCCCTGTTTCGCGTCACCGTCCGTGGTAACACCCTGTCCATACCTCCCGCGCCGATAGAGAACTACCCGACCAAGGTTCTGACCGTGAACGGCGCGAGCGTCAAGGTAGCGACCGAGCCACTGCCCAAAGGGGGCGACCACGCCACCACACTGCTCGACGTCGACCTCACCACCACGGTCGACGGCTGGAAGGGTGAACTCCAGTTCCGAGCCACCGAAGACCAAACGACGCGAGATGACCAACTGACCCGAGAAGGCGCGCAGGTGCTCATCGACATGATCCGCGCTCTCGGGGGTTGACGGCAGACACCCGTCAGCGGACCGCGACCGACGGCAGTTTGCGGCCGGTCTCGCTTTGCTCCAATGGGTTGTCGCTTATCGCCGCCGAAGCATCGCGTGGTGGATGTAGTACTTGTCGACCTGGCGGGTGAAGACGCTCACCAGTTCCCAGCCGAAGTACGTGTCCAGCCATTCGATACAGGAGGCCAGTATCGACAAATTTCCGTCATGGTTGGCTTTCAGCAGTCCTGCATCCCAGGCGAGACCTCGCCGGGGTTGCGCGTAGATGACCAGATACTTGCGCCGGTAGGTGCGCATGTCGACAGTTCCGTTCAGGACTGCCCTGGCGTCGAGCACCGTTCCCGGGCCCGCAGGGAGCAGTGGGGGCTGACCGTTCACGCTTCCGCTCCTACCCGCGCGGGTCGGGAGGCACGACCGAACCGTGCATCGGTGGCAGGCAGACGGAGGACGACCGGCCCCACAGTGATTCCCGCACCGGTTCTCCCGATCAATAAATCCCCCTCGGACGCAACGCACTCGGACAGCACGACCGGGTCCACGATACCGCTTTCCTGCTGGTGCCGACGGGCTCCAGCCGCCGGGGCGTCGCCCGAGCTGCCATCACATCCGTCTGTCTCGCCGGACCCGGTGACGGCGTCGGAAGGTCGCCGCCGGGGCCGGTAAGAAGAGCCGTCACCAGGGTGCGATGGTCCGGCGGGCTACGTGCCGGGCGACGGTGAGATTCTCGAGATCCAGATGCCGGCTGGGCACCAGCAGATAGACGCTCGCGGCCGTGGCGGCTACGGCGCCATGCTGGTGCGCCTGGTGACCCGTCTCGATCCTCGCGCCCTCACCGTGCCGACCCTGGTGATCGCCGGACGTACCGACCGCATCGCGCCGGCGCATCGCTCTCGCCTCCTCGCCGAGAAACTGCCGCGGTGGTGGAACTGGTCGAGTTCGGGACCAGGCACTGCGGACCACTCGAAGCACCGGACGAGGTGGCGGCGTTGCTGGCGTATCTTTCCGGCCGCGGCCGAGGCCATGTGACCCCGCGAGAACACCGCTGATAAGCGTTCGCACAGAATGGATTCGAAAACGGACAAAAACGGAGTGGCTGACTTATTGCCGAGGTAGCGGCGGTGGGCGCTAATGGAAAGAGCCGGGCCACTGAGTGAGTCGGGGCGCCCTCCCCCCGGCGTAGAGAAAACAATCTCCACGAAACCAGGAGGCATCGCCGTGCCCACAATCACTTCGATCACACCCACCTCGGGCCCCACCACGGGAGGCACCAGCGTCACGATCGCGGGCACCGGGTTCACCGGTCCGCTGACCGTGCGGTTCGGCTCCACCGCAACGACTTTCACCATCGACTCCGCCATACAGATCACGGCCGTCGCTCCCGCGGGGTCGGCCGGCGCGGTACAGGTGACGGTCAGCGATTCGGGCGGGACCAGCAACGGTGCCACCTACACCTATCTCGCCGTCCCGGCTTTGACCTCCATCGCCCCCGGCCAGGGGTCAACCGCCGGCGGGACGTCGGTCACACTCACCGGGTCCGGACTGACCGGTGCCACCGCCGTCACTTTCGGCACCACACCGGCGACTTCGTTCACCGTCGACTCGGATACGCAGATCACGGCCGTCGCCCCGGCGGGCGCGGGCATCGTGTCGGTCACCGTCACCGCTCCGGGCGGCACCAGCAACGGGGTCACCTTCATCTATGTCGTGGTGCCCACCATCACGGCGGTCTCCCCTGCTTCGGGTCCCGCATCGGGCGGCAACAACGTCACGATCTCCGGCACCGGGTTCACCGGCCCGCTGACCGTCCGGTTCGGCAGTACCGCCACGACCTTCACCGTCGACTCCGCGTTGCAGATCACCGCCATCGCTCCCGGAGGTGCGACCGGATCCGTGCAGGTCACCGTCACCGGCTCGGGTGGCACCAGCAACGGCGTCACCTACACCTACGTCTGATCGAGACAACCCACGGGCCGTCGCCGGGAATCCGGCGGCGGCCCGATCGCGTTGAGCGCCTGATTCACTGCGAGCTTCTCGCAGTCCCTCTCGAGCAGACCGTCCGCAACAGCAGGGTCCTTCCTTCACACCGGCGACCGACAGCGGCCACCGGCCCGGAAGCCCACGCGCCGTGGAACGGCTCGGCACCGATAATGACTGCGCGCGACTGGATTCCGTCCGCAGGAGGGACGGTCGGCTGCCAAGGCGACAGTCCCAGCCTGCCATGTCGGCGAGAACAACTCCGGGGCAAGGCCCGACGATCCGTTCCCGGCGCTGGTCAACACGTGGCAACAATCTGGAAAACGGACAAAAACGGATCATCCTACACGTTGCCGACGCGCTGTTCCTGGGGCATAACGGAGTTAACCGATCCAACACCAGCTTCGGGCACCCCCCGCTTTGGAGGAACCAGCAAACAGAGAGGCAGCGCCATGCCTACATTCCTCTCCCCGTCTTCGGGACGGCACGCGCGGGCTTCTCGTGTCACGGTGGCGACCGGCATTCGAGTGGACAGCATCGCGGTGGTGCGGGCGACAGCATCGCATCACGAACCGTCCTCCACCGCACACGGGTTCAACTAGATCCCGCTCGGGGTGGATTCCACGACACCGACACGGTCCGAACTCGCGACCGTGTCCCAACGGACCCCGACGCCTGGGTGCGGCGCACAGTTCTCCAGTCATCGGGCTTCCAGACCGGCCGGCGGCACCCCGATGCCGCATCAAGAAAGAAAGGAAAGAACCGATGAACAAAGTAATCACGTTCCTGCACAGTGAGCCCGTCCGCGCATTGTTGTACCCACTGCTGGTCGCGCTGATCGGGTACGGAGTCGCCAAGGGCGTTGTCTCGTCCGACCTCTCCGGATTCGTCCTCGCCATCATCGCGGCGGCGCTGGGCCTGCCCGCGGTCGAGTCGGCACGCCACCGGGTCAGCCCGGCGCCACCGGACAGCGGTGAGCCAGCATGAAAGCGACCAAGGAGAAGACCCGCCACGACCCCTTCGAGGTGGTGCTGTGCGCTGTCTTCGGCGCCTCGATGCTCTTGCAGTGCGTCTACGGGCCGCCACCTGATTCGGCGACCGCGGCCATGCCGTCGGGGCTCCGGACACTGTGGCTGGTTCTCATGCTGATCGGCTGCGCCACGACGCTGGTCGGTTTGTTCGCCCGGCACGTCTGGGGGTATCTGATCGAGCAGGTCGGTCTCGGGGCGCTCGGCTGGTCCCTGGTGGCCTTCGGTGCGCAGCTGCTGCTGTTGCAGCTCGAGAACCGAAGCCTCGGCACGGCCACGTTTCTCGGCGGTCCGCTGCCGATCGCGCTGGGCGTCGCGTTCCTGTGGAAGCGCCGCCAGGTGCTGCAAGACGTGCGGACGCTGCACGCGGTGAAGGTGAGGGAGGCGTCATGAACCTGGTACAGCAGTCGCCGCTCTTCGCCGCGCTGGTGCTCATCGCCAGCTCATCGGCGCTGTCGGCGGCGGTGACGGCGTGGTTCAAGCGCGGCGACGTCGACGCCAACATGACCAAAACGAAGGCCGACGCGGCGAAAGTCCTCAGCGACCTGGCCATTTCGCAGACACAGCAGATGTCCGAGCAGATGGGCGAGTTCCGCATGGCGCTGCGGGCACACCGGGAGTGGGATCGGAAGATGGTGAGCCGGGTGCGGCAGGCGGGCATCGAATTCGACGATCCGCCCGAACTGTTCCTGTGACGCGGACAGGAGCTCGACGAGCGGGACACCGCGAGGCCATTTTCCAGTGGTCGCCGAATGTTCGCGGCTCTCCGCGCTCCGGCCACCCGCTTCGCGTCGGCAAATAATCGGCGGCGTCGCGACGCCGCCGAAAACTTCGCTGCCGCAACGTGTGCCAAGTAGTTCACTTCGCAAACAGACACGCCGGCACCTATCCGAAAACGGACCAAAACGGATTCCAGACATGTTGCCAGCCCCCGTATCTCGGAGTGAGATGGAAACCAGCCGGGCCATGGAATTGTCGGCGCCCCCCGGTGACAGAGGAACAAACACCACGGCAACAAGGAGGCAGCGCCATGCCTACCATCACCTCTCTGTCCCCGACATCGGGACCGACCACCGGTGGTACGAGCGTCACGATCACGGGCACCGGATTCGGCGGTCCCACCACCGTACGATTCGGCAGTACCGCAACCACGTTCACGCTCGATTCCGCCACCCAGATCACTGCGGTCGCCCCCGCCGGTTCGGTCGGCACCGTGCAGGTCACCGTCACCAACTCGGGCGGGACCAGCAACGGGCTCCCCTACACCTATGTCGCCGTTCCCGCGTTGAACAGCATCACTCCCAATCAGGGGTCGACCGCGGGCGGAACGACCGTCACTCTGAACGGATCCGGCTTCACCGGCGCCACCGCGGTCACGTTCGGCAGCACACCGGCTACGTCCTTCACGGTCGTCTCCGACACGCAGATCACGGCCGTCACCCCGGCCGGAACGGGGATCGTCCCGGTCACCGTGACCGGTCCCGGCGGCACCAGCGGCGCGGTCCCCTACACCTATGTCGTGGTCCCCACGATCACGTCCATCTCGCCGACTTCCGGTCCCACCGCGGGCGGTAACAGCGTCATCATCACCGGTACCGGGTTCACCGGCCCGCTGACGGTGCGATTCGGCAGCACCGCGACGCTTTTCACAATCAACTCCCCGACTCAGATCACGGCCGTCGCACCCGCCGGGACCGGCACCGTGCAGGTCACCGTCACCGGATCGGGTGGAACCAGCAACGGAGTCGCCTACACCTACGCCGCGGTGCCCACGCTGACGAGCATCGCCCCCAGCACCGGGCCGGTGACCGGCGGGACGACGGTGGTTCTCACCGGAACCAACCTGACCGGAGCCACAGCGGTCACCTTCGGTGCCACACCGGCGACCTCGTTCACGGTCAACTCCGCGACCCAGATCACCGCCGTCGCACCGGCCGGAACCGGAACGGTATCGGTCAAGGTCACCACACCGGGTGGAATCAGTAACGGCGTCGCCTACACCTACGTCGCGGTGCCCACCCTCACCACGGTGGTCCCGAACACCGGACCGGCCGCGGGCGGAACAACGGTGATACTCACCGGAACCAACCTGACCGGAGCCACAGCGGTCACCTTCGGTGCCACACCGGCGACCTCGTTCACGGTCAACTCCGCCACCCAGATCACCGCCGTCGCACCCGCCGGAACCGGAACAGTGTCGGTCACCGTCACCACTGCGGGCGGGACGAGCAACGGAGTCGCCTACACCTACATCGCCGTTCCCGCCCTCACAGCGGCAGTGCCGAACGTGGGTCCGGTGTCGGGCGGAACGACGGTCGTTCTCACGGGAACGGGACTGACCGGAGCCACAGCGGTCAGCTTCGGTGGCACACCGGCGACTTCGTTCACCGTCAATTCCGCCACCCAGATCACGGCCGTCGCACCAGCCGGAACCGGAACCGTATCGGTCACCGTCACCACACCCGGTGGAACCAGCAACGGAGTCGCCTACACCTACGTCGCGGTGCCCACCCTCACCACGGTGGTCCCGAATGTCGGACCGGTGTCCGGCGGAACAACCGTCGTTCTCACGGGAACCGGACTGACCGGAGCCACAGCGGTCACCTTCGGTGGCACACCGGCGACCTCGTTCACCGTCAACTCCGCCACCCAGATCACCGCCGTCGCACCCGCCGGAACCGGAACCGTATCGGTCACCGCCACCACACCCGGTGGAACCAGCAACGGAGTCGCCTACACCTACGTCGCGGTCCCGACCCTCACCACGGTGGTCCCGAATTCGGGTGTGGCAGCTGGTGGGACGACGGTCGTCATCACCGGCACCGGGTTGTCGACAGCTACTGCGGTCACCTTCGGTGGCACACCGGCGACCTCGTTCACGGTCAACTCCAATACGCAGATCACCGCCGTCGCACCCGCCGGAACCGGAACCGTATCGGTCACCGTCACCACAGCGGGCGGAACCAGCAACGGCCTGCCCTACACCTACATTCCGGTTCCCACCCTCACCACGGTGGTCCCGAATATCGGACCTGCCGCGGGCGGAACAACAGTCGTCATCACGGGAACCGGGCTGACCGGTACCACCGGGGTGGACTTCGGCGGTGCACCGGCGACCTCGTTCACGGTCGACTCCAATACGCAGATCACCGCCGTCGCACCCGCCGGAACCGGTACAGTGCAGGTCACCGCCACCACATCCGGCGGAACCAGCAACGGCCTTCCATACACCTACATCGCAGTTCCCACGCTGACGGCAGCTGTCCCGAATGTGGGCGTGGAAGCGGGCGGTACGATCGTCGTTCTCACCGGCACAGGGCTGACCGGAGCCACAGCGGTCGACTTCGGTGCCACACCGGCGACCTCGTTCACCGTCGACTCCGCCACCCAGATCACCGCCGTCGCACCCGCCGGAACCGGAACGGTGCAACTCACCGTCACCACAGCGGGCGGAACCAGCAATGGCGTGGCCTACACCTACATTCCGCTCCCCACCCTCACCACGGTGCTGCCGAATGTGGGATTGGAAGCCGGTGGGACGATCGTCGTCCTGACCGGGACGGGGCTCTCCACCGCCACCGCGGTCACCTTCGGCGGCACACCGGCCACCTCGTTCACAGTGCTCTCCGATACGCAGATCACCGCGGTCGCGCCCGCGGGGACCGGCACCGTACAGGTCACCGTCACCACCGCAGGAGGTACCAGCAACGGAATCGCCTACACCTACCTCGGGGTTCCCACATTGATCACGGCGCTGCCGAACGTGGGGTCGGCGGCGGGCGGGACGACGGTCGTCATCGCCGGAACGAACCTGCTCGGAGCCACCTCGGTGGACTTCGGCGGCACACCGGCGGCGTCGTTCACCGTCGACTCCGCGCTCCAGATCACGGCGGTCACACCCGCCGGAACGGGCACCGTACAACTCACCGTCACCACTGCAGGAGGAACCAGTAATGGTCTTGCGTTCACCTACATCTGACGGCTGAAGCGGCTGGGCCGTCGGCAGGCTGTTGCCGGCGGCCCAGCTTCGTCGCGGTCGAGCGACTACGACACGAGTCTCCGCCACCGTGGACGGAGGCTGCAGGGGTTAAGGGGGTTTCGTTGGCGACCGTACTCAAGATGCTGCTGGCGGAGCGGCATCTCAAGAGTCATCACGATTTTCTGGCCGCGTACGACCGGTGCGCGGCGCGGCTCGATCCGCCCATCCCGCCCGGGCACGGGCCGGCGAAGGCGCAGTATTACCAGTGGCTGTCCGGGCGCATGATCGGGCTGCCGCGCGACTATCACTGCCGAGTGCTGGAGCGGATGTTCCCGGGCTGGACCGTTGAGGGATTGTTCCAGATGGCCAACTCCGCACCCGTCGACATCCCTTCGCACGAGACGGGATTCTCCGGCGTCGAGGCCTCACTCGAGGCTTTCCTCGGCGCCGAGATGATCACCAACGGAACGACGCTGGTGTACTCGGCATTCGAGTTGGCACGGCCCGCCGCGCAAGCACTTCGAGCGGCGGGCATCGGCCAGCAGCGTGTGTTTCAGAAGCATGGCGGCGCGTTCGGGAACCGATACGTCGACCTCCCGTCGGTGGTGGCGGAGAACGATCTGCGGGGATTGCTGTATGTGCTTTCCTTCCTGCAACGCCACACCAGCATCCCGGTCGACGTCCGCAGCGACCGCGATCTCGTCGCGCGCCGCGACCGCCCGTGCATCAGCTTCGGGCTGACCGGCAACGACTGCCTGCGGTTGTATCTGGACACCGTCGAGCGTCCGCTGTTCACCGTGCGCGACAGCGTCGCCGAGGACGGTTTCCGTTCCGTGCAGCTGCGACTGGCCGACGGAAGCGGGTACGACTCCGACGACGACCGCAACATCGGCGTCGTCGCCCGGGTACGCCCGAGCCCCGATCGGCATCCCGGCCGCTACTGGATGCATTGCGGCGGTTTGGGTCCACGGGGCACCGCCGGAGCGGGGTGGTATCTGGCCCACTCGTGGGGGGCTCTGCAACAGCGTGCCGGTGATCACGACTTCGTCGCCGTCATCGGTGTCGACCAGTACTCCGACCACACGGTCAGCTTGGAGCATCTGCTGATCGGGCCGGCCTCCGGTGAATGACAGTGTGGCGGCGATGCGTCAGTATCCGGGTGGCAGCGCCGCCAGCATGTCCCGTGTCACCGCGACGGCGTTGTCGGAACTGCCCCCTTCGACCAGCAGCGTCGCGAAAGCGATGTCGCCACGGAAGCCGACGAACCAGGAGTGCGACCCGCCGTCCACTTCGGCTTCGCCGGTCTTGCCGTAGACCTCGCCCTGATCGGCGATCCGCTCGGCCGTACCGCCCAGGACCACCTTGCGCATCATCGTGCGCAGTCCCTCGATGACGTCGGGAGCGAGGGGCGGACGGTCGCCATCGACCTGGGTGGGCCGCCCCGCGATCAGGTACGGCACGGGCACCGAGCCGTGCGCGACGGTCGCTGCCATGAGCGCCATGCCGAACGGGCTGACCACCACTTTGCCCTGACCGATGCCGTCCTCGGTGCGCTGGATCAGGTCGTCCGAGGCGGGCACCGAACCGGTGGTCGTCGGCAGCCCCACCACCGTATACGTGGGTCCCACACCGAGCTTCGCGGCGGCCTCGTGCAACGCGGGACCGGGCAGATCACTGGCGAGTTTGGCGAACGAGGTGTTGCAGGAGCGCTCGTAGGCCGTGGACATCGGCACATTGCCGACGGTGAACAGGTTGTAGTTGGGGATGGTCCGCTCCCCGATCACGATTCGGCTGGGGCACGGCAGCACCGTGTCCGGGGTCACGAGGCCGTTCGACATGGCCGCGGCGGCGGTCACCGTCTTGAACACCGAGCCGGGCGGATACTGGCCGATCGTCGCGAGGGGACCATCTCGATCGGCGGCCTTGTTCTGCGCGACCGCCAGGATCGCGCCGGTGGACGGGCGCACCACCACCATCATGGTCTGCTCGGTACGCGCCTGCACGGCACGCTGTGCGGCGTTCTGCACGTTGCGGTCGACGCTGAGCGAGAACGACGGCGCGGGTTGCGAGGGCACCTCCATCAGGACATCGGTGTCGGCGCCGTTGGCGTTCAAGGTGACCACGCTCCACCCCGCTTTGCCGTCCACTTCCGCGATCACCGTTTTACGCACCTGGGTGAGCAGATCGGGCGCGAACTCCCGATCGGTGGCGACCAGATCCCACTGCTGGGTCAACGTGACGCCGGGCAACCCGATCAGATCGGTGGTCACCTCAGCGGATTCGAGATCGTTGAGCAGCGCGACCGTATAGGCGCCGTGCGCGGCCTCGGCCGCGTCGAGAATCGACTGCGGCGTCAGCGACTTGTCGAAACGGTACAGCGCGGCGGAGAGCGCGGTGGCCACACTTTTCGGATCGGCGGCGTCGGCCGCCACGAACGCGACCCGGGACACCTTGCCGGGCACCATGATGTCGCTGCCGGACTGCTCGTTCACGCGCGCCCGCGGCGGCGGCTCGGATCGCAACGCCATGGTCTGGGTGTCACCGAGTTTGGGATGGATGTCGGAAGAGGTCCAGCGGACCATCCAGCGCCCGTTGCTGCGTCCCATCTGCAACTGGCCCGAGTACTTCCAGGTCCGGTTCTTCGGTAGCCGCCACTCGTAGGTGTAGTCGACGGTCGCGGTGTCACCGGTCACGCGCGCCGCGCCGGTGCGCGCCGTGAGCTGTTCGGCCTGGAGTTGATTCCAAGCGGAACGCAATGCTGCGTCTGCCTTTTCCGGCAGGTTCGTAAGGTCGGCGGCGGCGCTGACCCGGTGCTCGGCGAACGCTTTGACGAACGCGTCCGCGACGGGAACCGGCCCCTGCGGCTTGCTCGCACAACCGGCGGCCGCCACCGTGAGGGCCGCGACGGCGACCGAGAGAAGCATCCGAGTGGACATCGGCACCGATGGTAATAGTCACTGATGGGCAAACGCCTGCGGCACTCCGGGATTCGCCGCGGAGTCGGCCACGCTCAGTCGACCAGCACGGTGGCGAAAGTCGCGATCTGCCGGAACCCGACGCGGCTGTAGGCGCGGCGAGCGATCGCGTTGTAGTCGTTTACGTACAGGCTGGCAGTGCGGCCGGAGGCGACCACGGCGTTCGCGACCGCCGCGGTACCCGCGGTGCCATGCCCCTTCCCCCGATGATCCGGGTGCACCCAGACGCCTTGGATCTGGCCCGTGCGCCGGGACAGCGAGCCGACCTCCGCTTTGAAGACCACTTCCCCGTCCTCGAAACGAGCCCAGGCGCGGCCGGATTCGATCAAGCTCTGGATGCGGCGGCGATAGCCGCGTCCGCCGTCACCCGCGCGCGGATCGACGCCGACCTCCTCGATGAACATGGCGATCGCGGCCGAGAGGTAGCGGTCGAGTTCGTCGCGACGCACCCGGCGTACCTCCGCGTCGGGCGTGGCCACTGGTGGCTGGGCCAGTGCCAGCAGCGGTTGTTCCCCGCGTAGCTCACGTTCCGGACCCCAGTGCCCGGTCAACATCTCCCACAGCGGCAACGCCAGTTCCCTGCGCCCGACCACCGAGGAACAGACGCGGGGCCAGCGCATAGCGCGGTCGGCGAACGCGCGCAGTGCGCCACGATCCCCCAGCAACGGCACCAGGTTCGCACCCGAGAAACACAGCGATTCCGACGGGCCGCCCCTGCTCCACAGCTCCCCTTGGCCGCACCGGTTGTCCAAACCGAACTCTTGCAGGCGGGCCGCGACCATGCACGAGGCGACCGGATCCGCATCCAGCACACGTAGCACCTGAGCAAGATCCCGATTAGCGAGCTGCCGCGCAGGGGCGTATTTGGCCCGTCGCGCCGGCTCCAGCAGACTCCGCACGATGACAGCCTGCCACGAACCGGCGCTATGCGGTATGACTAAGCCGAAAGCGCTGGTTAGGCGCGTCCTCAGCCGACGGTGACGACCGGTTCGCCCGCGCCCGAGTCCTCGCCCATCTCCTCGGCGATGCGCATCGCCTCTTCGATCAGCGTCTCGACGATCTGCGCCTCGGGAACGGTCTTGATGACCTCGCCCTTGACGAAGATCTGGCCCTTGCCGTTGCCGGAGGCCACACCCAGGTCGGCCTCGCGCGCCTCACCGGGCCCGTTCACGACGCAGCCCATGACGGCCACTCGCAGCGGCACCGCCATGCCCTCCAGGCCCGCGGTGACCTCGTTGGCCAGCGTGTACACGTCGACCTGCGCGCGCCCGCAGGAGGGGCACGACACGATCTCGAGCTTGCGCGGGCGCAGGTTCAGCGATTGCAGGATCTGCCCGCCGACCTTGACCTCCTCGGCGGGCGGCGCGGACAGCGAGACGCGGATCGTGTCGCCGATGCCCTCCGCCAGCAGCGCGCCGAACGCGACCGCCGACTTGATCGTGCCCTGGAACGCAGGGCCCGCCTCGGTGACGCCGAGGTGCAGCGGGTAGTCGCACTGCGCGGCCAGCTGCCGGTAGGCCTCCACCATGATCACCGGGTCGTTGTGCTTGACCGAGATCTTGATGTCACCGAACCCGTGCTCCTCGAACAGGCTCGCCTCCCACAGCGCCGACTCCACCAGCGCCTCCGGCGTGGCCTTGCCGTACTTCTCCATCATCCGCTTGTCCAGCGAACCGGCGTTCACGCCGATGCGGATCGGGATGCCCGCCGCACCCGCGGCCTTGGCGACCTCCTTGACCCGGCCGTCGAACTCCTTGATGTTGCCGGGGTTGACCCGGACCGCGGCGCACCCGGCGTCGATCGCGGCGAAGATGTAACGGGGCTGGAAGTGGATGTCGGCGATCACCGGGATCTGGGATTTCGCGGCGATCGTGGCCAGCGCGTCCGCGTCCTCCTGACGCGGGCAGGCCACTCGCACGATGTCGCACCCCGACGCGGTCAGCTCCGCGATCTGCTGCAGGGTGGCGTTCACATCGTGCGTCTTGGTCGTGGTCATGGACTGCACCGAGATCGGGTGGTCGCTGCCCACCCCGACCTTGCCCACCATCAGCTGGCGGGTCTTACGCCGTGGAGCGAGCACTGCCGCGGGGGCGGTCGGCATCCCCAATCCGATTGTGCTGGTCACCTTCGGCTGCCTACTTTCGTCGTGTCCGGCCGGTTCGGTGCCGAGTCTAGCCGTGGCGCGCGACGCCCACCCTACGTCGCCGGTCACACCGCCTGATCGGCGGCGCCGGTCAGAACAGCTTGATCGGGTTCACGATGTCGGCGGCCAGGGTGAGCAGCATGTACGCACCGCCGATCACCACGACGACATAGGTCGCCGGCAGCAACTTCAGGTAATTCACCGGCGCACCCGGCGCGAGTCCCTTCCAACCGCGGATGGTGTTGCGGATCTTCTCGTAGATCACCACCGCGATGTGGCCCCCGTCCAGGGGAAGCAACGGCAGCAGGTTGAAGATGCCGAGGAAGAAGTTCAGGCTGGCCAGCACCAGGATGAAGACGTTCCACAGGCCGCGTTCGGCGGTCTCGCCACCGATCTTGCTGGCGCCGTACACGCTGACCGGGGTCTCCGGATCACGCTCGCCTCCGGTGACCGCGTTCCACAGCGCGGAGACCTTCGCGGGCATCTCGGTCAGCGAGTCGACCGTGCGCAGGAACATGTCGCCGGTGAACCCGGCGGCGGCGGGGACAGCGCCCAGCAGGTCGTATTGCACGGGGTCGTAGCGCTCGGGCGCCACGCCGACGGCGCCGACCACGCGGCCCTCGCCACCGCCCTCGGGGTAGCGCACGACCCGCTCCGGGGTCACCGGAATGGTGAGGGTGCTGCCGTCGCGCTCGATGAGGTAGGTGAAGGGGCCGGTCTGCTTCTGGGTCTCGGCCTGGAACTGCCGCCAGGTGTCCACCTTGACGCCGTTCACCTCCTTGACGATGTCACCGCGCCGCAATCCGGCGCGCTGCGCCGGGCCCGTGCCGGTGCAGGACTCGGACGAGCCGTCCGGCTTCCCTTGCGGCACGCAGCTCATGACCCCCAGCGCGGTGGCGGGGGGTTCCTTCAGATTGGGCAGCCCCCAGCCGACAGCGAGCACCACGATCAAGATGAAGCCGAGGACGAAGTTCATCGCGATGCCGCCGGACATCACCACCAGCCGCTTCCAGGTGGCCTGGCGATACATGGCGCGGTCGAGTTCTTCCGGGCGCAGTTCGTCGAGCGCCGTCATGCCCGCGATGTCGCAGAAACCGCCGAGCGGAAGCGCCTTGAGGCCGTATTCGGTCTCGCCCCGGCGGAACGAGAAGATCTTCGGCCCGAATCCGATGAAGTACCGCCGCACCTTCATGCCGGTCGCCTGGGCGGTCCACATGTGCCCACATTCGTGCAACGCGATCGACACCGTGATGCCCAGCGCGAACAGCACGAACCCCAACGCGAACACCATTTGCTCTACAGCCCTCCTGCGTATGCGCAGCTCGAATATCCCGCACGCGCGCGTCCGCTCCTGGCCGCGAGCACTCTGACCACCTTAATGGGACAAAGCTCTGTCCTGTGTGTTCAGTGTGCCAGGACGCCGTCGCTTCGCGCGTCCGATCCGGCGCCGAAGGGCGTCAGCCGCGTACCCGGGCGGCGGCGAACTCCCGCGCCCAGGTGTCCGCGGCGAGGACTTCGTCGAGCGATTCCGGCTCCGCGCGCCACTGCTGGGCCGCCTCCACCGCGGCGGCCACCGTGCCGACGATCTGCGGGAAACGGATGGCGCCGTCCAGGAATGCCTGCACCGCGACCTCGTTGGCGGCGTTGTAGACCGCGGTGACACTGCCGCCGGCCTCGCCGGCCGCGCGGGCCAGCTCCACCGCGGGGAAGACGTCGTTGTCGACCGGTTCGAACGTCCAAGTGGACGCGGTGCCGAAATCGCAGGCCGCGGCCGCGCCGGGCACCCGGTCCGGCCAGCCGAGCGCCAGCGCGATGGGCAGCTTCATGTCCGGCGGGCTGGCCTGGGCGAGCGTGGAGCCGTCGGTGAAGGTGACCATCGAGTGCACTATCGACTGCGGGTGCACGGTGACGTCGATGCGGTCGTAGGGCACGCCGAACAGCAGGTGCGTCTCGATCAGCTCGAGTCCCTTGTTCACCAGCGAGGCCGAGTTCAGGGTGTTCATCAAACCCATCGACCAGGTGGGATGCGCTTTGGCCTCGGCGGGCTCGACCGACTCCAGCATCTCGGCGGTCCAGCCGCGGAACGGGCCGCCGGAGGCGGTCAGTACCAGCCGGTCGACCTCGTCGGCGCGACCGCCGCGCAGGCACTGTGCCAGCGCGGAGTGCTCCGAGTCGACCGGGACGATCTGTCCGGGGACGGCGGCGCGGGTGACCAGGGAGCCGCCCGCGACCAGCGATTCCTTGTTGGCCAGCGCCAGGCGCGTACCGGACTGGAGGGTGGCCAGGGTCGGCTCCAGCCCGAGCGAGCCGACCAGAGCGTTCAGCACGACATCCGCCTCGGTGCGGCGCACCAGTTCGGTCACCGCACCCGGGCCGCCCAGCCGCAGGTCCAGCCGCTGGGCCGCGGCCGGATCGGCCACGGCCACATTGCGTGTGCCCGTGGCGGCCATCTGGGCGGCGAGCAGCTCGGTGTTGCCGCCGCGCGCGGCGAGTCCGACCACCTCGAAGCGGTCGGGATTGGCGGCGATCACCTCGAGCGCTTGGGTGCCAATGGATCCGGTGCTGCCCAGCAGCAGGACTCTCACGATGTCGGACACGCCTTCATTGTGTCCTACCTGGGGAACGTGTTCGACCGGCGCGGGCCGACTTACAACGACGCACCGTCGTATGTCACGATATGCGGCAGCAGCTCATCGAGTGCGTACCGGAATATCGGTACAAGTAACAGTTAAGGAGCGATCGTGGCCGCCACGGAACTCGAACACGTCGAAACCGAGCGCGTCGTCACTCGCGTGGATCCCGCCGAAGTTCCCTCCGCCGCTTGGGGCTGGAGCGGCGAATCGCGTCGTACCTTCCGTATCGCGGGCTGGATCGTCGCGCTGATCCTGCTGGCCATGCTGGTCGGCAACCACAAGGGCAAGATCGAGGACATCTTCCTCGTCGGCTTCGCCGTCCTGATCGCGGGCATCCTGATCCGCGACTCGGTGCTCCAGCGCAAGCCTCGCTAGCCGAAAAGTCCTCTCGCACAATTTCATTCGTCCTGTATCGCGGGCTGCGGCCCGGTACCGTGTGCGTCCGAGGTCCGCGTCCCAGCCGGGTCGCGGACCTCGGTTTCTGTTCGCACGACTACTTAGGACGCAATGATCAAGATCTGTTCGGCCGCCCTGCTCGCCGCGAGTGCGTTCGGCTCGCTGCTGTTGTCGCCCGCCGCGCCCGCGTATGCCCAGTCACCGGCGTGCGGCGCGGCCGTCGACGCGATCAACGCCGCCATCGACGAGTCGGGCGGGAACCTGGACCCGACCGTGCAGCAGTCCCTCGCCGCCAAGCTCTCGGCCATCCAGGCCGACGGCGCCGAGAAGGAAGCCATCGCCGCCTACGCCCGCGCTCTGACCGACGACAAGGTCATGAGCATGGACGCCGCGACGGACGAACTGAACCGAGTCTGCAAGAGCTGATCGCCGGGCGGCGCGGACCCGGGCCGGGTTCGCGCCGTCGCCGGACGAATCGCTAGCGTCCGCGGCGTCGGGCAGGTTTCTTCTTGGCCGGGGCCGAACGACCGACCACCTTCTTGGCCGGGGGCTTCTTCCGCGACTCGTCCTTGTCGGCTCGGGCCTGGCTGCGGGAACTGCGCTCGGAACGGCCACGGACGACGCCGACGAACTCCTCGACCAGATCCGTGGTGCGGCCGGCGGGCCAGGCCAGCGCGACCTCCGTGTCGGGAACGTCGAGCATCGGACGGTAGACGAGGTCGCGGCGATGATGCAGGCGAGCGAGCGAGTGCGGCACGATCGCCGCGCCGCCGGCCGCCGCGACCAGCTCCAGAGCGCCGCCGATCGCATCGACGTCCGAGGTGTCCTGGAGACGCTCGTCGGCCAGGTCGGCCATGCGCACCTCGTCGAACACCGACAGCGGGTGTTCCTTCTGCACCACCACGACCGGGACCTCACGGTAGAGCGGGATCGCGCTCATGCCTTCGCGGTCGATCGGCAGCCGGACGAAGCACATGTCCACGCTCCCCGCACGTAGCGCCGCCTCCTGATCCGCCTGCGCCAGCGCGCTCACCTCGAGCGGGATGTCCGGGAACCGCTCGGCCCAGATCCGGGTCCATTTGGACACCGTGACGCCCGGCACGAAACCCACGCGCAGGGCGGCCGATGCCTCCGGATCGTGCCGCTGCGCCGCCGACTCGGCGCGCGCGATGATCTCGCGGGCCCGCTCCAGCAATTCGCGGCCGTCGTCGGTGAGCTGGGTCGGTTGCGCGCCGGGCACGAAAAGCTTTGTGCCGAGTTCGTTTTCCAAGTCGATGACGGTATGGCTGAGCTTCTGCCGCGAGATGTGCAGCGACTTCGCCGCGCGCGCGAAGTGCAACTCCTGCGCGACCGCGACGAACCAGCGCAGGCGCACGACATCGATCGACTCCAACGGGCTCATTCGTGGAAGCGTATGCCACCGCGCGGTCGGGCCCCGCCGCGCCGCCCAGTAAGCTGGGTCGGTGAGCCCGGACAAGAAACCGCAGATGATGAAGCCGTTGACGGCGGCGAATAAGCTCGGCATCTACCTTCCGGCCGCACCCGAGGAGTTCCGCAACGCGCCGATCTCGCGCACGCAGCTCGACGCGCTGCGCGCCGATCCACCCGAATGGCTCACCGAACTGCGCCGCACCGGCCCGTTTCCGCGCGATGTGGTGGCACGCAAACTCGGCGTCTCCAACACCGGCTTGACCCGCGCCGGGGTCTCCGACCATCTCACGGTCGAGGAGATCGACGCCCTGCTCGCCGACCCGCCGGAGTGGCTCGTGCGCGAGCGGGAGAACTACGCCGCGGTCCGCGCGGAGAACGAGCGCATCAAGACGAAGGAAGCCGAACGTCGCGCCGCCACCAACCGTCCGGCGAAGAACCGCGGCTAACGCTTCCGTCGGGGAAACGCTGGCCCTGCAATGGGCGGCGCGAGGCTATGCCGCCACCCATCATGCGCAGCCGAGATTTCAGTTCTCCGCGGCCAACTGCCCGCAGGCGGCGGCGATCTCTTGGCCGCGGGTGTCGCGGACCGTGCAGGGCACGCCCTTGGCGTTGACACGGCGGACGAACTCCTGCTCGACCGGCTTGGGGCTGGCATCCCACTTGGAGCCCGGAGTCGGGTTGAGCGGAATGACGTTGACGTGGACCCGGGAGCCGAGCGCCTTGTGCAGCTTCTCGCCCAGCATGTCCGCGCGCCACGGATGGTCGTTGATGTCCCGGATGAGCGCGTATTCGACCGATACGCGGCGGCCGGTCTTGTCGGCGTAGTAGCGGGCAGCGTCGAGCACCTCGGCGACCGGCCAGCGGTTGTTCACCGGAACCAGGGTGTCGCGCAGTTCGTCGTCGGGCGTGTGCAGCGAGACCGCGAGCGTCACCGACAATCCCTCGTCGGCCAGTTTGCGGATGGCCGGAGCCAGCCCCACGGTCGAGACCACGACATTGCGCTGGGAGATGCCGAGTCCGTCCGGCGCGGGCGAGGTGATCCGGCGGACCGCGGCGACCACCCGCTTGTAGTTCGCCAGCGGCTCCCCCATGCCCATGAAGACGATGTTGGACAGTCTGCCCGGCCCACCGGCCACTTCCCCGTCCCGCAGCGCGGCGGCCGCGGCACGCACCTGGTCGACGATCTCCGCGGTGGACAGGTTGCGGTTCAGCCCACCTTGGCCGGTGGCACAGAACGGGCACGCCATGCCGCAACCGGCCTGGCTGGAGATGCACAGGGTCGCGCGATCGGGGTAGCGCATGAGCACGCTTTCCAGCAGCGTGCCGTCTCCCGCACGCCAGAGCGTTTTGCGAGTCTCCCCCTCGTCACACGCGACATGCTTGACCACGTCGAGCAGCGGCGGGAACAGTGCCGCGCCGATCTTCTCCCGGACCGCGGCGGGCAGATCCGTCATCCGCGCCGGATCGGCCTGCAATCGCGCGTAGTACTGCCGGGCGATCTGATCGGCACGGAACTTCGGCAGGCCGAGTTCCTCGATAGCCGCGCGCCTGCCATCGGCGTCGAGGTCGGCGAGATGACGCGGCGGCATGCCACGGCGCGGAGCGTCGAAAACCAGGGGCAGGGAGAGGGTCATAATCGTTCCATTCTCCCATCCGAGGCAGACACCCCCGCACTCGACCACATACGCACGTCTCGACATGCTCGGTTCGTCCCGAGGAAATGCGTGCGGGCGTGATAGCCGTCGGCCATGATCGAGATATGTCCACGCATGCCGAACACCCGCCGGAACCGGATCCGGACCTGTCACAGCGTCAGCGCACGACGCCGCCGGGCGCCCCGCCGGTCGTTCCGCCCGCCGTCCCGGTCACGAAGTCTCTTGCCTCGCGCACCGGTTACGCCTGGACCGGACTCGTCGCAGGCGTCTTGATCCTGGTCCTGTTGCTGATCTTCATCGTGCAGAACCTAGAGCAGGTCCAAGTGCACTTCTTCTTCTGGGACTTCTCGCTGCCACTCGGCGTCACCGTGCTGCTGTCGATGATCGGCGGCGCGCTCGTCATGGCCTCGGTGGGCGGCGTGCGCATCCTGCAGCTGCGCCGCGCGGCCAAGAAGGTCTGACGCGCCGGATCACAGCAGCGTGGACAGCACCAGCCAGGAGACGAACGCCGAGGGGAGCATGGAGTCGAGGCGGTCCATGATGCCGCCGTGGCCCGGCAGCAGCGTGCCCATGTCCTTGATGCCGAGTTCGCGCTTGATCTGCGATTCGATCAGGTCGCCGCAAGTGGCCACCAGCACCAGGCCGACGCCGAGGACGACGCCGATCATCGAGTTGGCATCCAACAGGAGCGTCACCGTGAGCAGACCGCCGATCACGCTGAACACCAGGGAGCCGCCGAAACCCTCCCACGACTTCTTCGGGCTGATCGAGGGCACCATCGGATGCTTGCCGAACAGCACGCCCGCGACATAACCGCCGACGTCGGAGCAGACCACCAGGATCATGAAGGTCAGCACCCGCAGATTGCCGTCCGGCTCGAGCAGCAGCAGGGTGGCGAACGAGGCGAGCAGCGGAATCCAGGCCAGCGTGAACACCGTGATAGCGGTGTCGCGCAAGAAGTTTCGTGGAGCTGTCCGTAAGCCGTGGTCGAACAGCCGCCACGCCATGCAGATCAGCGTGGTCGCGGCGAACGCGCCCGCGACACCGCTGGCGCCGTACGGCCAGCCCAGCCAGAACACCGCTTGGCCGCCCACGATCAGTGGAATCCGCGGGACGAGCACATCGGCCTCGCGCAGGCGCTTGGCGACCTCCCAGGTGGCCACGCCGACCCCGGCCGCCGCGACGCCGATGAACACCTTCGGCACGAACAGCAGGATCGCGATCAGCGAGAGGCCGAGGCCGAAGCCGACGGCCAGCGCGGCGGGCAGATTGCGACCCGCCCGCGAACCACTCGAGGCGGGAGCGGTGTGCGCCGCAGCGGGATTCGCGGGACCGCCTAACCGTTCATAACCGGAAGCACCAGCATCGTGCGCGTGCTGTCGCATCGCATCGGCTGTTCCGTTCACCGGCGGCTCCTCTGCCGCACCGGTCGCGGCGGCGTTCTCGGCCACGATTGTCCCGTCGCTCAACTCGTCGTTCCGTTCGTCCCCCGCCCGGGCGGGCCTCGGCGCTGTCACGGGCGGCACTCGCGGTGACGTGGGCCTCCTCCGGGCCCGGTCACGCCTGCCGACCGATCCGCGTCAGACCTCGAGCAGTTCGGCTTCCTTGTGCTTGACCAGTTCATCGATCTGGCCGACATACTTGGCGGTGGTCTTGTCGAGCTCCTTCTCGGCACGCCCGACCTCGTCCTCGCCCGCCTCGCCATCTTTCTGGATGCGGCCCAGTTCGTCCATCGCCTTGCGACGGACATTGCGAATGGCGACCTTGGCGTCCTCGCCCTTGCCTCTCGCCTGCTTGGCGAGCTCACGACGGCGCTCCTCGGTCAGCTGCGGCACCGAGATGCGGATGATGTCCCCGTTGTTGGTGGGGTTGACGCCGAGATCCGAATTGCGGATCGCGGTCTCGATCGGCCCGAGCTGGGCCGCCTCGTAGGGCTTGATCACGACCATGCGCGGCTCCGGCACCGTGATGCTGGACATCTGGGTGATCGGGGTCGGCGATCCGTAGTAGTCGACCACGACCCGAGAGAACATGCCCGGATTCGCGCGACCGGTGCGAATGGTTCCGAGATCGTCCTTCGCCACCGAGACGGCCTTCTCCATCTTCTCCTCGGCGTCGAAGAGCGCTTCTTCAATCACGACCGTTTCCTCCACAGCGTCGTCATGTCATGATCCGCGGTCGGCGGGTATCAGGACCGAACCAGTGTGCCGATCTTCTCACCGGCGACCGCGCGGGCGATATTGCCCTTGGTCAACAAATTGAACACCAGAATCGGCATCTGGTTGTCCATGCACAAGCTGAAGGCGGTCGCGTCCGCGACCTTGAGGTCGCGCTCGATGACCTCTTTGTGGGTGATCTCGGTGTACATGGTCGCGGTCTCGTCGACGCGCGGGTCGGCGGTGAACACTCCATCGACCGCCTTGGCCATCAAGACCACGTCCGCGCCGATCTCCAGCGCGCGCTGCGCGGCGGTGGTGTCGGTGGAGAAGTACGGCATGCCCATGCCCGCTCCGAAGATGACCACGCGGCCCTTCTCCAGATGCCGCTTGGCGCGCAGCGGGAGGTAGGGCTCGGCGACCTGGCCCATGGTGATCGCGGTCTGCACCCGGGTGTCCACGCCTTGCTGCTGCAGAAAGTCTTGCAGCGCAAGGCTGTTCATCACCGTGCCGAGCATGCCCATGTAGTCCGAGCGCGCGCGTTCCATGCCGCGCTCCTCGAGTTCGGCGCCGCGGAAGAAGTTCCCGCCGCCGATCACCACGGCCACCTGGACGCCGGTGGCGACCACCTCGGCGATCTGCTCGGCCACCGTCTGCACCACGTCCGGGTCGAGTCCGACCTTCCCGCCGCCGAACATCTCTCCGCCGAGTTTCAGCAGTACCCGGCGATATCCTGGGCGATCGGTCCCCGGGTCCGTCATGGGTCTCCAGTCTCCTTCGGCGAGGGATTGTCGTTCTTCCGGCGATTCGTTGCTCACGGCAGGCGCCTGTGACGTAGAGCAAGGCAGAGCGGCATCTATCCTGCCTTATTCGGTTGGAGCGGCAGCAGAAGGCCCCCCGTCAACCGGCGTTCGTTCGGTCGGCGGGGGGCCTGCACGCTGAAGGTGCGGCGAAACTCAGTTCGCGCCGACCTCGAAGCGGGCGAAGCGGGTGACGGTGACACCGGCCTCGTCCAGCAGAGCCTTGACGGTCTTCTTCGAATCGGTGACCGACGGCTGCTCGAGCAGCACGACGTCCTTGAAGAAGCCGTTGACCCGGCCCTCGGTGATCTTCGGCAGCGCGGCCTCAGGCTTGCCCTCCTCGCGAGCGGTCTGCTCGGCGATGCGGCGCTCGTTCTCCACGAGGTCGGCGGGAACCTCGTCGCGGGTCACGTACTTGGCCTTGAGTGCGGCGACCTGCATAGCGGCGGCGCGAGCGGCCTCGGCCGCGGCGTCGCCCTCACCGGTGTACTCGACCAGCACGCCGACGGCGGGCGGCAGGTCGGAGGCACGCTTGTGCAGGTAGGTGGCGACCGGCCCGTTCAGCGAGATGACGCGGCGCAGCTCGAGCTTCTCGCCGATCTTCGCGGCGAGCGCCTGCACAGCCTCGTCGACGGTCTTGCCGCCCAGGTCAAGAGCCTTCAGCGTGTCCAGGTCGCCCGGCTTGGCGGACGCCGCCGCGGCGACGACCTGCTCGGCCAGCTGCTGGAACTCCGCGTTCTTCGCGACGAAGTCGGTCTCGGAGTTGATCTCGACCATGACGCCGTCCTTGGCGGCGACCAGGCCTTCGGCGGTGGTGCGCTCGGCACGCTTGCCGACGTCCTTCGCGCCCTTGATGCGCAGCAGCTCGACGGCCTTGTCGAAGTCACCGTCGGTCTCGGCCAGCGCGTTCTTACAATCCATCATGCCGGAGCCGGTCAGCTCCCGGAGCCGCTTCACGTCGGCAGCGGTGTAGTTCGCCATTCTCGGCGAGCCTCCTTTGGAGAAGTGTGGATGTTGACAGCGGCGATCACGATGGCACTGGCTCGTGATCGCCGCCGAAACAGCTGGTTACGAGTCCGCTCAGGCCTCGGCGGAGGTCTCTGCGGCCTCGGCGCCAGGGGCGGCCTGCGCGAGCAGCTCCTGCTCCCACTCGGCCAGCGGCTCGCCCGCGCCCGCCTCCGGCTTCTCGTCGCCCGAGGACAGACCGGCGCGCGCCTGCACGCCCACGGCCACCGCGGAGGCGACGACCTTGGTCAGCAGGGCGGCGGAGCGGATCGCGTCGTCGTTGCCCGGGATCGGGTAATCGACCAGGTCGGGGTCGCAGTTGGTGTCCAGGATCGCGATGACCGGGATGTTCAGCTTGCGCGCCTCACCGACGGCGATGTGCTCCTTGTTGGTGTCGACGACCCAGATGGCCGAGGGCACCTTCTGCATGTCGCGGATACCGCCGAGGGTGCGCTCCAGCTTGTTCATCTCACGCGTCAGCATGAGGATTTCCTTCTTGGTGCGACCCTCGAAGCCACCGGTCTGCTCCATGGCCTCGAGCTCCTTGAGGCGCTGCAGACGCTTGTGCACGGTGGAGAAGTTGGTGAGCATGCCGCCCAGCCAGCGCTGGTTGACGTAGGGCATCCCGACGCGAGTCGCCTCGGCCGCGATCGACTCCTGGGCCTGCTTCTTGGTGCCGACGAAGAGGACGGTGCCACCGTGGGCGACGGTCTCCTTGACGAACTCGTAGGCCTTGTCGATGTAGGTCAGCGTCTGCTGCAGGTCGATGATGTAGATGCCGTTGCGGTCGGTGAAGATGAACCGCTTCATCTTCGGGTTCCAGCGCCGGGTCTGGTGTCCGAAGTGTGCGCCGCTGTCGAGCAGCTGCTTCATGGTTACGACAGCCATGGCTCCCGTATCTCTCTTTCGTTTGCCGGTTGACGCAGCGAATCGGCGATCCGCTGCCCTGGCGCCACCGAATCGTCGGACCCGACCACGAAGGTGGGGACCAGCCGGCGATTCCCTGTTCCGAACACGCTGCCGCGAACCCAATTGTCTCGAGCTCGATTCGAACAGCGCCGCTGTGAACAAGCACGGTGGCGCGCGAAGTCGGTCCATGCACGCACAGACCGCTCGATCAGTTTACGACCTCGGGGCACCAGATCTAAATCGGTCCGATCCGAAGCCTCCGACCAGGCGGAACGGCGGCTTTCCACAGTCGAGCGGGTTATCCCCATTCCACGGATCGAGCCCTCGGCGACGCCGGAGCCGCGGAAGGGTTGAGCCATGAAACCGATCTCCACCGCGACAACCCTTCTTCTTCCGCTGTTCTTCGCGCTCGGCATTGTGACCGCGCCGCCGGTCGGGGCCGAGACGCCTGCCGTGAAACCCGGGCTCGGGGCCTGCACGGGCTCCGTCTGCCTGCCGTCTCTGTCCGGCCTGCCGCGTCGCGCGCCGCTGCCCTTCCGGCAAGCCGGACTCGGTGGCGGTAAGGACGACCGGCATGAGACGAGTTCCGCCCCCGGTAGCGACCTGTGCGCACCGCCCGCACCCCTCTGCGGGCCGTAGTCGGACCTCCCGGCGCAGCGCGAATGACCAGGTCGAATGCGATGCGGCGGCGGTCTTCTTCGGCGCTGGCTCTCGGCATCGCCGCGATCGTCGCGGCGGCGCCGACCGCGACAGCCCGACCCGAAGGGCGATTCGACTGGCCCCTGCAGCCGCGCCCCGCGGTGGTTCGGCACTTCGACAAACCCGCGCAGAACTGGCTACCGGGGCATCGGGGGGTCGATCTGGCAGGCGCCGAGGGGCAAGCTGTGCTCGCGGCGGGAGAGGGGATCGTCATTTTCGCCGGAACGGTGGCCGACAAGCCGGTCGTTTCCATCGACCACTCCGGCGGGCTGCGCACGACATACGAGCCCGTTCGCGCCGAAGTCCCCGTGGGAAGGCGGGTCGGACGAGGTACCCGGATCGGCACGCTGGAGTCGGGGCACCTGGGATGCGTGGCGGTGTGTCTGCACTGGGGAGCCCGCGTCGAGGGCGGTCTCCACCGCAACCGTGAGTATCTGGACCCCCTAGGGCTTCTGCATCTCACTCCCCTGCGGCTCAAGCCGGTGCGTCCTGGTTCCAGCGTCGGACGATCCGCCGCGTCGCAGCGCATCGGTCGGCGGCCTCGGCGCCCCCGGACCGGCGTGTCTGCGGCAGAAGGTGGCGAGACCGTAGGCCGTGGGGCGAAGATCAGGACATGGCGGATGGACTGGAGCCGTTCACGTACTCCGAACTCGGCGCGACCCGGGGTGTGGCGCCGGAGGGCTATCACGGGTTACGGCTGCGGCGGCGCATCGGCCGGGGACGCGCGCTGTTCGAGCAGGCGGGGGCGCAGATTCTGGCCTACCGCGTGCAGAAGGGCACCGGGATCTTCCGATCCGCCGATACTCCGACGGCCGAGCCCGGCACCGCCGTCACCGTGCGGCTCGGAGTCGGGCCGTTCGGGATCACCGCTCCGTGCCGGGTGGTGTACGTCCTCGACGAACCCGACCGGCGGGGTTTCGCCTACGGCACCCTGCCCGGGCACCCGGCCTCCGGTGAAGAATTGTTCGCGGTCGAGTACGACTCCGCCGACGACATGGTGTACGGGCTGATCGTCGCGTTCTCCCGCCCAGCCACCTGGTACACCCGGCTCGGCGGACCCGTGATGCGGCTGACCCAGCGCTTCGTTGCGGGCCGATACCTCGCGACATTGCCGACGTCCGATTGAACGATGACGGAACGGCCGTACGTTCGGAACAACCGAAAAGTGCTTTGTATCAGAACTTTTGATCAACCAGCAGGGCAGCGACGACGGGGCGATACTGTTCCGGTGACCGGCGAACCCGAAATGGCCGAGGGTCCTGTGAATTTCCCTGTGGACAGCGATCCGGCCTCGCCCATTTACGGCGAGGCACTCGACAGCCGTGCCGAGATCCAGGAGATCATCGAATCTTCTCGACTGATGGGCGTCGAGTCCCTTTCGTTCGACCAGATGATGACCTACATCACGGCGAAGCGCGAATACCAAGCATCGGCCTATGCCGACACCGAGGCCGTCGATCGAGCTCGGCGCGACCATGAACTGCAGGCGGAGTCGCGCCGCACCGAGCTGATCAAAGAAGAGGCGGAGGCGAAGAACAAGATCCTGGAGGCGCGCTACCGCGCAGGACTCGCCGCCGCGCTGGTGGCGGGCACGGTGGCCGGAGTCATGTTCGGCATCGTCAAAGGTCTGCCCGCACAGGAACTGACGCAATACCTGGCGCCGGTGTCGGGCCTCGCCGGGATCGTGGTCGGCTATTTCTTCGGCCGCGAGGCGAGATGAGCAGAGCGCGGACTATGGTGTGACGATCGCGAAATCGGGGTCCGGGGCGTCGAAGATGTCGACCAGTTCGGCGAGCTTGGTGACGTCTCCCTCGATGACGATGTCGCCGGCGGCCGCCGCGACGCCGAAGTCGTCGCCGGCCAGCAACACGCGGATCAGTGTTGCCTTGGCCAGCGTGAAGGTGGCATCCGCTTCCGGCAGGGACATGCCCGGGGCGACGTCGAAGTGGGTGAGGCGGCCGTTGCGCAACTCGAGCCGATGGGTGCGGTCCTGGTCGGTGAGGATCCAGTCCGTCACCAGCCGATGGTTCCACGCCTTCGGGCCGTCGACGCGCAACGCCAGCGCGTCGAAGATCTGGTCGACGGACAGCGCCGCCGCCATGGTGGCCGATTCCGTCTTGGTGGGCGTGCCGAACGAGCCGTAGCGCAGTTCGTAGGCGCCGCTGAGATAGAAGTTGCGCCACGTGGCGTTCTCCGCGCCGTAGCCCAGTTGCTCGAACGTGCTGGCCTGCAATTCTTTCGCGGCGTCGTTGTCCGGATCGGCGAAGATGACATAGTTGACCACCTGCGCCACCCAGCGGTAGTCCCCGGCGTCGTAGGAGGCCCGCGCTTTGCGGAGCACTTCTTCCGCACCGCCCATGAATTCCACGTGCCGCCGGGCGGATTCGACCGGCGGATGCTCCCACAGATGTGCGGGGTTGCCGTCGAACCACCCCATGTAGCGCTGATAGACAGCCTTCACGTTGTGACTGACCGAGCCGTAGTACCCGCGCGCGTGCCAGGCCTCCTCGATGGCGGGCGGGAGGGCGACCAACTCGGCGATCTCCGCGCCGACGTAGCCCTGGTTCAGCAGGCGGACGGTCTGGTCGTGCAGATACCCGTACAGATCCCGTTGCAGCGAGAGGAACTCCACCAGGCGGTCGGTGCCCCAGGTCGGCCAATGGTGCGAGGCGAAGACGACGTCGGAGTCACGGGCGAACAGGTTGATCGCCTCGGTCAGGTATTTCGCCCAGACATGCGCGTCACGCACCAGCGCGCCGCGCAACGTGAGCACATTGTGCAGGGTGTGGGTCGCGTTCTCCGCCATGCACAGCGCGCGACGGTCGGGGAAGTGGAAATTCATCTCCGCGGGCGCTTCGGTGCCGGGCGTGAGCTGGAAGACCATCCGTATGCCGTCGATCGTCTTCTCTTCCCCGGTGGCGGTGATGTCGACGGTCGGGGGGATCAGCGTGACCGTGCCGACCGACGTGGTCTGGCCCAGCCCGGAGCCCACCGCGCCCAGCGGACCGCGCGGTAGCACGGCGCCGTACATGTACCCCGCACGGCGCGCCATCGCCGTGCCAGCGTAGATGTTCTCCGCGACCGCGTGTTCCAGGAATCCGGCAGGCGCCAGCACCGGGCAGCGTCCCGTCTCGACCTCCTCGGCGGTGATGACGCCGCAGGCTCCGCCGAAATGGTCGGCGTGCGAATGCGTGTAGATCAGACCGGTCACCGGGCGGTCGCCACGATGCGCGCGGTAGAGCGCGAGACCGGCCGCGGCGGTCTCGACCGAGATCAGCGGATCGATCACGAGGACTCCGGTCTCGCCTTCGACCAGCGTCATATTGGAGATGTCGAAACCACGGATCTGATAGATGCCCGCGCACACCTCGTACAACCCCTGTCGCACCGCGAGGCCGGACTGCCGCCACAGGCTCGGATGGACCGAGGGCGGGCAGGGTTCGCGCAGGAACGAGTAGGAGTCGTTGTCCCAGACGACGGTTCCGTCTTCGGAGGTGACCACCCCGGGTTCCAGCGCGGCCACGAAGCCGCGATCGGCGTCGGCCAGGTCGGTCCTGTCGGCGAATGGCAGCGCGGCGATCGCACGCTCGTGCTCCGCGACGATGAAGCCGCTCGGCTCGCTCGCTGTGCACATTGTCGTCCTCCTGTCGTCTCGGCCAACTTTGCTGGGCCGCTACCCGATCAAGGCAGCGGTTCGAGAGAACCGGCCGCCGCGGCGGCCAGCGCGACCACGACCACGGCCGCGGCCGTCGCGGCGATGACGCGACCACCGTGGGCGTAGCGGCCCCGGCGAAGACCGCGGTTGCGCAGATAACAAGCCCCCGTCAGCGCCGCCATCGCGATCGCGGCTCCGATGGGCGCGACCGCGGCCGCACGCCATCCGCTGCCGAGAGCCTGATGCAGGAACAGCGTGCCGACGACCATCGCCGACACGGCGGTGCGCCGCCACGCCAGTGCGGTGCGTTCGGCGGATAGATGTGGCGCGCTCACCGCAGCAGCACCGCCACCGCCGCCAGTACCGAGACGATCGCGATGCCCGCCGACAGGATCGGCACCAGCACCGTCTCCGGCAGCGGATCGCCGCGCCGCATGGCCACGCCGATGCGCCGCCAGTGCCCGTACGCGCCGATCGCGACGACCGCCGCCAAGACCAGGCAGCTGAGCGCGATCGCGCGCCGCAATCCCGCGATCCGGAACGACTGAACCAGTGTGTGCACCGCGACGCCACCGGCCAGCAGTCCGAGCGAGGTCCGCATCCAAGCCAGGAAGGTGCGCTCGTTGGCGAGCGTGAAGCGGTAGTCGAGCTCCTCCTCACCCTCTTCCCCTTCGGCTCCGGGGTTCGGGTTCGGGAGCGTCACGCCGCCTCGGTTCGGGTCGAACGACATCGGGCGTCCGCCCACCTGCGCCTCGCGAGGGCGACCCGCTCGCGCCCCGCGGGTCTGCATGTCGTTGCGCCAGGCGGTGTTCCGATGCGCAGGAGGACGCCGGACTGCACGGTGGTCACGACACACCACGCTAGTGGGGATCGGGGCAGCTCGCGGCGCACCATCACCGGCGGCGGGAACGCGACCGACTCCGTCACGTGTCCTGAGAATCTTGTCCGGGCGAGCACACTGACCATCGAGCGGTCCGGTCGGCCGGCCGAAGACCCGAACGTTTCTGAATAACTCAGCAACCAGAGTTTCGGCGCGTATCCAGTACCGGAAATCACTTGCGCAAGCCACCCGAAATCGTGCGATATCCGCTGTTCACAGCGCCCATCAGCGACGCAGGTCCGGTCGGCGACGATCACGGGCACACTCCATAACTTAGAGCGCTGGCAAACGATCCGCTAAGCCAGGCTAACCGCAGCCGCGCCGGACCGTCCACGTACCCCACCCGCCCGTGACCGGGTGGTTATGCGGAAGGCACGTCAGATCGAGATCGCGTCTTCGAACGTCATCGCCAGCCGCGAGACGGACGACGACATCGACGCACGCCGCGGCAGACCGAGCGACCGGAGTTCCGCGGCGATCGCATGGTCGCCCAGCGTCAGCTCCGCCCCGCCGAAACGCGCACGCATGCCGGAAGGCCGCATCTCCCAGCGCGTGCAGCGAGTGACGCCGTCGATGTGCGAGTAGGCGTCGAACGAGGACGCCGCGGCGCGACCGTTCGGGGTCGCGAATCCCGGCCGCACCGTGAGATCGGCGATGAGCTGCCCGTCCTGGTGCAGCGCGCCGCTGCGCGTCCGGCCGTCGTGATCGACGACGAATTCGGCGAGTTCCTTCGGAAAGCCCCAGATGCCACGCCCTGCGGCCAAAGTGAACTCGCCGTCCACCGGCAGCTTGTGGATGAACACGCCGGCCTGCCCGGTCACCAGCGCCCGCAGGTCGCCGATTCCGGAGGGCGCCCCCGCGGTGTGGTGGCGCACCATGAACGAGACGCCGAACTCGTTGTACGGACCCAGATCGCCGTCGACGTAGTCGACGAAGACCAGCGTGCACATCGCCCGCCCGCCCGGGAGCCGGAGAATCCCCAAGCCGGAGTAGTCGATGAGGCGCTGCGCCCGTTCAGCGGGCACCAGATAGGTGGCCATGAACGCGTGCGCGAGCCGGATGCGGACCGGCATGCGCACCTCTCGGCCGAGAACGGTGTGCGTGCTCACGTCAGACGCCTTTCTGCGCATCGACGCTCGGGCGCGCCGCGTGGCCATGCGTGATCCGGTACCGGATCACGTCTATAGAACACGTTTCAATTTATCGGCACAATCCCGATTTTCAGCCCGTTTCGACTACCGAGAACCTGTTTCATGTTTGTTCAGCGTCACCCACGGGCGATCCCGCCGCCCGCGACTCTTGCCCGGGTTCCCGCAGGTTGCGCAGGCGAGCTTCCAGGCCATCGAGGACGCAGAGCAAGCCGAAGTCGAACGCCATCGCACGCCCGGCCTCCTGGTCGGTCGGCACGGTCGCCCGATAGTCCGCCAGCATCTCGGGATAGTCGCCGGCCACGTCCTGCATCACGCGCAGCACGCCGTCGGCGTCGATCTCCATCCCCTCGGATACCTTGTCCCATGCGATCTCCGGAATCACCTGGCCTAAGACGAAACACATCACCGTGCCGCTCGCCAGATAGATGTCCACGCCATGAAAACCCGCCCGGACGAACGCGCGGCGCAGCCGATCGCTCAAACGCAGCGAGTTGGGGCCGATGCTCGGCAGTTGCCCGACCAGCGACGCCATCCATGGGTGCTCCCTGATGGACGCGCGCAAGTTGTAGGCGAAGGTGTTCAGCAGTTCACGCCAGGACGCCTCCTCGGGCTCCGGGGTCCGGACCAGACCCCAGAACTCATCGAGCACCAATTCCAGCAACTCGTCCTTGTTGGAGACGTGCCAGTAGAGACTGGTCGCCCCCGCACCCAGTTTCGCGCCGAGCTTGCGCATGCTCAGCGACTCCAGCCCCTCGGCGTCGAGAATCTCGACGGCCGCCGCGATGATCTGCTCGCGGCGCAGCCCGGGCGATTTGGGCTGGCGCGGCTGCTTGGTCCATACCGACGCGAACTGCTTGGTCACAACACGATCTTATAATCGCTCGCACACTGTTCGAGTTTCTCGTACGCTGTGCGAGTGGAATCGAACATTGTGCGAGACCCCCGGCGCTGGTGGGTCCTGGGGGTCCTCTGTCTGTCCTTGCTGGTGCTGATGCTCGACAGCACCGTGCTGAATCTCGCCATCCCCTCGCTGATCCGGGAACTGGGCGCGACACCGTCGGATGTCCAGTGGATCCTGGACGCCTACGTGCTGGTCTTCGCCGGGCTCCTGCTCACCGCGGGCAGCTTGTCCGACCGGTTCGGCAGGCGACGAGCGCTGATCACCGGGCTCGCCGTGTTCGGGATGGCCTCGCTGGCCGCCGTACTGGCGACCGAACCGTGGCAGGTCGTGGCCGCCCGCGTCGCGATGGGCGTCGGTGGGTCGCTGTTGATGCCGTCGACGCTGTCGATCCTGATGACCAGCTTCGCCGAGGACGAACGGCGCACGGCGATGGCGGCGTGGTCGACGGTCTCCATGGTCGGCATCGTCGCCGGTCCCACGCTGGGCGGCTTCCTGCTCCAGCACTACTGGTGGGGATCGGTCTTCCTGCTCAATATCCCGGTGGCGGCGCTCGCGATCATCGCGGCCGTCGTGCTGATGCCGGAGACCACCGGTGAGCAGCGACCGGTCGACATCGTCGGCGTCGTCCTTTCCGTCGTGGCGCTGAGCGCCACGGTCTACGTGATCATCGAACGGGAATGGAACTTCGGCGTGCTCGCGCTGGCCGCTGTCGCGGCGACCGCCTTCGTCATCTGGGAGAGCCGTTCGGCACATCCGATGCTGCCGTTGGCGGTGTTCCGCAGCCGCGATTTCACCGGCACCTGTTTCACCCTGTTGCTGATGGTCTTCGGCATGGGTGCGGTCATGCTGATGCTCACTCAGTACTTGCAGTTCGTACTCGGCTACGGCCCGATGAAGGCCGGACTGGCGTTGCTCCCGTACGCCGTGGCCGCCGCGGTCTGCAACGGCCTCGGCGCGACGCTCGGCAAGACGCTGAGCAACAAGACACTCGTCGTGTCGGGCCTGCTCGTCATGGGAGTGGCCTTCGGCATCCTCGCGCTCGGGAGCGGATATCTCTGGGTGCTGGTCAGCATGCTGGTGATGGGTGTGGGCGGCGGCTTGGCGGGTCCGGCCGCCTACGCGGCCATCATGAGCGCCATTCCGCTGGAGCACGCCGGTGTCGGCTCCGCGATGAACGACACGATCCAGCAAGTCGGCATGGCGATCAGCATCGCCGTCCTCGGTAGCGTGCTGGCCGGTGTGTTCACCTCGAACATGCCCGCCGACGCGCCCGACACGGCGCGTGAATCCATCGGCGCCGCCTTCCAGCTCGGCTACGTCGAGCCCGCCAAGGACGCCTTCACCGCCGCGATGTCCACGGGCGCGTGGATCAGCGCCGGATTCAGCATCGCCGCCGCCGCGCTCGGCGCGGTGCTGCTGCGCGCCCGGCGTCCGCAACCGGCCGAGCAGCCGGATCCCGCTCCGGTCGCGCACGGCTGATCGTTTCGGCGGGCCGCGCCGGGCAGGTGAGATCACCGTCCGGCGCGCCACCGCCTGATTCGACGGCCACATTCGGTTCGCGCAGAATAGCGATTCCGATGTCATCTCGCCTCCTCCGGTATGAATGATTCCGACCCGGAGGCTGATGGCCTCTTGCGCTTGCTCCGAGCAGAGTTGGTTGTGTGTTCACACTGAGGCCTTCAACAAACGAGGGCTGGTGAAGCAATCAACCACTGGAGACACATCATGATCACGAACAAAATGCGCGTAACGGCGGCGGCGGTAGCGCTCGCACCGATCATCGCCCTCGGGTCAGGTTTCGCTTCCGCAGCCCCGGACGTAGCACCGGGACCGGTGCAAGTGGCGGACCATCCGGTACCTGTCCAGGTCGAGCCCGCGACACTGGGCCTGATTTGGCCGCTGGGCATTTTCTGCGCTCCTCTGTTGCTGCTTCCGCCGGTGGCCAATGCGGTTGCCGTGGCCGTTTGCGCCGCCTGATCGCGTTTCGTCATAAGCTCGTCGAACACGAGTGCGCCTCGGGCGTAGACCCGAGGCGCATCACATCTGACCATCGATTCCCGTCCCGATGAAGAAATTCGTTTCGAGCCCTATCCCTGCCACGTGAACATCTGGGAATCGACGGTGACGCACGGACAAGTGCGGTTGAATTACCGGATGACCAAGTTCAGGAAACTCGTGGGCGCTGCGGCGGCATTCGCCGCGCTGACAGCGCCGTTCGGAGCACCTGGGACCGCGCAGGCCGCGACGCCATCCGTGCTGGGTGGCGGCTCCGGCATCGTCGTCGGCGGTCAGAACATCTGCACTCTGACCACGATCGGACGCGACTCCGGTGGTCGGCTGGTCGGGTTCACGGCGGGGCATTGTGGTGGGGCGAATGCCGCCATCGTCTCGGAGAACGATCGCGATGCCGGCACCCTCGGCACCATCGTCTACGCCAACAACGACATGGACTACGCCGTCATCGAATTCGATCCGGGGAAGGTGACGCCGGTCAACCAAGTGGGCGGAACCACCATCACCGGCCTGGGCGGACCGGCTCGATTCCCGGACACCGTCTGCAAGGAAGGCAGGACGACCGGCCGGACCTGCGGGCCTGCCTACGGCGATATGTTGACGGGCGGCAATTCGACGTGGAGCCAAACATGTGTCGCCGAGGGAGATTCGGGCGCTCCGCTCGTCGTCGGAACGACACTCGTCGGCATGGTCAACGGTTACTTGGGGGTGCCGTGTCTCGGACCGGAACTCGGCGCCGACATCACCGCGGTCGTCGCGGACGTGAATGCACGCGGCGGGGCAGGGTCCGGTTTTCAGCCGATCTGATCGGATTTCATTTCGTTCCCAGCCGGAGCCTTACCTCTCCTGGTCGGTGATGATGCCGAATTCGATAGCGCGTTCGACCAGGAACAGCCTTTTCTGGTTCGGGGGTAAGGCTTCGACCTGGAATATCCGGAACAGCGCCCGCATATGCGTCTTCACCGTGGACAGACTCAGACACAAATTGTCCGCGATCTGCCGGTTGGAGGCGGGGTACGAGTACGCATCGCGCGCGTCGTACGGGTGACACAGAGCCTCGAGAACCACGTACTGGGCCGGGGTAAGGGAGTTTCGGGTCGGCAGTGGTGAATGGGCGAGAGTCATTTCCTCGTCGAAGGACTCGTCGACCCGCAAGACGAATACCGATCGACCCACGCGAATCATGTCGCCGGAACCGAGCTTCCGCCGACCGCCCACACGTTCGCCATTGACGAATGTCCCATTCTTGGACAATCCGTCGTCGACGATGGTCCAGCATCCGCCCACCCGCTCGAGAATGGCGTGCAGCCGGGACACGGTCGGGTCGGAAGTCACGATGATGTCGGCGGCGACGGAGCGCCCGATCGTCATCCTGGACGCGCCGCCGTCGAGGGAGATCTCCCGCGCCCCGTCCGGTGCGGCGGGCTGCGGCGAGGCGGAAGCGATGGCCGAGCGTCGCCACGCGGACTGCCCCACCAGTGGGTACAGTTCGCGACGCAGGGCCTCCGGTCCGCTGGACGTAGACATCGCTCGTCTTCCCACTCGAAGTACGCCGTGAACTGCGGGCACTGATTCGCTACCTCAAGGGTGCCCTTTCTCAACGCCGATCACATGCGTATTCGACTACTTCGCTGCGCGAGCGAGGCGGTACCGGACCGCAGTGCACGACAATGAACGGAAATCCAACCGACCGGTCTGAATAATGCTGCCTCCAGCGTGGGGCAGTAAGAATGGTCGAGATGAGCGTCATCATTCGACCGCGCACCGAGGGTGATCTCGACGCCTGCGCCGCGGCACTGCGGCACGTCCACGACAGCGATCGGTATCCGGACGTGTGGCCTGCGAACCCGGCAGGCTGGCTGTCGCCGCCCAAACTCCTCGCGGCCCTTGTCGCCGAACACGACGGAGCGGTGGTCGGGCACGCCGGACTCGGCACGGGCGGCGGAATACCGGAGGTCGTGCGCGAATCGGTCGGCGCGGAGACTGTCGTCTCGGTGATCCGGCTGTATGTCGTCCCGGCCGCGCGCCGGGTGGGAGTGGGTTCGCAGTTGCTGACCGCGACTGCGCGCATGGCCGCGAGCCTGGGGCACCGTGCTGTACTCACCGTGGCCTCCGACAGTGGCGCGGCGATAGCGATGTACGAGCGGCACGGTTGGCGGCAGGTGTACAGCGGGCTCGGCGGTTGGCATACCTCGGATGGACAAGAGGCGCGGGTGCATTACTACGTCAGCCCGTGACGGGTCGGATGTTGTCGCTTGTCCACTCACTCCCTTTGTCCGGGAGATCGCGGCCTGCGACGATGCCGGGTGTCGTAGTGGCGGCGCGCGCCGCCTGGGCGGAACCGGCGACCGCACTGCGAAGGTGCGGGTTCGGCAGGGGCGCGACGAGCAAAATGGATGCGGCTCACTCGATAAAGCCCACACGGCCTCCCACGCACACGCGCCGGCAGGCAGGCAGGCAGGCTAAGGCACTGGCCCCGCCCACACTCGCACAGTCCAGCAGGCCAAGAGCACCGGCCGCCCACACTCCGGTAGGCCAACGCACAGGCCACGCCTCCCTCACCCACACTCTCCAGCAGGCCCACGCACGAACCGCCGCCCCCACACACTCCAGCAAGCCAAGGGCACCAGCCGCCCACACTCGCACACGCTTCGGCAGGGCAAAGCACGGACCGCCGCCCCTCACACACTCCAGCAGGCCAACACACGAACCGCCGCCCCCACGCACACTTCAGGATGGCCAGCACGGGCCGCCAGCACTCGCACACGCTCCAGCAGGCCAACCACACGAACCACCGCCCCCAGACACTCCAGGATGGCCAGCACGGGCCGCCAGCACTCGCACACGCTCCAGCACAGGCCAACACACGAACCGCCGCCCCCACGCACACTTCAGGATGGCTAGCACGGGCCGCCAGCACTCGCACACGCTCCAGCAGGCCAACCACACGAACCACCGCCCCCAGACACTCCAGGATGGCCAGCACGGCCCGCCAGCACTCGCACACGCTCCAGCAGGCCAACACACGAACGCGCGCCTTCACGCACACTCCAGCAGGCCCAGCGGCGCGCCACGGGGCCGCCCACACTCTCACATGCTCCAGCAGGCCAACACACGGACCACCGCCCTCCCGGCAGGTCCAGCGGCACGCCACGGGCCGCACGCGCTCCAACAGGCCAAAGCATGGGCCCGGCGCACTGTGCACGTGCGCGCCCGCTGGCGGTACCGGAGGACAGCGTGCCCGGCCATCCGACCGGTTGCCGACGCCGTGATTGGCGTCGACAGCCGGGCTATTTGTCGTCGCCTTCAAGATGCCGCCGTCTCCGCGTGACCCCAAAGGGCCGAAGCCGATGGACGCCGCGTCGCCGAAGGTGAGCTGCATGCACTCGTTCGCTCGGCCCTCACCCGGACCGATCACTTGGGTATCGGCGAAACCAACGTGCACGCACTACGCCCCGTCGCCGCCACCGCCCCACGAGCGGGTCAGGCGCGGGGGTGAGCCTGGTCGTGCACCTTCTTGAGACGGTCGATGGAGACGTGGGTGTAGAGCTGAGTGGTGGCCATGCTTGCGTGTCCGAGGAGTTCCTGGACCACGCGCAGGTCGGCACCGCCCTCGAGGAGGTGGGTCGCCGCGGTGTGCCGCAGACCGTGCGGCGCCAGGTCCGGTGCGCCGGGGATGGCCGAGACCACCTCGTGCACAACGGTTCTGGCCTGGCGCTGATCCAAGCGCCTGCCGCGGCGGCCGAGCAGCAGCGCTCGACCCGAGTCCGCGGTGGCGAAAGCGGGGCGTCCGTAGCGCAGCCAGTTGCCTACCGCCTCGTCGGCGGGCGTGCCGAACGGCGCCGAGCGCTCCTTGTTGCCTTTGCCGAGCACCCGCACCACGCGCCGCTCGCGGTCCACGTCTTCGATGTCCAGCCCGCACAACTCGCTGACCCGGATACCGGTGGCGTACAGCAACTCCACGATCGCCCGATCGCGCAGCGCCATCGGATCGCGCTGCGCGGCACCGGATTCCGCCGCGTCCATGGCACCGAGCGCCTGTTGCCGCCCGAGTACGGCGGGCAGCACGCGATGCGCCTTCGGCGACCCCAAACGCAGTCCGGGATCGACAGGCAGCCGGCCGGTCCGGGTGAGCCACGCGGTGAACGTGCGCGCCGATGACGCCCGCCGGGCCACAGTCGTGCGCGCCGCACCCGTGGCGGCTTGCCGGGCCAGCCACGAACGCAGCAACATCAGGTCCAGTTCGCGAATCGCCGAATCCGCCGATCGCGCGTACAGATGCTCCAGCAAGGATCGCGCGTCCCCCAGATACGCGCGCACCGTGTGCTCCGAGCGGTTGCGCCCGAGCCGCAGATGCCTGCCGTACTCCGTCAGCAGCGCTTCCAGATCTTCGGGCAGTTCCTCCATGCCTCCACCGTCCCCACCCGTGGCCCGGATGGCAAGCGACCGCGCCGAACACGCTCATCGACCCCGTACCGTTCGGTGCCAACCGCTTTCGTCACTGGACACCAGACCCGCCAATTCGAGAGCGGACAAAGTCGCACGGACCACCGGAAGCGACAATCCGCACTGCCGGGCGACCTCCAGTGGGAGTCGTGAGCCGATTCTCGGCAGCGCGGCGAAGACCAGCGCGTCGTCTCCGGTCAGCTGATCCTCCGGATTGCCGCCCGGTGCCGTCGCGGGGATCGACAGCCGCAACGGTCCGGCCTCGTCGACGACTTCTTCGGCTCGGGTCACCAGCAGGGCTTCGCCGTCGCGGATCATGCGGTGACAGCCCACCGAAGCGGCCGAGGTCACCGGACCCGGCACGGCCAAGGCGGGACGACCCATGCGGCGTGCCCATTTGACGGTGTTGCGCGCGCCGCTGCGCAGGCCCGCCTCGACGACGAGCACGCCGTCGGCGAGAGCGGCGATCAAGCGGTTCCGGGCCAGGAACTGATGCTTCTGTGCGGTGACGCCGGGCGGGTATTCGCTGACGACCAAGCCTGATTCGGCTATATCGGCCAGCAGGCGTTCGTGCTGCACCGGATAGGGCCGGTCGATGCCGCAGGCCAGCACGGCGATCGTGGGGCCTTCCACCGCCAGCGCTGCCCGGTGCGCCATGCCGTCGATACCGAACGCCGCTCCGGACACGATGGTCCACCCCTGCGCGGCGAGGTCGCCCGCGATCTCCCCCGTGACCCGGTTTCCGTAGCCGGTGCTGCACCGCGCACCGACCACCGCCACCGCGCGTTCACTGGATTCCAGCAACGAGCGCGGGCCACGTACCCACAACACCAGCGGTACCGCGCCGTCGCGATCCTTGCCCGGCTCGAGCTGGGCGAGACCGAGCATGCGCCATGCGGGCCATTCCGGATCGTCCGGCGTCACCACGCGCCCGCCGATCCGCTCGACGGTCTCGAGATCCCGCGCCGCGAGGTCGATGTCGCGCCGCTGCGCCGTGGGCCCGCGAAGCGGCTCGGGCAACGCGCACTCCCGCACGGCACGGGCCGCCTCGACAACCCCGACCGACTCGATGAGCGCCGACAGCGGAGCACACGGCCCCTGCACCACCCGCGACAGATACACCCACGCGAGCCGCGGGTCGTCGCATTCACCGGACGACGATCCCGCTCCGCTCACGGGCACACCAACCACCGCAGGCGCATCTACGACCCCAGGAACGCCCGCCGCTGCCGGCGTCTCGACAACCGGTACTCCGTTCGCCGTAGCAGCCACCTCCGCGAGCACAGAGCGATCCGCGCCTGCACTCGAGTCCCCGACTCCAGAGACCGCCACCATCGCGGGCACCTCGACAACGGCAGGCACATCCACCTCGCGCCATTCCGCATTCCCAGCCACGTCTACAACCACGGACAAACCCGCCCGGGCAGGCAGATCTATTGACGCGGGCACGTCCACGGCCTCACGCGCCTGTCCGACACCAGGAACAACCACCTCGGCGACTGCAGGCGCATCTGCGGCTGCGCGCATGTGGGCCCCCGCCATTGCCCCGAAGACCACAGGGGCGCCGACAATCGCTGGCAGATTCACGACGCCGGATAAATCAATGCTTCGAGGCATGTCCACCACCGCAGGCAAATCGGCCGCCACAGGCGCGCTGTCGGCTGCAGTTGCGTTCGCGCCCGCAAGCGCGTCCGCGACCCGCGGCCCGTCCTCGGCGGTGGACACGTCGCCTGCCACACACCCGCTGTCGGCTGCAGTTGCGTTCGCGCCCGCAAGCACATCCACGACCCCAGCCACACGCTCGGCAGTAGGCACATCGACCGCCACACACGCCCTATCGGCTGCAACTACGTCCGCGCCCGCAAGCACGTCCGCAACCCCAGCCACACGCTCGGCGGTAGGCACATCGACCGCCACAGGCAGGTCGTCCGCGCCTTCGGGCGGCACTGTCGCACTCATTGCGCACCCCGCTGACGGAAGTTCAACGCGGACAGTACGTCCTGCGCCGAGGGCAGCTCGCCGCCGCGCAGATCGCAGATGGTCCACGCGACGCGGATGGCTCGGTCGGCACCCCGCGCGGACATGCGACCGAGACGCAACGCGGCCTCGACCGGAGCGAGCGATTCGCGCGGCAACCGGAATCGTTGACGCAGGATGTGGCCGGGAACCTCAGCGTTGGTGAGCCATCCGTATTCGCGCCACCGGGCGGCGGCAGCGCGCCGTGCGACGGCGACCCGGCCGCGGACCACCTCGCTGCTCTCGGCCGCATCGGTGCTGAACGCCGCGCCGGACTGCCCGTGCATCCGCACCCAGATGTCGATCCGGTCCATCAGCGGACCGGACAATTTGCCGAGATAGCGACGGCGAGCCAGCGGCGCGCAGATGCAGTCGACGTCGCGCGCCGGAGCACATGGGCACGGATTGGCCGCCAGCACCAGCTGGAAGCGGGCCGGGTACCGCGCGACACCGTCGCGCCGGGCGATGCGCACTTCCCCTTCTTCCAACGGCGTTCGCATCGCTTCCAGCACTTTCGTGCCGAGCTCGGCACATTCGTCGAGGAACAGAACACCGCGGTGGGCTCGGCTGACCGCGCCCGGCCTGGCGGTCCCCGATCCGCCGCCGATCATCGCGGTCACCGAGGTCGAGTGGTGCGGGGCGACGAACGGCGGCGCGGTGACCAACGGGTGATCGCCTGCGAGTGTGCCCGCCATGGAGTGGATGGCGGTGACCTCCAGCGCCTCGGTCTCCGTGAGTGGTGGCAGCAGCCCAGGAAGACGTTGGGCCAGCATGGTTTTGCCGATGCCGGGCGGCCCGGTGAGCAGCAGGTGGTGCCCGCCCGCAGCGGCCACCTCCAAAGCCCAGCGGGCTTCTTCCTGCCCCACCACCTCGCTCAGATCGCCGCCGTGGCGCACCGTGTCCGGCAGGTCGCCGTCCGGCTCGTCGAGCGCGCCTTCCCCGCGCAACCAGGCCACCACCGCGCGCAAACTGCGCGCCCCGAAGACCTCGATGCCCTCGACGAGCCCGGCCTCCGCCAGGGTCACCGCGGGCACCACGACGGTCGACCAGCCCGCCCTGCGCGCGGCGAGCACGGCGGGCAGGATGCCGCGCACTCGCCGCACCCGTCCGTCCAGCGCGAGTTCGCCGAGCAGCACCGTCTTCGCGAGCCGTTCGGAGGGCACCGAGCCGGACGCGTCCAGCACGGCGATCGCGAGCGCCAAGTCGTACACGCTGCCCAGCTTCGGCAGTGTCGCGGGCGACAGCGCGAGAACCACCCGGCCGTCGGGCCACTTCTCCCCCGAGTTCGCCACCGCGGAGCGGATCCGGTCACGGGACTCCTGCAACGCGGTGTCGGGAAGCCCGACCAGGTGGACCGATGGCAGGCCCTGTCCGATATCTGCCTCGATCTCGACGAGCAGACCGTCCACGCCGGTGACGGCGACCGAGTGCGCCCGCCCCAGCGCCATTCAGAACACCGCCTCGAGATGGTCGATGACCGGCGTACGCCCCCGCGCCACCAGCACCGACACCACGTCGAACCGGATGCGCCGCCACGGCCCCTCCTGCTCGGCCAGCCACAGCAGCGCCAGCCGCCGGATCCGCTTCCGCTTGGCGAAGGTGACCGACTCCGCGGGTGTGCCGTAGCCCAACCCGGAGCGGGTCTTGACCTCGACGAACGCGGTCACATCCCCGTCGCGGGCGATCAGATCGAGCTCGCCGTATCGGCACCGCCAGTTCCTGGCGACGATCTCCATCCCCGCGGCGCGCAGAAAGTCCGCCGCCAGTTCCTCCCCGTGCGCGCCGAGCGCCTGTTTGTCCGTCACCCGGCCAGCGTGCGCCGCAGCCGGATCAGGTCAGCGCCGCCGACCTGGGGGATTGGAAAACCTGTTGATAACCGAGTCGCTGTGCAGAACGCCGGGCGGGCTCACTCGGGCAAGCGCAGGTCCGGCTTCTCCAGCTCCTCGATGTTGACGTCTTTGAAGGTGATGACCCGGACGTGCTTGACGAAGCGGGCCGGGCGGTACATGTCCCAGACCCACGCGTCGCTCATCCGCACCTCGAAGTACACCTCGCCGTCCGCGTTCTGCGGCCGCAGCTCCACGGAATTGGCCAGGTAGAAGCGGCGCTCGGTCTCCACCACGTACGAAAACTGACCGACGATGTCCTTGTACTCGCGATACAGCGAGAGCTCCATCTCGGTTTCGTACTTCTCGAGGTCCTCGGCACTCATCGGGTGGGACGTCCTCCTTCTCGCCGCATCGCGTCGTGTGGTGACATCATCGCGCATGCGCTGCATCGGTAGCTACTCGGCCAGCCGTACGCCCGTTCGGAAACTGCTCCGACAGCGCCTCGTCCAAGCCCTCGGCCAGTACGGCGTCCGCGACATCGGCCGCCGCCGCGACCGGGCGCAACCCGGCGGCTTCGCGTACGTTGCGCCAGGAGCGCCGGTGCTCGCTGCTCGGGCCGAGACGTTGCAACGCGGCGGTGTGCTCGGGCGTGTTGTAGCCCTTGTGGGCGGCGAATCCGTAGCCGGGGAACCGCCCGTCCAGCTCGACCATGATGCGGTCCCTGGTGACCTTGGCCAGGATGCTGGCCGCCGCGATGCAGGCCGCCGCACCGTCGCCGCCGATCACCGGCAGCGAAGGCACCGGTATGCCGGGCACCCGGAACCCATCGGTCAGCACGTAGCCGGGAGTGCGCCGGAGCCCGGCCACGGCGCGGCGCATCCCCTCGATATTGGCGACGTGGATGCCGATCGAGTCGATCTCCCAGGCCGGGATCACGACGACCTGATAAGCGAGTGCCAGACGGACGATCACCGGATACAGCTCTTCGCGAGTGGCCTCGGTGAGCTTCTTGGAGTCGTCGAGGCCGGCCAGCCTGTCGTAGGCCTTCGGGGCCAGCAGGCACGCCGCCACCACCAGTGGTCCCGCGCAGGGGCCGCGCCCCGCCTCGTCGACACCCGCGACCGGCCCCAGACCACTGCGGATCAACGCCGCCTCGAGCGTGCGCAATCCTCCGGCCCTGCGCATCACCACACGCGGCGGCCAACCGTTACCCACCGGCACTCGACCTTGCCCCACCGTTCAATTATCCAGCGCCTCGCGTGATCAGTTCTGCTGGGGATTCTCCGAGTGCACCGGACCGATCCGTCCGGGCGGCCAGATCTTGAACACCGCCTTGCCGCGGACGTTCTCCACGGGGATGGTGCCCTGCAGTTCGTCGGTGATGTGGGCGCGGGAGTCGGCGGACTGGTTGCGGTTGTCGCCCATCACCCACAGATGCCCTTCGGGCACCTTCACGGGCTTGAACTCGCGGCCGCCGGACGCGTTGTAGGGCTGGCCGGGCACGTACGGGGCGAGGTACCGGGCGTACGGCTCGTCCAGCGGCTTGCCGTCCACGATGACCCGCCCCTGCGGGTCGCAGCACTCCACGGTCTGGCCGCCGACCGCGATGACGCGCTTCACCAGATCGTTCTCGTCCGGCGGCACCAAGCCGAAGAAAGAGAAGAAGTTCTGCACGCCACGGACCGCGGGATTGTCCGAGCGGATCGACTGGTAGCGGGTGTTCCACGACGGCGGGCCGACGAACACGACCACGTCGCCCGGTTGCGGGTCACCCCAGTAGTAGCTCAGCTTCTGCACGTAGATGCGGTCGCCGGTGCATCCGGCGCATCCGTGCAACGTGGTTTCCATCGACTCTGAGGGAATCACGTACGGCCGACCGACAAAGGTAACCATCAGCGCGGCGATCACCGCGGCGATCACGATGAGGATCGGCAATTCCTGCCAGAACGGCCGCTGCTTCTTCTTCGATCGCCGCTTGGCGCGACCCGCCCGCGTACTCTCGTCGCCCGATTCGGACACCGATACCGACCCACTTTCGTCTGCCACGCCGAACAGATTAGCCCGGCAGCGAAACCGAGGTCCGATGCCGGGCTGAGGAAGATCTGTTGTGCCGAAAAGCTAACTCAGCGCTTTTCCTTGATCTTGGCGGCCTTGCCACGCAGGTCGCGCAGGTAGTACAGCTTGGCGCGACGGACATCACCGCGGGTCACGACATCGATGTGGTCGATGTTCGGGCTGTGCACCGGGAAGGTGCGCTCGACGCCGACACCGAACGACACCTTGCGGACGGTGAAGGTCTCGCGGATGCCACCACCCTGGCGACGGATCACGACGCCCTTGAAGACCTGGATGCGCTCCTTCGAGCCTTCGATGACCTTCACGTGCACGTTCAGCGTGTCGCCCGGCCGGAACTCGGGGACGTCGCTGCGCAGCGACTTCTCGTCGACGAAGTCAAGGGTGTTCATTTCCATCCTTATGGTTTCGCGCGAACAGAGGACCCTGGCGGCACTGGGCGTGCTCGGCCGGTTCATGCTCCGATCAATGGGATGCGCCGGGTCGACAACCACCCAGGGCAACCTGAGCATTGTGCCAGATCGGCGCGCCGTGGAAGAAATCGACCCTGGTGGTGGCGAGTCGGCGGTCTCTTCACGTTACGCCCGAGGCGGTGCGATCGGTTCACGACTCCGGCGGGAGTATGGGCGAGGCGAACACTTCTTCGAGCGGAATCGGGCCGGTGTAGCGGCGGCAGTTGCAACCGACCCACTCACGCAGGCCGTGGATGCCTTTGCGGGAGATCTCGGCGTGACAAGCGCCCGAGGAGCGGTCGTGCAGTGCCAGGTCGTGACCACAACCGCAGCGTGCGCGAAGCTCCTTCCCCGCCCGGCCTCGCCGAGGCACGAATCGACCACATACCCAGCCGACACCGACGAGGCCGGCGCCGACCGCAAGGCTGAGCGGATCCAACATGAACGCAGTATACGTATACGCATAGCCACCGTCGATCGAAAAATGTCCTGCGACAGAACCATTTACGGGTTACGCGACACAGAGGCTTCCGGCAATCTCACGCGACCCCGATCATCCCCCGCCGCGAACGGCACGTTGCCCGGCCGACCCCTCCGCTGAGCGTTCGTCAGCGGTGCTGTTCGCCGGAGATCGCGTCCTGGACAGGCGGCGGGCCGGGCGTACGCGGCGAGCCGTGGTCGGAGTGCCAGAACGAATGGTCGCGGTGCGGAGCGGGCGGGGCGGGCACGACCGTACGGGTGAGTTCCGCCTCCGCCGCCGTGCGGACGTGCTCGACGTCCGGTTTTCCGGCGACCAGATCCTGCACGAAGATCTTGGCGCGGATGACCGGGCGACGGTATCGCCGTTCCCGGACGATGGCCCGGTACCTCAGGCGCCTACGGTCGCCGTAACGCCAGCGCGCCCAGGGCGCGCCAGGGCGGCTCAGCCGCAGCGCACCGACGACCAGCAACGGCAGGAAGAACATGCCGAACAGGCCGGTCCAGATCTTCCCTTTGGCGATCACGATGGCGGCGAGAGCGAGGTTTACCACGGCGAACACGACGACGAAGGAGCGGACCTCCAGGCTCGGATCGCGCCGGAAATCATTGATGTCCAGCAGCCACAGCGGGTGGAAGCCCAGCAGCAGCAATCCTGTCACGGCGAGCGCGACGAACACCGCGTCCACCGATGTCCGCCCCTGCTCCTCCCAATACACGTCGCGCAGATAGAAGATCAGCGCGAATTCGTCCAGCACCAGAGCGGCGCCCACGCCGAACAGCGCGGCGAGGATGCTGCCCGTGGCGGTGTCGGCGCTCTCGTACTGGGCGACCATGCCGACGCCGGAGGACAGCAGCAGGATCACCCCGAACACCATGTGGTGGATGTGCGTGTCACCGGCCCGGAGGTTGCCCGGCCACCAGCGCACCCGCGCGCGGATCAGCCGGACGCTGAGGCGGATGAACAGGAATCCGACGATGAATCCGAGCAGGAAGCACAGCAACGGCAGCCGCCCTTGGGCGATCACGTCCTCGTGGAGCCACCGTCGCATGGCCGCTACTTCCTCCTGCGGACCGGGCTACTGGCCGAAACCCGCCCTGCGCAAGGCGTCCGCCATCGCGCCGCTAGGTGCCGGCGCGTTCCTGCGCTGATTGCCGCCACGCCCCTGTCCTTGATTACGGTTCTGGCCCTGCTGCCTGTTCTGACCATTCTGCCGCTGCCGCTGATCGCCTCCACCGGATCGGCCGCCGCCTTGACCGCGCTGCCGGTTGTCGCCGCCCTTGGCGGGCGTGCCGGGTTCGTCGTCCAGGCGCAGGGACAGACCGATGCGCTGGCGCGCGACGTCCACCTCGAGCACCTTCACCTTCACGACGTCGCCGGACTTGACCACTTCGCGCGGATCCTTGACGAAGTTGTGCGACATGGCCGAGACATGCACCAAGCCGTCCTGGTGCACGCCCACGTCGACGAACGCGCCGAAGGCGGCCACGTTGGTCACCACGCCCTCGAGCACCATGCCCGGCTCCAGGTCGGCGACTTTCTCCACGCCCGCGGCGAACTCGGCGGTCTTGAATTCCGGACGCGGGTCGCGCCCCGGCTTCTCCAGCTCGGCGATGATGTCGGTGACGGTCGGGACACCGAAGCGCTCGTCGGTGAAATCGCCCGCGCGCAGCGAGCGCAGCGCCGTGGTGTTGCCGATGATCTCCGCGATGCCGCGTCCCGTCGATTCGAGGATGCGCCGCACCACCGGATACGCCTCCGGGTGCACCGCGGAGGTGTCCAGCGGATCGTCGCCGCCGCGAATGCGCAGGAAGCCCGCGCACTGTTCGAACGCCTTCGGGCCCAGCCGCGGGACGTCGAGCAGCGCGGTCCTGCTGCGGAACGGGCCGTTCTGATCCCGGTGCGCCACGATGCTCTCCGCCACCGATCCGGCGATGCCGGAGACCCGCGACAGCAGCGGCACCGAGGCGGTGTTCACGTCCACGCCGACCGCGTTCACCGCGTCCTCGACCACCGCGCCCAGCGAACGGGCCAGCAGCGATTCGGACACGTCGTGCTGGTACTGGCCGACGCCGATGGACTTCGGATCGATCTTCACCAGTTCGGCCAGCGGGTCCTGCAGCCGGCGCGCGATCGACACCGCGCCGCGCAGCGACACGTCCAGCTCGGGCAGCTCCTGCGAGGCGTAGGCCGAGGCGGAGTACACCGAAGCGCCCGCCTCGGAGACCACGATCTTGGTGGGCTTGTTCTCCGGGATGCGGGAGATCAGTTCGGCGGCAAGGGCGTCGGTCTCGCGCGAGGCGGTGCCGTTGCCGATGGCGATGAGTTCCACGCCGAATCGGGCCACCAGCGCGCCGAGCACCGCGAGCGACTTCTCGGTCTGGCCCTGCGGTTTGTGCGGGTAGATCACCTCGGTGGCGACCACCTTGCCGGTGGCGTCGACCACCGCCACTTTCACGCCGGTGCGGTAGCCGGGGTCCAGACCCATCGTCGTGCGGGTGCCCGCGGGGGCGGCGAGCAGCAGATCGCGCAGATTCGCGGCGAACACGTCGACCGCGTCCTTCTCCGCCGCCTGCCGCAACCGCATCCTGGTGTCGATGCCGAGGCTGACCTGCAGCTTGGTCCGCCAAGCCCAGCGCACCGTGTCCAGCAGCCAGGAGTCGGCGGGGCGGCCCCGGTCGGCGATGCCGAAGCGAGTGGCGATACGACCCTCGTAGACGGTGCGCTCGCCCGGCTGCGGCTCCTCGGTATCCGGTTCGAGGTGCAGGGTGAGCACCTCCTCCTTCTCGCCGCGCAGCAGCGCCAGGATGCGGTGGGAGGGCAGCTTGTCGAACGGCTCGCTGAACTCGAAATAGTCGGCGAACTTCGCGCCCGCCTCCTCCTTGCCCGCGCGCACGGTCGAGGTGACCTGCCCGCGGTTCCACATCAGTTCGCGCAACTCGCCGACCAGATCGGCGTCCTCGGCGAAACGTTCGACCAGGATGGCGCGCGCGCCGTCGAGTTGCTCGGCGGTGTACTGCGCCGGGTCGGTGTTCGGATCCTCGATCAGGGCGTCGGCCACCGGCTCGTGCCCGGCCTCACGCGCGATCTGCGCCTTCGTGCGCCGCTTCGGCTTGTACGGCAGGTAGATGTCCTCGAGCCGGGCCTTGGTCTCGGCGAGCAGGAGCTGCCGATGCAGAGCGTCGTCGAGTTTGCCCTGGCCCCGGATCGATTCGATGATCGCGGCCCTGCGCTCGTCGAGTTCGCGCAGGTAGTGCAGACGCTCGTCGAGCACGCGCAGCTGCGCGTCGTCCAGGCCGCCGGTGACCTCCTTGCGGTACCGGGCGATGAACGGCACCGTCGAGCCCGCGTCGAGCAGCTCGACGGCGGCGCGCACCTGGGTCTCGCGCACCGCGAGTTCCTCGGCGATGCGACGGTTCACGCTGGCTGGGCCCGCGGTGTCGGAGCGTGGCACGGCGGGTGTGGACTCTGCACTGGCAGTCTCGGGCGCTGTCGTCACGTCGGAGACACTACCGTCGCCGCCTGACACGCGGTCCACACCCAGGTGAACCTCCCTCGTCTCAGCTGTCGTCCAGGCCGAGCAGCCGCCGCGACAGTTCCCGCATCTGCGCCTTGCGAACCTTGCCGGTGACCGTCATCGGGAATTCCTCGACCACATGCACGTAGCGGGGAATCTTGAAGTGCGCCAGCTTGCCGGCGGCGAAGTCGCGCACGGCGGTGGCGTCCAACGGCGTTGCGCCCTCGCGCATCCGGATCCAGGCCATCAGTTCTTCGCCGTACTTCGGATCCGGCACACCGATCACCTGCGCGTCCAGGATGTCGGGATGGGTGTAGAGGAATTCCTCGATCTCCCGCGGGTAGACGTTCTCGCCACCCCGGATGACCATGTCCTTGATCCGGCCGGTGACGGCCACATAGCCCTCGTCGTCCATCACGCCGATGTCGCCGGTGTGCATCCAACGGGCGGCGTCGATGGCCTCGGCGGTCTTGTCCGGCTCGTCCCAGTACCCGAGCATCACCGAATAGCCTCGGGTGCACAGTTCGCCGGGTTCGCCGCGCGGCACCGTGAGACCCGTTGCGGGATCGACGATCTTGACCTCCAGGTGCGGCCCGACCCGGCCGACGGTGGCGGTGCGCCGTTCGATGCCGTCGTCGCGCCGGGTCTGGGTGCTGACCGGAGACGTCTCCGTCATGCCGTAGCAGATGCAGACCTCGCGCATGCCCATCCGGTCGATCACCCGCTTCATCACCTCGACCGGACACGGCGAGCCCGCCATGATCCCGGTGCGCAGCGTGGACAGGTCCGCGGCGGCCGAGTCAAGCGCGGCGAGCATGTCGATGAACATCGTCGGCACACCGTAGAGGGAGGTGCAGCGCTCGGCTTCGACCGCCGCCAGGGCCGCTCTCGGATCGAACGACGGCGACGGAATCACGATAGCGGCACCGTGGCTGGTGCTCGCCAGGTTGCCCATCACCATGCCGAAGCAGTGGTAGAAGGGCACCGGGACGCAGATCCGGTCCTGCTCGGTGTATCCGCACAGTTCCCCGACGAAATAGCCGTTGTTCAGGATGTTGTGGTGACTGAGCGTGGCGCCCTTCGGGAAACCGGTTGTGCCCGAGGTGTACTGGATGTTGATCGGGTCGTCGGCGGAAAGCCGCGCGCCCAGTTCGACGAGCCGATCGGTGTCGATCTCGGTGCCCGACAGCGCCTCCCACTCCGGTGTGCCCAGCACGAGCACCTCCGTCAGCGCCGGACAGTTCGGCCGGACCTGCTCGATCATCGCCACGTAGTCCGAGGACTTGAACCGCTCGGCCGCGATGAGCATTCGCACGCCCGCCTGGCACAGCACGTACTCCAGTTCACTGGTGCGGTACGCCGGATTGATGTTGACCAGGATCGCGCCGATTTTCGCCGTGGCGTACTGCACCAGAAACCATTCCGCGCGGTTCGGCGCCCAGATGCCGACCCGGTCGCCCTTGCCGATGCCCTGTGCGGCCAGGCCGCAGGCCAGGGCGTCGACCGCGGCGCCGAGAGCGCGATAGGTCCAGCGCCGTCCGCTCGGCAGGTCCACCAGGGCTTCCCGGTCCGGGAACGCCACCACCGCGCGATCGAGATTGCCGCCGATGGTGTCGCCGAGCAGCGCGACGTCCGACACGCCCGAGGCGTAGCTGGGCAGGGGCAACATGGCCGAAGTCATCGGGCACCGCCCTGCCGCAGCACGAACCGCTGCACCTTGCCGCTGGGCGTCTTCGGCAGGCTCGCCACGAAGTGAACCCGGCGCGGGTAGGCATGCGCCGCGAACTTTCGCTTCACCAGGCTCTGTAGCTCGGCTTCCAACTCGGCACCGCCGACGGCGCCGTCACGCAGCACGACGAACGCCTCGAGCACTTCGCCGCGCAGTTCGTCCGGCATGCCGACCACCGCCGCCTCCGCGACCTGCTCGTGCAGCACCAGAACGCTCTCCACCTCGAACGGACCGATGCGGTAGCCGGCCATGATGATCACGTCGTCGTCGCGGGAGGAGAAGCGGAAGAAGCCGTCCGCGTCCTGTGCGCCCGCGTCACCGGTCAGATACCAGCGGCCGTCGGCGGTGTAGCGCTGCGCGGTGCGGTCCGGAGCGTCGAGATAGCCGAGGAACCACAGCAGCGGACTGCGTTCCGTATCGATCGCGACCCGGCCCAATTCGCCGGTGGGAGCGATCGTGTCGGCGTCGTCGGAGAGCACGGCGCAGGTCCAGCCGGGCAGCGAGCGACCCATCGATCCGGCGGGGGTCTCGGTGTCCAGGTCTTCGTGCCAGGCGTTGCAGATAACCATGCCGTGCTCGGTCTGGCCGTAGTGGTCGCGCACCGCGACACCGAGGTACTCGACGGACCACGCGACCACTTCAGGGGTCAGCGGTTCTCCCGCCGAAGAGGCGCGGCGCAATCGGGAATGCACGGGCGGCGTGGCACCGTCGGCGCGCAACGCTCGATATACCGTCGGGGCGGCGGCGAAGTTGGTGACGCCGAACGTCTCCAGCACCTGCCAGGTCAGCGGTGCCGAGAAGCCCGCGTGCAGCAGGATGCTGCGGATGCCGGTGGCCAGCGGGCCGAGGATGGCGTAGTAGAGCCCGTAGGCCCAGCCCGGATCGGCGGCGTTCCAAAAGACGTCGTCGGGGCGGACGTCCAGCGCGAATTCCTGGTACGCGTGGAAGGAGGCGAGCGCGCGCAGCGGAATCGGGACGCCCTTGGGCGTGCCCGTGGTGCCGCTGGTGAACAGTTGGACGAGCAGTCCGTCACCGCCGACCGCGATCGGCTGAGCCTGCGGAGAGGTGGCCGTATGAGCGTGGAGCAACTCGTCCATCCGCAGCGCCCCTTCGGGCGCCTCTGCTCCGGTGACGATGAGCCGCCAGGACGGATCGCCGGGCAGATCGGGTCCCGGCGCCAGCTTCGGCGCCTGGTCGGCATCGGCGATGACGACCGAGGCGCGACTGGCGTTCAACCGCAGGGCGATCGCGGGCGGAGCGAAGGCGGTGAACAGCGGAACGTGCACCGCACCCCGGCGCCAGATCCCGAGCAGAGCGACCACCAGGTCCGCGGATTTCGCCATCAGCGTGGCGACCCGGTGGCCGGGTTCGACGCCGAGTCCGGCGAGTGCGTCGGCGAAGCGGGCGGAGCGTTCGCGCAGTTCGCCGTAGGTGAGGTCGGTCGAGGACAGGTCTGCCTCGACGATCGTGAAGGCGACCCGGTCGGCCGGGTGCCGATCACATAGCAGGTCCGCCGCCGACGCGTCGGCGCGGTCGTAACAGTCCAGCAGTTCGCGCACCCGCTGATTCAGATCGGTGCCCATCTTCAGTTCTCCTCGTTCTGTGATCCAGCTCAACCCGGGTGTGCAATAGGATGTGGGTCACATCCCGCTGCCCACTACCCCCGAAAAGGGGTGAGTCTCGTGACCCACACCGCACTGCTGCGTCCGCGCGACAGCGACGCGCTGCGCGCCGAGATCCGCTGGGTGGCGAGCGCGGCGGGCGTGCCGGTGGCGTTCGGCGGCGAAGTGCACGGCGACGCGCTGCTGCTGTCGGAATTCGTCGGCACGCTGACCAACGGCCTGCGCGGTCTGGCCGTCGTGCGGGCTTCCGGGCTGGGCGGACGGGTGATGGATTCCGGACGGCCCGCGGCGGTCTCCGACTATCGCCGCGCCTCCTCGATCACCCACGACTACGACGGGCCGGTCTCCGGCGAGGGCATCCGCTCCGTGCTCGCCGTGCCCGTGGTGGTGGACCAGCGCTCTCGCGCGGTGCTCTACGCCGCGACGCGCGGCGCGAGTCCGCTGGGCGACCGCACCGCGGATCTGGTCGTGCAGGCCGGGCGCCGCTTGGCCACCGAGATCGCCGTTCGCGACGAGGTCGACCGTCGGCTGCGCATGCTGGAGGTCACCGCGCCGTCGGCGGCCGCGGCACCGGCGATCACGGAGGAACTCCGCGACATCCACACCGAACTGCGCGGCATGGCGCGCTCGACCGAGGACGATCGGCTGCGCGGACGCCTGCACGCGGTATGCGAGCGCCTCACCCGGGTCATGACCGGCGAGCCGCGGCCGGACGGTCCGAAACTGTCCCGCCGAGAACTCGACGTGCTGTCCCAGATCGCCTTGGGTTGCACCAACCAGGAAGCGGCGCAACGACTCTCACTCGGCCCGGAGACCGTGAAGAGCTACCTTCGCAACGCGATGGTCAAACTCGACGCCCACTCCCGGCACGAGGCGGTGGTGGCCGCCCGCCGCCATGGTCTGCTGCCCTGACGATCCCCGCTGCAGTCCACCGAGGGCAACGTTCCGTTGTCGGTACACCTCTCGGCGGTGACGTCGGTGCCGAAGGCCCGAGCACGGCCGACGACGCATGGCTGCTCGAGAATTCGGATTCAGGTGGGTAAGGAGGTCGTCGACCTAGGTCGGTGGGGTCGGCGTTGCCTTTTCCATCGGCCGCGAGGTGGCCCGCCGCGGCGAGGTCGGCGGCGCCGTGCGCGAGAGCGCGGAGCAGGGCGGCGAGGCGGATGGGGTCGCCGGGCGGGAAGGTCGCCCGCGGCTTGGCATCGGGCGACGATGTCGATCTGCGCCTCTTGCGCGGCGTGAGCGGCCGTGGCGAGTTCGGGCGAGTCGATCGTCCACGCGCCGAAGACCAGCTTGAAGCGGGCCGGATAGGGGCCAGTGCCCACTCGATGTAGCCGTGCATCGGTCTATCGCTCGGGTCCGGCCGTGCCGTGGTCCGCGAGCAGGTCCGGACGACGCTCGCGGGTCCGCGCGAGTGATTGCTCGCGCCGCCAGGCCGCCACCTTCGCGTGGTCGCCGGACAGCAGGACCGGCGGGACGTCCAACCCGCGCCAGGAGACCGGACGGGTGTAGCTGGGACCTTCGAGCAACCCGTCGGAGAACGAATCCTCTTGATGTGATTGCTGATTGCCGAGGACACCGGGCAGCAGCCGGACCACAGCCTCGGTCATCACCAGCACGGCCGCCTCGCCGCCGATCAACACGTAGTCGCCGATGCTGACCTCTTGCACCCGGACGCGGCGGGCGGCGTCGTCGAAGACGCGCTGGTCGATGCCCTCATAGCGGCCGCAGGCGAAGACGAGATGCCGCTCGGCGGCCCAGCTGTGTGCCATGGCCTGCGTGAACGGCACCCCCGCGGGCGTGGGGACCACGAGCAGCGCGTCATCGGGACATACTTCGTCGAGCGCGTCGCCCCACACGTTCGGTTTCATGACCATGCCCGGCCCACCCCCGTAGGGGGAATCGTCGACGGACTTGTGCACGTCATGCGTCCAACGGCGCAGGTCGTGCACCGTGAGCGAGATCAGTCCCTTGTCGATCGCCTTACCCAGCAGTGCCGTGCGCAACGGCTCCAGGTACTCGGGGAAGATCGTGACGACGTCGAGTTTCATGACTGTCTCCTAGCGCCGCCGGGCCGCAGGTCGTCGGCCGGGGCGAGCGACGCGCGGTCGGACGCCCACCGTGTCATTCCGGGTCGAGCAAACCTTCGGGCGGATCGATCACGATCACGCCCTCGGCGAGGGACACCGTGGGCACGATGGCGGTGACGAACGGGATCAGGATCTCCCGCCCGTCGTCCGCGGCCCGCACCTCCAGCAACTCACCCGCCGCGGAATGCAGCACTTCGCGCACGGAGCCGACCACGGTGCCGTCGGTGAGCCGTACCTCCAGCCCCTCCAGTTCATGGTCGTAGAACTCGTCCGGATCCTCGGAAGGCGGAAGGTCGGCACTGTCGACCACGAACAGCATGCCGCGCAACGCGTCGGCAGCGGTGCGGTCGGTCACACCGGACAGGAACACCAGAAGCCGGCCCGAGTGCTCCCGGGCCGACTCCACGGTGAACTCGCGAACCTCCGCCGCTCGCGGCAGCCGGCCGCGCAACCTGACGCCCGGCGCGAAACGCGCCTCCGGCTCATCGGTGCGCACCTCGACGACGAGTTCGCCGCGCACGCCGTGCGACTTGGCGACCCGCCCGACGACGAGTTCCATCTACTGGTCGGTGTCGACCACGTCGACCCGGATACCCCGGCCGCCGATACCGGCGACGAGGGTGCGCAGCGCAGTCGCGGTACGTCCGCCGCGACCGATCACTTTGCCCAGGTCATCGGGGTGAACGTGCACCTCGACGGTGCGTCCCCTGCGGCCGGTGATCAGCTCGACGCGGACGTCATCGGGATTGGCGACGATACCGCGCACCAAGTGCTCGACGGCATCGGCGACGACGGCGCTCACTGCTCCATCACCTCACGACGCAACTCACCCGTCGGCGGGGCCGGTCTGCGCACGGCTCGTGACGGGTATCGGATGGACGGGTATCGCCCGCTCATTACTCGCCGGCCTCGGCAGCCTCGGCGCCCTCCTCGGCGTCCTTCTTGCCCTTCTTCTTGGGGGTGACCGCCTCGGCGACCGGCTCGTTGTCGGCGGCGGCCAGCGCGGCGTTGAACAGGTCCAACTTCGACGGCTTGGCCGGCTTGACCTTCAGGGTGCCCTCGGCGCCCTCGATGCCCTTGAACTTCTGCCAGTCGCCGGTGATCTTCAGCAGCTGGAGGACCGGCTCGGTCGGCTGCGCGCCGACTCCGAGCCAGTACTGCACGCGCTCGGAGTTGATCTCGATCAGCGAGGGCTCTTCCTTCGGGTGGTACTTGCCGATGGACTCGATGGCCCGGCCGTCACGGCGGGTGCGGGCGTCCGCGACGACGACGCGGTACTGCGGGTTGCGGATCTTGCCCAGGCGGGTGAGCTTGATGCGAACAGCCACTGCTGATCTGCCTTTCGTTGGTTGGTCACGACGCAATTCGGCGACCCGCATGGTCTGCGAGCCCGGTTTTGCGCTTTCGAGTGTGTGACCGCCGCGCGGTACGGAACCGGAGACGGGCTGACACTTGTCCGGAAGGACGGTGGTCCATTGTGCCAGACCGGACGATCCCGCCAGAAATCGCGTGCGTGTTCACACAGCGATGCCCACCCGCCATAACCAGGCATGCGACTGTTCCGACGCCACCGCACACGACCCGCCCGCATCACCCGCGACATCGCGAGCGAACTCGGCGATGAGGCTGCCGTCGAGTACGTCGTACCCGGCGTGTTCCGGGTGCTGCGACTCGTTGCCGCGGGCGTCGCCCGCGCCATGGAGTGCGGCTCGGCGTCTCGATGCGGCTAGCCCGGGACGGTGGCGGTGAGCGAACGGGTGGGGACCCAGGGGCCGCCCCACCACATCTGCCACCCCACGGGGCGCAGGGTGAGGGCGGTCGCGCCGTTCGCCGCCAGGACGGCGCGGTACGCCCGGGTGTCGCCGATATCGACGATGACCAGTTTGCCGCCGGGACGCAGCACGCGGCACGCCTCCCGGAGCGCCGCCGCCCGGCCCTCGGCGGTCTTGATGTCGTGAATCGCCAAGCTGGAGACGACGACGTCGAACACGCCGTCCGGGAACGGCATGCGGGTCATGTCGCCGGTGCGCAACTCGATCCGGTCGGCGACGTTCTCCGCGAGCGCGTTCCGCTCCGCGGTGGCCGGGGTGTTCTCGCAGTGGTCCGCGGAGCACCACAGATCCAGGCCCACCGCACACCCGGCGGGCAAGCGGCGCGCGGCGGCCAGCAGCACCGCGCCGCGCCCGCACCCCATGTCGAGCAATCGTTCGTCGCCACGCAGTTCGAGGTCGTCGAGCAGGCGCGCCCAGACCCGGAACTTGCCCCGGCGGGTCGCGTGCAGGAACAGCCCGAACTGCGTGGCCAGCACGACGCCGATCAGCAGGAGCAGCAGGCTCGGGCGCAGTTGCTGGAACAGCGCCACCACCAGCGCGGCGGCAAGATACCCGACCGCGAGAACTCCCAGCAACAACAGCACCGACGGCGCGTCGACACCGTACGACGCGCGCCACGGAGGGGCTATCATTGCCCGATCATAACCAGCGCCAACGGTATTCGCGCCGGGTTCGCGCTCGTCAGCGCACCAAGGGAGCGAAGGTACGCCCGGCGAGTTCGACCGCACCCGGCTCGTGCCCGTTGAACACCATATTGATGATGAGACCGTCTACGCCGTGGTCCAGAACGCGAGTCCGCAGCTGTTCGGCAACCTCGTCCGGTGTGCCGACGAACTGGCGGTCGGCCGGGCTCTGCGCGAGCTCGGCGTCCGACAGGGCCGACAGGTCGATACCCATGCGGCTCAAGTAATCCCGCTGCTGCTTGCGCACGAGGTCACCGTCTTCGTCCATCATGACGAAGCACAGGTAGCTGGTCTCCAGGGTCCGCGGATCCCGGCCGACCTCCGCGCAGCGCGCCCGCAGCGCCTCGATCTTGCGCGGCAGCTCGGACGCGTTGCAGATGATGTTGAGATGGTCGGCGAAGCGAGCGGCAAGGCCGAAGGTCTTCTTCTCACCGCTGCCGCCGAGCAGGATCGGCAGATCGTCGCGTACGCGCGGCTCGTTCATCGCGTTCTCGACCCGGTACCACTTGCCCTGGAAGGTGGGCCGCTCGCCGCGCAGCATCGGCTGGATGATGTGCAGCGCCTCGTCGAGCCGCTCGAAGCGGTCGGTGAAGGTGCCGAACTCGTAGCCCAGGGAGCGGTGCTCAAGTTCGAACCAGCCCGCGCCGATGCCGAGCACCGCGCGGCCACCGCTGACCACGTCCAGCGTGGTGACCGTCTTGGCGAGCATCGCCGGGTTGCGGTAGGTGTTGCCGGTGACCAACGCCGACAACTGGATTCGCTCCGTCGCCGTGGCCAGGCCGCCGAGCGCGGTGTAGGCCTCTAGCATCGGCTCGTCGGGCGTGCCGATGCCAGGCAACTGATAGAAGTGGTCCATGACGAAGGCCGTGTCGAAACCGGCGGCTTCGGCCTCTCGGGCCTGCGCGATCACCGTGGGGAACAGCTCGCGCACCGACTTGCCGTAGCTGAAGTTGGGCATCTGATATCCGAGGCGAATTGTCACGAAATCCGACCTTACGCCCCTTTCGGATACGCGCGGGTGAGCCGCGGCGCCGAGTTATCTATGGCCGGTGACCGGACCGTGCCCGCCGTACACGCGCCCGCGCAGCACGACGGCATACGGCGTGGTGAGCGTCTCGGGGTGGCTACGCGGATCCTCCTCGTAGACAACGAAATCCGCGGGAGCACCGTCCTCGATGCCGGGTCGCCCGAGCCACTCGCGCGCCTGCCAGGAGGCCGCGCCGAGCGCGTCGTGCCGGGACAGTCCCGCGGCGCCGAGCGCGGCGATCTCGTCGGCGATGCGCCCGTGGCGGATGGAACCGCCCGCGTCCGTGCCCGCGAAGATCGGCACGCCCGCCTCGTGCGCGGCGGCGACCGTGCCGCGCACCCGCCGGTGCAGATCGCGCATGTGCGCGGCGTAGACGGGGAATTTGCCCGCGCTGTCGGCGATACCGGGGAAGGTGTCGATATTGATCAGGGTGGGAACCAGGGCGGTGCCGTGCTCGACCATCATCTCGATGGTCTCGTCGGTGAGACCGGTGCCGTGCTCCAGGCAGTCGATACCGGCGTCGATCAGGCCGGGCAGCGCGTCTTCGCCGAAGACGTGTGCGGTGACCCGCGCACCGTTGGCGTGCGCTGCGGCGATGGCCTCCTTCAGGATCGCGTCGCTCCACAACGGCCGCAGGTCGCCCACCGAGCGGTCGATCCAGTCGCCGACGATCTTCACCCAGCCGTCGCCGTGGCGGGCCTGCTCGGCGACGATCTCCGGCAGGTCGCGTTCGTCGTCGAGCTCGATGCCCAGTTCGCGGATGTAGCGCTTCGGACGGGCGATGTGGCGGCCTGCGCGGATGATCCGCGGCAGGTCCTCGCGGTCGTCGACGAACCGGGTGTCGATGGGCGAGCCCGCGTCGCGCAGCAGCAGGGCACCGGCGGCGCGCTCGGTCTCGGCCTGTGCGACGGCGCCGGCGTGGTCCTCGTGGCCCCCGCCGTACCGGATTCCCACGTGGCAGTGGGCGTCGACCAGTCCCGGCACGATCCAGCCCGAGCCGCACAGCGTTTCGGCTCCGGGCGCGGGCTCGAACGACACCAGGCCGTCGCGCACCCAGAGGTCGCGCACCTCGCCTTCGGGAAGAACCACACCGCGCAGATGCACCGCAACCTCCTGGAACTCGTCGGCGGCCGCCAACCTGGTGTCCGACTCCCGGATCGGACATTTCGCGCGAAGCACGGCCACGCGGCAGCGACGCCGCGCACACGGCGACCGACCGGCGAGGCACACAGGCACGCCGCCCACGAACAGCGTGGGCGGCGTAAGTGGCCTACTTCTTCGGGAACTTCAGTTTGCTGAGATCGAAGCCCTCCAGGCCGGGCGGCAACTGGTCCAGACCGGCAGGCATGTTGGACAGGTCGGGCATCCCCGCGGGCAGGCCGGGCATGCCGCCCATCCCGGGGAAACCACCGCGCACCTTCGGCGGCGTCGGGCCGCGACCACCCTTCTTGCCCTTCTTGCCCTTCTTCGCGTTGCCGCGACGGGCGCCGGGCAACCCCATCTGGCGGCCCATCATCGTCATCATCTTCTTGGCCTCGAAGAAGCGGTCGACGAGCTGGTTGACCTCGGAGACCTGGACACCGGAACCGTTGGCGATGCGCAGGCGGCGCGAGGCGTTGATGATCTTCGGGTTCGCCCGTTCGGCCGGGGTCATACCGCGGATGATCGCCTGCACCCGGTCCAGCTGCTTGTCGTCGACCTGGGCGAGCATGTCCTTCATCTGGCCCGCGCCCGGCAGCATGCCGAGCAGGTTCCCGATCGGGCCCATCTTGCGGATGGCCAGCATCTGGTCGAGGAAGTCCTCGAGGGTGAGCTCGCCGCTGCCGATCTTGCGGGCGGCCTCCTCGGCCTGCTTGGCGTCGTAGACCTGCTCGGCCTGCTCGATCAGGGTGAGCACGTCGCCCATGCCGAGAATGCGGCTGGCCATGCGATCCGGGTGGAAGACGTCGAAGTCCTCGAGCTTCTCACCGGTCGAGGCGAACAGGATCGGCACGCCGGTGACCTCGCGGACACTCAGCGCCGCACCACCGCGGGCGTCGCCGTCGAGCTTGGTGAGCACCACGCCGGTGAAGCCCACGCCGTCACGGAACGCCTCGGCGGTGTTGACCGCGTCCTGGCCGATCATGGCGTCCAGCACGAACAGGGTCTCGTCCGGTTGCACGGCGTCGCGGATGCCCGCGGCCTGGCGCATGAGCTCTTCATCGATGCCGAGACGGCCCGCGGTGTCGACGATGACGACGTCGTACTGCTTCTGCCGCGCCTCTTCGACACCCCCGCGCGCCACGTTCACCGGATCGGCGGCGGAGATGCCGAGCGGGTTCTCACCGCCACCGATCGAGGTGCCGGGGTGCGGCGCGTAGACGGGCACGCCCGCGCGCTCGCCGACGACTTGCAGCTGGGTGACGGCGCCGGGGCGCTGCAGGTCGCACGCCACCAGCAACGGTTGATGGCCCTGCCCCTTCAGCAGTTTGGCCAGCTTGCCCGCGAGCGTGGTCTTACCGGAACCCTGCAGACCGGCCAGCATGACCACCGTCGGCGGGTTCTTGGCCAGGTTCAGCCGCCTGGTCTCGCCGCCGAGGATCCCGATGAGTTCCTCGTTGACGATCTTCACGACCTGCTGGGCCGGGTTCAGCGCCGCGGAGACCTCCGCGCCCTTGGCGCGCTCCTTGATCCGCCCGATGAACCCGCGGACCACGGGCAGCGCGACGTCGGCCTCCAACAAGGCCAGGCGGATCTCGCGGCAGGTGGCGTCGATGTCGGCCGGTGACAGACGCCCCTTACCGCGCAGATCCTTGAGGGCACCGGTAAGCCGGTCGGACAGGGATTCGAACACCGATCGCGCTCCTGATCTCGGGGGACGTCACATTCTCTCCCAGGGTAATGGGATCGCCCGCGTGTTCGCGCAGGCGGTGCGTCCTTCCCGGCGCGGCGGGCTCGCTAGTCGAGCACGCGACGGCGCGGCCTGGCCGTTTTGCGGTAGTCGTGGTTCTCCTCGGCCACCATGAAGACCGCCTCGTTGGCGGTCAGGCCCAGCTCGAGGGCCAGGCCGTCGAGAACGGCCCACTCGGCCCTGCTCGGGATGGGCGAGGTGGCGACCGTGGAGGCGATGGTCATCGCGGTAACCGCCTGTCGCCCGGTCAGCGTGCGACCAGGAAGCCAGGAGACCACCCACCGGTCGCCGCCGACGCAGCGCGCCATGTGCGCGGTCTCGTCACTCGTCATCGTGGATGCCGAAACGACTTCAATTGCCATCGACCTGCTCCCCTCGTGCTCGCGATAGCCGGACGCTCTAGATCGTAGGGTCAGGTCACGAGACGAGAGTTGGGATGCAGCAAATATTGCGCAACAGATTTATCACCGGATAAAAGTGCTGCTAATCACCATTTTCCGAATCTCGAGCACCGTCAGCAGGCGGTTTCGGCGCGGTTCTGGGAACCACCGCGATAAGCGCTTTCTCGATCGTTTCGCGGCGCGCGGGGCTGTCCTCGGCGCCCAGCTCGAGGCAGAAGCTGTCGACCACCGCGGACCCCATCGTGACCACCTTGGCCCAACGGACGTCGGCTCCGCAGCCGGCCAGCTCCGCGGCCAGGCGGCTGAGCAAGCCGACCCGGTCCTCGGCGCGCAATTCCAGGATCACCTGCCCCGGTACCGAGGTGTTCGACCAGATCACCCGGGGTTGGGCCTGCGCGTACCGGCTCCGACCGATCGTGCCCGCCTCCCGCTCGCGTTTGGCCAGCGCCGCCGCCACATCCAGGTCGCCGGCCGTGGCCCGGATCAATTCCTGGCGCAACAGCCCCGGGTCCGGCGGATCGCCGAACTTGGGCGCGACGACGAAGGTGTCCACCGCGGAGGCGCCTTCGACGCCGAGCGCGGCCGACAGCACACGCAGCGAATGCAGCGCGAGCACACCCGCGGCGTCGGACAGCAGCCCGGAACTGTCGGGCGCGATGACGGTGACCACATACGTGTGCTTGCTCTCACCGGGCTGCAGATCGACGTGCACGCCGCCCGCCCTGGCCTTCTCGACCAAGTCCGGTGCGATCGGTTCCGGTGTCGGCAGCTGGTCGCCCGCCATGACCAACCGGCAGCGCCGGACCAGTTCGCCGATCAGCGACGCCTTCCAGTCGCCCCACACGCCGGGACCGGTGGCCTGCGAATCCGCCTCGGCCAGGGTGTGCAGCAGCTCCAGCAGTTGCGGATCGCCGTCGAGCGCCTCGACGACGTACCGCACCGTCTCCGGATCGGACAGATCGCGCCGGGTCGCGGTTTCCGGCAGCAGCAGGTGATGGCGCACGACCGCGCTGAGCGTGCGCACGTCCGACGGCCACAGTCCGAGGCGGCGGCCGATATGGGTGGCCAGTTCCGCGCCGACCACGCTGTGATCGCCTGCGCGACCCTTGCCGATGTCGTGCAGCAGCGCACCGAGGGCGAGCAGGTCGGGGCGGGCGACCCGGGTGCTCAGCCCGCCCGCGTAGGCGACCGTCTCCATGAGATGCCGGTCGACGGTCCAGATGTGCTGGACATCGCGCGGCGGCAGGTCGCGCACGGCGCCCCATTCCGGCAGCAGCCTGCCCCACAATCCCGTCCGGTCCAGCGCCTCGATCGCGTCGATCGTGCCGCGGCCCGCGCCCAACAGGACCAGCAAGTCGTTGAGGGCGTCCTTGGGCCACGGCTCGCGTAGCTCGGGAGCGTCCTCGGAGAGCCGGTTGAGGGTGGTGGCCGACATCGGCAGGCCGGTCTGCGCCGACGCCGCCGCGACGCGCAGGATCAGCCCGGGGTCGCGCTGCGGGCGGGCGTCTCTGGCCAGCACGACCTCACCCGCGTGCTCGACCACGCCTTCGTCCAGCGGCCTGCGCACCGGCATCCGGCGCAGGCGCGCCAATCCCCGGCGGGGCAGTGCGTTGGCCGCGGTACGCAGCCCGACGTCCACGGAGTAGCTGACCGTCCGGGCCGAATCGCTCAGTGTGCGGGCCAGATCGAACCGATCGCCGATGCGCAGGGCAGCGCCGATCTCGTCGGCGTCCTGTGCGCGCAGCTGGTCGCGGGCTCGTCCCGCCACACGGTGCAGTTCGGTGCGCACGTCCAGCAGCCGACGGTGCGCCTGCTTCAATCCGCCGCCGGGCACGTCCGGTCCCAATCCGGGCATGGCGTCGGTGAGCTGGGCGATCGCCAGCGCGTCCAGCAGCTGGATGTCGCGCAGGCCGCCGCGCCCGTTCTTCAGGTCGGGCTCGGCGCGGTGCGCGATCTCGCCGTTGCGCTCCCATCTGGCCTTGGCCTGGGCGATGAGCTCCTCGAAGCGGGAGCGGATGCCGGTGCGCCACTCCCGGCGCACCCCGCCGATCAGCAGATTGCTCAGTTCCTGGTCGCCGACGATGTGCCTGGCCTCGAGCATGCCGAGCGCGGCGATGAGATCGTCCGCGGCCACCCGAAGCGCCTGCGGAACGGTACGCACGCTGTGGTCGAGTTTGATGTGCGCGTCCCACAGCGGATACCAGAGCTGGTCGGCGACCTCGGCCACCCGGGCCGGGTCGACGTCGTCGTGCAGCAGCACCAGGTCCAGATCGGAGTACGGCAGCATCTCCCCGCGCCCGAGACCGCCGACGGCCACCACGGCCAGACCGCTGTCGGGGGCGATGCCCAGTTCGGCGCCCTTGCTGGTGAGCCAGAGTTCATAGAGGTCGACCAGCGCCTGGCGCAGCGACTGGGCGTCCAGCCGGGGATTGCGCGGCTGGCCGCCGTCGAGCAGTTGGGTTCGCGCGCGGACCAGGTCGGCCGCCCCGTTGGACACCTTGCCGTTGCCTTGTTCGGTGACCTTCGGATCACCGTCGTGCTCGTACTGACTAGCCACAACCCACCGCCCATTTGATGCGCGCGGCCCCGCCCCGACCGGGAGCTCCGGTGGGAGCGGGGCCGCCGCTCGACTCGTTTCCGCTACAGCGCGTCGGTGCCGCGTTCGCCGGTCCGCACCCGGATGATCGCCTCCACCGGAGTGATCCAGACCTTGCCGTCGCCGATCTTGCCGGTGCGGGAGGCCTCCACGATCACCTCCACGACCTTGTCGACGGAGGCATCGTCCACGACGACCTCGACGCGAACCTTCGGCACGAAGTCGACGGAATACTCCGCGCCGCGGTACACCTCGGTGTGGCCCTTCTGCCGGCCGTACCCTTGGACCTCGCTGACGGTCATGCCCAACACACCCGCCTGCTCGAGACCCGACTTGACGTCTTCGAGCGTGAACGGTTTGACGATTGCGGTGATCAGTTTCATGTTCGTCATGCCTCCTTGACGGCCGAACGTGCCGTGCTACCCAGAGCGGCGAAGTCGTAGGCGGTTTCCGCGTGCTCGGACTCGTCCAAGCCGACCGACTCTGCTTCCTCGCTCACGCGCAGCCCAATGGTGAACTTCACGATATAGGCAATGATCAGGGTCGCGATGAAGGAGAAGGCAAGTACCACACCGGCGCCCACCGCCTGCCGCCACAGCTGATCGAAACCGCCGCCATAGAACAGGCCGGTCTTGGCCGCACCCGCCTCGGGCGCCGCGACGAAACCGACCATCAGGGTGCCGACGATACCGCCGACCAGGTGCACGCCGACCACGTCGAGCGAGTCGTCGAAACCGAACTTGAACTTCAGGCCGACCGCGAGGGCGCACAGCGCGCCGGCGACGACGCCGATGGCGAGCGCGCCGAGCACGTTCACCGAGGAACACGACGGCGTGATGGCGACCAGACCCGCCACGATGCCCGAGGCCGCGCCCAGCGAGGTGGGCTTGCCGTCGCGGATCTTCTCCACCAACAGCCAGGCCAGCATCCCGGCGCAGGTCGCGATGGTGGTGGTGACGAAGGTCGAACCGGCGAGGCCGCCGGAGGTCACCGCGGATCCGGCGTTGAAGCCGAACCAGCCGAACCACAGCAGACCGGCGCCGAGCATGACGAACGGCAGATTGTGCGGGCGGAACGGGGTGGTCGGCCAACCCTTGCGCTTGCCGAGCACCAGCACCAGGGCCAGACCGGCCGCACCGGCGTTGATGTGCACCGCCGTTCCACCGGCGAAGTCCACCGCGAGCAGCTTGTTGGCGATCCAGCCGCCCTCGTGCACGACGTTGCCGTCGGCGTCCTTGACGTCGAAGTCGAACACCCAGTGCGCGACCGGGAAGTAGACCACCGTGGACCAGATGCCCGCGAACACCAGCCACGCGCCGAACTTCAAGCGGTCGGCGACCGCACCCGAGATGAGGGCAACCGTGATGATGGCGAACATCAGCTGGAAGGCGACGAAGACGGTCGCCGGAATAGTGCCCGCGAGCGGGATGTTCACCGCGTCGGTGGTGACCGCGCCCGCCGCGTCCTTGACCTCGGCGACGGAGTTGCCGCCGATCAGGCCCTTCAGGCCGAAGAACTGCGTCGGGTCACCGATCACGCCGAACGTGTTGTCGCCGAAGGCCGTCGAGTATCCGTACAGCGACCACAGAACGCCGACCAGGCCCATGGCGCTGATGCTCATCATGATCATGTTGAGCACGTTCTTCGACCGGACCATGCCGCCGTAGAAGAAAGCCAGGCCCGGCGTCATCAGCAACACGAGCGCCGAACTCGCCAGCATCCAAGCGGTGTCACCGGTATCCGGTGCACCGGTAAGTGGAAAAGCCACCTTAATGTCCTCCTCATCTCGGGCCCAGCCGCTTCCGGCAAATGGACCTGAACAGAAGGGTCCTAACTCGGTGTTTCATCCGTAGAGCTGCCGTGTTTCACCTACGTGAACGGATGGAGCAGCTGTGTTGCCACTAGGTTTCGTCCCACGCACCAGCGGTTTTCCGGCGCTGTGAGCACGGTGTTCGGGAAATCGGACATTCGTTACCGCGCACGAGGAGTCGGCAAACTTCCGGGGTGTGACCGCCCTCGCACCGAGGGCGGCGGCGATCGAACGAGCGCCCTCGGCGCACCTCGTGGATGGAACGCCGCGGGCGGCAACCTCTTTCGACCGGTCTCGGCGAGTGGAACGGCTCAGCCCAGCAGCGCGTCCACGAACGCGGCGGGCTCGAACGGAGCCAGGTCGTCAGCCCCCTCACCGAGCCCGACCAGCTTCACCGGCACGCCCAATTCGTGCTGGACCTGGAAGACGATGCCGCCCTTCGCCGTCCCGTCGAGCTTGGTCAGCACGACGCCTGTGATATCGACCACTTCGGCGAACACCCTGGCCTGGGTCAGTCCGTTCTGCCCGACGGTCGCGTCCAGCACGAGCAGGACCTCGTCGACGGCGGCCTTCTTCTCCACGACGCGCTTGACCTTGCCCAGCTCGTCCATCAGACCCGTCTTGGTGTGCAGCCGACCGGCCGTATCGATCAGCACCACGTCGACGCCGTGCTCGACGCCCGCGGCCACCGCGTCGAACGCGACCGCGGCCGGGTCGGCGCCCTCGCGGCCGCGGACGGTGTCGGCGCCGACCCGCTCGCCCCAGGTCTGCAACTGGTCGGCGGCCGCGGCGCGGAAGGTGTCGGCCGCGCCGAGCAGCACCCGGCGGCCGTCGGCCACGAGCACGCGGGCGAGCTTGCCGGTGGTGGTGGTCTTGCCGGTGCCGTTCACGCCGACCACGAGCAGGATCGACGGGTGATCGGGATGCGGCAGCGCGCGCACCGAGCGATCCAGCTCCGGTCGCAGCTGCTCGATCAGCACGTCGCGCAGCACGGCACGTGCCTGGTCGGTGGTCCGCACGCTGCGTGCCGCCATCTCCGAGCGCAGCCGGGAGACGACAGCGGTGGTGCTCGCGGTGCCGAGGTCGGCCAGCACGAGGGTGTCCTCCACCTCTTCCCACGAGTCGTCGTCCAGGTCACCGCCGCCGAGCAGGCCGAGCAGGCTCTTGCCGACCGCGTTCTGCGAGCGTGACAGTCGTCCGCGCAGCCGGACCAGGCGGCCGGCGGTGGGCTCGATCTCCTCCAGCGCGACGGGTGCTTCCACCCCCGCGGGCGTGTCGGGCGCGACGATCTCGGTGGCGGCTTCGGTGTCCGGCCCCGCGGTGTCGGTGGGCGGCTCGGCGGTCGCGTCCTCGGCCGTGGCCGGGCTCTCCTGGGTTTCCAGCTGGTCGGGCGCCTGCGCTGGCGCCTCGGCCGCCGGAGTGCCCGCCTCGGGCTCGGCGGCCGGCTCGACGACGTCCGGGGCGACGGAGGCCTCGGTGACGTCCGCGTCCGGCAACGGAACGTTGGTTATGCCGCGTTTGGGCGCGTCGCGTGGAATCGCGGCGTCGTCGCCGACGTGCGGCTGTCCTTCGGTGTCGGTGCGCTCGACCGGTTGCGGTTCGGTCGCCGCGCCGCCCCGGCTGAAGGTGAATCCGCCGGACGCGGCATAACCACCGGACCGGTCGGTCACCTCTTTCTCCTGCGTGGGCGGAGTCAGCGACACGCGGCCGCGCTTGTACCGGACGAAACCGGCGACGAGCACGACGAGCAGCAGTGCGGCGACCGCGGCGATCAGGATCCAGACTTCAGGACTCACGCGGACCATCCTTGCAGACCGACCGTCACGGGATCGGCCCCGAGCCGCACCCGGCGCGCGCGTCGCGCGCCGGGGCCGGGGGCGCGAACTCGGCGAACATCGCAGGTGCCGGGCCGAGGGCGGGTGCGAGCGGGCACCGACACAGCCCTCCAGATTTCTTGTCCTGCGGAACTTCTCGCGAAGGGACAATAGGATCGGCGACGTGACCGATCGAAACGTGCTTGGGGGGCCGCTGGAAGAGTGCGGCACCGATCCTCTCACCGGCTTCTACCGGGACGGCTGCTGCAGTACCGGGCCGGAGGATCTGGGCAGCCACACTGTGTGCACCGTCGTCACGGCAGAATTCCTGGAGCATCAAGCTTCCATCGGAAACGATTTGAGCACGCCGCGTCCGGAGAACAATTTTCCCGGTTTGCAGCCGGGTGACCGATGGTGCGTGGTCGCCGTGCGATGGCTGCACGCGCACGAGGACGGCGTCGCCGCGCCCGTGGTGCTGGCCGCCACGCACGAGAACGCCCTGGAAGTGATCTCGATGGACATCCTGCGCAAGTACGCCGTCGACGTGCCCGACGACGTCAGCGACCTGCTCTGAGCCACCGGTAACCCTACGGCGGGCGCAGCGTGGACCACCGGCTCACCCGAATCGCGGGCCGGTGTCCGATGGGTTCGTGGCGCAGCGGAGAACCGATTGGCACAAATGCGCCATTCGGCTCAGCGCGCCGCCGCGATGCGCCGGCGATGAGCTTTCTGACGACATGCCGCCGAGCAATATCTCGCCCGTCGGCCCGTCCCAGCGCGGGACAACGCCGCGTGACATATCGGGCAGCTGTCGGCTCCACTTTCGTTACGATCGACAGTTTCGTTACGGACTTCGGCCACCGCATGCCGTTTCGTCACCATCAGCCCTACCGGCTCCGCGCGCAGCGCGTCCAGCACGATGGCGGCGCTACGGTCCATGCCGCCCCGCGCCTTCCGTAGCCGTTGGATCGCAACGCATCCGGTGAAGATCGCCAGCACGTCGTCGAGTTCGATGTCGGCCCGGACCGCCCCGTCGCGCTTGGCCGCGTCGAGCAGAGCGGCCAACGCGTCGTGGAAACGCGCCCCCGCGCTGCGCAAAAGCGCACGCGGCCAGCCGTCGTCGGACTGAACGATGTCGCATAACGCCTGGTTGTCCGGCGTTGTGGTGATCACCGCGGTGCAGAAGTCGAAGAAGGCGGCGCCCGGATCCGGCGCGGCGAGATGGTCTGCGGCCATCTTCGCCAACCGGTCGACGCGCTGCTGCATAACCGCTTCCAACAGTGCGGCTTTCGTGGGGAAGTGCCGGTAGACGGTGCCCGCGCCGACACCCGCCCTGCGGGCGACCTCGACGAGCGACACGGAGGCGCCCTGCTCCGCGAAGGCGCGTTGCGCGGCAGCCAGCACGAGGGCGCGATTGCGGCGGGCATCGGCTCGCGACGCCGCGCCCGGGGCGAGCAATGCGGTCATTTCGTTACGGCCTTCCGTTGAGCAGCCTGGTCAATCGGGTCGAGGCACCCGTATCGTTCGAATCCGGGTCAACCAACCCGATTCTACCGAGCAGAGAAGGCGGAGCATGTCCCCTCAGCACAACCTCATCCTGGTCACCGGCGCCACCGGCAAGCAAGGCGGCGTGACCGCCCGGCGACTGCTGGCCGACGGCAGGGCGGTGCGCGCGCTGGTCCGCGACGCGCAGTCGCCCGCCGCGCGGGAGTTGGCCGCGGCGGGCGCGGAACTCGCCGTGGGCGACTTCGACGCCCCCGAGACCTTGCCCGCGGCGCTGGCCGGCGTCAGCGGACTGTTCCTGGTCCCGCCCGCCGCGTACGGCCCCAAAGGCTGGGATGTCGAATTGGAAGCCGCGCGCGGAGAAGCCGTCGTGGCCGCCGCGCGTGCGGCCGGTGTGTGGCAGATCGTGTTCACCGGCATCGCGTCGATGGGCGACGACGTCTCGTGGGGGGCCAGGGGCAAGAAGCGCATCGAAGACGCCGTCATCGCCAGCGGCGTGCGGTACACCCTGCTGCGCCCGGTGCGCTTCATGGAGAACTACCTGCTGCGCACGTCCCCCGTCGACGGCATCTTCGACGGCGTGCACCGGCACCTGTTCCCGGCCGAAGGTCCGATGAAGGTCATCGCCGTCGCGGACATCGGCGATATCGCCGGTCTCGCGTTCGCCGACCCGGATCGCTTCCACGGCCGCGTCCTCGAACTCGCGGGCGATGTGCTCGTCCCACCCGCGGCCGCCGCGGCGATCAGCGCCGCCACCGGGCATCAGGTGCGCTACCACGAAGTCACCGAAGCCGAGGCGGACGCGCTCGGCGAGGAGATCGGCAATACGTGGCGCCTCATGCGCCACACCGGCGGCTGGCTCGCCGACGTCGACGAGATCCGCGAGATCCACCCCGGGCTGCGCACGTTCGACACTTGGCTCGCCGAGACCGGCGCGGCGCAGATCAAAGCGCTGCTCGACCACGAGAACGCGCGCGTCGCAGGGTGATTGGAGGCGACTATTCGCCCTGTTCAACGGGATGATCGTGCGGCGAGGCGTACCCTCGGCGCGTTGATACGCCCGCGCGGAGGATCCCGGCCGCGCCCGGCGCGACCCGGTCGGCGCGGAGGTCGACGAGTATTCGGCCCGTCGCGCAAGCACATCCACGAGCGCAAGGAATGGGTGGCGATCGCGAAGGTCGACGATCGGGTCTCCGGTGACGATCCGCTGGTCGACCTGGACTCCGGCACCGTCACCCTCCGCGCACGCCGCGGGTGACCGCGCGGCGCGGCTCAGCCCGCCGCGCCGACCGGGGCCAGGTTCTCCCCGCGCAGCCGCTGGGAGATCACCTGGGTGATGCCGTCGCCGCGCATGCTGACGCCGTAGAGCGCGTCGGCGATCTCCATCGTCGGCTTCTGGTGGGTGATGACGATCAGCTGGCTCTTCTCCCGCAACTGCTCGAACAGGCCGATCAACCGGCGCAGGTTGGTGTCGTCGAGCGCGGCCTCGACCTCGTCCATCACGTAGAACGGCGAGGGCCGGGCGCGGAAGATGGCCACCAGTAACGCGACCGCGGTCAGCGACTTCTCCCCACCGGACAGCAGCGACAGCCGCTTGACCTTCTTGCCCGGCGGACGCGCCTCCACCTCGATGCCGGTGGTGAGCATGTCCGAGGGGTCGGTGAGCAGCAGCCTGCCCTCGCCACCGGGGAACAGTTTCGCGAACACCTCGACGAACTCGCGTTCCACGTCGGCGTATGCCTCGGTGAACACCTGGAGGATGCGGGCATCGACCTCGGCGACCACGTCGAGCAGATCCTTGCGCGCGCTCTTGACGTCTTCGAGTTGCGTGGCCAAGAAGTTGTACCGCTCCTCCAGCGCCGCGAATTCCTCCAGCGCCAGGGGATTCACCTTGCCCAGGGTGGCGAGATCCTTCTCCGCACGCTTGGCGCGACGTTCCTGGGTCTGCCGGTCGTAAGGCATCGGCGCGGGTTCGCTGACTTGCTCGCCGCGCTCCTTGGCCTGTTCATATTCCTGCAGCTCCAGCGCCGAGGGCGGCAGCGGCACGTCCGGACCGTACTCGGCGATCAGGTCGTCCAGCGCGATGCCGAACTGTTCGGCGATGGTCGCCTCCAGTTGCTCGATGCGCAGCGCCGCCTGAGCCTTCGCCACCTCGTCCCGATGCACCGCGTCGGTGAGCTGGGAAAGCTGCGCGGTGAGCGCACGCACCCGCTCCTTGACCTGCTCCACCTGCGCGGCACACTCGGAGCGCTTGCGCACCAGTTCGTCCCGGCGCGCGCCCGCCTCGGCGACCACGCGCTCGAGTTCGCCCGCGATCTTCGCGCCGGATTCGGCGACGGCGGCGGCCACCTCCGCCGCCTTCTTGCGCGCGGCCTGGGCGCGCTCGGCCCTGGCCCGGGTCTCCCGCTCGGCGCGCGCGGCCCGGCGCAGCGAGTCCGCCTTGCCGCGTACCGATTCCGCTCGCTCCTCGGCCGTGCGCACGGCGAGCCTGGCCTCGACCTCCATCGCCCGCGCCTCGGCCAGCGCGGCCGCCGCCTCCTCCCGCGCCCGGCCCGCTGACTCGGTGCCCGCCGCGCCCGCACCGTCGGCATCGACCTCGGCCTGCTCGAGTTCCGCATGACGCAGGCGGTCTTCCAGTTCGGCGAGCGAGGCGAGTGCCTCTTCCCGGCTCGTCTCCGCGTCGTCGCGCTGGCCGACCAGCCGTTCGCGGTCCGCGTGTGCGGTGCGGGCGGTCTGGCCGAGCCTGCCCAGCCGCTCGTAGATCGCCACCAGCGCCTGGTCGGATTCGTGCAGGGCGAGCAGCGCGTGGTCGACGGCGTCCTTGCGATCGGCTTGCTCTTCGAGCGCGCCGGACAACGCGGCCTCGAGTTCCTCGGCGCGCCGCTGCGCCGCGACCAGTTCGGTCCGGGCGGCGTCGATGTCGGCCTGGATCTCCAGCTGGCTGGGCGCGCGATCGGAACCGCCCAGCAGCCAGCCGTTTCCGGCGAGATCGCCGTCGCGGGTGACCACGCGCAGCTCGGGCCGCACCGCGACCAGCGCGCGGGCGGCGGGCAGATCGTCGGCCACGGCGATCCCCGCGGTGAGCGCCGCGATCGCGCCGCGCACCGTATCGGGGCACTCCACCACGTCGACCAGCCAGCGGGCGCCGTCGGGCAACGCGCCTGGCTGCGGCCGATCGGTGCGCTCGGCGCCGAAGACGACGGCGGCGCGGCCACCGTCGGCGTCCTTGAGCGCCTGGATCGCGGCGTGCGCGGACTCGCCGGTGTCGGCGGCGACGGCGTCGGCCAGCGGGCCGAGCGCGGCGGCGACCGCGGCCTCGAAGCCGCCGTGCACACGCAGCAGCGCCGAGAGCGGGCCGAGCAGACCTTGTTCGCGGTGCTCCACCAGCCAGGCGACGCCGTCCCGGCGCGCCAGGTTCATGCCGAGCGCCTCGATCCGCGCGCCGAGCGATGCGACTCGCTTGCTCGCGTCGCGGTCCTGTTCACGCAGTTCGGTGACCCGCTGATCGGCCAGTTCCAGCGCCTGTACCGCGTGCTCGTGCTGGGCGTCCAGACCGGCCTCGCCCGCGTCGAGTTCGGCGAGTTCGGCTTGCACCGTGTCGAATTCGGCTTGGGCGGCCTCGCCGCGGTGACGGGCGTCGGCGATGGCGACCGACAGTCGCGCGATCTCCGCGTCCACCGACTGCGCCCTGGCCCGCAGGGTGTCCACCTTGCCGGACAACCGGGCCACGCCCTCGCGCCGGTCGGCGATCGCCCGCACGGCGGCCAGATGCGCCTGCTCGGCGGCCTTGGCGGCGTATTCGCGTTCGGCCAGCTGGTCTCGGGCCGCCTCCAAGGTCTCCGCGGCGATCTCCACCGCTTCGCGCAGTTCGGCCTCCTCGGCTTCGACCCGGTCGGCCTCGGCCTCGAGCTGCTCGGGGTCGCGGCCGTTGCTGACCGGAGCTGCGGTGTCCAGGTGCCGCGCCCGGTCGCCGGCGATGCGAATGGTCGCGTTGACCCGTTCGGCGAGCGCGGAGAGCTGGAACCACAGCTGTGCGGCGGCCTCGGCGCTCGGCGTCAGCCGGGACAGCTGGAATTCCTGCTGCGCCAGCGCCGCGTTGGCGGCGTCCAACTCGGAGTGCACGGTGATCTGCTGCTCGCGCGCGTACGCTTCCTTGCTCTGCTGGCTCGCCAGCTCTCCGCGCCGGGTGACCAGATCGTCGGCGGCCAGCCGCAACCGGGCATCGCGCAGGTCGGCCTGCACGGTCTGCGCCCTGCGCGCCACCTCGGCTTGCCTGCCCAGCGGTTTGAGCTGGCGGCGCAGTTCGGTGGTGAGGTCGGTCAGCCGGGCCAGGTTGGCCTGCATCGCCTCGAGCTTGCGTACCGCTTTTTCCTTGCGTTTGCGGTGCTTGAGCACACCGGCGGCCTCCTCGACGAACGCGCGGCGGTCCTCCGGGCGCGACTCCAGGATGGCCGACAGCTGACCCTGCCCCACGATGACGTGCATCTCGCGGCCGATACCGGAGTCGCTGAGCAGTTCCTGCACGTCCATCAGGCGGCAGGAGTTGCCGTTGATCTCGTATTCGCCCGCGCCGTCGCGGAACATGCGCCGGGTGATGGACACCTCGGCGTAGTCGATCGGCAGCGCGCCGTCGGAATTGTCGATGGTCAGCGTGACCTCGGCGCGGCCGAGGGGGGCGCGGCCCGCCGTGCCCGCGAAGATCACGTCCTGCATCTTGCCGCCGCGCAGCGCCTTCGCGCCCTGCTCGCCCATCACCCAGGTGAGCGCGTCGACGACGTTCGATTTGCCCGATCCGTTGGGACCGACCACACACGTGATGCCCGGTTCCAAGCGCAGGGTCGTCGCGGACGCGAAGGATTTGAAGCCCTTCAACGTCAGGCTCTTCAGGTGCAAGTTCGACGACCTTTCCGTGTTCTGCCCGGTCGGCGTTTCGCGTCGCGGCAGCGCATCCGGCGACCTGTCATGGTATCCGTCGCGTACCGGGAGCCTCCGGGGCCCGACGGCGTGCGCGGCCGAGTGGTGGTTCGGCGATATCCGTAGGTTATCGACTAGCCGCCGGTTCGCGCGCATTTCGATGTGCTCGAGGTTTGCCGGGATGGGCGGCCACGCTGCCGGTCGGTGTCAGCGGCACGACCCATTCGGCCCTCTCGCCGCGACCGGGGAACGCCCGCCCGCGCTCGGCCTGCCACCGGCAGCCTCCCCACCCGTGGGTCCGCCGATTCCGCGCGGTCTCGAACTGGCACTGACGCCACACCCTCCGGCCACATACGATCCCTCTGATTCGCCAGCGGAATTTCGGGAGCGCACCACGATGTCTGCCCCCTCACCAGGGACAAGTACCCGGTTCCGCCTTGCCCGGATCGCGGGGCTGGTACTCGGCAGCCTGCTGCTCCTGCACGCCTGTGAACGCAGCAAGAGCGCGCTGCTGAGCGATGTGCGGGTGGAGGTCGCGATAGCGGCCGCCTTCGGTGCGGCCGCCCTGGGCGCGGCGTGGTTCGAGATCAAACTGCGGGCGCAGGAGCAGGACGCGGACCCGCCGTGGGACGACGACGAGGAGGACGAAACTCCCAGTTCTGGGAATTTTCCCGGTCGAGCCGGGCGATCCGCCGACCCCGGGTACGGCAGGGGCGAGCGTGCCGGACGCACCGGCACCGGCGCGCGGGCGACGCCCATGGCTCACTTCGAGGACGAAGACCTGCCCGAACCCGCGGAAGCCCCCGGGCGCGCGGATCTCGTCGCCGGGATTGCGCGGACATTGCGGATCACCCGCTCCGGCGACTCGGACGACCGGCAGCCGCTGCTCCCGCTGGGCGCGGTGACGAAGTGGATGCGCCGCGTCGACCCCGACGACGACATCGAGCCCGGCGAACTCGACGACCATGACGAGACGGAGCAGATCACCCGCGGCGAGACCGGCGAACTCGTCATCGAATCCGGCACGCGAACGGTGCGGGCGAAAATCTCCCGCTCCGGCGACCTCGTCCTGCACGGCCGCCGACACGGTGAGGCGCGGTCGGAATGGAAGTGGACGTTCCCCGCGGACGTCTTCCCCGCCATCCGCGGCGCACTCGGCGACGGGCGCGGTGACCTGCTCGATCTGCTCGAGGACACCCTTCCGTGGCTGGACGCCGCCGCCCGCCACGACCCGGGTGCGTGGCTGCGCGCTCACGACATTCCCGCGAAGTATCAGGAGAAAGGCGTCAGCGCCACCCAGGACACCCGGGAACTTCCCGTGCTCCAGCCGGGGCGTCCGCCGCAGCCGCCCCACGCGAGCGGATCCCACCGGAAGCCGCCGAACGACGCGTCCGGCGCACGGGAGGCCCGCGCGTCCGCGAAAGCCTCCGACGACCATGACCACCGCGGAAAACCCGCTGCGACACGATCCCGCGAGTCCCTAGCCGCGCACGGCGAAACTCGCTCCACCCGGCGCGGAGCCGCCGACCCACCGCCCTCGTCCCCGCGCACCGATCGACGAACTCGCGGCGACAAACCCCGGCCCACCGGACAAGCGAAGCGTCCGGCCGACGACTACGGTTCGCCCACGCCGTCGCGCCGTCGCCGTGACGAACCCGAACCCACTCGGCGCGGCGATCGGCTCCCGCGCGGCGGCGGGACGGATGCACACCCGCGCGCTACACCCGGCCGCCCCGAACTGCCGAGACGTCGGCAGCAGGACGGGCACGACACACCACACGTCGCTGGACATCGCGACGACTACGACGAAGCGGATGCCCGATGGCCGCGAGCGAACCGGCGATCGGGGCGTGGCCAGGAGCCCAGGGACTTCGAGTCCGAGACCGGCCGACGAGAGCGACCCGATACTCCCTACCGCGACCGCCCCACCCCATCCGACCGAGCACCGGAACGGACCTACGACCAACCACCCAGCCGCCGCCATCGCGACGACCAGCGGTCACGCCGCGATACCTCGCTTCCCCCGCACGAGTCCTCGCGGCGCAGATGGTAGGACACGAAAACGGCGCTGTCACTCGATGATCCGGGTGACAGCGCCGAGGAATGACGCTCAGCTCGCGCGGTGGGTGAATCGGCCGTTCTCGAAGCCGGCCACCATGCGGAACGCCAGGACGGCGCCCCACGGGCCGATCACCCAGACCGGCCAGAAGTAGGTCAAGGCGCCGACGCTCAGCGAGATCGCGCCCCAGATGACCAGCACCAGCGCGCTCACTGCGAGCCAGGTGCTGCCCTCGATGCGCTGCCAGATCGGGATGCGCGGGCGTGCGGTGGCCGGTGCGCCCGCGTCCTTGCTCAATTCGGGCAGATCGGACAACACCCCGCGCAGGTCCTCCCGGTCGGTGGTGGCGTACACCTGGGCGACACGCTGGTCGTATTCGGGCAGATCGATCCGCCCGTCCGCCATATGCCTGCCGAGCAGGCGCACCACGGCGTCGCGTTCGGCGTTCGAGGCGCGGGTGCCGGTGGAGATGTCCATGCCTGGTCCTATCGACGGGTTCCACCCTCCATAGTGGAATATGACTTAAGCATAACCCTCCAAAGTGGAATGTCAACCCCCGCCGTGATTCCGGGCCGAAACTCGAGCCTTCCCGCGATCCGGCGGTAGTGTTCGCACCGAGAACAACTGTATGGACAGGTGTTCGGCTTGCGGGTCCACGGAACGGCCGGATCCGCGTCCCGAGAACTCGCTCAGGAGGCACAGGTGTCGGAAACCGTCCGCGGGATCGTGGCCCGCAGCAAAGGCGCACCGGTCGAGCTCGTCGAGGTGGTGATCCCCGATCCGGGCCCGCACGACGTGGTGGTGCGGGTGCAGGCGTGCGGGGTCTGCCACACCGACCTGCACTATCGCGAAGGCGGCATCACCGACGACTTCCCGTTCCTACTCGGCCACGAGGCGGCGGGCGTGGTGGAAGCCGTCGGCGCCGAGGTAACCCACGTGGCCGAGGGTGACTATGTGATCCTCAATTGGCGCGCGGTCTGCGGCGAATGCCGGGCGTGCAAGCGCGGCAAGCCCTGGTACTGCTTCGACAGCCGTAACGCGAGCAAGAAGATGACGCTCGCCGACGGGACGGAGCTGACTCCCGCCCTCGGCATCGGCGCGTTCGTCGACAAGACCTTGGTACACGAAGGCCAGTGCACGAAGGTCGATCCGGCCGCCGACCCGGCGGTGGCGGGCCTGCTCGGCTGCGGGGTGATGGCGGGCATCGGCTCGGCGATACACACCGGCAACGTCTCGATCGGCGACACCGTCGCGGTGATCGGCTGCGGCGGCGTCGGGGACGCGGCCATCGCCGGAGCCCGGCTGGCGGGCGCGCGCACCATCATCGCGGTGGACCGCGACGCCCGGAAACTGCGGTGGGCCACGGATTTCGGCGCCACCCACACCATCGACGCGAGCACCGAGGACGTGGTCGAGAAGATCCAGGAGTACACCGACGGCTGGGGCGCGGACGTGGCCATCGACGCGGTCGGACGGCCGGAGACCTGGCAGCAGGCCTTCTACGGTCGCGACTTGGCGGGCACAGTGGTCCTCGTCGGGGTGCCGACCCCGGAGATGACCCTCGAGATGCCATTACTGGACTTCTTCTCGCGCGGCGGCGCGCTGAAATCCGCTTGGTACGGCGACTGTCTTCCCGAACGCGACTTCCCCACCCTGATCGACCTCTACCGCCGGGGACGGCTGCCGCTGGACCGCTTCGTCTCCGAGCGCATCGGGATCGACCAGGTGGAGCAGGCCTTCGCGAAGATGCACGCGGGCGACGTGCTGCGTTCGGTGGTGGTCTGGTGACCGTCCGCATCGACCGCGTCGTCACCTCCGGCGACTTCTGTCTCGACGGCGGAACCTGGGCGGTGGACAACAACATCTGGCTCGTCGGCGACGACGACGAAGTGGTCGTCATCGATGCCGCCCACGACGCCGATCCGATCGTCGCGGCGGTCGCCGGGCGCACCGTTCGCGCGATCGTGTGCACCCACGGACACAACGATCACGTTACGGTCGCCCCCGAACTGGCCGAGCGCTCGGCGGCACCGATCCTGCTGCATCCCGGCGACGAGCCGCTGTGGCGCATGACCCACCCGGACACGGCCTACCGGCCGCTCTCGGACGGCGATCGAATCGCGGTGTCGGACAGCGAGCTTCACGTCCTGCACACCCCCGGCCACTCCCCCGGTTCCGTCGCATTGCATCTGCCCGATGCGAAGGTCGTGTTCACGGGCGACACATTGTTCGCCGGTGGACCCGGTGCGACCGGCCGATCGTTCTCCGATTTCGGCACGATCATCGAGTCGATCCGCGAACGCCTGCTGACGCTTCCGGAGGAGACCACGGTCCATACCGGGCACGGCGATTCCACCACCATCGGCGCGGAGAAACCTCTCCTCGCCGACTGGATCGCCCGCGGCCACTGACCGCCGCGGGCGGCACCCGGCGCCGCCCGCGGCGGCACCGCGCGGATCAACCGGGGAACCGGCGATCCAGCTCCAGGTTCAACCGGAGCACCTCGACTCGCGGCTCGCCGAGGAACCCCAGCGTCCGGCCGCTGGTGTGCTCGGCGACCAGCGCCCGCACCTGCTGTTCGGAAATCCCGCGCGCCTTCGCGACCCGGGGCACCTGGATGGCCGCGTACTCCGGCGAGATGTTCGGGTCCAGCCCACTCCCGCTCGCGGTGACGGCATCGGGGGGCACCGCCGGAGCGGCGGGCGCGTCGCCGTGGATCGGGACGACTCGCCCGGCGGAATAGTCCCGTCCCGGTTCGGCGCATTCGACTCGGACGCCGCGAAAGGCGGCGACGAATGGCTGCGCCGGGCACGCCTCGTTGACGCTGACGACCTGACCGGGATGCGAAACGTCCCCGTCGGCGTCACGCGGTCCGATCACCGAGAGCACCGCGCCCACACCGCCTTTCGTGCAGAACGGTCGACTGCCGTCGACCCCCTCACGGTCGCCGACCTCCTTGCTGCGGGCGCAGATCGTGGTGAGCAGGCTCGCGCGTGCCGGAGTGTCGACGATGTCCTCCGGTCCGAGATTGCTCGCCGCGGTGGACCGAGGATCGTAGCCGTCACCGGCGGCGGAAGGGCGGCTCTGGAAGTACCGCACCAGGGCCGCGCCGTCGGATCCGGTGAACGATTGCCCGATCAGGCCGGAGCCCACGGTCGTTCCGTCGACGGCGACCAGCGACCCGTCCGCCTTCTCGTGCAGGCCGGGCAGCTGGGCCACCGCGAAAACGGCCAGCGGGTAGACGATTCCGGTGATCGCCGTGAGCGCGAGCAACGCGCGCAGGGCGGCGAGATGCTGCCGGATCCAGGTTGAAAGGCGCATGTCAGGACATCCCGGGGAGGAACTGGACCACGAGGTCGATGAGTTTGATGCCGAGGAACGGCGCGATGATGCCGCCGAGCCCGTAGACGGTCAGGTTGCGGCTCAACAGTTTCGACGCGTTCGACGGCCGGTAGCGCACACCGCGCAGCGCCAGCGGGATCAGCGCCACGATGACGACCGCGTTGAAGATCACCGCGGACAGGATCGCCGACTGCGGACTGGACAGCCGCATGACGTTGAGCAGGTCCAGGCCGGGAAACAGCGTCACGAACAGGGCGGGGATGATCGCGAAGTACTTGGCGATGTCGTTGGCGATGGAGAACGTCGTCAGCGCGCCACGCGTGATGAGCAGTTGCTTGCCGATCTCGACGATCTCGATCAATTTGGTCGGATCGGAATCCAGATCCACCATGTTGCCCGCCTCTTTGGCGGCCGACGTGCCGGTGTTCATCGCGACGCCCACATCGGCCTGTGCCAGCGCGGGCGCGTCGTTGGTGCCGTCGCCGGTCATCGCGACCAGCCGTCCGCCCTCCTGCTCCCGTTTGATCAGCGCCAGCTTGTCCTCCGGCGTCGCCTCGGCGAGGAAGTCGTCGACCCCCGCCTCGTCCGCGATCGCCTTCGCGGTCAACGGGTTGTCGCCGGTGATCATCACCGTGCGGATGCCCATGCTGCGCATCTCGTCGAACCGCTCGCGCATGCCCTGCTTCACCACATCCTTGAGGTGGATCACGCCGAGCACCCGGGCGGCACCGCCGTCGACCTGGCCGACGACCAGCGGCGTGCCGCCCGCGGCGGAGATGCCGTCGACGGTGGCGCCGAGTTCCGCCGGCACCGAACCACCCTGCGATCGCACCCATTCGGTGACCGCGCTCGCCGCGCCCTTGCGCAGCAGACGGCCCTCGACGTCGACGCCGGACATCCGGGTCTGCGCGGTGAACTCCACCCACCGCGCGTGGCTCAGCTCGCCCGGTGTGCGCTCCCGCAGGCCGTAGGCCTGTTTGGCGTAGACCACGACCGAGCGGCCCTCCGGGGTCTCGTCGGCCAGGCTGGAAAGCTGTGCGGCGTCGGCCAGTTCCGCCTTGCTCACGCCGGGCGCCGGGACGAAGTCCGCCGCCTGGCGGTTGCCGAGCGTGATGGTGCCGGTCTTGTCCAGCAGCAAGGTGTTCACGTCTCCGGCCGCCTCGACGGCCCGCCCGGACATGGCGAGCACATTGCGCTGCACCAGGCGATCCATGCCAGCGATCCCGATCGCCGACAGCAGCGCGCCGATGGTCGTGGGGATCAGGCACACCAGCAACGAGACCAGCACGATGCCGGTGACGCCGTGCGCGTCCAGCGCCACGGTGTCCGGTACGCCCGGATTGTTCGACTTGCTGAAGATCGCCATCGGCTGCAGCGTGACCACCGCGAAGACGAAGATGATGGTCAACGCCGCCAACAGGATGTTCAGCGCGATCTCGTTCGGGGTCTTCTGCCTGCTGGCCCCCTCCACCAGGGCGATCATCTTGTCGATGAAGCTCTGCCCCGGTTCCTGCGTGATCCGGACGATGATCCGGTCCGACAGCACGGTGGTACCGCCGGTCACCGCCGACCGGTCACCGCCGGATTCCCGGATCACCGGAGCGGATTCACCGGTGATCGCCGACTCGTCGACCGAGGCGATGCCTTCGACGACGTCGCCGTCACCCGGGATCACCTGCCCCGCCTCGACCACGACGTGATCGCCGCGACGCAAGTCCGGGGCCGCGACGCGTTCCTCGACCACCCGCGCGCCCGGCGACCACTCGACCAGTCGCCGCGCGACGGTGTCGGTCTTCGCCTTGCGCAGCGTGTCGGCCTGCGCCTTGCCGCGCCCCTCCGCGACGGCCTCGGCCAGGTTCGCGAAGATCACCGTGAGCCACAGCCACACGACGATCGCCCAGGCGAAGAAGGTCGGGTCCGCCAGCGCGAGCACGGTCGACCACACCGCGCCCAGTTCGACGATCAGCATCACCGGGTTGCGCCACAGCGTGCGCGGATCGAGCTTGCGTACCGCGTCCGGCAACGAGGTCAGCAGCATCTTGGGGTCGAGCACGCCGTTCGGGACACTCTTGCCCCGTGGCCGCTCGGGCTCGGCCTGTGCCGAGACGTTCTCATCGATCGCGGGACTCGACATGTCAGTGGATTCCTTCGGCGAGCGGCCCGAGCGCCAGCGCGGGCAGGAAGGTGAGCGCGACCAGGATCACCGTTACGCCGACGACCATGCCGACGAACTGCGGACGATGGGTCGGCAGCGTGCCGATCGATGCGGGAGTGGTGCCCTGCCGCGCGAGCGAACCGGCCAGCGCGAGCACGAAGATGATCGGCAGGAAGCGCCCGAAGAGCATGGCCAGGCCCAGCGCGGTGTTGTACCACTCGGTGTTGCCGGTCAGGCCCGCGAAAGCGGAGCCGTTGTTGTTGGCGGCCGAGGTGAACGCGTAGAGCACCTCCGACAGTCCGTGCGGCCCGGAGTTGAGCATGCTCGCGCGCTGCCCCGGCATCGCCATCGCGGCGGCCGTGCCGACCAGCACGATCAGCGGGCTGATCAGGAAGTACGACGCGGCGAGCTTGATCTCGCGCGGCGTGATCTTCTTGCCCAGGTACTCCGGGGTGCGACCGACCATGAGGCCCGCGACGAACACCGTGATCACCGCCAGGATCAGCATGCCGTACAGGCCCGACCCGGCGCCGCCCGGCGCGACCTCGCCCAACTGCATGTTGAACATCGTCATCAGACCGCCGAGGCTGGTGTAGGAATCGTGGAAGGAATCGACCGCGCCGGTGGAGGTCAGGGTGGTAGCACCGGCGAAGGTGGCCGAATTCGCCACACCGAAGCGCTGTTCCACGCCCTCCATCGAGGAGCCGATCGCGGTCGGCACCGTGCCGTGGTGCTGGAGCTGGAACAGGTTGGTCAGCGTGACGCTGAGCAGTGCGATCGTCCCCATCACCGCGACGATCGCGTAGCCCTGCTTGCGGCTGCCCACCATCCGGCCGAAGGTGCGCGGCAGCGAAAAGCTGATCACGAGCAGCAGGAAGATCTCCACCCAGTTGGTCCAAGTGGCCGGGTTCTCGAACGGGTGCGCGGAGTTGGCGTTGTAGAAGCCGCCGCCGTTGGTGCCGAGTTCCTTGATCGCCTCTTGGCTGGCGACCGGGCCGCCCGTGATGGTCTGCTCGGTGCCGCCCAGCGTGTGCGCCACCTGGTCGTGCAGATGGAAGTTCTGGATCGCCCCGCCCGCCACCAGCACGAGGGCGAAGACGAAGGCGATCGGCAGCAGGATGCGCAGCGTGCCGCGCACCAGGTCCACCCAGAAGTTGCCGAGGTCACCGGTGTGCCTGCGAGCGAACCCGCGCACCAGCGCCACGGCCACCGCCATGCCGACCGCCGCCGAAACGAAGTTCTGTACGGCGAGCCCGGCCATCTGCACCAGGTGCCCTTGAGTGGATTCACCGGAGTAGTTCTGCCAGTTGGTGTTCGTCACGAAGCTGACCGCGGTGTTCCACGCCAGCGCGGGCGTCATCTCGGTGCCCGGATCGTTCAGGTGCAGGGGCAACCTGCCTTGCACGAGCTGGAAGAAGAAAAGGAAGAGAATGCCGACCGCCGAGAAGGCCAGCACACTGCGCGCGTACACGGGCCACGGCTGCTCGACTTCGGGATGCGCGCCTATCGCGCGATAGACGAGACGTTCGACGCGAGAATGCGCACGTCCCTCGTAGACCCGGTACATGTAGTCGCCCAGCGGCACGTGTACCAGCGCGAGCGCCGAGATCAGGGAGGCCACGAAGGCGATCCCCGCGGTTGTCGTGCTCACTCAGAACCTCTCGGGAAACAGCAGCGCCGCGACCAGGTAGACCGCGACGCCTGCGGCGAGAACGAGACCGATCAGGTTCGCGGTCACAACTTCTCCACCCCGCGCTGGATCAACCCCAGCAGCGCGAACGCCGCCACGGTGAGCGCGGTGAACACCACGACCGACATAGCTCGACAACCTCCATCCGCGCGCCGGGCTTCGGCGCGACAGAGCGAGTGAAGCGCCCCGATGGCGCGTTGGGTCGTTTCCTGACGACTTCTTGACGCCCCGGCACCTGGCATTTGCGGTTCGTTGACGGGCCCGCGATGCCCGCAAGTATGGCGTCAAGGAACACGGGCGGACCGTCAACACACCGTAAAAATCGAGGTCGGCCCGCCTGGCGGCGGTAGAAGTGGAGAGCCGGCCAGGCGGGACGATTCCAGCGCGACCGGCGCCGGGAAGGAAGAGAGGATCGCAATGTCGGCAGTGATCTTTGTCGTCGCATTCGTCTGCTGCGCGCTGGTCATTCGCGCATTCGGCGCTCGTGCGCAGACGCCGCGGCTGCAACCGGTGCGGATCGAGGCCGATGATGTGCGGCGGTGACGTGGGGCAGCGCGCCGGGACGACCCAGGGGTGTTCGGCCGGGGCGGCGCGACGCGCGATGATGAAGGCGTGAAACGCGGTCAGCTGCGTATCTACCTCGGCGCCGCGCCGGGAGTCGGCAAGACCTACGCCATGCTCGGCGAGGCGCACCGGCGACTGGAGCGCGGTCGCGACGTGGTGGCCGCGGTGGTCGAAACACACGGCAGGGAGAAAACCGCGGAACTGCTCGATGGCATCGAACGCATCCCCCCGAAGCTGATCGAATATCGCGGTAGCACGTACCAGGAAGTCGACGTCGAGGCGGTGTTGCGCCGCGCCCCCGCGGTGGTGCTGGTCGACGAGCTGGCGCACACCAACGTGCCCGGCAGCACGCACGAGAAGCGCTGGCAGGACGTGGCGCAGCTGCTCGACGCGGGGATCGACGTGATTTCCACGGTCAACGTGCAGCATCTTGAGAGCCTCAACGACGTCGTCGAGCAGATCACCGGCATCCAGCAGCGCGAAACGGTGCCCGACGCCGTGGTGCGCGGGGCGGATCAGGTGGAGTTGGTCGACATCACGCCGGAAGCATTGCGGCGCAGGCTCTCCCACGGCAACGTGTACGCCGCCGAGCGGATCGACGCCGCGCTGCGCAACTACTTCCGCGCGGGAAACCTCACCGCGCTGCGCGAACTGGCGCTGCTGTGGCTGGCCGATCAGGTCGACGCCGCGCTCGCCAAGTACCGGGCCGATCACAAGATCACCGAACTGTGGGAGGCGCGCGAGCGCGTCGTCGTGGCGGTGACCGGCGGTCCGGAATCGGAGACGATCGTGCGCCGGGCCGGCCGGATCGCCACCAAATCCAGCGCCGACCTGGTGGTCGTGCACGTGGTGCGCGGCGACGGCCTGGCCGGGGTCTCCACCGAGCGGCTGGCCCGGCTGCGCGAGCTGGCGGCCAGCCTGGACGCCTCCCTGCACACCGTCACCGGCGAGGACGTGCCCACCGCCCTGCTCGAGTTCGCCCGAGAGGCGAACGCCACCCAGCTGGTGCTCGGCACCTCCCGTCGCTCGCGGTGGGCGCGCATCTTCGATGAGGGCATCGGCTCCACGGTGGTGCAACGCTCCGGCAAGATCGACGTGCACATGGTGACGCACGAGGAGGCCCACCGCGGATTCCGGTACGCGGCCCTGCATCCGCGCCGCCCGGTGGCGGCGTGGCTCGCCGCCGTCGCCGTACCGGCCCTGGTGTGCGCGCTGAGCGCCGCCTACCTCGACGAGGTGCTGGATCTCGGCGGCATCAGTGCCGTGTTCGTGGTGGGCGTGGTCGCTGTCGCGCTGCTCGGCGGCGTCGTACCCGCCTCCTTCTCGGCGCTGCTGTCGGGCCTGCTGCTGAACTGGTTCTTCGCGCCACCCCGCTACAGCCTGACCATCGCCGAGCCGAACAGCTTCATCACCGTGGTGGTGCTGCTCATCGTCGCCGTCGCGGTGGCCGCGCTGGTCGATCTGGCCGCGAAACGAACCGCGCAGGCGCGCAAGGCCTCCCGGCAAGCCGAACTGCTGACCATGTTCTCCGGCGCGATCCTGCACGGCGCGGATCTGCCCCGGCTGCTCGAACAGATCAGGGAGGTGTTCGGGCAGCGCGCGGTCGCCCTGGTGTCGGGTGACCAGGTCCTCGCCGAGGTGGGAGTGGGCCCACCGCGGCGGCCCTCCGACGCGGACACCGTGGTCGAGGCGGGCGATGCCGTGCACTGGTTGCTGCTGGCCGGCCGCCCGCTGGCGGCCGCCGACCGTCCGGTGCTGAACGCGGTCACCAACCAGGCCGTCGCTCTGGTCCGGCAGGCTCGCCTGGCCGAGGAGGCCAGCGCCGCCGCGGCCCTGCTGGAGGCCGATCGCCTGCGGCGGGCGTTGCTCTCGGCGGTCGGCCATGACCTGCGCACCCCGCTGGCAGGCGCCAAAGCGGCGGTTTCCAGCCTGCGCAGCGACGACATCGAGTTCTCCCCGGAGGACACCGCCGAACTGCTGGAGACCATCGAGGAGTCGGTGGATCAGCTCACCGCGCTGGTCGGCAATCTGCTCGACTCCTCCCGGCTCGCGGTCGGCGTGGTCACGCCGCAGGTGCGGCGGGTCTACCTGGACGAGGCGGTGCACCGCGCGCTGGTGAGCGTCGGGATGGGTGCGCGCGGGCTGCGACGCGCGGCGATGGACCGGGTGCGGGTCGAGGTCGGCGACGTCTCGGTGCTCGCCGACAGCGGCCTGCTGGAACGGGTGCTGGCCAATCTGATCGACAACGCGCTGCGGCACGCCCCACGCGCGGGCACGGTCCGGGTCACCGCCGAACGCGCGGGCGACCGGGTCGCGATCGCGGTCATCGACACCGGTCCCGGCGTACCGCACGGCACCGAGGAGCAATTGTTCGAGCCTTTCCAGCGGCGCGGCGACCGGGACAACACGACCGGCGTCGGGCTCGGCCTGTCGGTGGTGCGCGGGTTCGTCGAAGCGATGGGCGGCACCGTGCACGCCGAGCCCACACCCGGTGGAGGATTGACCATGCTGGTCGACTTGCCCGGCGGCGAGGCACCGGACGCGAACGGCACGGGCGTGGCACACGAGACGACGAGCGCGGGTGAGTGAGGTGTCCGCGACGACACAGGAGGCGGCGGTTGTGACGAAGACGCCCGATGCGGTGGCGACGAAGGTGCTCGTGGTCGACGACGAACCGCAGATCGTGCGCGCGTTGCGAATAAATCTCTCGGTCCGCGGCTACGAGGTGATCACCGCGGCGACCGGCAGCGCGGGCCTGCGCGCGGCCGCCGACCGGCATCCGGACGTCGTGATCCTCGATCTCGGCCTGCCCGACATGGACGGCATCGAGGTGCTCGCCGGATTGCGCGGCTGGACCTCGGCGCCGGTGATCGTGCTGTCGGCGCGGACGGATTCCGCCGACAAGGTCGAGGCGCTCGACGCGGGGGCCGACGACTACGTCACCAAACCGTTCGGCATGGACGAACTGCTGGCCCGGCTGCGCGCCGCGGTCCGGCGCGGCGTCACCGATCCCGATGCCTCGGCGCCGGTGGTGACCACCGACTCGTTCACCGTCGACCTGGCCGCCAAGAAGGTCACCAAGCGCGGCGAGACGGTGCACCTGACCCCCACCGAGTGGGGCATGCTCGAAATGCTGGTGCGCAATCGCGGCAAGCTGGTCGGGCGGCGCGAGCTGCTGCGGGAGGTGTGGGGCCCGTCGTACGCTACCGAGACCCATTACCTTCGGGTCTATCTGGCGCAATTGCGCCGCAAACTGGAGGACGATCCGTCACGCCCCAAGCACCTGCTCACCGAGGCGGGCATGGGATACCGGTTCCAGGAGTAATCCCGGCCACGGTCCGCCGACCGCGCGGAATGGCCCGTCCTCGCGCGGCGTTGCCAGGCCCGCGAACTGATTGCGACGACAATGGCAGGATCGAACCCATGGCTGAACAGACCGCTACATCCGTCACCGCCCCCGCGGCGCCGAGCGCGCCGGAGCCGACCACGTTGTGGGTCGAGCGCACCGGGACCAGGGCCTACACCGGCCGCAGCTCCCGCGGCGCCGAGGTCCTGATCGGTTCGCAGGGCGTCTCCGGTGTGTTCACCCCCGGCGAGCTGCTGAAGATCGCGCTCGCCGCCTGCTCCGGCCTCAGCGCGGACTTCCCCCTGTCGCGCAAACTCGGCGACAACTTCGACGCCACCATTCGCGTCTCCGGCGACGCCGACCGGGAGAACGAGGTCTACCCGCAGCTGGACGAGGTGTTCGAACTCGACCTCAGCGACCTCGACGAGGAGGCTCGTGAACGGTTGCTGGTCACCGTGCAGCGCGCGATCGACAAGGTCTGCACCGTGGGGCGGACGTTGAAAGCGGGATCGAAGGTGACGCTGTCGTTCGACATCGAGGCCTGATGGACGAGGCCGTTCGGTTGAGCGCCTGGGTGCACGGACTGGTCCAGGGTGTCGGTTTCCGCTGGTGGACCCGGTCCCGCGCGCTCGAACTGGGACTGGCCGGGCATGCGACGAATGCCAGGGACGGCCGCGTGCACGTGGTCGCCGAAGGTCCGCGACCGGCTTGCGAGCGGTTGCTGGCCCTCTTGCGTTCCGAGGACACACCTGGTCAGGTCAGGTTGGTTGTGGAAAGCTGGGAGCCCGCGCGGGGTGATTTGACCGGTTTCGAGGAGCGGTAGTGGTGGTTCGGGCGACGAGGGGGGCGCAGCGATGAGCACGCTAAATCCGGGTGACGAGCGCCGGGACGAGCCCGAGCGGCCGTCCGGCCCACAGCGCCCGGCCGAGGACCGGCAACCGCCGACGCCGACGCCCCCCGATGAACAGGACAGGTCGGCACCTGCCGCCGGTGGCGCCGACCGATCGACCTCCACGTCCGCATCGGGTGACGCCGATCAGCCCGAAAACGACTGGTCGAGACCCCCTTCGACGCCAGCGAGCGGGGCCGTTCCCGGCGATCGGCCGCCCGCCGCGTCCCCTCCTCGCCCCGGCAGTATCCAACGCCAAGAAGCGGGCGTGACCCGCCCCCGCCCGCCCACGGTGGCCGAGGCACGAGCGCGCGACAAGGCGCGCAAGCGCGCCGAGGAAGTCCAGCGCGCGGCCGCCGCGGCCGAGGAGGCCAAGAAGCGCACCCGCAAACGCGTCATGATCGGCGGTGTCGCCATCGTCGGCGTCGCCGCCCTGGTCGGCGGCGGCTATCTGGCCTATCGCGCCTTGGCTGCCCCTGACCGGGTCACGGCCCAGTGCATGAAAATCGAGAACGGCCAAGAAATCGTGGTCGACGACTCTTACTGCGGCGACGGCCGTCCTGGCTTCGTCAACGACACCGGCATCAATCCCGGTTTGATCATCCTCGGCGGCGGGCCGCAGTACCGCTACTACTACGGCGGCACCGGCACGATCGGCAAACCGCCCGTCGGCGGCACCACGATCAAGCCGAAGAGCGCCGAGATCAAGACCAAGAGCGGCACCACCATCCAGCGCGGCGGCCTGGGTAGCAAGAGCGGCGGAGGATCGTAGATGCGGCGTGTACGGGATACGCCCCGGCCGGGCTGGCAGCAGATCATCGAGAGCCAAGGCCTGGTCTACGGTGCCCCGGGGCGGGACGCGAGCGGTCAGCCGCGGCCGTACTGGGACGAGTCGGTGCACTACGAGTTCGAGATGTCGGAGATCCTCGCCTTGGAGGCCGACGTCGAACTCCTGCACTCGATGTGCCTGAACGCGGTGGAGCACATCGTGCTCACCGAGCGGTACGCCGATTTCGGCCTGCCCGAATGGAGTTGGGGCCCAATCGCCGAATCCTGGCGGCGTTCCGATCCGCACGTGTACGGGCGTTTCGACCTGCGCTACGACGCACGGCGTCCGGCGAAACTATTGGAGTACAACGCCGACACGCCGACCTCGCTGCTGGAGGCGGCCATCGTGCAGTGGCACTGGCTGACCGACCGCTACCCCGGCGGCGACCAGTGGAACTCGTTGCACGAGAAGCTGGTCGAGCGGTGGGGCGAGTTGCGTGACGTGCTGCCCACGTCGCAGCTGCACTTCACCTGGTCCGGTGCGGACGCCACCGGCGAGGACAACGTCACCACCGCCTACCTCCAGGAGACCGCGGCCGAGGCCGGTTTCGACACCATCGCGCTGCCGATCGAGGAGATCGGATTCGATTCCGAGCTGGAGCGTTTCGTCGACCTGGCGGAGGCTCCGATGGAGGCGGTCTTCAAGCTCTACCCGTGGGAATGGGTGCTCGACGACGATTTCGGCAAACGCGTCGTGGACAGCCTGCCGGAGACCATGTGGATCGAACCGCTGTGGAAGACGCTGCTGAGCAACAAGGCGATCCTGGCGGTGCTGTGGGAGATGTACCCGGGTCACCCGAATCTGCTGCCCGCCTACCTCGACCAACCCAACGAGCTCACCGAGTACATCCGCAAACCGAAGCTGGGACGCGAGGGCGCCAACATGACGATCGTCGGCGCCGGACTGGAGACCGCGACCGGCGGCGTCTACGGCGAGGAAGGCTACGTGTACCAACTGCTCGATCCGCTCCCGGAATTCGATGACATGCGTCCGGTGCTCGGCGCGTGGATCGTCGGCGACGCCGCGGCGGGGCTGGGTATCCGCGAGACCGCGGGACTGATCACCGACGACGGCTCCGCATTCGTCCCGCATCGCATCGCCACCGACTGAGCATCGTCACCGTCAAGCACGAACCCATCTCGGCCGCATGCCGATCCATCTCGGAAGGATCAAGATGACCGCAGTCGCCCTGGAATCGGGGTACTGGAACTCGCTCGGCGAGGGCGTGGGCGCGATCGTCCTCTATGCCCTCGTCGGCTTGGTGCTCATGCTCGTCGGCTTCTACGCCATCGACCTGACCACGCCGGGCAAGCTGCGCAAGCTGGTGGTGGCGGGCAAGCCGAACGCCGTCATCGTCACCGCGGCGGGCATGATCAGCATGGCGTTCATCGTCGTGCTCGCCATCTTCGCCGTGGGCGGCGGCGGCAAGCTCTCCGAGGGCCTGATCGCCGCCCTGGTGTTCGGCCTGGTCGGCATTGTCGCGCAGGTCATCTCGGTGCGCGTCATCGAACGGGCGCTCGGCATCGACATCGGCGCCGCGCTGCACGCCGACACCTACACCACCGAGGTGCTCGTGGTGGCGGCCGCGCATTTCGCGCTCGGGCTCGTGGTCGCCTTCGCGATCCTGTAGGCGTCGTCACGGCGGTGCGTGGTGTCGGCAGGACGCTCGGTGCCCTGCCGACACCACGTTCCGGAGTGCGGCCGATGGTTCAGTGCTCGTCGCCGTGGGCGAGACAGTACGCCGCCGCCGCGAGATATTGGCGGCACTCCGGGCCGTGACCGGCGTGCACGCTGCGAATGAACAAGGCGCGATCCATGTCGAGATCCGTCGACGGCTCCGCGGAACAGTCCCGGTACCGGGTCCGCCACAGATCCTGTATGTCCAGCGATGTCTGCATCGTGCACCTCCCGTGCTGCGTATCAGTGCGAGAAGGCTTGCAATGTCCTTATATCGGGGGCATACCCGCTCCCGACCCGCGGCAATCGGTGCGGGTCATCGGGTCACCAACCGCCAGTCGTCGGGCAAGCGCGCCGCGGTGATCTGCGCGCCTTCTGCCTCGAGGTCGACGGTGGTCGCACCGAGCCGCAGCGCGCGCAGCGACACCTTGCCCCACCGCGCGGGCAGCTGCGGTCGAACGGTGAGCGTCCTGGTCGGCGCGTCGGGATCGAGCCCGAGGAACGCGCGCACCAGCAACAGCGGCGCCGCGCTGGCCCACGCCTGTGGCGAGCAGGACGTCGGATACGGCACGGGCGTGGCGAATCGAGACCGAGGGAAGCCGCAGAACAGCTCCGGCAGGCGTCCGTCGAACACCGCGGCCGCGTCCAACAAGCCGGTGGCCAGCCGAGTGGCCAGCTCCACCGCGCCGGGAACGTGCCGGTAGCGCAGCAGCCCCGCCACCGCGATCGCCGTATCGTGCGGCCAGACCGAGCCGCAGTGATAGCTCATCGGATTGTAGGCGCCCATGTTCGACGCCAGCGTGCGCAACCCGAAGCCGGAATCCATCTCCGGGGCCGCCATCCGCGACACCAGCTCCGCCGCGTGCTCGTCGGTGGCGATGCCCGACCAGAGGCAGTGCGCTACATTGCTGGTCAGCGCGTCGACCTGGCGCTTGCCGCCGTCCAGCGCCACGGCATACCAGCCGCGATCGGGCAGCCAGAACTGTTCGGCGAACTTGACGCGCAACTCCGCGGCGCGTTCGCGTAGCTGGCCGGCCAGCCGCAAGTCGTCGAAAGCCTCCGCCAGTTCGGCCCTGGCCAGCAGCGCGGCGTGCACGTACCCTTGCACCTCGCACAGGGCGATGGGCGCTTCGGCGATATGGCCGGTGGCGTCGTTGATTCCGTCGAAGCTGTCCTTCCAGCCCTGGTTGACCAGGCCGCGATCGGTGGCGCGGCGGTACTCGACGAAGCCGTCGCCGTCCCGGTCGCCGTAGTCGGTGATCCAGTGCAGCGCGGCGTCGGCGGCGGGCAGCAGGTGCCGGATCGCCTCCGGGTCGGCGCCCCAGCGATGACATTCGGCCAGCAGCATCACGAACAGCGGTGTGGCGTCGGCAGTTCCGTAGTAGATGTGGCCGCCGAACACCTGTCCGCCCGCGGGGCCGCGGCGCATCTCGTGCATGATGCGGCCGGGTTCCTCCTCGGTGAGCGGATTCACGTCCTGCCCTTGCAGCTCCGCCAACTGTTGCAGCGTGCCCAGCGCGAGATCGATCTCCAGCGGCAGCGCCATCCACGCGGTGAGCAGGCTGTCGCGGCCGAACAGGGTCATGAACCACGGTGCGCCCGCGGCGACGAAAGGCCGCGCGTCGCCGGATTCGTCGTGCATCTGCAAGGCGCCCAAGTCGCTCTCGGTGCGGCGCAGCACCCGGGTGAGCGCCGGATCGGAGGCGGCGATGTCGGTGGCGGTGTCGCGCCACGCCTCGATCTTGCGGCCCGGCGCGCTGACGTTGTAGTGCTCGCCCGGCGAGATCGCCTGGAAACGCTGGTTGCCCACGGTCGGCTGGGCGATGATCTCGGCCTGCCAGCATTCGCCGACCGGCACGATCACCCGCCACAGCAGCGAACCGGGCATCACCTCGGGCTCCACGGTCGCCGAGATCGAGATGCCCCGGCTGCGGTCGGCGTGATCGTGCAGCACCAGTTCCCCGTCGGCGACCGTCACGTCCGCCCGCCCGTGTCCGGCGCGTCCTTCCTTCACCGCGAACAGGTCGACGAAGTCGGCGTCCACATGCAGTTCCAGCAGCACCGCGGTGGGCTCGCGGCCCATGTTCTCCAACGTGATCAGCTCGTGCATGCCGTCGGCCACGATCCGTTCGCGCACCACCAGCAACGTGCTGTCGGCCAGGCCCGCCTGCGGGGGCCTGCGCAACACGAACCTGGCGGCGAACGCCTCCGGACTGAGCACCGAAAGCGACTCGGCGGGTTTGCCGTTCACCAGCAACTCCCAGCGCGACAGCACGCGGGCGTCCCGGAAGAACAAGCCGTGCGGCTTACCCGGTTCGACGTCGCCGAGCCGATTGGACAGGCAGAAGGTGCCGCCTTCCACCAGGGTCACCGAGCCGCACCCCCCGAACCCGGTGGACTCACCGGAGTTCAGGGGGGCGGGGCTCACCGGTACGGAATCGGTCACGCCAAGCCGCTCGCCGCGATCCGGATCGGCGAGGCGGGCGCCGGGTCGTCGAGTGGCGTGGTCACGGCCGCCGCGGTGTCGAGCGGCACCGCTCCGGACCGCTTCTTGGAGCGCAGGACCCGGCGATACACCTGCTCGTACCCGAAACCGAGCGTGTCGGAGCCGAACTTGGCCTGCACGTGCGCCCGGCAGGCGTACGGATCCAGCGCCCTGACCTCTTCGATGGCCGCGGGCAATTCGGCGGGATCCTCACAGATCCGGCCGGTTACGCCGTCGACGATCACCTCGGACACCGCCCCGCCGCGCAGCGCGACCACCGGCGTGCCACAGACCATGGATTCGATCATCACCATGCCGAACGGTTCCTCCCAGCGGATCGGGAACAACAGGCAACGCGCGTTCGCAAGCAGCTTACGCTTGGCCGTCGCGTCGGCGAGACCGAACACGTGATCGTTTTCCGTCAGCAGCGGTCGCACCTTCTCCTCGAAATAGGCCTGCTCGGGACGCTCGCTGCACTTGCCGGCCAGCACCAGCGGGATACCCGCGGCATGCGCGGCTTCCAGCGCCAAGTGCGGGGCCTTGCACTCGTTGAACCGCCCGAGGAACAGCGCGTAGTCGTCCTTCTCGACGCGGAACGGCCAATCGTCGACGTGCAGTGCGTTGTGCACCCGTCCGGACCAGTTGAGACCCTGCGCGAGCTCGCGCTGGCGGTCGCTGATCGCCACCAAGGCGACCTCGTCGCCCAGATCCTGGTAGTAGCGGTAGATATCGTCCTCCACCGGCCCGTGGACGGTCAGCACCGTCGGAAGGCCCATGTTCTGGAAGACGGTCGCGTTCAGCGGCCCCGCGAACGTGTGGTCGTGCACCAGGTCCACACCGGAAGTGGCCGCGAGGTTCTCGATCGCGCGGCGCACCCGCAACGCGTGCACGACCTCGGGAAACGGCTCTCCGAGGCGTTCGGGCAGCGCCCGGTCCCACACCGGCACGAACTTGGCCTTCGTCCCCGGCTCCCCCGCGCCCAACAGCGTGACGTCGTGGCCGCGAGCCACCAGCGCGTCGACCAGATCGGCCACCACGGCCTCGACGCCGCCGTATGCCTTGGGCGGGACGTCGAAGTACGGTGGCACGACCATCGCGATGCGAAACGGGCCGCTGGAACGATCTGTCGACAAGTAGTCGGACGACGGCATCTCCAGATCGGACGACGCCTGCGCGGAAATCGGCACGGAAAGCGCGCTCATGACCCTCCTTCCAGGGACAACCAAGTAGCACTCGCATTCACCCAGCACTCGGAGTACCGGGCGCCGAACTGAACTAAGTGGCCCCCGCGGCGGAGGTGAAGACCTAGCTGCACCGCCGTCCATGGGGCTTGGTTGGCCTGGTCACGCGGTCGGCATGATCAGGGGGGCCGAGTGGGAGGTACCTCAGGGGGTGCCGTTCAAACCAAACAGTTCGGGAAAAATCCCCTCCCGCAGCGTTCGTTCGGCTACCGATGGGTAGTCCGGTGGCCCCGCGTTGTCCGCCGGACCATGGGAACGACGTCCGGGGTCACTGATCCGGCAGGCAGCGACCGGGATCGGGCAGGTCGGCACACGGCGCGTTGCCGTGCGCGCGCAGCACCTCTTTGCCGGTCTGATCGGTCAGGAAGTGCAGGAAGCTCGCGGCGAGCGACCCACCGGGCAACTCGCCGTTGCTGTAGGCGTACTCGACGCCCCACAAGGGATAGGCGCGCCGCACGGCGGCGTCCCGGCTCGCGCCGACGCCCTCGATCGCGATGGTCGGCAGTCCGGCTCCGACGGCCTCGGAGAATTCCGAATAGCCGATGGCCCCTGGTATTTCGGCCACCGCTTTGCGCATGTCGGCGGTGACCTGCACCTCGCACTGCGCGGGCGCGGTGACGACCGTGCCCTTCAACGCCGTGCAGCTCACGTGCGGGCGCTCCGGCTGCGTGCCGCCGAGCAGCCTGCGTTCGAAGATGGTGCGCGTGCCCGAGCCGGGTATGCGGTTGACCAGCACCACCGGCAAGTCCGGACCGCCCACCTCGCGCCAGTTGCCGATCCTGCCCCGGAACAGATCCTGGATCTGGGCGGCGGTGAGGTCGCGGACGCCGACGCCGGGATGCGCGATCATGGTGAACAGCGACAACGCCAACGGCCGGTGCACCAGTGTCGGATAGCCGCCGCCCTTCGCACCGTCGGTGACGGCGAGCAACCCGGGATTGCCCGCGCCTTCTTCGGCGAGCCGGTCCAGTCCGCGCTCGGATCCTTCGAAGCCGTAGGTGAAATCGGCGCCGACGCAACTCTTCCGATACTGCTCGGCGGCGTCTTCGATCACCTGGGCGAACGCCGAAGACCCGATCACGGTCAGTTTGCCGGAGGCGCACTCCAGCGGCGTCGGCGACGGCTCCAGTGCGGACACCACCAACTGGACGACGATCACCAGCACCAAGAAGACCGTGAGCGCGACCATCATCAGGGAAACGCCGGTGCGGCTGCGGGTCTCGGTGATCCGCCCGCCTTTGATGCCGCCGCGCAACGCCGGCGGCGGGTATTCGCCCACGCCCTCCGAACGCTGCAGGATCGCCAGAATCTTGTAGTGATCGCCGGGGGCGAGCGGCACCTTCGGCAGGTCGATCACGCCGATGTGCCCGCCGGTGTCCTCGCGCACCGCGATGCCGGAATCGGCGTCGAGGTTGTCGGCCAACGCGGGATCGCTGAGTTCGTTCACCGCCATGCCGATCACGCGGCGCTGCGGAAAACGCAGATGCAGGCCGATCCGCGCGGCTTCCGGCGCTTTGTAGTCGTGGCTGTCGATGGTCGTGATGCCGCTGTTCTCGACGCGCACCAGAACGACCGAGATGTCCTTCAGGTCCGGACTGGCGCCGTCGAGTGAGGGGCGCAGTTGCGGGAGCACACCGGGAAACACCGATTCGATCTCACCGGTGACCGGCGTATCCATCTGCACCCGATAGCCCAAGCGCCTTCGGCCGGCGAAGACGAACTCCCACAGGAACGCGCCGATGGGCACCGCGATACCGATGAGCGCGAGTACGATTTCGAGCGGAAAGTCGCCCACCAGTTGATCCCACCCCTAGCGATTCGTGTGACCCTTATTCTGTTCCGCAATAGCCTTCGGACACAGGCGAAGTCGTATTGTTCGGTACAAGTTAACCCGGCGGTCACGCTTGCGCGCGAGTCCACGCCAGCAGATCCGCCAGCGGCCAGGTATTGATCACACGTTCCGCCGCGACGCCGTTCGCGAGCGCGCGCTCGCAACCGTACCCCTGCCAGTCGAGCTGGCCGGGTGCGTGCGCGTCGGTGTCGATCGAGAAGTGACAACCCATCTCAGCGGCCAGGCGCAGCAATCGCGAAGGCGGATCCAGTCGTTCGGGCCTGCTGTTGATCTCCACGGCGGTGCCGTAGGTGCGGCACGCCTCGAACACCACTTCGGCGTCGAACGTCGACTCCGGCCTGGTGCCGCGTCCCCCCGTGACCAGGCGGCCGGTGCAGTGACCGAGCACGTCGACGTTGGGATCGGCGACCGCGTACGCCATGCGCTTGGTCATGGTCGCGCTGTCGTCACGCAGACGCGAGTGCACGCTGGCCACGACCACATCCAACCGGGCGAGCAGATCCGCCTGCTGATCGAGGGTGCCGTCGTCGAGGATGTCCACCTCGATGCCGGTGAGGATGCGGAACGGCGCCATCCGGTCGTTGAGCTCGGCCACCACGTCCAGCTGCCTGCGCAACCGGTCGGCGGACAGGCCGTTGGCCACGGTCAGGCGCGGGGAATGGTCGGTCAGGGCGCAGTATTCGTGCCCGAGCGCCGCCGCGACTCGCATCATCTCCTCGATCGGGCTGCCGCCGTCGGACCAGTTCGAGTGGGTGTGCAGATCGCCGCGCAGCAGCTCGCGCAACGGCTTGCCCGGCGCCCCGATCGGCTGCGCGGCCGCCCGCAACTCGCTCAGGTACCGCGGCACCACGCCCGCGTACGCCTGCTCGATGACGGCGGCGGTCTTGGGCCCGATGCCGGCCAGCTCGGTCCAAGTGCCTGCCGCCCGGCGCGCCTCGCGCTCGTCGGCGGACAACTCCGCGACGACGTCGGCGGCGCGCCGGTAGGCCTTCACCCGGTGGGTCTCCGCCCGGGAGCGCTCCAGCCAGAAGCCGATCTCTCGCAGCGCCGCCTCCGGACCGGGCGCCGCGGCGGCGTCCGGCATCCCGCTCGATTCCTCCTGACCGGGCACCGGGTCAGTGCACCCGGCTGTATTTGACGAAGGCCACCCCGTCCTCGAACACCGTGCTGGTGATCACCCGGAACTTGGCCGGTTCCGGCAGCCGCGACCCGGCGCCGAACAGCGCACGGCCGCTCCCGAGCACGATCGGGTAGAGCTTGAGGAAGATCTGGTCGATCTCCGGCAGCAGCGCCTGCGCCAGTTCCCCGCCGCCGCACAACCAGATACCCAGCCCGCTCTCCCGCTTGAGCGTGCGAACCTTCTCGATCGGGTTCTCCGAGATCAGCTCCACGGCCGCGTCGGGACTCTCGGGCAGGGTGGTCGAGACCACGAATTGCCGCAGATGCGCGTAAGGAGTGGAGGTGCCGGTGCGGACGCCGAAGTCGTGCGTCTTGCGTCCCATCAGCACCGTGTCGAAGTAGCGATTGCGCTCCTCCAACCCGATCGCCTCGCGCACCTTGGTCGGCAGCGTCTCGGGATACTGCGCGTTGATCGAGGGACCGTGGTCGCCGCCGACCGGGAAGAAGTCGACCGAGCCGTCCTCGGTGGCGATGAAACCGTCGATCGTCGACGCGACGTAATAGGTGAGCTTGCGCATGCTTCCCTTCCTCACGGTCGGCTGACATTCCGAACCGCCCTGAGGAAACGGTAGCTCGCCCGCGCTAACGACGACGAGGCTTCGGCTGGCAGCGCGGGCAGGAGTAGGACGAGCGGTTCATGAACCGCTCGCGGATGATCGGCGCACCACACCGGCGACACGGCTCGTGCTCCCGACCGTATACGGCCAGGGAGCGTTCGAAGTAGCCCGACTGGCCGTTGACGTTCACATAGAGCGCGTCGAACGACGTACCGCCCGCGGCGAGCGCCTCGCTCATCACAATGCCGACTTCGGCGAGCAACCCGCGCACCGCGGGTCTGGACAGCCCGGCGGCGGTCCGTCCCCCGTGGATCTCGGCCCGCCACAGCGCCTCGTCGGCGTAGATGTTGCCGATGCCGGAGACCACGCCTTGGTCGAGCAGCACGCGTTTGATCTCACTCTGCTTGCCCCGGATGACGGCGACCACGGATTCGACGTCGAAACGCGGATCCAGCGGATCGCGAGCGATGTGCGCGACCGGCTCGGGCACCAGGGTGCCGTCCACCTCGACCAGCGGCGCGAGCGCCCAGCCGCCGAAGGTGCGCTGGTCGACGAAGCGCAGCTGGGTGCCGTCGCCGAAGGTGGCGCGGATGTGGGCGTGTTTCTCCAGCGGCGCTTCCGCGGGCTGGACCAGCATCTGACCGCTCATGCCGAGATGCACGACGAGCGCCGCCTCCGGATCGTCGAAGGTGAGCCAGAGGAATTTGCCGCGCCGCTCGGCCGACTCGACCTTCAGGCCGGTCAGCCGTGCGGCGAGATCGGCGGCGCCTTCGAGATGGCGGCGCACCGAGCGGGGATGGGTGATCGCCACCGATTCGATCATCCGGCCGACCACGTGCTCGGCGAGCCCGCGCCGCACGACCTCGACCTCGGGAAGTTCGGGCACGTCAGGTTTCGGCGGTCAGCGCCTCGTAGGCGGCCCCCGCGGCCTTCTGCTCGGCTTCCTTCTTCGACCGTCCGACGCCCTGCCCGTAGGCCCGGCCGCCGATCACCGTGGTGGCGGTGAATTCCTTGTCGTGGTCCGGCCCGGTCGAGGTGATCTCGTAGCTGGGCACGCCGAGACCACGCTCGGCGGTGAGTTCCTGCAGGCTCGTCTTCCAGTCCAGGCCCGCGCCCATCCGCGGTCCGCGCTCGAGCAGCTCGGCGAACAGCCGCAGCACCACGGCGCGAGCCACCTCGATGCCGTGCTCCAGATGCACGGCGCCGAGCAACGACTCCATACCGTCGGCGAGGATGCTCTCCTTGTCCCGGCCGCCGGTGAGCTCCTCGCCCTTGCCGAGCAGCAGGTGGGCACCGAGCCCGCCCTCGCCGAGCCCGCGGGCGACCTCCGCCAGCGCGCGCATGTTCACCACGCTCGCGCGCAGTTTGGCCAGCTCACCCTCGGACTTCGAGGGATGCTCGTGATACAGCCGTTCGGTGATGCTCAGCCCGAGCACGGAGTCGCCGAGGAACTCGAGACGCTCGTTCGTCGGCAGACCGCCGTTCTCGTACGCGTACGACCGATGAGTCAGTGCGAGACGCAGCAGATCCGGCTGCACGTCGACGCCCAACGCGGCGAGCAGGCTCGCGTGTTCACCGGACGAGTCGGGTTCGTCGGTCACGTCGCTACGACAGATCGGACGATCAGACCGCCGCCGTGACCTGGCGGCCCTTGTAGGTACCGCAGGACGGGCAGGCGATGTGCGGCAGGGTCTTCTCGCCGCAGGCGCGGTTCGGGCAGGTGATCAGGGTCGGCGCGGTGGCCTTCCACTGGCTGCGCCGCGACCTGGTGTTGGAACGGGACATCCGGCGCTTGGGAACGGCCACGACTACTTCTCCTCTGTCTTAATTGCTCTGCCGGTTCGGCTGATCGGTCTTGCTCAGTGGTCTCGGTCGGCCGCACCCTCGTCGGGGCTGCCGCTGCCGGGCGATTCGGAGGCGAATCTGGCCAGTCCGGCCCAGCGAGGGTCAAGTATCTCATGCCGGTGGTCGGATCCCGCAATCGCCATCCGTACGCCGCATTCCGGGCACAGTCCCGCGCAATCCGGGGTGCACAGCGGTTGCAGCGGCAACTCCAGCCCGACGGCGTCGATCACCACCGGTTCCAGATCGATGAGGTCGTCGTCCATGCGATAGATCTCGTCGTCCTCGGTGGTCTGCTCGGTGGTGCTGTCCGGATAGGCGAACAGCTCGGTCAGCCGCAGGGTGACCGAGTCGGTGAACGGCTCCAGGCAGCGCGAGCACTCACCTTCTATCGGCGCCTCGACCGTCCCGGTGACCAGCACTCCCTCGGACACCGCCTGCAACTGCAGATCCAATTCCACCTGCGCACCCACCGGAACGCCGATCAGATCCAGACCGATCCGCTCCTCGGTGGTGACGGTACGGCGCAGCTCGCGCATGGTCCCCGGCCTGCGGCCGAGGCTGCGGGTGTCCAGCACGAAAGCGGCGTCCGGCGACCGGCGCTTGGCCGATCGGGGACGCGACGCGGAACCGGAACCGGCGGACATCACGGACTCACTCACGATCGAGGGGATACGGGCAACCACTCAACAATACGCGATCACGCGGTTCACGCCCAAACGCGGCCCATCGCGCTCGGGGCCGCTACCTGCGGAATTCCGTGGCGTAGTCGGGTGCGCCCGCCCCACTGCGCAGTTGATGGCGCCCCCGCCCGACCGTGCGCAGCGTGCTGGTCAGCGTCTCCTCGAAATCGGCGAGCCGGGAGTCGACGTAGTGGTCGCACTCCTCGCGCAGGCGATCCGCCTCGGCATGCGCGGCGTCGATCACCCTGGCCGATTCGGCGTGCGCGGCCCGCACCACCTCGGTCTGCGTGACCAGCCGCTCCTGCTCGGCGAGCCCGTCGGCGACGGAGCGGTCGTAGGCGGCCTTGCCCGCATCGATCATCCGCTCCGACTCGGCCCGCGCCCGGCCGGTCACCGCCTCGTATTCGGCGTTGCCGTCGGCCACCACCCGATCGGCCGCCTCCTGAGCGGAGGCCACCAGGTGATCGGCGTGCGCGCTCGCCTCGGCGACCATCCGATCGGCATGCGCCTTGGCGTCGGCGAGGATGCGGTCGGCTTCCTCGCGCGCCGCGCCGATGGTGCGCTCGGCCTGCTCGTTCGCCCCGGTCACGGCGGTCTCGGCCGCGGTCCTGGCATCGGAGACGATCTTGTCGCGATGGTCGAGCACGTCCTGTGCGTCGTCGAGTTCGCCGGGCAGCGCGTCGCGGACGTCGTCGAGTAATTCCAGCACGTCGCCGCGCGGCACGATGCAACTGCGGGTCGGGGGGATGCCGCGCGCCTCTTCGACGATGGCGACCAGTTCATCGAGCGCTTCGAAAACGCGATACATGCTCACTACCCTCCTGCGGACTCACGGCGAAATCTCCGCCGACGCCCAGTGTGCCCCTCGTCACGGCTCGTGCCGAGTCCCTTTCCGGTGTGTCGTGCCAGTGTCTCGCACGCCACAAAATCAAGTGGAGACCTCCTCTCCGCTTCGTGTTACATTTTCTTGGAAGGTCGACCAAGATCTTCAGCACCTACCGCGTTCCCTGGATCGCGGACAAGGAAGCCGGAGGTAAGGACAACCCGCCGTCGAATGTTGACAGGCGCCGACACGTCAGCGATTGCCGAATATGCGCTACGAACGGAACCTGCCAAGAGTCGACGGGGGAAGCATGCGAGCACTCTCGCCGTTGTCCCTGCCGAGGGCTTGTGTTCGATCGGAAAGACGATGACCTTACTGGAACTGCCGCGACCCGGAGGAGTGAGCGCCACCAGCTTCTTCGTGCCGTGGGCCGGCCCCTATCCGGCACTGCCGAGGACCTCGGTGGCGACCGGGCTCGGCCGGCTCGCCCGGTACCTGCGCGGCGATCGAGCCTTCGCTCAGCTGATCCGATTCGCGCTGGTCGGCGGCTCCAGCAATATCGCGTACGTCCTGTTGTTCTTCGCCATGCACGGCGTCGGACCGCTGATCGCCAACGTCGTGGGCTCGATCGTCAGCACCGTGATCGCCAACGAGCTGCACCGTCAGCTCACCTTCCACGCCGCGGAACGGGTCGGCTGGTTCACCGCGCAATGGGAAGGCGGCGGGCTCGCGTTGGTCGGACTCGGCGTCACCACCGCGGGGCTGGCCGCCCTGGGTCTGTGGGCTCCCGGCCTCGGGGACACCGCCCAGGCCGTCGCGATCCTGGCGATCACCGCTGTGGTCGGCGGCATGCGCTTCCTGGCCCTACGTGGTCTGGTGTTCTAGGCTGCCCGCCCGCCTCGCTGCCCGCCTCTCCGAGTATTCAGGCCGTACCAGTAAGTGGGACGTGAGTTGCGTTCAGGTCTTGCGTTGGGTGCCGGTGGGGTTTGGGCGTTCCCCGGGAGTTACCCAAATTCTCGCGTGATCAGTGGTTGCTTTGGCGAACCCGACAGGGTGGTGAACCACCCGGTCGGGTCGGCAGGTGTGAAGGCTCCGTGGCTTTTCCGTAGAGGGTCCGTTGTTCGCCACCGCGTCAGCGTTCTGGCCGGTTTGCGATGAAGGCGAGATCACCTGCGGATTCGCGGCCTGGTTGGTCAGTTCTTGCGTTCGGCCAGGCGGTCGAGGAGGCGCTTGTGCACCGAGGGGGGCAGCATGTCGGCGACGTCGCCGCCGTAGGCGGCGACCTCCTTGACCAGTGAGCTGGACAGGAAGCTGAACGACGGGTTGGTGGCTATGAAGAAGGTGTCCACGCCGGAGAGCTTCTTGTTCATCTGCGCCATCTGCAGTTCATAGCCGAAGTCGCCCGCGTCGCGCAGACCCTTCACGATGGCGGTGATGCCCTGCTCGCGGGCGAAGTCCACCAGCAGCCCCTGCCACGACTCCACCCGGACGTTGCCCAGGTGCGCGGTCGACTCGCGCAGCATCTCGATGCGCTCGTCGACGGTGAACATGCCCTGCTTCTTCGGGTTGATCATGACGGTGATGACGACCTCGTCGAACTGGGCCGCCGCCCGGGTGAAAACGTCGAGGTGTCCGTAGGTCACGGGGTCGAACGACCCGGGGCACAGTGCTCCTGCCATGAGGCGACGCTAGCAGGACGCACGCGGCCGGGCACGGGTGGCCGCACGCGCGCCTATTCGTCCGGATCGAACTCCGCCAGCTCGATGCGGGTTTCGCCGTACCGGCGCGACTTGGCCGGGACGAAGCCTGCGGGCCAGGCGGTTTCGGGGGAACGCGCCGAACGCTCCAGCACGACCACCGCCCCTGGGCGCAGCCAACCGCGCTCGGCCAGCGCGCTCAGGTCGGCCAGCACCGCGGCGTTGTCCACCGCGTACGGCGGGTCCGAGAAGACCACGTCGAAGCCGCCCGCCTCGCCCAGTTGCAGCACACTGGCCACCGTCGCGACCCGCAATTCGGCGCCGGGCAGCCCGAGGTCGGCGATATTGCCGCGAACAACGGCCGCCGCCTTCCGGTCGGATTCGACGAGCAAAGCGTGCTCGGCGCCACGCGACAGCGCCTCCAGCCCGAGTGCGCCGGAACCCGCGTACAAGTCGAGGACGCGCGCGCCCGCGAAGTCCAACCGGGCGTCCAACGCGCTGAACAGCGCCTCCCGGACGCGATCGGAGGTCGGGCGGGTGCCGGACGGCGGCACCCGGAGGCGCCGTCCGCCCGCCGCGCCCGCGACGATCCTCGTCATCCGGCGGACGACTCCCGCACCGCCAGTTCGATGAGCAGGTCACCGCCCTCGACCTGCTGCACGGAGCCGATGGCGACGCGGCCGACGATGCCCGCGCGTGGCGCGGTGATCGCGGCTTCCATCTTCATGGCCTCGATGGTGCCGATGGTGTCGCCCGCCGCGACCGAATCGCCTTCGGAGACCGCGAGAGTGACGACACCGGCGAACGGCGCCGCGATGTGGCCTGGGTTGGCCTTGTCGGCTTTCTCCGCCGCGGGGATCTCGCTGGCGATCGATCGGTCACGCACCGAGACCGGCCGCAGCTGCCCGTTCAAGATGCACATCACCGTGCGCATACCGCGCTCGTCGGGCTCGGAGATCGCTTCCAGGCCGATGAGCAAGGTGACTCCCTTCTCCAACTGCACCCGGTGTTCCTCGCCGCGGCGCAGCCCGTAGAAGAACTGGTTGGCCGACAACCCGGAGGTATCGCCGTACTTCTCCCGGTGGGCGAGGAATTCGGCGGTGGGGCCGGGGAACAGCAACCGGTTCAACGTCGCCCGGCGCTCCTCGGAGCTGCCGGACAGGCCCTTCTCGTCCGCGGGCGTCAACGGTGTCTCGGGCTTGGCCGCGCCGCGCCCGGCCAGAGCCTTGGTGCGGAACGGTTCGGGCCAGCCGCCGGCGGGTGTGCCGAGTTCACCGCGCAGGAAACCGATCACCGAATCCGGGATGTCGTAGCGACCCGGGTCGGAGGCGAAATCCTCGACCTCGACACCGGTGCCGACCAACGCCAGCGCCAGGTCACCGACGACCTTCGAGGACGGGGTGACCTTCACCAAGCGGCCGAGCAGCCGGTCGGCGGCGGCGTACTTCGCCTCCACCTCCTCGAACCTGTCACCCAACCCGAGCGCGATGGCCTGCTGACGCAGGTTCGACAACTGCCCGCCGGGGATCTCGTGGGTGTAGACGCGACCGGTGGGTGCGGGCAGCCCGGACTCGAACGGGGCGTACACCTTCCGCAGCGCCTCCCAGTACGGTTCCAGGTCGCACACGTTCTGCAGGTTCAACCCGGTGTCGTACTCGCTGTGCGCCGCCGCGGCGACGATCGCCGAGAGCGCGGGCTGGCTGGTGGTGCCCGCCATCGCGGCGCTCGCCCCGTCCACGGCGTCGGCGCCGGCCTGCCACGCGGCCAGATAAGTGGCCAGCTGCCCGCCCGGGGTGTCGTGGGTGTGCACGTGCACCGGCAGATCGAAATTGCTGCGCAACGCGGTGACCAGTGTGGTCGCGGCCGGGGCGCGCAGCAGACCCGCCATGTCCTTGATCGCGAGCACGTGCGCGCCCGCGTCGACGATCTGCTCGGCCAGCTTCAGGTAGTAGTCCAGGGTGTAGAGCGACTCGTCCGGATTCGACAGATCCCCGGTGTAGCTGATCGCGACCTCCGCGATCGCGGTACCGGTCTCGCGGACCGCATCGATGGCCGGACGCATCTGGTCGACATTGTTGAGCGCGTCGAAGATACGGAAGATGTCGATACCCGTGGCGGTCGCCTCCGAGACGAACGCGCGGGTCACCGCCTCCGGATACGGGGTGTAGCCGACGGTGTTACGGCCGCGCAGCAGCATCTGCAGGCAGATGTTCGGGATCGCCTCGCGCAACGCCGCCAGCCGCTCCCACGGGTCCTCGTACAGGAACCGCAGCCCCACGTCGTAGGTCGCTCCGCCCCACGCCTCGATCGACAGCAACTCCGGAGTCAATCGCGCCACATGCCCCGCCACGCCCAGCAGACCGTTGGTGCGCACCCGGGTGGCCAGCAGCGATTGGTGTGCGTCGCGGAAGGTGGTGTCGGTGACGCCGACCGCCTTCTGCTCACGCAACGCCCGCGCGAAACCCTCCGGACCCAGCCGCAGCAGCCGCTGCCGCGAGCCGTCCGGCGGCGGCACGCTCAGATCGATCGCGGGCAACTTGTCGTGCGGGTACACCGTGGTCGGCCGATCGCCGTGCGGCTTGTTCACCGTGACGTCGGCCAGGTAGTCGAGGATCTTGGTGCCGCGGTCCGCGGACCGGCGCAGGGTCAGCAGCTGCGGACGCTCGTCGATGAACGAGGTGGTGACCCGGCCCGCCTTGAAGTCCGGATCGTCCAGCACCGCCAGCAGGAAGGGAATGTTCGTGGCGACGCCGCGAATCCGGAACTCGGCCAGCGCCCGGCTCGCCCGCGCCACCGCCGTATCGAAGTCACGGCCCCGGCAGGTGAGCTTGACCAGCATGGAGTCGAAGTAGGCGCCGATCTCGGCGCCCAGGTTCGCGCCGCCATCTAGGCGGATGCCCGCGCCGCCGGGTGTGCGGTAGGCGGTGATCCGGCCGGTGTCGGGACGGAATCCGTTGGCCGGGTCCTCGGTGGTGATCCGGCATTGCAAAGCCGCGCCCCGGATGGTCACGGCGTCCTGGCTGAGACCCAATTGCTCGAGCGTCTCCCCCGCCGCGATGCGCAGCTGCGACTGCACCAGGTCCACGTCGGTGATCTCCTCGGTCACCGTGTGCTCCACCTGGATGCGCGGGTTCATCTCGATGAAGACGTGGTTGCCGCGCTCGTCGAGCAGGAACTCCACGGTGCCCGCGCACGAGTAGCCGATCTGCCGGGCGAAGGCGACCGCGTCGGCGCAGATCCGTTCCCGCAGTGCGGGGTCCAGATTGGGTGCCGGTGCCAGCTCGATCACCTTCTGGTGGCGGCGCTGCACCGAGCAGTCCCGCTCGAACAGGTGCATCACGTTCCCGTGCTGATCAGCCAGGATCTGCACCTCGATGTGGCGGGGGTTCACCACCGCCTGTTCCAGGAACACCGTCGGGTCGCCGAACGCCGACTCCGCCTCCCTGGAGGCCGCCTCGATCGACTCGCGCAGCTGTTCGGGCGCGGCGACCCGGCGCATCCCGCGCCCTCCGCCGCCGGCCACCGCCTTCACGAAGATGGGGTATTCCAGCCCCCGTGCCGCGGCCAGCAGCTCCTCCACGTCCGACGACGGTGCGCTCGAACGCAACACCGGCAGCCCGGCAGCCTTGGCCGCCGCGATCGCCCGCGCCTTGTTACCCGCCAGTTCGAGCACCTCGGCCGACGGTCCGATGAAGGTGATGCCCTCGCGGGCGCATGCCGCCGCCAGATCCGGGTTCTCCGACAAGAACCCGTACCCCGGGTAGATCGCGTCCGCGCCCGCCGACTTGGCCGCCTCGATGATCGCCTCGATCGACAGGTAGGCCCGCACCGGATGGCCGGGCTCGCCGATCTGGTACGACTCCGCCGCCTTCAGCCGATGGACCGAATTGCGGTCCTCGTAGGGAAACACGGCGACCGTCCCGATGCCGAGTTCGTAGGCCGCACGGAAGGCGCGGATGGCGATCTCGCCACGGTTGGCAACCAAGACTTTCGAGAACATTGACCCAAGGTACCCGGCCGCGTGAACCGCACCGACACGGAATCCCCCTTCGCAAACCTTTTCACAAGACCGACTAGCACGGTTGCGAAGTTGCGTTCACAGCGCCGACACATGAGCGGTGCGGCAGCAACCGGTGTGCTGTCCCGAGGCCGGGTTCGGTTCGGGTCCGGCGGCGGAGGCCGCCGAGCAGCCGTCCCGGTGGTCGATCCCGGCATCGAGCCGCGCTCCCCTGGCACGAGTTCGCGCTCTCGGACCAGGCGAACCACGCATGCGACGAGTTCGGAAAGGTGAATCCCGGGTGACCCGGCGGTCTGGTAGCCGGTCGAGAGCAGATCCGGGACCGCATGGGCGGCCCGGCCGATAGCCGGAACGGAAGCAGGTGCGGAATCGGTTCGCGATGAGCGGTGCGGGCAAATGCCGGTGTGATCCCTCGCGGTGTGCTCGCTCGGCCGCGTCCTATGCTGAGTGGGCAGCTGGTTCACCGCAGCACGACGAGATGGAGCCCCGACGTCGCGCCACGGAGTCGAGCCCGCCGGTACGGCGACGTCACGGCGGGTGAGAGGGAACCCGGTGGGAATCCGGGACTGTCCCGCAGCGGTATGCAGGAACGACCGCCGTCACCAGGCACTGAGTTCAGCGATCCGGAAGGTTCGGCGACTTGGGAAGCGACGGCCAGTAGGTCGGCCATCGGGAGCACTCCGGCGTATGCCGGCCCGCACGGCCGGTGCCCGCGAGTCCGAAGACCTGCCAGCCGTGCCGGGTACGCCGTACCCGGCGGCCACCGCCTCGTGGATTGGGCGTGCGGATCACCAGCTGACGTGTCGGGCTCCGCCGGGAACATCACCGGCATGTCACCGGGTTCTCCGCCTGCCCGTATGGCGATGGCTTTCGTCCTCAGCAATGGAGAAACATCGTGACTGTTGCACAGCAAAAGCCGTTTACCGCGACGGTTCTCGGGCTTCCACGAGTGGGGCCGCGGCGCGAACTGAAGCGGGCCACCGAAGCCTATTGGGCGGGCAAGATCGACGCCGACCAGTTGCACGCCGTGGCGCGCGACCTCCGGCACGCCCAATTCGCCGAATTACGGGCCGCGGGCCTGGACTCCGTTCCGATCGGCACGTTCTCCTACTACGACCAGATGCTCGACACCGCCGAGTTGCTGGGCGCGCTGCCGCCCCGGGTCGCCGGGATCGCGGACCCGCTGGAACGGTATTTCGCCGCCGCGCGCGGCACCGACACGGTCGAGCCCTTGGAGATGACCAAGTGGTTCGACACCAACTACCACTACCTGGTGCCGGAAATCGAGCCGGAGACCGCCTTCTCGCTGCACCCGGAGAAGCTGCTCGCGGAACTGCGGGAAGCGCTGGAACTGGGGGTGCCCGCGCGGCCGGTGGTGATCGGGCCGATCACCTTCCTCAAACTGGCGAAGGCGACCGGCGGCTCGGCGCTCGCCCGGCTGATCGAGCTGCTGCCGCTGTATCGGGAACTGCTGCGCAGGCTCGCCGTCGCCGGTGCCGGATGGGTGCAGATCGACGAGCCGGTGCTGGTCACTGACCTCACGGCGGAGGAAATCGACTTGGTGCAGGTCACCTACGAGGAACTCGCCGACGCCGCCGAGCGCCCGGCGATCCTCGTCGCGACCTACTTCGGGCGACCGGATGCGGCGCTGACGGCGCTGGCGAGCACCGGAATAGAGGGGGTCTCCCTCGATTTCACGGCCGGCGCCGACGTCGCCGCGGTGGCCGCCGTACCCGCGCTGACCGGCAAACTGCTCGTCGCGGGGATCGTCGACGGCCGCAATGTGTGGCGCACCGATCTGGACCGCGCCATGGCCACCCTCGGCGCGTTGCTGGGATCCGCTGCGCACGTGGCGGTTTCGAGTTCCTGCTCGCTGCTGCACGTGCCGTACACGCTGGCCGCGGAAACCGGGTTGGACGAGCGGCTGCGGTCCTGGCTGGCGTTCGGTGCGGAGAAGGTGGCCGAGGTGCGCCTGCTCGCCACCGGGCTGAGCCAGGGCACGGAGGCGATCGCCGCCGAGTTGGCCGAGGTGCGGGCGGCGCTGGCGTCGCGGTGGTCGGATCCGCGGCTGAACGATCCGCGCGTGCGAGCCGCGCTCGCCGCGCTCGGGCCCGACGCCGACCGCCGCGCGCCCGCCGAACAACGCCGGGAACTGCAACGGGATCGTCTGCGGCTGCCCGCGCTGCCGACCACGACGATCGGTTCCTACCCGCAGACCTCGGCCATCCGGCTGGCGCGCGCCGCGCTGCGCAAGGGCGAGATCGATCGGGCGGAGTATGTACGCCGGATGCGGGCCGAGATCGCGGATGTCATCGCGCTCCAGGAGGAGTTGGGGTTGGACGTGCTGGTGCACGGCGAGCCGGAACGCAACGACATGGTGCAGTACTTCGCCGAGCAACTCGACGGGTTCGCGGCGACCGAGCAAGGTTGGGTGCAGTCCTATGGGACGCGCTGCGTGCGGCCGCCGATCCTGTTCGGGGATGTCGCGCGGCGGGAGCCGATGACCGTCGAGTGGATCGGCTACGCGCAGTCGCTCACCGACAAGCCGGTGAAGGGCATGCTGACCGGCCCGGTGACCATTCTGGCGTGGTCGTTCGTCCGCGACGACCAGCCGTTGGGCGAGTCCGCCCGACAGGTGGCGCTGGCGATCCGGGAGGAGACCGTGGATCTGGAGTCGGCGGGCATCCGGATCATCCAGGTCGACGAGCCCGCCTTGCGGGAACTGCTTCCGCTGCGCGCGGCCGATCAGCCCGGGTATCTGGAATGGTCGGTGCGGTCGTTCCGGCTCGCGACCTCCGGGGTGTCCGACGCGACGCAGATCCACACGCATCTGTGCTACTCGGAGTTCGGCGAGGTGATCGACGCGATCGCCGGACTGGACGCCGATGTCACGTCCATAGAGGCGGCGCGCTCACGCATGGAGGTGCTCGACGACCTCAACGCGGCGGGATTCGACCTCGGCGTCGGCCCCGGCGTGTACGACATCCACTCTCCACGGGTGCCCAGCGTTGACGAGATCACCACATCGCTGCGCGCGGCATTGAAAGCCGTTCCGGCCGAGCGTCTTTGGGTGAATCCCGACTGCGGATTGAAGACCAGGGGACGCACCGAGGTGGAAGCCTCGCTCCGCAACATGGTCGCGGCAGCGGCGGCCGTGCGGTAACCCACCCGCAGATCGCCGATCCGGCGCCCCCTTTACCTGCCGAAGGGGGCACCGGATCAACTACGGCCTCAGCCGGATTCGGGTTCCGGCCGAGGCGGCTGCCGCCGCCGTAGGGTGTACCGGTCACACGGTTCTTCCCGCCGCGTGACCGGCAACTCCCGCGCCCGCGTCCGCATCCCTCGTCGCCACGCCGTATGACACCCGGAACAACGCTCCATCGGCTACCCCTCCTCACTAGTCGACTACGACACCGTCTTTCCCCTCTTGCTTACTTTCGACGCACCGATGGCCGGTTCGGTTCCATACGATACGAAATTTCACTTCACAAATCCGAATGTCATTGCGCCCATATAGATTTCATCCCATGCCGACACGCTCGCGACGGATGACGAGCGGGCGAAAATGTACTATGACCTTGTTGTCGCGGCCCTGTCGAAGACGGCCCGGCATCGACTGGAGGAACTCATGACGTCGACCTTCAAGTACGAGTACCAGAGCGACTTCGCCCGCAAGTACGTGGCGCAAGGCCGCGACGAAGGGCGGACCGAGGGGCGGACCGAAGAAGCGGTGCGGGCCCTTCTCCTTGTGCTGGAAGCGCGCGGGATCGTCGTCGGGCAGAAGACGCGAGCCGAGATCACCGGGTGCACCGATCTCGACCGGCTCGAATCCTGGACGCGCAAGGCCGCCACAGCCGAATCCGAGAACGATCTGTTCGGCTGAGGCCCTACAGTCCGAAGGCGCGGTTGATGGCGACCATGTCGAAGTAGTCACGCCACGTGGTGATGGCGCCGTCGGCGACTTCGAAGAAACCCATGACCGGGAGCGGAGTCTCGCGTCCGGCGGAGCGGAGGATGTCAGTGCGCTCGTTCATCACCACGTTGCCGGAGGCGATCTGGTGGTGGATGTCGAAATCGATGGCGTCGAAGGTGGTCAGGAAACCCGCGATGAAGTCGCGAATGGCGGCGCGGCCGACGATGGGCTCCATCGGGATGTTGTGGTAGACGGCGTCCTCGGCGAAGTACGCGCTGATCCGATCCGGATCCGGGTCGGACCAGCTTCGGCACATCGCACGCACGAGCTCGTCGGGATCGGGCATTCGTCTGCTCACTTCCTGGTGCCGGGGCGGGGATTGGACCCCTCGATTCAACCAAGCAATTGCTCGGCAGGGAAGGGCGTCAGCGACTTCCGGGTCGGTTTCGTTCCAGGCCGCGGGCAACGGCGAATTTCACGCGTTCACAACGACACGGTGGCAAACCTCTCTTCGCACGCTACGCAGATCGAATACATTGCTGGACACCTCGCAAAAGCACATCTTTGTGGGTAATAGCGCGCGTTATTGCGATGATTGCGAATAATCACAGCTACCATCGTGCACGTGCGCAAGATGTATGCGGGCGCCCGGCTTCGGCGGTTGCGTGAAGAGCGGAGAATGACTCAGGCGGCTCTGGCGAAATCGCTGGATCTGTCGCCGAGCTACCTCAATCAGCTCGAGCGGGACCAGCGCCCACTCACCATTCCCGTACTGCTGAAATTGAATTCCACCTTCGACCTGGACGTCCAGTTCTTCGCCGCCGATTCCGACGCGCGGCTCGTATCGGATCTACACGAAGTGCTGGTCGACGCCGCGGGCGGACACACAGCGCCGCTGACCGAGGTGGAGGAGCTGGCGACCCGCCAACCGGAAGTCGCCAGGATCGTCGTCGCCATGCATCGCCGCCTACGCGCCGCCACCGATCAGCTCGACCTGCTGTCCGCGCGGGTGTCCGCGCCCGCGGGCGCGCCCGGGGTGCCCATGCCCTACGAGGACGTACGCGACTTCTTCTACGACCACCACAATCACATTCCGCAACTCGACATCGCCGCCGAGCAACTGTTCGAGAATTCCGGGCTGACCATCGGCTCGCTCGATCGCCAGCTCGCCCGCATCGCCGAGGAACGCGCCGGCGTCACCGTTCTCGTGCGCGGCGACGGCGCCGACCCCACCGTCCCCAAACGCCACTACGACACCGAGACCCGCACGCTCACGCTCGCTCGCCGATTGCGGCCGGGCCAGCGCGCCTTTCAGATCGCCACCACGCTCGGCCTCCTGCTGTACGGGGCCGAGCTGGATGCCGTGCTGGCCGAGAGCCCGTCGCTCAGCGGCGAATCCCGCACGCTGGCGCGGATCGGGCTGGCCAATTACTTCGCGGGCGCGCTGGTGCTGCCCTACAGCCGGTTCCTGCGCTCGGCCGAGGAACTCCGCTACGACATCGACCTGCTCGGCCTGCGTTTCGAGGTCGGGTTCGAGACCGTCTGCCATCGGCTCAGCACCCTGCAACGGCAGGGCCAGCGTGGCGTTCCGTTCTTCTTCGTCCGCACCGACCGGGCGGGCAACATCTCCAAACGTCAGTCCGCCACCGCTTTCCACTTCTCCCGGGTCGGTGGCAGTTGCCCGCTCTGGGTGGTGCACGAGGCCTTCTCCCATCCCGGCCGGATCCTGACCCAAGTGGCCGAGATGCCCGACGGCCGCCGGTATCTATGGATCGCGCGCACCGCGGCGATCGCCCCACACGGGTTCGGCACCGCGGCGAAGAACTTCGCCGTCGGCCTCGGCTGCGATATCGAATACGCCGACCGCTTGGTGTACTCGTCCGGGTTGCAGCTGGACGACCCGGCGGCCTCGGTCCCGATCGGCGCGGGCTGCAAAGTGTGCGAGCGTCCCGCATGTCCGCAGCGCGCCTTCCCGCACATAGGCAGCCCGTTGGCGGTCGCCGAACACACCAGCACCGACCTGCCCTACCCGCGGCTCGGGCGCTGACGACTTCGCTTCCGGCGAGCTCGTGCGGGTCGGCCCGGCGCGGATCGCCCGGAGTCGCTGCGTCGATCTCGAGCACGACCACCGTGAACGGCGCGCCCGCCGAGGAGATCAGTGCGGCCGGGTCGCCGTTCAGCACCGATCTTTCGGCCGCCACTGTGCGCGAACGGCGACGTGGCCGCCGCACGTGCGCGCCCGGAGTCCGACGTCTCCCGTCCACACCGCCGGGGCGATCAAGACTTGGCCAGATACTCTAGCCGCTCGGAGTCCACCGCCGCGTGCATCATCCCCGCCAGCCCGGGATGCCCGCGCAGCCCCGGGTCGGACGCCACCACCGCGCGGGCGAACTCCTGCGCCGCGGTGATCACCTCGAGATCGTCCAGCAGTGACAGCAGGCGCAGCGAGCGGGCGGTGCCGGATTGGGCGGCGCCCAGCACGTCGCCCTCGCGCCGGGTCCGCAGGTCGAGCACCGCGAGTTCGAAGCCGTCGGTGGTGGCGGCGACCGCGTCCAGACGCGCCATGGCCGACCCGCCCGGCGCGGCATCCGTGATCAGCAGGCACAAACCGGGGTGCTCGCCCCGCCCGATCCGGCCGCGCAGCTGATGCAATTGGCTGACGCCGAACCGGTCGGCGTCGACGATCACCATCACCGTCGCGTTGGGCACGTCCACACCGACCTCGACGACGGTGGTGCACACCAGAACGTCCACCGATCCGTCGTTGAACGCCCGCATCACCTGGTCTTTTTCGTCGGCGGGCAGTCTGCCGTGCAGCAAGCCGACCCGCACGCCGGACAGCGGGCCCGCGCGCAGCGTCTCGAACACGTCCAGCACGGCCTGGGTGGTCGGGCCGTCCTTCTCGCCGTCGCCGTTCTTCGCCCGCCCGTTGCGGGATTTGCCCGCGGCCTCCTCGTCGTCGCCGATGCGCGAACACACCACGTACGCCTGGCGCCCGGCGGCGACCTCCTCCACGATCCGCTCCCAGGCGCGATCCACCCAGTTCGGGTGCTGCCTGCGCGGCACCACCCTGGAGACGATCGGCGAGCGGCCTCTCGGCAGTTCGGTCAGCGTGGAGGTCTCCAGATCGCCGAGCGTGGTCATGGCGATGGTGCGCGGGATCGGGGTCGCGGTCATCACCAGCAGATGCGGACTGGCGCCCGCTTTCGCCTTGGCGCGCAGGGCATCCCGCTGCTCGACACCGAAGCGATGTTGCTCGTCGACCACCACCATGCCGAGGTCGAAGAACTCGACGTTGTCCTGGATCAGCGCGTGCGTGCCGATCACGATGCCCGCCTCACCGGTCACCGCTTCCAGCAACGCCGCCTTCTTGGCCGAGGCCGACATCGACCCGGTCACCAGCACCACTCGGGTGGCGTGGTCGGCCGCGCCCAGCTCGCCCGCGGCGCCCAGGTCACCGAGCATGCCGCGCAGCGACCGATAGTGCTGCGCGGCGAGCACCTCCGTCGGGGCGAGCAGCGCGCACTGCAGTCCCGCGTCCACCACCTGCAGCATGGCGTGCAGGGCGACGATCGTCTTGCCGGAGCCCACCTCGCCTTGCAGCAACCGGTGCATCGGCTGTTCACGGGCCAGGTCGGCGGAGATCTCCGCGACGACCTGCTGCTGCCCCGCGGTGAGTTCGAACGGAAGTCGCTGCTCGAACGCCGCGGCGATACCGTCCGGCCGCGGAGCACAAGCGCGCGCCCTGCGCCCGGACACCTCGTGCCTGCGCTCGGCCAAGACCAATTGCAAGGCCAGCGCCTCGTCGAAACGCAGCCGGTCCTTGGCTCGATCGATATCGTCCTTGCGTTCGGGCAGGTGGATCAGGCGCAGCGCGTCGGACAGGTTCGGCAGCGCGCGTTCGGCGCGCACGTCTTCCGGTACGGGATCGTCGAGGGGATCGAGCTGGTCGAGCACCTGACGCACGCAGGCGAGCACGTCCCAGCTCTGCACCTTCGCGGTCGCCGGGTAGACCGGGATGAACTCGCGTTCCATGAACGAGGTGTCCACTCCCCCCGCGCCTTTCGCGCTCTCCGCGAGGCCGCGCAGGTCTCCGCCGCCGCGCACCCTGGTCAGCGCGCCGACCGAATCGTCATCGCCCTCGGTTTCCGGCAGGATCAAGTAGCCGGGATGGCTGAGGTTCCACTGGCCGGGACGCCAGTAGTTCACCGTGCCCGACATCATCGCGCGCAACCCTTCGCGGACCACGTACTTCACCTTGTCGCCGTTGAAGAAGGTGACGTCCACGCCGCGCCCGGAGCCGGTGTCGAGGACCACCTTCAGCAGGGAACCGCGGCGGTTGCGCATCGGCCGCAGCTCGGCCTTCGTGATCCGGCCGATGACGGTGATGTGCGAACCGTCTTCCGGCGCTTCCTCGGTGAGCGGCTGCCCCTGCGTCGCGTATCGCAGGGGGTAGTGCCGCAGCAGATCCTCGACGGTCCGCATGTCGAAAGCGTCCGCGAGCGAGTCCGCTGCCTTCGCGCCGAGGATGTGGTCGAGCCGATCACTCAGTGCCGCCATGCCTACTCCACTCCGATCTGCACCGAATCGCCCTGCTGCCCACCGGAATACACGATCACCTCGACGCCGGGAAAGTTCTGCGCGATATGCGCCGCCAGTTCGTCGCCGAGGCCATCCGGCGCCGCCGCGCCCATCAGCAGGGTGACCAGCTCGCCGCCGAAGGCGAGCAGCCGGTCCAGCAGCGTCCGCCCGGCGGCGGGCACATCGCGCTCGATCACGACGACGTCGTGCCCGGCCAGACCGAGCCCATCGCCCGGTTCGCAAGTGCCGACCATGGTGAGCGCGCGCTCGGTCGCCGCGCGCAGCGATCCCCAGCGCGTGGTGGCGGCCGCCTCGGACATGGCGAAGGCGTCGTCCACCGCGATCCGCCCGCGGTCGTGCACGGCCAAGGCCGCCAGTCCTTGCACCATCGACGCGCTCGGCAACAGCAGCACGTCCCGGTGGGCGTCACGCGCGGCGACACCGACGGCGACCAATTCGTGCGCAGGCAGCGCGCCGTTGGGCAGCACCAGTACCTCTCGGTTCGGCATACGCCGGATCGCGGCCAGCAGAGTTGCCGCGGTGACGGGCTCGCCTGCCAGCACCACCGCGCCCGCGTCCTCGAACAGCGTCGCCGCGCCCGCACCCGCGACCACCGCCAGAATCCCGCGGTCGGCCGGAGCTACGCTCGGGCCGAGCGCACCGGCCACCACCTGGGTCGAATCGGCGGGCGGAACCGATCCCGCGATGCCTTCGCCTCGGGCAGGCCCGGTCCGGGACGCATCGCCATCGGACAGTTCGCCGGGGTTCGCGCGCGTGGCGCGATCAGCCGCGCCGAGGCCGCTCGACACCTCGGATATGTCCGCGTGCGAAGCGAAAGCGACGTTCTCGACGCGGATCCGGCTGAGCATGCCCGCCGCGATGCCCGCTTCCACCGCCGCACCCGCATCGGCGCAGTGCACGTGCGCCGACCAGGATCCGCTTCCGTCGCCGACGACGACGACCGAGTCGCCGAGTTCGCCGAGACGGGCGCGCAACGCGGCCACTTTCCGCTCGTCGGAGTCGGCCAGCAAATACATCACCTCGTACTGCGGTTCGGCCTCGCCGGCGGGCGCCGAACGGTCGGCCGCCGCGGGCCGCGGGTACTCCGGCCGCGTCGGCGCCTCGCCTCGGGTCACGGTGACCAAGCTGTCCAGCAGCACGACCAACCCTCGGGCTCCCGCGTCGACGACACCGGCCCGACGCAGCACGCCCAATTGGAACGGGGTATCGCCGAGCGCTTTGGCCGCGCCGTCGGCCGCCGCGAGTGCCACATCCGCCAATTCCTGGTCGGGGCATGCCGCGGCCGCCGCGGTCGCGCAGTCGAGCACGGTGAGGATCGTCCCTTCGATCGGCACGCTCAGTGCCTCACGGACCAGTTCGGAGGCCCTGGCCAGCGCGGCGCGCAGGCTGTCGGCCGTGAACGGACCGCCGTGCACCGTGTCCGCGACGCCGCGCAGTACCTGCGACAGGATGATCCCGGAATTGCCGCGGGCGCCGACCGTCGCGCCGTGCGCCATCGCGACGGCGACGGCACGGGCGGCGCTCCCGTCCGCCCGCGCGGCCGCCTCCCCCGCCTCCACCGCGGCACGCATCGTGGCCAGCAGATTGGTGCCGGTATCCGCGTCCGGGACAGGGAACACATTGAGCGCGTTGATCTCCTCGCGCCGATGCTCCAGGCCGGCGAGACAGGTACGGCCCCAGCGCAGCAATGCCGTGCCGTCCATCACGTCTCGCGCTCCGGACACCGTCACCTCACTCCCTTCCGCCACCTGCGCACCACCACCGCCCGCCAGGTTAGCGGGCGGTCCCGACAGGCGACCGGTAAGACCGCGTCATTAGAATGGATATGCCCGGCGACCGATCCGGCACTCGTTCACGGGGACCGGTTTGGTGGATCGAAGGCAGCACAGCTACCCTTGCAGGGTTGCCTCGCGCGGCCGTCACCGGTCTGCGCTGGTCGGCTCTCCGCTGACAGGGCACTCGACATTGCACGAGGATGCGCCGCACCGCGAAAGCGGCGGTCCCCACCATTGACATGAAGGAGTTCGCGACTATGGCTGCCGTCTGCGACGTCTGCGCCAAGGGCCCCGGCTTCGGGAAGTCGGTCTCGCACTCGCACCGGCGCACCAACCGTCGTTGGAACCCGAACATCCAGACCGTTCGCGCGCAGGTCGCCCCGGGCAACACCCGCCGGATGAACGTGTGCACCTCTTGCCTGAAGGCGGGCAAGGTCGCCCGCGGCTGATCCGCCCTCGGGCTGACCGGCCTCGTCGGTACACGCCCCGGCACCCGTATCGGGTGGTCCGGGGCGTTGTCATGAGTGCGGGCCGCGCATGGCCGCTGTGACCGAGCATCCGTGGCGGGTTCAGCCGCTGACCGCCGAGTACGTCTACAGCCTCGCCGAATGCCACATCGCCTGCTGGCGCGAGGCGTACCGGGGGCTGGTGCCCGCGCACGTGCTCGACGCCTTCGATATCGGACGACGGGCCGAGCAGTGGGAGCGCGACCGGCTGCGCTATCCGGGCCGCACGCACGTCGCGGTCGTAGATGACGTGGTGATCGGATTTTCCAGCGCGGGCCCGCCCGGCGACCCGGACGCGGTGATCCCGATCGAACTGCACGCGCTCTACGTGCGTTCCTCCTGGCACGGCAGCGGGGTCGCCGACGACCTGATCCGCGCCGCGCTCGATCCGGCCGCTCCGTGCTCGCTGTGGGTGTTCGAGCAGAATGCGCGCGCCAAGGCGTTCTACCGGCGGCATGGGTTCGTGCTCGACGGCACGCGCAAGGTCGAACCGTTCACCGCCGCGATCGAGGTGCGCATGGTGCGCACGCCGACGACGCACGCCGAGTCGGTGTCGGACGACGGCCGCTAGAGGTAACCTCGCCCTCGCTCCGGTTGCCGTGCGGACTACCGAGGGACTGCGTCCGGCCGCGCCCGTTAAGGTGCAGATCATGACCACCAGCGAGCAAACCGGCTACGTGACGACCGTCGACGGCGTCCTCCAGATCACCATCGCCACCTCCGCCAACGGCACGTCCATGGACTTCGCGGGCATCAACGCGGGCACCGCCGCACTGGGTTCGCTGGGGTCCGAGGTGGGCGCGGTGCTGCTGCGCGGCACCGGCGCGAACTTCTGCGCCGGCGGCGACGTGCGCGGCTTCGCCGCGGCGCAGGACCGCTCCGCGCACATCCGCGGTCTGGCCACCGATCTGCACGATTTCGTCCGCGCGCTGGACGCGACCGCGGTGCCGGTGGTCGCGGCGGTGCAGGGCTGGGCCGCGGGCGCGGGCATGAGCCTGGTCTGCCTGGCCGACATAGCCCTCGGCGGGCCCGGCACCAAACTGCGCCCGGCCTATCCCGGCATCGGACTGAGCCCCGACGGGGGCATGTCCTGGACGCTGCCGCGCATCGTGGGGCAGGGGCGGGCGCGCGAAATCCTGCTCACCGACGCCGTCATCGACGCCGACGAGGCAGTGCGCCTCGGCGTGCTGAGCAGGCTGGTCCCCGACGGCGAGATCGCCGAGGAGGCGCAGCGCCTCGCACGCACTCTGGCCACCGGACCGCGTTCTACCCACGCGAGCATCAAGTCGCTGTTGCGGCAGTCGGGCACCGCGACGCTGAGCGATCAACTCGACAGCGAGCGCGACGGTATCGCCGCTGCCGCGGGCTCCGCCGCCGGACGGGAGGGCGTCGACGCGTTCGTCGCGAAACGCAAACCCGACTACGCCGGACTCGCCTGAATCACTCCCGGGTGGAGAGCACGAATTTCGCCACCGCGTCGGTGAACGAGTCGTTGTCGTCACCGGCCGCGGTGTGCGCCGCGCCGCCGATCTCGACCAGCTGGGCGTGCGGCACCAGCCGCTGGAACGCTTCGGCTCCTTCGGCGCTGACCACGTCCGAGCGCATGCCGCGCACCAGCAGCACCGGGATGCGCAGCGCCCGCGCCGCGTCCTCCATCGGCTCGATCATCGCGGACGGGTCCTCGACCCGATCACTGAGCATGTCCGGATCCCAGTGCCAGTACCAGCGGCCGTCGCGCTCACGCAGATTGCGCAGCAGTCCTTCGGGGCTCTTCGGCCGCGGGCGGTGCGGCAGGTATTCGGCGACCGCGTCGGCGGCCTGTTCGAGGCTGTCGAAGCCGTCGCGATGTTTGCCCAGGAAGTCGATCACCCGGGCGACGCCTTCCGGCTCGGGCCTGGTCACGATGTCGACGAGCACCAAGGCGCTGATCGCATCCCCGCCGGGCCGCGCGGTGGCGAGCAGACCGGTGATTCCCCCCATGCTGGCCCCGACGACCACCGCGGGCTCGCCCAGCTGTTCGAGCACGAGCAGCAGGTCGTCCACCATGGTCTGGCGCCGATAGTCACGATCCGGTGCCCACTCGCTGTCGCCGTGGCCGCGGGCGTCCACCGTGACCACCCGCATTCCCGACGCGCCGAGCCGGGCTCCGGTCTTCTTCCACGAATGGCGGGTTTGCCCGCCACCGTGCAGGAAGACGACGAGCGGGCCGTCGACCGGGCCGAACTGATCGGCGGCCAGCTCGATTCCGCCCGAACCGCGCAGCCGGAGCCGGGACGGTTCGAGAAGATAGTTCGCATTACTCACGATCCGTAGGATCGCACAAACGCCGGGACGCGCTGGCGCGAACCCGGCGTTTCGAGTGTTCAGCAGGCGAGGTTGCCCGCGAAGAACAGGCACGCGATCTTGGCGTTGAACGACGCGGAGATGGTGGAGGAACCGCTGGAGGTGTATTCCTCGGCGACCGGGGCCGTGGTGGTCTCCGTGGCCGGCTCGAGCCGCAGCGGAGCCGCGCTCGCGACGGCGGCGCCACTGCTCAGAGCGGCGCAGAAGGCCAGGGTCGCGGTGGTACCGCGCAGCGCGCCCCGGACGGTGTTGTTGTGCATGGAACAGCTCCTCACTCGTTAACTCGGTCGATCACACACAGACGCCCAACTCAGGGCAGGCGCCAGTCAACCGGTTCGGCCCCCAGTTCGTCGAGCAGTTCGTTCACTCGCGAGAAGGGGCGGGAACCGAAGAACCCGCGGGACGCCGACAGCGGCGACGGATGCGCGGACTCGATGTAGGGCACCTCGGACTCGGTCAGCAACGGCTTCAGCGTCGCCGCGTCGCGGCCCCACAGGATCGCGACCAACGGCTCGTCCCTGGCGACCAAGGCGCGGATCGCCTGCTCGGTGACCGCCTCCCACCCCTTGCCGCGGTGCGAGGCAGGCTTGCCGGGCGACACGGTGAGCACTCGGTTCAACATCAGCACACCCTGGTCCGACCACGGGCTCAGATCGCCACAGGACGGCGTCGGGTGACCGAGATCCTTGCTGTATTCGGCGAAGATATTGGCCAGGCTGCGCGGGATCGGCGAAACATCCGGCGCCACGGAGAAACTCAGCCCCATCGGGTGACCGGGCGTCGGATACGGATCCTGGCCGACGACCAGCACGCGCACCGCGTCGAACGGACGCTGGAAGGCCCGCAGCACGTTGTCACCGGACGGTAGATAGCCACGGCCTTCCGCGTTCTCGGCACGAAGGAAATCGCCCATGGCGGTAATCCGATCCGCCACCGGCTCGAGTGCCTTCGCCCATCCCGGATCCATGATTTCCGACAGTGGTTTCGCGCCCATGACCGCACAACTTAGCGTGACCGGCCGTCGCATGACGAGTCCGCCCCACGGAACGATTCCCACCCGACGTCGCCGGTCTGCGCCACACCGTCGACGGTGAGCCCGCGACCGGCCAGAACCCGCCCGATCGCGACCCATCCAGGGGGAAGCGCACCGTCCGGCGCCCAGGTGCCCGCGAAGGCATGGTCCTCTCCGCCGGTCAGGATCCATTGCGCCGCATCGGCATCCAGCCGGGCGGCGATCGGTTCCAGCGCAGGGTCGCGCAGGGCGGCCGAATCCAGATCGATGGCCACGCCCGAGGCCGACGCGATGTGCCCGAGATCCGCGAGCAGTCCGTCGGACACGTCGGTCAGCGCGTGCAGGCCGACGTCGGACGCTTCGGTTCCGAAGTCCTCGTCGAGCGTGACCGGTGCGGACGACTCGGTAGCCGAGGTCCCGAGGGAGCCGGGCGCTCCCGAATCGAGGCGTGCGGTCCCGGGATCTCCGGCAGTTACCTCGGATGTGGTTTCGGTTCGAGACGAGACGGGCTGCACCTCAGACGGATTCGGTCCTCCGCGTCGCCCGCGCCGCAGCGCGCTCAATACGAGCGCGTACGGCGGCTGCGGAACGCGATGCGCGGCAAGCGCTTCCACGAACTCCGGTCCGGTCGCTCCGGCGGTGAAGGCGGCCAGTCCCGCGGCCGACCAGCCGAGGCGGCCCGCTACCGCGACGACATCGCCCACGCGGGCACCCGCTCGGGTGACCGGCGCGCCGCGGCCCGGATCACCGAAGGCGGTGACGGAGACGACCAGTTCGCGGCTGCGGACCAGATCGCCGCCCGCGATGGACGCGCCCGCCCTGGCGGCCTCGGCCCACATGCCGTCCGCGAGTCCGTCGATCACCTCGAGCGGGGTCTCGGCCGGGCAGCCGAGCGCGACGACGAACGCGGTCGGCGTCGCCCCCATGGCGACCACATCGGCGGCGTTCTGCGCGATCGCCTTGCGGCCGACGTCCTCGGGGCTGGACCAGTCCAGCCGGAAGTGCCGGTCCTGCACGAGCATGTCGGTGGTCACCACGAAACGGCCGTCCGGCGCCGCGACCAGCGCCGCGTCGTCACCGGGGCCGAGCAGCACACCCGGCGCCTGGACGCGACCCGCGTTGATGCGCTCGATCAGCGCGAACTCGCCCAGTTCACGCACTGTCCTCGGGGCACTGCTGGCGCTGATGACCGATCCTCTCCGGCGCGCTGCTTGCTGGAATGAGCCCGACGGTACCCTTTCGGGGGCACTCGAGTACCAACGGCCCTGCGGCGCGGCAGCGACGACGCGCGTAGCGGAAAGGATCGGTGAGCATGGCGGCGGATTCGTCGGACCGTGATTCGGCGGAGCCCGAGCACGAACGCACCGATGCCACGGATCCCGGGAGCGCCCCGAAGGAACCGGCGGCGACGGACAATGCGTCCGATCGCCCACAAGCCGCCGACTCGGACGCGCGGACCACTCCTTCCTTGTCGAAGAGCGAGGACAGCGCGAAAGCGGATACCGATACCGGTGAGCCGGACAGCCGCCCCGCGTCGTCCCCGGCACACCAGTACCCGCCCGCCCTCATCGCGACCGCCGTGGCGCTTCCGGTCGTGCTGGTCGTCGCGGTGCTCGTCGCCGCCGTACTCGCGCACCGCGCGCCCGTCGAGCGCGAACCGCTGGTGCTCGGCCCTGTCCCGGCTCCGGCTGCGGAGGGCCCGGCGTGCGCCGCCCTGCTGCCCGCCTTACCCGCGGAGCTGGGTGATTTCACGAAATCGACGCTGGTCGAGCCCGCTCCGCCCGCCACACGCGCATGGCAGCGCGCCGACGGCGGCGACGCCATCGTGCTGCGCTGCGGGCTGGATCGCCCGTTGGAATTCAATCGCGCCTCGCCGCTGCAGATCGTGAACGGCGTGCAGTGGTTCGAGGTCCGCGACCAGGCCGCCAAGGCGAGCACGTGGTTCGCCGTCGACCGTGGGACCTACGTCGCCCTCACCGTCCCCGACGGCTCCGGTCCGACACCGCTGCAAGAAGTCTCCGACACCATCACCGCCAACCTCCCGGCCCAGCCGATCGACCCGGGACCGCTGCCCAACTGACTCCGAGTAGTCGCGCGCCGATCACCTGGGGCGCACCCGACGACGGCAGGCCCTAACGCAACCCGGTGCCGCGAACGAGCGCGGTCTCGATGAGCGTGGAGACGAGTGCGGCATAGTCGATGCCGGTGGCCTCCCACATGCGCGGATACATGGAGATGGCGGTGAATCCCGGCATCGTGTTGATCTCGTTGATGACCGGCCCCTGCTCGGTGACGAAGAAATCGACCCGCGCCAGTCCCTGGCAGTCGAGAGCCTGGAAGGCACGCACGGCCAATTCCCGGATCCGGTCGGACACCTCGTCGTCCAGTTTCGCGGGAACGTCGAATTCGCAGACGTCGTCGAGGTACTTCGTGTCGAAGTCGTAGAACGCGGGTCCGTCGACGGTGACGCCGGTCTCCGGCATCCGGATCTCCGCCACCACGCTCGCCGCGACCCGGCCGTCCGGGTATTCCAGGACCCCGCACTCCACCTCACGCCCGACAATGCCCGCTTCGACGATCACCTTCGGATCATGCGCGCGCGCCACGGCGATGGCCGCGTCCAGCTCGTTCCAGTCGGTGACCCGGGTGATGCCGATCGATGAGCCGCCACGGGCCGGTTTGACGAACACGGGCAGACCCAGGCGCAGCCGGTCTTCCTCGGTGACCGTCGCGGTGCCGGGCCGCAACACCACCTGCGTGCCGATCGGCAGCCCCTCCGCCGCGAGCAGTTTTTTGGTGAACTCCTTGTCCATGCCCGCGGCGCTGGCCAGCACGCCGGGGCCGACGTAGGGAATTCCGGCGAGTTCCAGCATCCCTTGCAGGGTGCCGTCCTCGCCGAACGGTCCGTGCAGGATCGGGAACACCACATCGACCGAGCCGAGCGCCGCGCCGGGATCGTCGAGCGCGATCAGCGCCCCGGGGCGGCTGGGGTCCGCGGCCAGGGTCAATGCCGTGCCGGTGGCGTCCACCGACGGCAGTGCGCGATCGTGGATGCCGAGCGCGGCCACCTCCGAACCGCCGAGCACCCAGCGGCCTTCCGTGGTGATGCCGATCGGCACGACCTCGTACTTCTCCTGATCCAGGTGGCGAAGCACGCTACCGGCCGATACGCAGGACACGGCGTGCTCGTTACTGCGCCCGCCGAACACCACAGCCACCCTGATCCGGTTCGTCATGCCCCGAACCGTACCCGTTTCGATGCGCACTCCCACCGCTGACCGTCCCGGACACTCCCGCCGGGGCGGAGCGGGCTCACTCGGGCTTCATCCGCCGCCCGAGCAGGTTGCCGACGGCTTCGCGCACGGAGAGCCCTTCGTGACAGACCTGATGCACCGCGGTGGTCAGCGGCATCTCGACGCCGTGCCGCTCGGCCAGCGCACGCACCGATGTGCAGGACTTCACACCCTCGGCGACCTGGCCATGAGTGGCCGACTGGGCGGCGTCCATGGATCCGCCCGCGCCGAGCACGCGCCCGAACGACCGGTTGCGCGACAACGGGGAGGTACAGGTGGCGACCAGGTCTCCGACGCCGGCCAGACCCGCGAGCGTCACCGGCTCCGCGCCGAGGGCCACCCCGAGCCGGATGATCTCGGCGAGACCGCGGGTGATCAGGCTGGCGATCGAGTTGTCGCCGAGCCCCATTCCCGACGCGATGCCGCAGGCGAGCGCGATGACGTTCTTGCAAGCGCCGCCGATCTCGCAGCCGACCACGTCGGTGTTGGTGTAGGGACGGAAGTATCCGGTCGCGCAGGCGTGCTGCACCGCCACCGCGCGATCGTTGTCCGAGCAGGCGACCACGGTCGCGGCAGGCTGGCCCACCGCGATCTCGCGCGCCAGGTTCGGTCCGGAAAGCACCGCGATCCGGCTCGGATCGGCCCCGGTGACCTCCTCGATCACCTGGCTCATCCGCAGCAGCGTCCTGGTCTCGATGCCTTTCGCCAGACTCAGCAGCGTGGCGTCGCCGGGGATCAACCCCTTCCACTCCGCGAGGTTGGCCCGCAGCGACTGCGACGGCACCGCCAGCACGACGATGTCCGCTCCGTCCAGCGCCACCGCCGGGTCGTGGGTGGCCGCGACCGGCGGCAGCGGAATATCCGACAGGTAATCGGGATTGCGATGTTCGGAGGCCAGCGTCGCGGCGACCTCGGGCCGCCGGGCCCAGATCGTGACCTCGGTTCCCGCGTCCGCCAACACCTTCGCGAACGCGGTGCCCCACGATCCCGCGCCCAGCACTGCCGCCCTCGTCATCAGCCCAATATGCCATGGAAGGATTGCTCGCATGCGCCCGCACGCCGTGCATGCCGTGATCGCGGTCAAGAGCCTCGATCAGGCCAAGAGCCGACTGGCCGACCGGCTGCGCCCGGAGCACCGGGCCCGGTTGGTGTTGGCCATGCTCGCCGACACCGTGACCGCCACCGCGGCGGTCGGCGAGGTCGTATCGGTCACCGTGGTCACGCCCGACCCCGCCGTCGCGGACCTGGCCCGCACGTTGGGCGCGGAAGTCCATCCGGAACCGCGTCAGCGGCACGCCGACGGGCTGAACACCGCGCTCGCCGCCACCGCCGCCGCGTTGCGCGGCGCGCACGGCCCGATCGATCTGCTCGCTTTGCAGGCGGATCTGCCCGCGCTGCGCCCGGAAGAACTGTCGGACATGCTCGCCGCCGCCCCGCGCGGGTTGCGCTCGATCGTGATCGATCACGAGGGCAGCGGCACCGCCGCGCTCGTGGTTCGCGACCCGGTCGCCGCGCTCGATCCCCGTTTCGGTCCCGGGTCGGCACGCAGCCATATCGACGCGGGCGCGGTCGATCTCACCGGGGACTGGCCGGGCCTGCGCTTGGACGTCGACACCCCCGCCGATCTGGACCGCGCGGTGGCACTCGGGGCCGGAAACGCGACGCGTGCTGTCCTGCACGACATCGGCTGGCCGGGCGGCGTTCACGAACACGTTCCACACGTGTGCTAGCCGGTCGCCGTGGTGGCGTGAGACACATGACGATCACGGTCGCGGGATGCACACGACCTCTCCGGTAGGGGATGATCGGTGACGTGAGCGATACGGAAACCGTCAAGCAGCAGCCGTTGCTTCCCACGCCACCCCCAGCGGCGACACCCTTGTCCGCCGACTCGTCGGCGGCGCGGTTGCCACGCGATCGCTACCTCAATCGCGAATTGAGCTGGCTGGACTTCAACGCCCGCGTGCTCGCCCTCGCCGAGGACGAGTCGCTGCCGTTGCTGGAGCGTGCGAAGTTCCTGGCGATCTTCGCGTCCAATCTCGACGAGTTCTACATGGTGCGGGTGGCCGGGCTGAAACGCCGCGCCGAGACCGGCCTGCTGGTGCGCTCGGCTGACGGTCGCTCCCCCGGCGAGCAGTTGGAACTGATCGCCGCGCGCACCCAGGAGATCGCGGTGCGGCATGCCCGCGTCTTCCTCGACAGCGTGCTGCCCGCGTTGACCGCCGAGGGCATCGCGATCATCGACTGGAGCGATCTGGACGAGGACGAACGCAGTCGCCTTTCGGGTTACTTCCAGGATCAGGTCTTCCCGGTCCTCACCCCGCTCGCGGTCGATCCGGCGCACCCCTTCCCCTACATCAGCGGGCTGAGTCTCAACCTCGCGGTGACGGTAAAGGATTCCGCGACCGGCGGCGAGCACTTCGCCCGCGTCAAGGTCCCCGACAACGTCGACCGGTTCGTCCGTGTGCGCCGCACCGACTCCGGCTCCCCGATCGCGGCTTTCCTGCCGATGGAAGCGCTCATCGCCGCGCATTTGGACCTGTTGTTCCCCGGCATGGAGGTGGTCGAGCACCACTCGTTCCGGATCACCCGCAACGCGGACTTCGAAGTCGACGAGGATCGCGACGAGGACCTGCTCCAGGCGCTGGAGCGGGAACTGGCCCGGCGGCGGTTCGGTTCGCCGGTGCGACTAGAGGTGTCCGACGACATGACCGAGCACATGCTCGATCTGCTCCTCCGCGAGTTGGACGTCGACCCCGACGACGTCATCCAGGTGCCCGGCCTGCTCGACCTGTCCTGCCTCTGGCAGGTGTACGGCGTCGACCGGCCGAATCTGAAGGACACTCCGTACGTTCCCGCGACCCCGCCCGCGTTCGGCGAGCGCGAGACGCCGCGCAACGTCTTCGCCGCGCTGCGCGAGGGTGACGTGCTGGTGCACCATCCGTACGACTCGTTCTCCACCAGCGTGCAGCGGTTCATCGAACAGGCCGCCGCCGACCCGCAGGTGCTCGCCATCAAGCAGACGCTGTACCGCACCTCCGGTGACTCCCCGATCGTCAACGCGCTCATCGACGCCGCCGAGGCGGGCAAGCAGGTGGTCGCCCTGGTCGAGATCAAGGCGCGCTTCGACGAGCAGGCGAACATCAAATGGGCCCGCGCGCTGGAACAGGCCGGCGTGCACGTGGTGTACGGCCTCATCGGCCTGAAGACCCACTGCAAGACCTGCCTGGTGGTGCGCCGCGAGGGCGCCACCATCCGGCGCTACTGCCACATCGGCACCGGCAACTACAACCCGAAGACCGCACGCCTCTACGAGGACGTCGGATTGCTCACCGCCGCACCCGAAATCGGCGCCGACCTGACCGACCTGTTCAATTCGCTGACCGGTTACTCGCGGAAAGAGAACTACCGCAATCTGCTCGTCGCCCCGCACAGCGTGCGCTCCGGCATCATCGAGCGCATCCAGCGCGAGACCGATCTGGCGGGTGAGGGTAAGGACGCCCGAATCCGGCTGAAGGCCAACGCCATCGTCGACGAGGAGGTCATCGACGCGCTGTACCGGGCCTCCCAGGCGGGCGTGCCGGTACAGATCGTGGTGCGCGGCATCTGCGGCCTGCGCCCCGGTGTGCCCGGGATGAGCGAGAACGTCGAGGTCCGCTCGATCCTCGGCCGGTTCCTGGAGCATTCCCGCATCCTGCACTTCCAGGCGCAGGACGAGTACTGGATCGGTAGCGCCGACATGATGCACCGCAACCTCGATCGCCGGGTCGAGGTGATGGCGCAGGTGAAGGATCCGCGGTTGACCGAACAACTCGGCGGGGTCTTCGACTCGGCTCTGTCGCCGACCACGCGCTGCTGGGTGTTGCAACCGGACGGCACGTGGCAGGCGTCGCCGGGCGTGTCCGGCGACGGGGACAAGATCAGAGACCATCAGGAGTTCTTGATGCGGCTGCGGAGGCCAGATCAGCAGTGAACGCCAAAACGGGGTTCGAACAAGAGGGGGGCCCGTTCTGGGATCCCCGCGTCACCGCCAATATCCACGCCGCCGGAGCGGTGCTGTGGCGCGAGTCGTCCTCGGGTGCGATCGAGATCGCGATCGTCCACCGCCCCAAGTACGAGGACTGGTCGCTGCCGAAGGGCAAACTCGACCCGGGCGAGACCCCGGTGCTGGCCGCGGTCCGCGAAGTACGGGAGGAAACCGGGCTGGAGAGCAGGCTCGGCCGCTACCTCGGCCACGTGACCTACCCGATCCCCGGCCACCGCAAGCTGAAGCGGGTCGACTATTGGGCCGCCGAACAGGTGGGCGGTGAGTTCACCGTCAACTCCGAGGTGGACGTGCTCAGCTGGCATCCGCTGGATCGGGTGATGGACCAACTGTCGTATCCGATGGACCGGCAGGTGGTGCGCGCCTTCACCCGGCTGCCCGCGCGCACCGACACTCTGCTGTTGGTGCGGCATGCCAAAGCAGGCCGCAGGGACCGCTTCAACGGTCCCGACGAGCAGCGTCCGCTCGACCGCGAGGGCGAGGCGCAGGCACAGGCGCTCACGCCGAACCTCTTGGCGTTCGGCGCATCTGAGGTCTATTCGGCTCCACCACTGCGTTGCGTGCAGTCCGTGGCGCCGTTGGCGGAGAAACTCGGTGTCGAAATCATCGAGGAGCCATTGCTTTCCGAGACCGGGTACGCCGAAAACCCGGACGACGCCCGGGAACGTTTTCGAGCCCTGGTGTCGGACAAAGCCATTCGTGTCGTCTGCAGTCAGGGCAAGGTGATCCCCGATCTGCTGGGATGGCTGGCCGAACGCGATGGAGTCGCGCTGCCGTCGGCGCGCAATCGCAAGGGCAGTGTGTGGGTGCTGTCGTTCGTCGGCCATCGCTTGGTGGCCGCCGACCATCTGGATCGATCGCTGTCAGCCTACGTGGTGCGGTCGGATTAGACCTGCAGCTCCCGCGTCACCGCGCGGGTCGGCGGGCGCCGAGTGGCGGCCACGGCCGTGAGGTCTCGGCAGGCGGACAGCCGAAAACGGCCCCGGGTGTCTCCCGGGGCCGTCTCGACGTTGAGGCGAATGGGCCCAGTCGTGGGGCCACGCATTCAGCGCCGATCCGGCGGTGGCTCGAGATCAGCGGGTTCCGCGAGTCGAGGCCTTCTTGGCCGCGGTCTTCTTCGCGGTGGTCTTCTTGGCGGCAGCGGTGGTGGTCTTCTTGGCCGCCGTGGCCTTGGCGGCCGTCTTCTTGGCCGGAGCCTTCTTCGCGACCGCGGTCTTCTTCGCGGGCGCCTTCTTCGCAGCGGTCTTCGTAGCGGTCGTCTTGCGCGCGGTGGTCTTCGCCGGAGCCTTGGCGGCGGCCTTGCGGGCCGTCGTCTTGGCGGGCGCCTTGGTCGGCGTCGACTTCTTGGCGGCGGTCTTCTTGGCCGCCGTCTTCTTCGCCGCCGCCTTCTTCGCAGACACCGGCGCATTCACCCCGCGCTTGACGGCGGGCCCGGTCGCGGCCAGTTTCTGCTTACCCGCGATCACCGCCTTGAACTGAGCGCCGGGACGGAACGCGGGCACCGAAGTGGGCTTGACCTTCACGGTTTCGCCGGTACGCGGGTTCCGCGCGACGCGAGCCGCACGCTTACGCTGTTCGAACACACCGAATCCGGTGATAGTGACGCTCTGACCCTTGTGCACCGCGCGCACGATGGTGTCGACCACATGCTCGACTGCCGCGGTGGCCGTGCGCCTGTCCGTACCCAACTTTTCGGTCAGAACGTCGATCAGTTCCGCCTTGTTCATTGAATCCTCCGCAGACTAATGGCCCGTCGTCGGACCGACTAGGTACCACGGTAAACCCACTTTGGGCAAGAGTCTATGTGCCACGCCAAAATTCATGTGGTTTAGCACACGTCCAGCTACCGCAACTCCGGGTGTCCAGCTAACCGGCGGGGGTGATTACGTCTGCGAAATATGTGCAGGCAGGGTAGTGGGTTTCCATGTTGGCCTTGCCTTTTCGAACCGGGCGATCGCGTCCTCCCGGCGCAGCGTCAGGCCGATGTCATCCAATCCTTCCAGCAGACGCCACCTGGTGTAGTCATCAATATCGAACGGCAACACGACGGTTCCGGCCGTCACCGTGCGCGCCTCGAGGTCCACAACCAATTCCAAGCCGGGCTGTTCCTCGAGCAACTTCCAGAGCATTTCGACATCGTTCTGTGACATCTGAGCGGCGACCAGACCGCCCTTGCCCGCATTGCCGCGGAAGATGTCGGCGAACCGGGATGAGATGACCACCCGAAAGCCGTAGTCCGACAGCGCCCAAACGGCGTGCTCACGCGACGATCCCGTACCGAAATCCGGACCCGCCACCAAGACACTACCCCTGTTGTAAGGCGCGATGTTCAGAATGAAGTCGGGATCGGTGCGCCATGCGGCGAACAACCCGTCCTCGAATCCGGTCCGCGTCACCCGCTTGAGGTAGACCGCCGGGATGATCTGATCGGTATCGACATTGGAGCGGCGCAGCGGCACCCCGATGCCCTTGTGCACAGTGAAGGCTTCCATAACGAATCTCCTGGGTTTGATTGAGGGAATCGGGGCCGGTCAGTCCAGATCCGCAGGCGATGACAGAGTTCCACGGACCGCCGTCGCGGCCGCTACGAGGGGAGAAACGAGGTGCGTACGGCCGCCTTTGCCCTGCCTGCCCTCGAAGTTGCGGTTCGAGGTGGACGCGCAACGCTGGCCCGGCTCGAGCTGGTCCGGATTCATTCCCAGGCACATTGAGCAGCCGGCTTGCCGCCATTCGGCGCCCGCCGCAGTGAAAATCTCCCCGAGTCCTTCTTTTTCCGCCTGTGCGCGAACCCGCATCGAGCCCGGTACAACCAGCATTCGCACGCCGTCGGCGACATGACGTCCCTTCAAAATCCCGGCCACCGCACGCAAATCTTCAATGCGTCCGTTGGTGCACGAGCCGACGAATACGGTGTCGATCGGCACTTGTCGAAGCGGAGTACCCGGCTCCAAGTCCATGTAACGCAGAGCTTTCTCCGCGGACTCGCGAGCCACCTCGTCGGCGATGGCGGCGGGATCGGGCACCGCCTCGCCCAGCGGGGCGCCTTGACCCGGGTTGGTGCCCCAGGTGACGAACGGAGTCAGCTCGGAGGCGTCGATGTGCACCTCGGCGTCGAAAACAGCGCCCTCGTCGGTCTTCAGCGCCTCCCAGGCGGCCACCGCGGCGTCCCAATCGGCTCCCTGCGGCGCGTGCGGCCGTCCTTTGAGGAATTCGTAGGTGGTCTCGTCCGGCGCGATCATGCCTGCCCGCGCGCCCGCTTCGATGGACATGTTGCAGATCGTCATTCGGGCCTCCATCGACATGGCCCGGATGGCCTCGCCGCGGTACTCCAGGACGTAGCCCTGTCCGCCGCCGGTGCCGATCTTCGCGATGACGGCCAGGATCAGGTCCTTGCTCGTCACGCCGGGCGGCATGACGCCGTCCACCGTGATCGCCATCGTCTTGAACGGGCGCAGCGAGAGGGTCTGGGTGGCAAGCACATGCTCCACCTCGGAGGTGCCGATGCCCATCGCCAGCGCCCCGAACGCGCCGTGCGTCGAGGTGTGGCTGTCGCCGCAGACCACGGTCGTGCCCGGCTGGGTCAGGCCCAGCTGCGGCCCGACCACGTGCACGATGCCCTGGTCCAGGTCGCCCATCGGGTGCAGCCGCACACCGAATTCCGCGCAGTTGCGCCGCAGCGTCTCCACCTGGGTACGTGAAATCGGGTCGGCGATCGGCTTGTCGATATCGATCGTCGGAACGTTGTGGTCCTCGGTCGCGATCGTGAGATCGGGCCGTCGCACCGGCCTGCCCGCCGCGCGCAGTCCGTCGAAGGCCTGCGGGCTGGTCACCTCGTGGACGAGATGCAGGTCGATGTAGATCAGGTCCGGTTCGCGCGAGGCACCCTCGCCCTCCCCGCGAGCGACGACGTGCTGGTCCCATACCTTCTCGGCCAGCGTGCGCGGTTCGGCCATTGTCGATCACCTTTCGGACGAAGCAGCCGTTCCGCGATCTGGACTCCGACGCGGCGACGGTTGCACAAGTTGGGATAGCTGCGCCTGGTCCGAACGCTGAGAGGAAGGATCCGTGGAGGTGGATTTCTCAACATCCGAGACGCTAGTATCGTTCTATGAGACAGCATAGCGGCATCGGCGTCCTCGACAAAGCAGTGGCGGTCCTGTACGCCGTAGCCGAGCATCCCTCGGGTCTCAACGAGCTGTGCGCGCGCACCGGTCTACCCCGCGCCACCGCACACCGTCTCGCCGTCGGCTTGGAAGTGCATCGCCTGCTCGCGCGCGACAGCAACGGCACCTGGCGGCCGGGGCCGGCCCTCGCCGAGCTCGCGACCAGCGCGAACGATCCACTGCTCGAGGCCGCGTCGGCCATCCTCCCCCGGCTGCGCGAGATCACCGGCGAGAGCGTCCAGCTGTACTGCCGCGACGGCAACGCCCGCGTCTGCGTCGCGGCGCTGGAACCTCCCGTGGGACTGCGCGACACCGTGCCGATCGGGGCGCGGCTGCCGCTCACCGCGGGGTCGGCGGCCAAAGTACTGCTGGCGTGGGCCGACCCGGAACTACAGCGCACCATCCTGGCCGACGCGGTGTTCGGCGAACGCGCGCTGGCCGAGGTGCGCAAGCGCGGGTGGGCGCAGAGCGCGGCCGAGCGTGCGGCAGGCGTGGCCAGCGTCTCCGCGCCGGTGCGCGACGCGGGCGGCGCCGTGGTCGCGGCCGTGTCGGTGTCGGGACCGATCGATCGGATGGGCCGCAGGCCGGGCGCGCGGTGGGCGGCGGATCTGGTCGCGGCGGCCGAGGCGCTGCACAAGCGCCTGTAACCTGTTTCAGTCCGGACTCTCTAGAGTTGCCCCATGGGAGTCAATCAACGGGCACAGATCGTGATGTCCGACACCGAGATCACCGAGTTCCTGCAGCGCAGCCGGATCGCGACGCTGGCGACCATCGGACCGAAGGGCACGCCGCACCTGACCGCGATGTGGTACGCGCTCATCGACGGCGAGATCTGGTTCGAGACCAAGGCCAAATCGCAGAAGGCGGTGAACCTGCGCCGCGATCCTCGGGTCACCTGCATGGTCGAGGCGGGCGACACCTACGAGCAACTCCGGGGCGTCTCGATCGAGGGCCGCGCCGAGATCATCGATGACGCCGAGAAACTCTTCGCCGTCGGCGTGAGCGTATGGGAGCGCTACACCGGCCCCTACAACGAGGAATTGCGCCCGATGGTCGAAGCCATGCTGAACAAGCGGGTCGCCGTGCGCGTCGTGCCGGAGCGCACGCGCAGCTGGGATCATCGCAAGCTCGGCCTTCCGGCGATGCCGCTGGGCGGCAGTACCGCGCAGGCACTCGACTGACCGGCCCGAACGCGATCGGGCCGCGCGACGCGCGCGAAATCCAACTGACACAACCGCCTCGCACGGGCTAGCGTCGGGTGTTCGACAGCAATCGGCCGGGCACCGCCGCCCGCGAGGACGCGGCGCGCGGCCGCGACGACGAGGAGCAGCGATGGCGGATTCGGGTAAGTCCAACGGCGCCGACGAGGTGAAGCGCAAGTTCCGGGAAGCACTGGAGCGCAAGAACCAGCAGAACGCCCGCGCGGCCGACCACCTCGACGGACGGTCGAAGGCGTCCTCGGCGCACTCCGCGGTCGGCCACAAGCGGGAATTCCGGCGCAAGAGCGGATAGTCCGCACAGTCGGCGAAAGCCCTCCAGCAAGATCGCTGGAGGGCCTTTCTTTTGCCGCTCTCCCCCGCGACCGGCACGGCCCGGCGGCCGATTTGCGTCCGTCCGCTGCCACCGGCGCAGCCGGGCCGCTCATTTGCCCCCATCTCCCGCGAACGGCTCGGCTGGATTGCCGGACTCACCGGGACGGCTCGAACAGTCCCGCACCCGGAAGACCCGGCACGGGCAATTCGGCGCCACCGCCGCACTGCCCGATCCTGCCGGTGGGCGATCCTGACCGTCCGCACAGGCGGCTCCGACGCTCTCTGCCGTGCGATCCAGGTCATTGCGGATCGAGACTCGGGCCGACTGCCGCAGCATGCGAATCGGTCCACACGAGCACGTCGCATGGGATGCCGCACTGCCTTCGATGACTCGGCGGGGTTCCCACGGTGGGACGGGACCACAGCTGGTACCCGCCGAATACCTGGATCATGGCCCCTTCATACGGAGCCGGACAGCGCTCACGGGGTCCAGCGCGAACCCGATCGGCCGAGAGTGAGATACGGCACAGTCAAGGTACCACCAACGACAGGCCGAGCTTCCGAAGAGATCCGCCGCCCGCCTAGGCCCGGATCCGCCACTGACCACACCACCGGGCCACGACCATCCAGGCGGGGCGAAGCCCTCGCCGAGTGTCCGGGGGCGAAGCCCTCCAGGCGGGGCGTGGGGGTTGCACCATCACAAGACACTGCGAAACGAGAAAGGCCCATGCTCCATGAGCATGGGCCTTCCATTCGTGTAGCCCCGACGGGATTCGAACCCGCGCTACCGCCTTGAGAGGGCGGCGTCCTAGGCCGCTAGACGACGGGGCCAGGACTGCTTCTCACTGTCGCGAGGAGCGCCGTGGTTGATCTTTCGATCAGGAGGCTCGGCTAGTTTATCTGGCCGAGGCCCGGCGACCAAATCGCCAGGTGCTGAGGGATTTCGGCCGCGAACCGAAGTCTTACAACACACTCCGCTGGGGTACCAGGACTCGAACCTAGAATGGCTGAACCAGAATCAGCTGTGTTGCCAATTACACCATACCCCAATGACCAGGTCGTTCAGCCTCGCGTCTGGGTGACTCGAGACCGTGTTCCGGGCCGAGAAGAAGAGTACCAAACGGCTACGGGTTAACTACAAATCGCCTGGTCAAAGCCATATTTTCAGCCTTCGGAGCCGGTCTGGGCGGTCTCCTTCCAGTCCAGCGCCGCGCGCAGCCGATCCAAGGTGAGGTCGCGGCCGAGCAGTTCCAAGGATTCGTACAGCGGCGGGCTGATATGCGATCCGGTGATCGCGACCCGCACCGGAGCGAAGGCTTTGCGCGGTTTCAGCCCGAGATCATCGATCAGTGCCTTTTTCAGTGCCGCTTCGATCGCTTCGGTGGTCCACTCGGTCAACGGCTCCACAGCGGTAATAGCCGCCTGCAATACCTGAGCCGCGTCGGGACCGAGATTCTTGGCCCCCGCGGCCGGGTCGATCGCGAACTCCTCCGCCGGTGCGAACAGGAAACGCAGAAGGTCCCAAGCGTCGGACAAGACGACAATCCTGGTCTGCACGAGTTCCGCCGCCGCGGCGAACACTTTTTCATCGATTTCGGCGCCGATATGGCCGTGTCCGGTGAGATACTCCCGCAGCCGGTGGGCAAAATCACCCGGAGCCAGCAATCGGATGTGCTCGGCGTTGAGCGCGTCCGCCTTCTTCTGGTCGAATCGGGCCGGATTCGAATTCACTTTCGAAATGTCGAAGGCCTCGACCATCTCCGCCATGGAGAACACGTCGCGGTCCTCGGACAGGCCCCAGCCGAGTAGCGCGAGATAATTCAGCAAACCCTCGGGGATGAACCCGCGGTCGCGATGGGCGAACAGATTCGACTCCGGATCACGCTTGGACAACTTCTTGTTGCCCTGACCCATCACGAACGGCAGATGGCCGAACTCGGGAGTGAAATCGGCGACCCCGATCCGGCGCAGCGCGGCGTACAGCGCGAGCTGGCGGGGAGTGGAGGAGAGCAGGTCCTCGCCGCGCAGTACGTGGGTGATCCGCATCAGCGCGTCGTCGACGGGGTTGACCAGCGTGTACAGCGGCTGGCCGTTGCCGCGGGTGAGCGCGAAGTCCGGGACGCTGCCCGCCTTGAAGGTGGTCTCCCCGCGCACCAGATCGTTCCAGGACAGGTCTTCTTCCGGCATCCGCAGCCGGACGACGGCGGCGCGCCCCTCGGCCCGGTACGCCTCGATCCGCTCCGGCGTCAGGTCGCGATCGTAGTTGTCGTAACCGAGCTTCGGATCGCGTCCCGCGGCGCGATGACGGGCCTCGACTTCCTCCGGCGTGGAGAACGATTCGTAAGCCTCACCGGCCTCCAGCAAACGCCGAACAACGTCCTGGTGCAGTTCTTTTCGTTGCGACTGGCGATATGGCGCGTAAGGCCCGCCGACCTCCGGCCCCTCGTCCCAGGTGAGGCCGAGCCAGCGCAGCGCGTCGATAATCGCCCGGTAGGATTCCTCGGAATCCCGTGCGGCATCGGTGTCTTCGATTCGAAAGACGAATGCGCCACCGTGGTGGCGGGCGTAGGCCCAGTTGAACAGCGCCGTCCGGATCAGGCCGACGTGCGGCGTCCCGGTCGGTGACGGGCAGAATCGGACCCGTACTTCAGTCATGGCTCTCTTTCGATCAGCGTTTGGCGGCAACGGGATTGGTGAGGGTTCCGATGCCCTCGACGGTCACCGACACCTGCTGGCCCTCCCGCATCGGGCCGACGCCCTCCGGGGTGCCGGTGAGGATGACGTCACCGGGCAGCAGTGTCATCACGGTGGTGATCCACTCGATGAGCTTCGGAATGTCGTGCAGCAGAAGCGAAGTGCGGCTGCGCTGACGCACTTCACCGTCGAGCTCGGTGACGACCTCCAGATCCGAAGGGTCCAGGGAGGTTTCGATCCACGGACCGAGCGGGCAGAACGTGTCGTAGCCCTTGCCCCTGGTCCACTGGCCGTCGTGGCGCTGCTGGTCGCGGGCGGTCACATCGTTGGCGGCGGTGTAACCCAGCACCACGTCCAGCGCGCGGGCGGCGGGCACGTCCTTGCAGGGGCGGCCGATGACGATCGCCAGCTCCCCTTCGTAGTCGACCTGAGATGAACTGGGCGGCAGGATGATCGGGGCGTTCGGCCCCACGATCGCGGTATTCGGCTTGAGGAAGATCACCGGGTCGGCGGGCGCGGGACCACCCATCTCCGCAGCGTGGGCGGCGTAGTTCTTGCCGATGCAGACCACCTTGCTGGCCAGGATCGGCGCGAGCAGCCGCACGTCGGCCAGCGGCCAGCTGCGGCCGGTGAACGTCGGTGTGCCGAACGGGTGTTCCGCGATCTCCTTGGCCACGCTGTCGCTTCCGTCGCCTTCGATGCTGACGAAAGCGACTCCATCGGGACTGGCAACTCGACCTAGACGCATGCCCGGAGTCTATCGACCCACCGTCACCTGCTCGAACGCGCCCGACCGGGTGGTACGGAATCCGCCCGGATCCGGCGGTGGCGCGCGCTGTGAGCAGCCCGACAACCGCAACCGTCGAATCGAGCCGCCGCCGGGTGTACCGTGAGCAGCGAAGTTCACACAATGGGAATTGTATCCCAAATAATGAGATTCCGAGGTGAGGCCGATGGCGACCGTTACGCAGATCGACGAGGTTCGGCGCTGGTCCATGCTCGGTCTCGGCGTGTTCGCCCAGGCCTCCAGCGCGGTCTTCATCCACGGCGTCCCGTTCCTGCTGCCCGCGCTGACCGACCGTGGCTTGCCGCTGGCGACGGCGGGCCTGCTGGTGGCCATGCCCACCGTCGGGCTGGTGTGCACCCTGATCGCGTGGGGTTATCTGGTGGACCGGATCGGCGAACGCAAGGTGCTGGTCGGTGGTCCGCTGCTGATGCTGGCGGCGGGCTGCGCCGCCGCGGCGACGACGAACGACATCGCCCTCGGCGCGCTGCTGTTTCTCGGGGGCGTCGGGGCGGCCAGCACGAACGGCGCGAGCGGCCGGGTGATCGTCGGCTGGTTCCCGCCGCAGCGGCGCGGGCTGGCGATGGGCATCCGGCAGACCGCGCAGCCGCTGGGCGTCGGTGTCGGCGCGCTGGCGATTCCGGCCGTCGCCTCCGCCCACGGTGTACCCGCGGCCATTCTCGTTCCCGCACTCATGGCGGGTGTGGCGGCCATGGGTTGCCTGGCCGGCATCGTGGACCCGCCGCGTCCCGATCGCGCCGCCGCCGATCCGGCGTTGCGCGCCAATCCCTATCGCGACAACGCCATGCTGTGGCGCATCCATCTGGTCTCGGTTCTGCTCGTCGTCCCGCAGGGCACCGTGTGGACGTTCGCGCTGCTGTGGTTGCACCGGGATGTCGGCTGGTCGTTGGCCGCGGCGGGTGCGCTGGTGACCGTCACACAGATCCTCGGCGCGCTTGGCCGCATCGGTGCGGGCGCGTGGTCGGATCGGGTCGGCAGCCGGATGGGCCCGCTGCGCACGGTGGCCGTCGCCGCCGTGCTGTCGATGACCGCGCTGGCGCTGACCGCGTCGACCCACTGGTGGTGGGCCGCCATTCCGCTGCTGATCGCCGCGTCCGTGATCACCGTCTCCGACAACGGCTTGGCCTTCACCGCGGTCGCCGAGATCGCGGGCCCGTACTGGAGCGGCCGGGGCCTCGGCATCCAGAACACCGGGCAGAACCTCGCGATGGCCGCGGTTCCGCCCGTGTTCGGCGCCCTGATCACCGCGAGCGGCTTCCCCGCCGCCTTCCTTCTGGCCGCGGTCTCGGCCGTCGCGGCGGTCCCGCTGGTTCCCCGCGACCCCGCCTAGGTTCGCGCGTCGAAGGATTGCCGGGTCCGCGCCACAGGGCCGCACTCCGCATGCAGATCGCCTGGACGATCTCGACTCGATGTCGCTGTGTCACCTGAATTCGGTGACACAGCGCTGGTCGAGCGCGCCGCGGGCGCGGGAGGCCGCCGCGGGATTCGCCCGCGTCGGCGGGGCGGACGGCTGAACGCGGAAGGTCCCGTTGCCGGAGGTGGCAAACGGGACCTTCCTGGGCGACGGTCAGAGGGTGGCCGCGATGCGGTCGCCGATTTCCACGGTCGACGCCGTGCCGGAGCGAGACTCGAGGTCCTTCGCGACCGCCGACTCGATGCGCGCGGCCTCCTCGGCGTCGCCGAGGTGGTTGAGCAGCAGGGCGACCGAGAGGATCGCCGCGGTCGGGTCGGCCTTGGACTGGCCCGCGATGTCGGGGGCGCTGCCGTGCACCGGCTCGAACATGCTCGGGTTCGTGCCGGACGCGTCGATGTTGCCGCTGGCGGCGAGGCCGATGCCACCGCTCACGGCGGCGGCCAGGTCGGTGATGATGTCGCCGAAGAGGTTGTCGGTGACGATCACGTCGAACCGGCCCGGGTCGTTGACCATGTGGATGGTCGCGGCGTCGATGTGCTGGTAAGCCGTTGTGACATCGGGGAACTCGGCCGCGACCTCGTCCACCGTGCGCTGCCACAGCGAGCCGGCGAAGGTGAGCACGTTGTTCTTGTGCACCAGCGTCAGGTGCTTGCGCCGGGCCTGCGCCTTGGCGAAGGCGTAGCGCACCACGCGCTCGATGCCGAAGCGGGTGTTGGTGCTGACCTCGGTCGCCACCTCGTGCGGGGTGCCGACGCGGATCGCGCCGCCGGTGCCGGTGTACGGGCCCTCGGTGCCCTCGCGCACGACGACGAAGTCGATGTCGGGGTTGCCGGCCAGCGGGCTGGTCACGCCAGGGAACAGCTTGGACGGTCGCAGGTTCACGTGGTGGTCCAGCGCGAACCGGGTGCGCAGCAACAGGCCGCGTTCGAGCACGCCACTGGGCACCGACGGATCGCCGATCGCGCCGAGCAGGATCGCGTCGTGCTGCTTCAGTTCGGGCAGCACCGAATCCGGGAGGATCTCGCCGGTCGCGTGGTAGCGGCGCGCGCCGAGGTCGTACTCGGTCTTCTCGACGCCGGGCACGACCGCGTCGAGCACCTTGAGCGCCTCGGCGATGACCTCGGGCCCGATCCCGTCGCCCGGGATGACAGCAAGCTTCATGACAAATGCTCCGTTCGATATTGCCGGTCGCGGGCCGCCGCAACGTGCGGCCCGGAGGCGACCGTCGGCGTGCGCACGACATTCCGGCCGGGTGACCGCAGCACCGTCACGGTACTCGGCGCGGCCGGATCGCCGAGCATCGGGCGCGCGGCGGGCCTGCGCGCCGACGAAGAGACCGGCGCCGCGCACGAGTGCTCGTGCGCGGCGCCGATTCCGAGTTCACCGGGGCCGCGCCCCGGATCGGATCAGGACAGGTCGACCTGCACGACCTTGGCCGCGCCGACGGACTCGGCGATCGCGGCCTGGACGTCGGCGGGCACCTCGCGGGCCACGCGCAGCACCACGGTGGCGCCTTCCTTGTCGACGTCCTGGGTCAGCTGCGCGGCCAGGATGTCGACCTCGGCCTCGCCGAGCTTGGTGCCGATCTTGCCCAGCGCGCCCGGCCGGTCGTCGTAGTTCAGGATGGCCAGGTTGAGGCCCTCGGCGCGCATGTCGTAGTTGCGGCCGTTGACGTTGACGATCTTCTCCACCAGCTGCGGCTCGGTCAGCGTGCCCGCCACGTTCAGGGTGCTGCCGTCGCCGAACACGGCGCGCAGGTCGACGACGCTGCGGTGGCTCGGGCTCTCCGTCGCGGTAGTGACCTCGGCGGTGATGCCCCGCTCCTTGGCCAGCGCGGGCGCGTTGACGAAGGTTACCTGGTCCTCGACCAGCGCGGAGAAGATGCCGCGCAGCGCGGACAGCTCCAGTACGCCGACCTCTTGCGCGGCCAGCTCGCCGCGCACCTGCACCTCCACGCTGACCGGCAGCTCGTTGGACAGCGCGCCGAGCAGGGCGCCCTGCTTGCGGACGATGTCCAGCCAGGGGGCGACCTCTTCGCCGACGGCGCCACCGGTGACGTTCACCGCGCCGGGCACGAACTCACCGGCGAGCGCCAGCAGCACCGACTTGGCGACGTCGGTGCCCGCGCGGTCCTGCGCCTCGGAGGTGGAGGCGCCCAGGTGCGGGGTCACCACGACCTGCGGCAGGTCGAACAGCGGGCTGTCGGTGCACGGCTCGGTCTCGAACACGTCCAGGCCCGCGGCGCGCACGTGGCCGGACTTGATGGCCTCGGCCAGGGCGGCCTCGTCGACCAGGCCGCCGCGCGCGGCGTTGACGATGATCACGCCGGGCTTGGTCTTGGCGATGGCCTCCTTGCCGATGATGCCCTTGGTCTCCGGGGTCTTCGGCAGGTGGATCGAGATCAGATCGGCACGCTCGAGCAGTTCGTCCAGGCTGAGCAGCTCGATGCCGAGCTGCGCGGCGCGCGCGGGCGACACGTAGGGGTCGTAGGCGACGATCTTGGTCTCGAAGGCGGCCAGTCGCGCGGCGAACAGCTGGCCGATGCGGCCGAGGCCGACGACGCCGACGGTCTTGTCGAAGATCTCGACGCCGTTGAACTTGCTGCGCTGCCAGGTGTGCTCACGCAGGGTGGCGTCCGCGGCCGGAATCTGGCGGGCGGCGGACAGCAAGAGGGTGACCGCGTGCTCGGCGGCGGTGTGGATGTTCGAGGTGGGCGCGTTCACGACCATGACGCCGCGCTCGGTGGCGGCGGGAACGTCGACGTTGTCCAGGCCGACGCCCGCGCGAGCGACGATCTTCAGGTTCTTCCCGGCTTCCAGGACCTCGGCGTCGACCGTGGTCGCCGACCGCACGAGCAGCGCGTCGGCCTCGGGCACCGCGGCCAGCAGGGCCGGGCGGTCCGGTCCGTCCACCCACCGGACCTCGACACCGTCACCGAGCGCGTCGACGGTCGACTGGGCGAGCTTGTCGGCGATCAGAACTACAGGACGGCCTGCTTGGCTCACGTGGAGTACTCCTGGGGAATGGGGTCGGCAATTACCGCCGACCAGCTTAGTGCGCGCGATTTCCGACCCGGCTACCACCTGGTGGGCGGCCGTCGTCAGTCCCGACGCTGACAAAAATATGCAGACCGGTCTACAGTCACCACATGGGCGTCAAAGGCACGGAGACTCGCGGCAAACTCGTCGACGCGGCGCGCACGCTGGTGGAGCGGCACGGTTACTACGGCGCCGGGCTCAACCAGATCCTGGCGGCCAGCGGGGCGCCGCGCGGATCGTTGTACTTCCATTTCCCCGGCGGCAAGGACGAATTGGTCGCGGCGGCGGTCGCCCAAGCGGGCAAGGAGATCGCCGCGCTGATCGACGCCATCGAGCCCGGCGATGCCGCCGAGGCCGCGAGCAGGCTGCTCCGAGCGTTCGGCGACCGGCTGGAAGCATCCGGCTGGCAACAAGGCTGCCCGGTCGCCACCGTCGCCCTGGACGTCGCGGCGGCGAACGACCCGATCCAGGCCGAGTGCGCCGCCGCCTACGCCGCATGGGAGCAGGCGCTGCGGATCCGGCTGCGGGCCGACGGCCGCGACGACGCGGACGATCTGGCGGCAGCGGTGCTCGCGATGGTCGAGGGCGCACTGCTGCTGGCACGTGCGCAGCGAAGCCGTGAACCCTTGGAACGGGTCGAACGCACACTGCGCGCCATGATCTGAGGCCGAATCCGCCGATACCGCAAGAAATTTTCCATGTCCACAGAATATGTAGACCGGTCTAGTAAGGAGGACGTCATGTCCGACAGCATCGTTTTCGGAGCCGCCGGGTTCCTCGGCCGTAATGCGGTCGCCCGCCTGCTCCAGCAGGGGCATTCCGTCGCCGCCGCATTGCGTGCGGGCAGTGCGGAGCGGCTCACCAGTTGGCTGCGCAGACAAGGCGTGGACGAGAGCGGGTTGGAGATCCTCACCTGTGACGTGACCGCGCCGGACCTCGGCCTGCCCGCCGAGTTCGATTCGTCCGGCGTGCGCGACGTGTACAACTGCGCGGCCCGCTTCGCCTTCGGGCTCGCCCCCGAGGACGCGTACGCGGTGAACGTCACCGGGGCGCTGCGGGTGCTGGAATGGGCCGCCGCCCTCCCCGAGTTGCGACGCGTCGTGCACATCACCGGGTACCGGATCACCGTGGAGGAATCCGAGGAGCAGCACTACGAGAACGGCGCGTACGGCGCGTCGAAGTTCGAATCGGATCCGCTGCTGCGTCGCCGGGCGGCGGAACTCGGCGTCGCGCTGACCATCGCGAACCCGAGCAGCGTCATCGGTCCCGGTCAATACATCGGGCTGGCGAGCGTCGTCGAGGATCTGTGGAACGGGCGGCTCCCGGCTCTCCCCGGCGGGCCCGAGACCTTCGTGCCCATCGTGGATCTGGGCTACTTCACGGATTTCTTGATCAGCCTGCCCACGCTGCCCGATACCGCGGGCCGGTCCTACACGGTTCTGGATGATCGGACTCCCGTGCTGCCGAAGCTTGTTCGGCTACTGGCGGGTCACCTGGGCGTCCGTGCGCCCCGATTCTCGATTCCGGTCGGCGTCATCTCGAAGCTTCCGCCCGCACTCACCGGCGCCGACCCGGAGACGCTCAGCTTCATCGCCGACGACCGCTACGACACATCGGCGGCGCTGGAAGTGGCGCGCCGAGCGGGGCTCACCATGCCGCCGACCGAGGCGACCCTCCTGGGCTGGGCCGACCATCTCGTGGCCACCCGGTTCGGCGCGGTGGCCGATGACCCGACAGCCGGTTTCGCCCACGGTGTCTGGGTCGGCGGCGAGCGCGTCCGCCCCGCTTACGTCCTGGTGCACGGCCTTCCGTTGGACGGCGAGTCGTGGAACGAGGTGCGCGCGGAGCTGGACGGGCCCAGCCTGGTCGTGGACCTGCCCGGCCTCGGGCGTTCGGCGCCCGGGGATCGTGACGCGGTGCTGCCGGGATTGCTCGCTTCGGTGCACACGCGCCCCGTTCTGGTCGGCCACTCGCTCGGCTGCGGCCCGGTGCTGCGGTACGCGGCGCAGCATCCCGACCGAGTCTCCGGCGTGGTGCTGGTCGCGCCCGCCTTCTTGCAGCCGCGGTCGGGCCGGCTGCTGCGCTCGCCGCTCGCGACCGCGGCGATGCGCCGGATCTCGGCGGCGGCCTTGTCGAAACGGCTCGGCGTGCCCGAGAGCGACGCCATCGCGAGCGCGGCGGCGAACCTGCGCAGGCCGGGCGTCGCGGGTCGAACGGTCGGCGCGTTACGCGAGGCGAGCGCTCCCGCGCGGCGTGCGGAGTTGCGAACTCTGCTGGAACGGATCGACGTGCCGGTGCGGATCATCGCCGGTTCCGACGACCCGATCACCGCTCCGACCGTGCGAGAGCGGATTTCGATCGAAGGCGCGGGCCACTACCCGCAACTGACCCACCCGGCCCAGGTGGCGGCAGAACTCAGCCGGATCTCCGCCGTCGCGGCGCAGGGCTGATCTCGCACTCCGACATCGCGGCGCAAGGCTGATCTCCGACTCCGGCGTCGAGGGCACGGGGCCACACCCACCGCTGACCACGCGGCACGAGGCCGATCCCGACCGCCGACATCCCGGCCGCGCGGCCGATCCCGCCCGTTGCGGGGCGCGGCTTGTCGACGCGCGGCACACGCGGCCGCACTGTGCTTCGACCTTCCCAGCATCGGCGCGGACCTCATCGCGGCGGAACCCGACCACCCCGGCTCGTCCCAACCGCACACAGCGGCGGGCCCCCACACCACCAGGTGCGGGGGCCCGCTCGGTCACGCCATCGGTCGGCGTGCGACCCGGTCGACTCTGCTCGACCGTTACGTCGGTCAGCGGCCGCCGAAGGAACCCGTCCACAGGGTGTCGACAAGACCGTGCAGCGCGGCGCCAAGGGTGCCGAAAAGACCGTTCAAGGCAGCGCTACCGGTGTCGATGATAACGGGGATCATGGAAATACCTCTTCCTCGAAACTTATCCAGTCGAACTGGCTGACACGGGGCATGTCGGCGCCGGATCGGCGACAGTTACAGAATTCGAATATTTGGTAATGCAGACCACATATCAATCGAAATGTGACTCACGACACTCATCTCATTGCGAATGAGCTGGGAATCTATACGTTTGTCCAGGTCAAGACACCAAAAGCGCTAGAAGATTTCCCTCGCTAATAGAAGTCGAATGCGACATTCCAGAAAAACTTCGTACGAATCTCGCGCCGCGTCCGGAAATGAGGCTGCCGAGTGATTCGAGCCACTTCGACAGACCCGGCAATAGAGATACCAAATAACTTTCGAATACGTCGAAGGGGTAGACGGAGAAATGCTCGGCTCCACGTCGGCGGCCCTGTTCCCGATTCGCCGGGCGCCGCGACGGCAGACCGTCAGGATGCCCCGACAGTGACCGATCGCACATCTTCGGACTGCTTGGTGGCCGCGACGGCGCGGGAGAACGCGCGCACCCGCGGTGTCTCGCGATACCGACGCCACACCAATCCGAGCCGGGACTCGGCGATCCCGGTGACCGGCACGAAGGCCACCGGCCGTCTGCGGTGGGAATCCGCGGTGGGATGACACAGCAACATCGCTCCGCGGCCGGCCGCCACCGCGGCGAGACCTTCTTCCAACGTGCCGACCTCGGGCCCGGAGCGCACCCTTCGACCGCCCGGCGTGACGTCGAGTGCCTGAGCTCTGCGCCAATACTCCGGCGCGGGCGCGCGCACTCCTATCAGTGGAAGAGCGGCGAGTTCCTCTACCGACAGTTCGGCCCGGCCCGCAAGCGGGTGGGCACTGGCCAGCGCGAGCGTCTGCGGCTGCCCCGCGAACACCGAGCCGAGCACGAGATCTCCCTCGCCCATCGGCAGCAGCACGACGGCGGCGTCGACCTCGTCGCGCCGCACCGCACCGAACGGGTCGGCCAGCGGTATTTCGACCAGCTCGGCCGAGCAGTCCGGGTGCCACTGCTGGAACAACTCGACCGCGGCCATCAGGTGATCGTTGCCCGCGCCTTGGAATCCGATGCGCAAGATCCCGTCCGCACCCCGGGCGGCGGCGCGAGCATCGTCGACCGTCGCGCGCAACGCGGCATAGGCGGGCCGCAGCGCGGCGAGGAAATCCGCGCCGAGCGGGGTCAACCGGACGGTGCGACTGGTCCGTTCCACGAGCTGTCCGCCGATGCGCCGCTCCAGCGAGCGCAGTAGCTGGCTCACCCGGCTCTGCGACACATACAGCCGAGCACCGGCCCGCCCGAAGTGCAGTTCCTCGGCGAGCGCGAGAAACGCTTCCAGTTCACGGACCTCCAGCCCACTCATCTGCCTCCCTTCCACGGTCGATGAGTCCAGCTCATAGAACTATGAGACCTTCGCCGTTGTTTCCCCATACCGGGAGCCTTTTGTCTGGAAGACATGACACAGGTTCGAGAAGTCGTTGCTTCGCAGCCGGTTTCGTCGCTACGCGGTTGGCTCGGAGTCGGCGCGGTGGCAGCGGGCACGTTCACGGTGGTCACCGCCGAGATGTTGCCGGTCGGACTGCTCACTCCGATCGGCTCGGCGCTGCGAGTGAGCGAAGGCCGCGCCGGTCTCGCGTTGACGGTGACAGGCCTGGTCGCCGCGCTGGCCGCGCCCTTGGTCACCGCGACGCTGCGCCGAGTCGAGCGCAAGGTGGTGCTGTGCGGATTGCTGGCGCTGCTCGCGCTGGGCAATCTCGGCGCGGCCGCCGCCCCCACCTTCGGCGTGCTGATCGGGGCGCGGGTGCTGGTCGGCGTCGGCATGGGCGGGGTGTGGGCGATCGCGGCGAGCCTGGCCGCGCGGCTGGTGCCCGCGCGATCGGTCGCCGCCGCGACCTCGCTGGTCTTCTCCGGCGTCGCGGTCGCGTCGGTGCTCGGCATTCCGGCGGGAACTTTCTTGGGTGCGCTCGCCGGGTGGCGGATCGCGTTCGTGGCCGCGGCCTGCCTGGCAGTACTGGTGCTCGCGGCTCTGGCGGTGCTGCTGCCGCGTCTGCCCGCGACGGAAACCTCGGCATTGCGTGGCGTGTTGCGACTCTCGCGGCAGCCCGGCTTGCGAATCGCCTTGCTCGTTGTCGCATTCCTGGTAACCGGCCACTTCACCGCCTACACCTATGTGCGGCCTGCGCTCGAGGGAGCGACCGGCGTCGATGCGGAAACGCTCGGTGCGCTGTTGCTCATCTACGGGATCGCCGGTGTCGCAGGCAATTTCGGCGCGGGAGCCGCTGCGGCGCGGGCACCGCGGAAGACCTTGACAGCGATCGGCTCGATTCTCGCCGCGACCACGATCGCCTTGCCTGCGCTGGGCGCCTCCCTGCCGGGGGCTGTCGTGCTGATGATCGTGTGGGGCGTGTCCTACGGCGGGGTCTCGGTGAGCACGCAAAGCTGGGTCTTCGCCGCGGCGCCGCAGGCGAAGGAAGGCGCGTCCGCGCTGTTCGCGGGTGTTTTCAATGCCGCCATCGCGCTGGGGTCGCTGACCGGCGGTCTGGCGGCGGACGCGATCGGCGTGGCCGCCGCCATGTGGCTGGGCGGGACGCTCGCGCTCATGGCCGTGCCGGTCGCCGCGCTCGGAAGGGGCGTGCACCGGTCCTGAACGACGAAAATGCAGCTGCGACAACCTCGCTGCGGCACCTACCATCGCTCCATGTCTCTGCGCGCGATACCGGATTCGATGGACCCGACGGTGGTCGGGTCCATCGATCGCGAGCTGGACCGGGTGGAGCTGGACCACCGGGTGTCGATCCGGTTGGCGATCGAAAGCGGCAGCCGCGCGTGGGGCTTTCCGTCTCCCGATTCGGACTACGACTGCCGGTTCGTCTACGTCGCCGCGCTGGAGACCTACCTATCCCCGTGGCGCACCCGCGACGTGGTGGAGACGCCGCTCACAGACCTGCTCGACGTGAACGGCTGGGATCTGGCCAAAGCGCTGCGCTTGCTGGTGCAGGGCAACGCCGTGCTGATCGAATGGCTGATGTCGCCGATCGTGTACCGCGGCGACCCGCTGTTTCGCGACCGATTGCGCGCGCTGGCCGATGAGGTCGCCGACCGTGACAGGGTCGCCCGGCACTATCTGCACCTGGGCGCCAAGCAGTGGGAGCTGTTCGAGCGCACCGGATCGCTGAAGAAGGTGTTCTACGCGCTGCGTCCGGCGATGGCACTACGCTGGCTGCGCGAGCGTCCCGGGGCGGCGGTGGCGCCGATGCATCTGCCCACACTGTTGCGGCAGTGCGAGCTGCCCGCGGAGTTGTCGGCGGCGGTGACCGAGCTGACCGACCTCAAATCACGAACCCGCGAGATGGGCAGCGGTTCGGTGCCCGCGCCGATCTCCGCGTTCATCGCCGCCGAATTCGCCTGTGCGGAGGATGTTTCCGTTAAATCTCGGGGCCAGGACATCACTCGGGCCAGGGCGATCACCGCGGAGTTCTTCCGCTCCGAGGCACTGGCGGGCTGACGCCTACGAGGCGACTTTCCGATCGTCCTCGGCGACGGCGTCGGCGTAAGCCTGGGCGAGTCGCTGCGTGGCGGTCGGACGGTCCGGATCCGGGCGCGGGATGCCGAGGTGGCCCTCGCGCAATTCGTCCATGAAATCCGCCCATAGCCGCGGACCGCCCGCCTCGAGCAATTCGGCGCGAACCCGGAGACGCTTGGTGGTCGGGCGGTGCCGCAGACCCCACGCGCCGAGCTGCGCCATGATCGGCACCAATTGGATGGCCGCTTCGGTGAGCCGGTATTCGGCCTTCTGGCCGGGCCTGGTGTCCGCACGGCTGAGCAGCCCGGCGGCCACCAGGCGCTTGAGCCGGTCGGACAGGATGTTGGAGGCGATGCCCTCCTCCGATCCGGCCAGCAGTTCGCGGAAGTGCCGCCGGTTGCCGAACATCACGTCACGCAGCACCAGCAGCGTCCACCGATCGCCGATCACCTCGATCGTCGCGTTGATCGGGCATCCCGAACGTCCCTCCTCGCGCATCCGGCACTCCTGTCGGTCGTCAACTACTGCTTGCAATATACAACCAGTTGGACGTACGCTGCCGCATAACCGATTGCGAATTGCAATCACTTAGTGGGAATGAGTGGGCCATGCCGAAGCTGCGCGTACACAACCTGGCGATCTCCCTGGACGGCTATGTCGCCGGTCCGAACCAAGGGCCGGACAATCCGCTGGGCGAAGGCGGCACGCGACTGCACGAGTGGGTCTTCGCGACCCCTTACGCCAACCCGGAGGCCACGAACGATCCCGGCGTCGACGATGAGCATCTGGCCGCGGGCGATCGCGGCATCGGCGCGACCATCATGGGACGCAATATGTTCGGTCCGATTCGCGGAGCATGGCCGAACCACGAATGGACGGGTTGGTGGGGCGACAATCCGCCGTACCACCACGACGTCTTCGTCCTGACGCACCATCCACGCCCGTCGTTCGGGATGGAGGGCGGCACCACCTTCCACTTCGTGGACGAAACCCCCGAGGCGGTGCTGCACCGCGCGTTCGACGCGGCGAACGGCCAAGACGTGCGCTTGGGCGGCGGTTGCTCCACGGTGCGGCAGTTCCTGCGGACGCGGCTGGTGGACGAGTTGCATTTGGCCGTCGTCCCGATCCTGCTCGGCGCGGGCGAGCGCCTCTACGACGATCTGGGCGAACTGCCCGGCTACCAGGTCGCCTCGGTGACCCACTCACCCGCCGTCACCCATGTCACCTTCACCCGCTCCGAGGCGTAAGGACCCTCCGAACAAGCGGAAAGGCCCCACACCGTCCCGGTGCGGGGCCTTTCGAAAGTCAAGTCGCGATCAGAGAACGCGGACGTCCTGGGCCTGCGGACCCTTCTGTCCCTGGCCGATCTCGAACTCCACGCGCTGCCCCTCATCGAGGGACCGGAAACCCGAGCCGCTCACAGCCGAGTAGTGCACGAAGACGTCGGGCCCTCCGCCGTCTTGTGCGATGAAGCCGAAGCCCTTCTCGCTGTTGAACCACTTCACAATGCCTTGAGCCATTTCATACTTTCTGTAGACGAGCCAGGTGGTGTTATCGAGATGCCCTGGTCTCGTAGATCAACGATGCCATGATCCGACGAATTACTCACGTTTCGCACCACCAACTGTGAGCTAACGCTCACGAGGACGCTCGGCTCGGTCGTGCGCGAGTGCACTCGCAATGCTCGCTCAGGGGCGGGCTGGTCTGTCACCTCCCACGCTCGGTCGGGTCCCGATCACGCGACATCGCCGGGGCCCGCCCGTCGGGTACCCGTACTTTTCGCCGGATAACGCCCGTCACCCTCCCTGACGAGCATGCCCCACCGACCTGCGCCAGGCAGCGTGGAGCTTCTTTGCGACGCGGCTCGAAACCGATACGGATTCGCTACCAGTTATCTTGTGCCGCAGCGTATTTCAGCGTACCACGCCTAGACTCCTACTTCAGCCTAGGTCCGTGGCCCATCGGGCGCACTGTTCATTAAGTTCTGTTCACGGCCGGAGGTAGCGCACCTGGCGCGGTTTCGCCTCGTCGTAGGCGGCGCGGCCCGGCAGCTGCTCGGGCACGCCGACCTCCCACCAGGCGCCCGCGTCGGTCCACGACGACGGCCGCGTCCGCACAACCAGCACGGCGGGGCGCTGCTCGGCCATCGCCGTCGCCCGCGCCCGCAGGTACGCGTCACGAAATTCGTCCAGGTCGGCGGCGGTGAAAGCGGCACACCCCAGAGCGGCGGCATGGGCGGCGAAATCGACTCGCGGCGGTTGTTCCCGCGTGGTGCGGCAATCGGCATAGAAGTTGTTGAACGGCTCGCCGCCCTGCCCCTCTTGCAGCCTCGCGATCACGGCATAGCCGTCGTTGTCGCAGACCACCGCGACGAACGGATGCCCGGCGAAGGCCGCCGAGAACAACTCCGAGTTCAGCATCAGATACGAGCCGTCGCCGAGCAGCGTCGTCACCACGCCGTCGGTGCGCGCCATGGCCGCGCCCCACGCGCCCGCCAGCTCGTAGCCCATGCAGGAGAAGCCGTATTCCACGTCCATGGTCGGCGCGCCACCGGTCGCCCGCCAGCCGCCGACGAGTTCACCGGGCAGGCCGCCGGAGGCCGTCAGCACATAGTCGCTCGGCCCGCTCAGGTCGTTCACGGCGCCGACCACCTGGGCGTAGCTCGGCGCGCCCGGGGTCGGCGCGCGCAATTCATCGATGTGCGCGTCCCAGGCGCCCCGCTGCTCGGCGGCTCGCGCGGTCCACTCGGCGTCGACTCGCCACTTCCCCATCCGCCCGGCCAGCTCGCACACCGTGGCCTCGGCGTCGCCGACCACCGCTAGCGCGCCGTGCTTGACGGCGTCGAAGCGTGCCACGTTGATGGTGACCAGGCGAACGTCCGGTGCGAAGACCGTCCAGGACGCGGTGGTGAAGTCCTGCAACCGGGTGCCGACCGCGAGGACCAGGTCGGCGTCGGCCGCCATCGCGTTCGCCGACGCCGAGCCGGTGATGCCGAGCGGTCCCGCGTACAGCGGATGCTCGTGCGGCACCAGGGTGCGGCCGGCGGTGGTCTCCACGATCGGAATGCCGCGCTGCTCGGCGAATTCCAGCAGGATGCGTCCCGCGCCCGAATACCGGACGCCGCCGCCGAGGATCAGCAGCGGACGGTGCGCGGCGCGCAGTGCGGCGACGGCTTCGGCGAGTGCCCGGTGGTCGGGACGTGGCCGGGTGAGACGGTGCAGCACCGGCTCGAAAAGCGCGTCAGGGAAGTCGTAGGTCTCGGCCTGGACATCCTGTGGAAGCGCCAGGACGACCGGGCCGGCGTCGGCCGGGTCGGTGAGCACCCCGGCCGCCTGGGGCAAAGTGGCGATCAACTGTTCCGGGCGTGTGACGCGGTCGAAGTAGCGGCTCACCGCGCGGAACGCGTCGTTCACGGTGACGGTCGGGTCGCCGAAGTGCTCGACCTGTTGCAGAACCGGGTCCGGCGCGCGTCCGGTGAAGGTGTCGCCAGGAAGGAGGAGGAGCGGGAGGCGATTCGCGTGTGCGACGCCCGCCGCCGTCACCATGTTGAGCGCGCCGGGACCGATCGATGAGGTGGCGACACCGACCTGACGCCGATGAGTGGCCTTCGCATAGCCGACGGCGGCCAGCGCCATCCCCTCTTCGGCGTGCCCGCGCCAGACGGGGAGTTCGGCGCGCCGCTCGTGCAGCGCGGTGCCGAGGCCGAGCACGTTTCCGTGGCCGAAGATCGCGAAGACGGCGGGGAACAACGGCGCCTCGCGGCCGTCGAGTGTCTCCGAGCGCTGGGCGATCAACCAGGCCACCAGCGCCTGCGCCGTGGTGAGCTTCATCCGATCCGTCCTTCGTGGGAAGTGACCGGGCAGCGCGGATCGATCGGCTCGGCGTCCCAGCGCGCCCGCACCCAGCTGTGCGCGGGGTCGTCGCAGAACGCCATCGATCGCTCGGGCGCCGGACCGGCCAGCACGTTGAGGTAGTACATGGGGTAACCAGGCGCGGCGATGCACGGGCCGTGATAACCGCGCGGGATCAGGAAGACGTCACCGTCGCGGGCCACGACGTTCTCGTTCACCGTGCCGTCGGCGGTGTACGTGCGGTGCATACCGAATCCCTCGCGGGACGGGGTGATGCCGTCCCGTCCGGCGATGCGGAAGTAGTAGATCTCCTCGTTGACGACCTCGCAGGCGCTGGCCTCGTCGTGCTTGTGCGGCGGATAGGATGACCAGTTGCCGTCCGGGGTGATCAACTCGCAGGCGTTGAGCTTGTCCGCGTGTTCCCACACACCGGGTATGCCGAAGTTGGTCACCTGACGCGTCGCGCTTCCCGCGCCTCGGATTTCGACCGGCACCTCCTCGGCAGGGCCGTATCTCGGCTCGAGCCGCTTCCCGCATCGCGCCATCGGCAGTGCTACCTCGAGGTCGCCGCCCTCGGCCACGAGTTCCAGTTCGGCGTCGCGCGGGACGTAGGCGAAATCCGTCACTCGGGTGAAGACCGATTCCCGGCCGGTCAGCGCGTAGGTCTCGCCGTCGACGCGTACCGTGCACGCCCCTGACAGCGGCAGGACGAACGCCTCGAACTCCCCCGTCCGAACTGTCCGCGACTCGCCCGCGTCGATCCGCAGCACCCGCAGCCCGGCATAGGTCCATCCGGCGTCGTCGGGAGTCAGCAGGATCGGGTCACCGTCATGACGCAGCGTTCCTTCCGGACGATGCAGTGTCATCGCACCTCCTCCATGCTCGATCCAGAACCGGCAACTCGGTCGCCTCGCCGGGCGAACACATTCGGCCGACCCCTTCGCCGACGACCGTGCCAGTGGTCGGAGACTGTGCCCGTGCTGTACACGGCAGGAACGACGGGAACCGCTCGGATCGGCTCTGTCGGTGAGCGATCGCCGCCGTCTGTGGCACATCGCGAGGCCGGTACCCAGATGCTGTCCCGCCTCATCGGGCTTCTTTCAGCAAGCGGGCGGCGGTTTCGACCGCCCTGGCGACGTCGCCGTCCGGTGGGTACAGCAGGGTGCGGCCGACGACGAGACCGCGAACAACGTCGTGGCCGAGCGCCCCGCCCCACAGCGCTCGATCCACCGCCGGATCTCCGGACGGTGCACCGCCCAGCACGAGAACCGGCAGTGTGGTGGCGTCCAGTACCGAAATATCCTGCGGTGCGGGGATCTTCAGCCAGGTGTAGGCCGAGGTGACGCCGAGTCCGGAGGCCACCGTGATCGCCCGCGACAGCGAGACCGCGTCCTTGCTCATCACCAGCGCATCGGAGCCGTCCCGGTGATACGGAAGCGGCTCGACCATCGCCATCAGCTCGTGCGCCGCTAGCTCCGAGACCGCCTCCGCGCAAGCTTGCAGCGTCGGCACGGTGCCCGCGTCGGAGTCGACCAGGCGCAGTAGCATTTTGCCGCCGTCGAGCCGGAACCGCGCGATGGAGTCCGCGTCGTATCCGGTGAAGCGGTCGTCGATCTCCCACTCCGCGCCCGCCAGCCCACCGCGGTTCATCGAACCGATCACGACCTTGTCGTCCAGCGCGTCCAGCAGCAACAGTTCCTCGACCACGTCCGGCGAGCCGAGCACGCCGTCGACATCCGGGTCGGCCAGCGCGATCAGCAGCCGTTCCAGCAACGCGCGCCGATCCGCCATGGCCGTGCGATCCGCGCCGACGCCCAGCGCCCCGCGGGCCGGGTGGTCGGCGGCGACGAGGAACAAGGTCTGCTTGCCCGCCAACAAGTCGGCGCGGCGTACTCGTTCGGCGTAGGCCCGTTCGACCGCGGCGGGGTCCGTCGCGCGCACGTGCAGTAACTCACGCCAGCGTTCGTCGGTCACATGCATGACAGTTACTCCTTCCCGCACTCAGTGCTCAGCCGCGGTCCGCGGCTCGATCACAGATCGGTCCGCGCGCCGCTTCTCGATTGCCGGCCCAGCTCAACCGCACAGCTGAGTCTCCATCGGTGCGGCTGCCCCTGATTTCCGGCCCGGCTCGACCACACAGCTGCTCCCCATTCGGTGCGGCCGGCCCGGAATTCCAGCCCGGCTCCACAACACGGCCGCTCCCCATTCGGTGCGGCTGCCCCGGAATTCCAGCCCGGCTCCACAACACGGCTGCTCCATTCGGTGCGGCTGCCTGGCAGATGCTCGATCTCCGCGTCCGTGTGCCATCGCATCCCCCGCACGCTGGGCAAGAAGCGGCCGATGCGCCCATCGTGTCGGCGTTGGTGTCGGTGCACGCGAGGCCGATCCGAAAGCAGACCATGGATCGGATAGCGGCACTTGCGCTTCGCGGGCCACCGAGCTGCCGGAGCCCGTAGCTGCGCTCCGTCCCGACGGGCATCCCTCGCACACACGCGCAGTGACTCGCCCCAGAGCCGTCGGCCACCGGCACGACAGCCCCTTCGCCCCGCCCTCGCGACTTCAGCCGCACAGCAGTTCCTCGATCTCCGCGGCCGTGGGCATCGCGTCCGCGCAGGCCAGACGCGCGGCCACCAGGGCGCCTGCCGCGTTGGCGTAGGTAGCGATGCGTCGTGGGTCCCACTCCGAGAGGAGGCCGTGGACCAGCGCCCCGCCGAATCCGTCACCCGCGCCGAGCCCGCACACCACGTCCACGCGGCACGGCGGCACCGTCCAACGTTCCTCGCCGGTGGCCACCAGCACGCCGTCGCCGCCTTGCTTGATCACCGCGAGGCGCACTCCGCGGGCGAGCAACCGATCGGCCGCCGCGTGCGGGTCAGCGGTGCCTACCGCCATCTCTACCTCGGCGCGGTTTCCGACCACTACGTTCACGTGGTCGACCATCCACCCGATCTCGGTCCGCGCGGTCTGGACATCCGGCCAGAACATCGGCCGGTAGTCCAGGTCGAGCACCGTGTGCCCGCGTCGTGCACGCCGCAGCAATATGTCCCGCTGCGTGCCGCGCCCCGGCTCCGCGCTCACTCCGGTGCCGGTGACCCACAGCAGGGGCACGGCATCCACGACTTCCCAGGGCACTTCGTCCGGAGTGATGGTCAGGTCCGGCGCGATCGGCGCGCGGTAGAACAGCAGTGGCGGATCGGACGGCGGCGTGAGCTCGCAGAAGACCACGGGCGTCTGGAGGTCCGGCGCGGTCGTCACATAACGGGACGAGACGCCGAAGTCCTCCAGCGCCGTGCGCACAAAGTCGCCGAAGCCATCGGGGCCCACCTTGGTCAGCACCGCCGTACGGCGACCGAGCCGGGCGGCGGCCACGGCGACGTTGGTCGCGGTGCCGCCCAAGAATTTCGAGAAGCTGCGCACCTGTGCCAAGGCGACGCCGCTTTGTTCGGGATACAGGTCCACCCCGACCCGGCCGATGGTCAACGCCTCCAGCTCGGTCACGAATTCGCCTCCTCGTTCACGGCGTCACCACGCGTCGCAGTTCGTGCTGCAACGCCTCCAGTTCCGCCCCGCCCGCCATCTGGCGGGTCAGTTCCGGCAGGTCGATCTCCGATTTCTCGTACGAGCCGAGCATCGCGCCCCGCTTCAGCAGCAGGAATCGGTCGCCGACCGGATAGGCGTGGTGCGGGTTGTGCGTGATGAGCACGACGCCGAGCCCGCGTTCACGCGCCCGCACGACGTACTGCAACACCACCCCCGCCTGCTTCACGCCCAACGCGGCGGTCGGCTCGTCGAGAATCAGCACCTTCGCGCCGTAGTGCACGGCCCGCGCGATGGCGACGCACTGCCGCTGCCCACCCGACAGCGTGCCGACCGGCTGTTCCATGTCGCGGATCTCGATACCCATATCCGCCAACGCCGTTCGCGCGATCGCGCAGCCTTTCTTGCGGTCCAGCAGCCGGAACGGGCCGAATCCGAATGTCGGCTCCGAGCCCAGCACGAAGTTGCGCCACACGCTCATCAACGGCACCACCGCGAGATCCTGGTACACCGTGGCGATGCCGCGATCCAACGCCTCGCGCGGTGAGGCGAACCGCACCGATTCGCCCTCGACGCGCAGTTCGCCTCGGTCGTGCCGGTGCACTCCGGCGAGGATCTTGATCAGCGTGGATTTGCCCGCGCCGTTGTCGCCGAGCACGCAGGTCACCTCGCCCGCGTTCACCACCGTCGACACCTCGCGCAGGGCGACCACGCCGCCGTAGCTCTTGCCGAGGTCGACGGCCTCGATGAGGGAAGTCATCGGCGCACCCTTTCGGCTCGTTTCTGGAATCGGTTGTTGACCAGCACCGCAGCCAGCAGCAGCACACCGAGGAACAGCATGAACCAGTCGCTGTCCCAGCGGGCGAACACGATGCCTTGGCGCGCCATGCCGAAGATCAGCGCGCCGATCGCGGCCCCCACCGCCGAACCGAAGCCACCGGTGAGCAGACACCCGCCGACGACGGCGGCGATGATGTAGTGCAGCTCCAGCCCGACGCCCTGGTTGGCCTGCACGCTCGCGAACCGCAGGATGTTGCAGGAGCCGACCACCCAGCCGGCGAACGCCGTGCCCATGAACAGCAGGATCTTGGTGCGATCCGCGGGCACGCCCACCGCGCGGGCGCTGGGCAGCGCGCCGCCGACGGCGAAGATCCAGTTGCCGAACCTCGTGCGGACCAGAACTATCGCGGCGATCGCGGTGAGCACGACCCACCAGACCACCGACGCCTGGAGGTGCGCTTCCCCGATATCGAGTGTCGAGGCGAACACCCAGCCCGCCGACTGGTAGCCGTCCGCGCCGCGCACCCCCGATACTTGCACCGTGTCGGTGACCAGCCGTGTCACGCCGAGATTCAGGCCCTGAAGGGCGAGGAACGTACCCAGGGTGACGATGAAGCTGGGCAGGCCGGTCCGCATCACCACCCAGCCGTTGAACGCGCCGACGACCAGCGCGAACACCAGCGAAGCGAGCAGCGCGAACCACACGTTCCAGCCGGCGTGCACCGCGAGCAGGGCGGTGACCAACGCCGTGGAGGCGGTCATCACGCCCGCCGACAAGTCGAACTCGCCGCCGATCATCAGCAGGGCCACGGCCACCGCCATGATGCCCAGCGTGGAGGCGTCGTCCAGCCAGGTCGCGACGCCGAGCGGACTCAGGAACCGGTCGGTGATGACGGAGAAGAAGACGAACACCAGCAGCGCCCCCAGCGCCGCGCCGATCTCCGGCCGCACGGCCAGGCGTTGCAGCGGTGAGCGGCCCGTGTCTTGGGTCCGGTCGGGTGTCTTTGTGGCAACGGTCATTTCATCCACCTCATCGCGTGCCCTGCGCGACGAGCGCGGCGACGGCGTCCACATTGCTCTTGTCGACGAAACCGGGTCCGGTCTGCACCGGAGCGCCGCCTCCGGCGGTGTTCAGATTCGTCCGGTACAGCTTCAGCAGCACGATCGGCAGATAGCCTTGCTCGTACTGTTGCTGATCCACCGCGAACAGCAGCTTCCCGGCCCGGATCGCTTCCACCACATCGGAATTCAGGTCGAAGGTGGCGACGGTCGCGGCCGAACCGGCTTCCCGCACCGCGTCCACGGCTCGCGCGGCGACTTGCGAGTTCAACGTCAGAACCGCGTCGATGGAGCGGTCGGCCTCCAGCGCTCCTTTGATCCGTGATTGCGCGTCGGTCGGATTGTTGATGTCCACCTGGAGCGTGGTGGCATTGCCGAAGGCCTTGGTCGCGCCCGCGCAGCGCTCGTTCGCGCCGATATTGCCCGCTTCGTGGATGACGCACAGCATCTTCGTGCGCCGCGCCTCGGCGAGCCGTCTGCCCGCGGCCTGCCCGGCCAGCGACTCGCTTTGGCCCACATGGACGAACGCGCCGAACTTCGCGCTCTCGGACTCGCCCGAATTGATGGTCACCACCGGAATGCCAGCGGCGACAGCCTTTTCCACCGACGGCCGCAGCGCCTCGGGATTGGCCATCGAGACGACGAGCCCGTCGACGCCCTGCGCCACCGCGTTGTCGATCAGCTTCGCCTGCTGGCCCGGATCACCGGAAGCGTTGTACTCCACCCGGATTCCGAGGTCCTTGCCCGCCGCTTCCGCACCGTTCTTGACCACATTCCAGAACGCGTCGCCAGGGCTGCCGTGGGTCACCACCGCGATGGATTCCACCGTCCCAGCGGCCATCGGTGTTTGCGAGGGCGCGGGCGCGTCGGCGCCGGGGCCGGTGCACGCGGCCAGGAGCGCGGCCGTGGCGATCCACGGCAGCAGGCGGCTCGAACGCCGCCCTCTCGCGGTGAGGCAGCGCTGTGGTGTCGGAGACATCGTCGCTTCCTTCAGATTCCCGCGGCGGCGAGCGCGATGTCCGCGAGGTGGCGCAGGCTGCGCCCGGTGTCGTCGCTCGCCTGCCGCGCCGACTCGCCCGGTCGCAGCGCGGTGTCCTGCTCCAGCACGTACCAGCCCCGGTAGCCCGCGGCCCGCGCGGTGTGCACGAGTGCCGCGATGTCGACCTCGCCCTCGCCCAGCGGCACATACAGCCCACGGCACACGGCCGAGCTGTAGTCCAGCTTTCCGGCACGGACCTGATCGGCCAGCGCGCCGCGCACGTCTTTGAGATGGATGTGCCCGATCCGCTCCGCGTGCCGTCGCGCGAGCCGGACCGGGTCGGTGCCGCCGATGAGCAGATGCCCGGTGTCCAGGCAGATGTCGAGATCGGAATCGGCGAGGAACCGCTCGACCTCGGCCTCGCTCTCCACATGGGTGCCGACATGCGGGTGCAGCACCGTGCGCAGGCCGTGCGCGGCGACGACGTCCCGGATCGCGGTGGCCGTGTCGACCAAGGCGCTCCACTCGGAGCCGTCCAGTTGCGGGCGCGCGTCGTACCCGTCGAAACCGGTCGCGGCGGCGAGGACGAGGACTTCAGCGCCCGCGGCGGCCAGCTGGGCGGCGGTGTCCTCGGCGCGGGCGACGGCGTCCTGCCGGTCGCGGTGCAGCACGGCGGCGAGGAATCCGCCGACGGCGGTGAGTCCGAAGGTCTCCAGTAACCGGCGCAGCTCACCTGGGTCGCGTGGCAGATAGCCGGGAGGACCGAGTTCCGTCGCGGTCAGGCCGAGTGCGGCCATCTCCGCCAAGACGGTGTGCGCGTCGAGCATGTGGCCCCAACCGGGGACCTCGCATACTCCCCAGGAGATCGGCGCGGCCGCGATGCGCAGCGGGTAGAGGGATTCGGTCATCGGTGCTCTCCGACCTTCGACGTCGAGGTGAACCGCTCTATTGGAGCGCTCCAACTATGTAACGCAGGTCATAGCGTGTCAAGAGTCGTCAGCGCGTCGCCAAAACGCAATTACCAGGCGATATTCGGCTGTGAGCGCCTGGCCCGAACCGATACGCCACTCGTGAAGTCCGATTAGAGCGCTCTATTGATCAGCCCGCGCGGAGCTTGTATCGTCCGAGCCGAAAAGGCCTGCGAACGCGGAACGGAGGCGATATGGCACGACCGACCATGGAAGATGTCGCCGCCCGCGCCGGCGTCTCCCGCGCCCTCGTCTCGCTGGTCATGCGCAACTCCCCGAAGGTCAGCGAGCACCGTCGCCGCGCCGTGCTCGACGCGGCGAAAGACCTCGGCTACCAACCGCACATCATGGCGCGCTCGCTGGCCAGCCGGACCTCCAACATCGTCGGCGTCATGGTCTCCGACCTGCGCAACGCCTTCTTCGCCGACGTCGTCGAAGGCATGGACGCCGCCGCCCAGGCCGCCGGCCTCGAACTGATCCTCAACACCGGCCGACGCACCGCCGCCCGCGAGCGCACCGCGCTGGAAAGCCTGCTCTCCTTCCGTCCCGGGGGCATCATCCTGCTGTCGCCGATCCTGCCCGCCGCCGCCATTCGCGCAGCGGCGCAGCAGGCTCCGCTGGTGCTGGTATCCCGCACGTCCACCGTCACCGAGATCGACACGGTCAACGACAACGGCGAGGTCGGCACCGGATTGGCCGTCGACCACCTGGTCATGCTCGGACATCGGCGCATCGTGCACCTCGACGGCGGCGGCGCTTTCACCTCGGCCCCACGCCGCAAGGGCTACCGCGCCGCCATGCAGCGCCACGGCCTGGAGCCGATGGTCGTGCCGAGCGAGCACACCGACTCCGCGGGCATGGCCGCGGTGCGCAAACTGCTGAACCTGTTCTCCCACGACAACTTCCCCACCGCCCTGGTCTGCGGCAACGACTTCAACGCTGTGGGGGCGATGTCCGCGCTGGAGGAAGCGGGCCTGCGGGTGCCAGAGGACGTCTCGGTGGTCGGCTACGACAACACCTCGCTTGCCGCGCTGCGTCACGTCGCGCTGACCACCATCGACCAGCCCCGCATCCAGATGGGCCGCCTAGCGATCGACGCGCTCACCGAACGACTCCGCGACGGCCGCACCACCCCAGCGCGCCGCCGGGTGGAACCGTCACTCGTCGTCCGCTCCACCACAGCCGCCCCACGCTGAACCACCGGCGCCCGCCAACACACGTCGCGTCCATATATAAGGAGAGCCGATGTCACCCCACCGACCCGTCACGCTGGGCCTCGCCGGAACCGGCCGCATCGGGACCTCACACGCCGAGACCCTGAAGAAGCTCCCGAACGTCGCCACCGTCGTGGTCGCCGACGCCGACGCCGACCGCGCCCGCACCACCGCCGCCGTCCTCGGCGTCGAATTCGCCCCCGACCTCGACACCCTCTTCGCCGCCGACCTCGACGGCCTGATCATCGCCACCGCCACCGACTCCCACCCGGAACTCATCATCCGCGCCGTCGACGCGGGGATCCCCGTCTTCTGCGAGAAGCCCGTGGCGGCCGACATCACCGGCACGCTCGCCGTCATCGATCACCTTCGCGACTCCTCGGTGCCCGTCCAGATCGGCTTCCAACGCCGGTTCGACGCCGGTTATCGCGCGGCCCGCGAGGCGATCCGGTCCGGAAGCCTCGGCTGGCTGCACACGCTGCGGGCCACAACCCTCGACCCGGCTCCTCCACCCGCCGACTACATTCCCCGCTCCGGCGGCATCTTCCGCGACTGCGGAGTGCACGACTTCGACATCATCCGGTGGGTGACAGGGCGGGAGATCGTCGAGGTGTATGCGCTCGGGGCGAACCGGGGCGCGGCGTTCTTCGCCGAAGCGGATGACGTCGACACGGCGGCGGTGGTGCTGCGTCTGGATGACGGGGCGCTGGCCACCGTATCGCTGACCCGGTACAACGGGGCGGGGTACGACGTTCGGTTGGAAGCGTTGGGTTCCAAAGGGAATGCTGTGGTCGGACTGGACGACCGCGCACCCCTGACTTCCGTCGAACCCGACCACAGTCCCTCGCCCTATCCTCCCTATGCGGGGTTCATGGAACGGTTCCGTCCGGCGTATGCGGAGGAACTGGCAGTTTTCATCGAGGTTGCGACCGGGCAGCTCGAGAATCCCTGCACTCCGGCGGAGGCTCTGGAGGCGTTTTATGTTGCCGAGGCGTGCGAACTGTCGGGGCGCGAGGGGCGAGCGGTTGAGGTCGCCGAACTCCGACGCTGACCCAGCTCCGGGTCTACAACACGATGGCGAGATCCAGCCGGTTCCAGCACCCGATCACCAGCGAAGCGTCTTAGTGCGGCGTTGTCTGGATGGCGGAATGCATGGTTTGAACTGCGCACTATCCTGATGAGACATCTACCAGGTGGGGAGGTAGGCATTGCCTAAGGCAGAACACACCAACGCTCGAGTGGTTCCAATGGGGCGGCGAATGCGCTCGGTTGAGTTCTGCGCAGGCGCCGGCGGCCTCGCACTCGGTCTCGAGCAAGCGGGATTCGATCCCATCCTGCTTCTCGATAATCGCGATGTCGCGTGCGCGACGCTGGTTACGAACCGGCCTCAGTGGAGGGTGGTGAACGCCGACCTGCTGAAGTTCGAGCCGCGGTTGGAGTTACCGCGCTCGACCGAGATCGATCTCTTGGCCGCCGGCCTCCCGAGAGTGAAATCTGCGGCAACCGCATCCAGACAGCGCGGCAGCGGGTGGGAGTTGGAACTGCTGGAGACAACAGGCCGGTTGACTTCAGAGATGCGCCCTCGCGCGTTGCTGATCGAGAACGTGCCGGACATGGTTACTCGACCCGAATACCGTGAGAGCCGGTCCTGCGTCGAGAAATACCTGGATAGCGCCAGCTACGAATACCGATGGCTGGTGATAGACGCACGCGACTTCGGAGTGCCGCAGCATCGACTGCTGGGCCTACTGGTCGCCTTACGCAACGGAAACATCGCACAGTTCGAAAGGAATCTGACCGCTCCGCCGCCGAGCTTGGCCTTGACGGTCGGCACGGTGTTGGGGCCGTCCATGGGTTCGCGCGGCTGGCCTCGAGCCGACGAGTGGGCTGCGCAGGCGAACGTGATCGCTCCCACCATTGTTGGTGGCTCGTGGGACCGCGGCGGTGGGGACCTTGGCCCGCAGGGTTCTGTCAACGTTTGGGCGAGAATCGGCGTCAACGCTCGATCGATCAGCGACGAACTACCAGCCGCCGACTTCGTGTGGAACCCGGCTCTCGGCCCGGACCACATGGTGAAACTCACCGTCGAACAGGTCGCCATATTGCAGGGTTTCCCTGCGTATTGGCGTATCGCAGGCCGCAAAACCGCGCGGTATCGCCAGGTCGGAAACGCGACCCCGCCACCCGCCGCGCGCGCGGTTGGCATTGCCCTGCGGGCAGCGTTGACCGCCTGTTGAGCGCCGTATGGCGAGGCCGCGTCACGCCGCTCTAAGATCGCGAGTCATGCCCTCCGATCCACACGAGCAACCCCGACCGCGCCAGGTCGACATGATCGACTTGTTCGCCGGACCTGGGGGGCTCGATGTGGCGGCGCGGTGGTTGGGGCTGAGCGTCTATGGGTTCGAATGGGATCGGAACGCGTGCGCGACAAGGTCCGCCGCCGGTCTCAACGACCGCCCGCACGATGTACGTGACTTCGGACCCGAGACAGCACCGAGCGCCTGGATACTGGCCGGCGGGCCGCCCTGCCAAACGTTCACCGTCGCCGGTTCGGGCGCAGGGCGCAGGGCACTCGACGAGGTCTTGAGCTACGTCGTTCGGATGGGTGACGATGAAGACGTGTCCGCGGACCTGAAGACCTTAAAGGACGAGCGGACCGGTCTGGTTCTGGAACCCTTGCGATGGGCATTGGCTGCGCATGGCCGCAGCGATCCGTACAAAGTCATTGTGCTGGAGCAGGTTCCGGCGGTCTTGCCTATCTGGCAAGCGATGAGCGACGTTCTGAAGAAGCGCGGGTATCACGTCGCATGCGATGTACTGCGGACCGAACAGTTCGGCGTTCCACAGACTCGCCGCCGAGCCATTCTGATCGCCAGCCTCGAAGGTGAGCGCATGCTTCCGGAGGCCACACACCGGCCTTACCGCAAAGGTGTCGAACGCACCGAGGGCGAGTCCGATCTCCTCCCTTGGGAGACGATGGATGCAGCACTGAATCGTGGATACGACTTCTGCGTGGTTTCGAACTACGGCACAGGTGGCAACCCCAAGTTGCGGGGTCGTCGCCATTCTCGTGAGCCGTCGGCCACGATCACCGGCAAGGTGTCTCGGAACAGGATCGTCGATGACGCCGGCATCGACAGCCCACGGTTCAGCCTGGCTGAGGCGGGTCGACTGCAAACATTCCCGCTCGACTACCCTTGGTCGGGCAACGACATCGCCCAGCAGATCGGCAATGCGATCCCACCCGTGCTTGCTCTACACGTCTTGTCCGCTGCGCTGGGGAAGCAGGTGAGTCACGAGGATGCGCGGAAGGTCGTCGATCGTCCATGGATCGACACCCGCGACTCAGCTCCACTGGACCATTTCGCACGAGTCGGCCAACTGTTCGTCTGACCGTTCTCACAGGTGAGGGCGTTGCGCACACTCCTCTGCGCCGATCCAGTCCAGTCTGACGACTGCTGTAGCAAATCCGCGCCAAGAACCGATACGTGACATCAGCGGGGTAACACTTCGTCCACTTACCCGGAGATCATCGGATCGAGCCGATACAGTTACCCGCAACGCGGGGGAGCCAAACCTCCCATCGTTGACGTAGGGGAAGCACTCAGTGGGAGATGCGGTGAGCGATGTAATCGATGAGCAAGACGAGCTGTTCGATGTGTTCAGGTTGTTGCTCGACACTTACACGCCGGCCGAGGCGATCAAGAAGCTCCGTTTGTTCTCCACGCCCGATGAAGTCATCAAGCGGATCGTGGACCGTCACGAGCAGGAAGTCGTGCGCATCAAGGAGATGCGAGAGCCACACTCTGTCGTGATCGACAATTATGAAACCTGGTATGCCGGGCCTCATCCCGATGACAAGCTGTGGCCGTCGATCACCGCCGGCCTAGCCAAGGACGGCTGGCCCAAGACATCGATCGAGAGCCTGGACGGGGCCTCAACGCGGGTTGTCTCACTTCTACAGCATCCGAGACAGAGTTCCTTCTCGACGCGTGGCTTGGTCGTCGGTTACGTGCAGTCCGGCAAGACCACCAACTTCACTGCGGTGATGGCCAAGGCGGCCGATCGCGGCTACAAGCTGTTCATCGTGCTCGCAGGAATCCACAACGGCCTTCGCAGACAGACCCAAGCCCGGTTGGTCCAGCAGCTCGTGGAGCCGAACCCGACGCTCTGGTCCCAGATTACCGACCTGGATCATGACTTCCGACCGACCGCCAACCCCGCCAGCTTCTTCGGCAAGTCGAACAAGACGCACGTGCTGTGTGTCGTCAAGAAGAACGCCACTGTACTGCGCAAACTGGTGAAGTGGCTGGGCAATGCTTCTGAGTACTTGGCGGATTGCCCGGCGCTGATCATCGATGACGAGGCCGATCAGGCCACCGTCGCGACAAAGTCGATCAATCCGTTGATTCGACAGATCCTCAACACCTTGCCGAAGTCTGCCTATGTTGGCTACACAGCCTCACCGTTCGCGAACCTGCTGATCAACCCTGCCGCTGAGGATCTGTATCCCGAACACTTCATCGTGAATCTCCCTCAACCGCACGGTCATTTCGGAACGGAAGTGTTGTTCGGCAGGTACGCGCTGGATGGTGAAGATCCCAACGACGTCGATGACGGTTACGACATGATCCGCACTGTCCCCAACGACGATGTCGAACTAGTCCGACCGAAGACTAGGGCGGATGCTGAGGGCTTCTATCCGACCGTTACTGACACCCTGCGCCATGCAGTGCTTTACTTCTGGCTCACAACCGCGGCCCGTCGGGTACGCGGTGGTGGAAATCCCCATTGCACCATGCTGATTCATACCAGCGTCCGAACGGCGGTCCACAACAGCTTCCGGGATCCACTGCTTTCCTTAAGAGCCAAGGTCGGACGCACCCTCAACGATCCGGCGCTCCGGAGTGAGTTACGTACGCTCTGGGATGAGGAAACGTCTCGCGTGCCCGCTGCGGAGTTCGGAGAAGCGGTTGTTTCGTTCGATGAGCTCGCGGCAGAGCTGCCGGGCGTACTCCGTGATTGCCGCGTCGTGATGGACAACTCGGAGAGCACTGACCGCCTCGACTACGAAAACGGGCCTGTGGTCGCGATAGCGGTGGGCGGCAACACGCTGTCGCGAGGTCTGACGCTCGAGGGTCTGTCCGTCAGTTACTTCGTACGCTCAGTCTCCACATATGACACATTGCTGCAGATGGGTCGCTGGTTCGGCTATCGCAAGGGATATGCGGACCTGCCACGCATCTGGATGACCAAGGAACTCGAGGACTGGTTCCGCCACCTTGCCACGGTCGAAACGGAGATGCGCCGCGACATCGACGTCTACATGACAGAGGGCAAGACGCCGATGAACTTTGCGGTACGCCTCCGGACGCATCCTGCACTGCGCGTGACCGCAGCCGCGAAAATGAAGGACGCGGTATCGGCGTCGTCGTCCTATGGCGGACAACGCGTTCAAACGCGGTACTTCCGTCTGGAATCAGGATGGTTGCTACAGAATCAATCAGCAGCACGCAAGGTGGTGAGTGAGGCAGCGCTGATCGGTGGCGTGGAAGGAAGCTCAGCGGACGGTCGCTATCTCATCCGAAATGTGTCCAGTGACGTCGTCCTCGAGTTCCTCCGTGACTATCAGTTCCATGAGCGGTCGCAGGAGTGCGACGCGAAGCTCATGGCAGGATACATCGAGAAGCGCATCCGGAACGCGGGGACCTTGCGACGTTGGAACATCGCAGTAGTCGGGAAACCAACCGACCACGTCTCGGAGCGGTTCGACTTCGCCCCCGGGATCAGCGTCGGACGGATCGTTCGGTCTCAATTCGCGCTTGGGCCGGACTATTCCGACATCAAGACGCTGATGAGCCGTCGTGACGCAGGCCTCGATCTAGAGGGCATCACGACCAGCACCACCGAAGAAGAAATCAAGAAGGCGCGCAAGGCGCAGCAGCCCGACGCCGGATTGCTGGTGCTGTATCCAATCGACAAGGTGTCGAGCCCGGAGCCCAAGCCGGACTCACCTAAAAATATGCGTCAACCGCTCGACGCACCAGAGCACGTCATCGGCGTTGGTTTGGTGTTCCCGACACCGACGAACGACGACAGCACCGTTGCCTGGGAGGCCAACTACATATCGGCAGACCTCTCCGGCGTCGAAACCGAGGAGGAGGACTTCAGCGCCCTCGAAGCCGAGGACATCTGATGTCCTCAGAGATCAGAGACGTGCTGGATGATCACTGGCGTCGCCTCGCACATCGTCCACCGTCGATGTCGTCGGTCGTCGCCGTTTCCGAACTACCCGTACCGACACCGATCGGGTCGCTGGCAGCCGCACTCGACAGCACGGGCAACCGGCATCTCCTCATGCCAATCGGAGCACATCAGAACGTGCGCAAAGGGCTCAACGGACCGGTCCTGATGTTGCACAAGCGGACCCTCGATGACGACCGGACGCGACACGACTATGCCGACCTTGCCTGTCTTCGTCAGGATCTCAGCGACATCTTCACAACGCTTTGCGCCGATGTACTCATCGCCACAGAGGCAGCACCCGAGAATCCGCTGAAGGTTCTCAACCGGGTACTCGATCGGTGGAAGGCACTGTTCCAGAATCCCGGTCCTCCGTTGGGCTCGGAGAAACTCGCCGGACTGTTCGGCGAGCTGATCGTGCTGGCGCGCCTTCTCGAACATGACAGCAGTGCGCACCTCTTGTGGCGAGGGCCGTCAGGCCATCGTCATGATTTCGCGACCGACGCGGGTGCTCTCGAGGTCAAGACCTCGACAAGTCCCAACGGTCGCCAGATTCGGATCCACGGTCTAGATCAATTGGAGCCTCCTGCCAACGGCGCATTGGGTCTGGTTTGGCTTCGGCTGGAACCGGTAGTGCGCGACGGAATCGGTTTTCTCGATCTGGTCGATCGAGTGCTCGGACTTTCCGATGACGAGACGGCCGTTCTCAACCAACTGGCATCGATCGGCTACCGAAAAGCCGACGACGACCACTACCGCCACGCCCGGTACCAGGTGGGCGAACAGCGCTGGTACAACGTGGATATCGCGTTTCCGAGACTGACCACCATCGACCTCGCAGCGGCCGCGATCTCCTCGAACGTTCGCGATGTCGACTACACGATCGACCTTTCGGGCGACACGCCCGGCCCGATGGAGGACAGCCAAGTGGAACGACACATCCGGGTCATGATCGAGGAGCATGTGTGACGCCGCCTGCCTGGGTTTCACAACCTTTTCCGCCGGAGGGTGCCAGTGCCGCGGAAGGTATCAGGAATCAACTCGGCAAGCCCGAGCTCGATCATCTGACCATCCTGGTCCGCGAGTCGGCGCAGAACAGCTGGGATGCTCGTCGCAGTGAAGGCATTTCGGTGGACTATCGCATCGATCTGCAGACCGTTAGCGCCGCCGATGCACCGGCCTGGAGAGATAATCTGCTGCGTCAGGCGCCTGCTAGGCAGGTGCTTCCACTACGCGACTCATTGCAGCAGCCCACTATCCGGGTGTTGACGATCTCGGATCGGGGAACCCGCGGACTTGGCGGACCGACGCGCGCCGATGCGGTTACCGAGCAGGGGCGTGACTTCGTTGCCTTCCTCCGAAATATCGGTGAACCACGCGACCAGAAATTGGGTGGCGGCACGTACGGTTTCGGTAAGGGCATCCTGTATCTCGTCTCGAAATCAGGCACCATCCTCGTCCACACCAGGTGCCAGTACGAGGGACGCTATGAGACTCGACTGATGGGCGCCGCTCTGTGGAAGAGCTATGACGCGAAAGAGTCCAACCGTGAACGCCGTTACACCGGCAGGCACTGGTGGGGAGACACGTCCGAGGACGTGATCGAGCCGCTCATCGGCGCCGAAGCCGACGCGATGGCGCGAAGGCTCGGACTGCGGACGTTCGGCCCCACCGAGACCGGAACGACGATCATCATCCTCGATCCCGATCTCGACGGCAGGGAACCAGCGAACGTAGCCCGGTACCTTGCGGAGACGATCACGTGTCACTTGTGGCCGAAGATGATGTCCGACCGTGACGGCATTGTTCCGATGCGGTTCTCGGTGACCTGCGACGGTATCGATTACAAGGTGCCGGAACCGGCCTCAATGAAGTCCCTGCGCTTGTTCGTCACCGCCTATCGCAAAATGGTCGGCAGTGAGGCGCAAGAGTTGCACTGCCGCAGGCCGAAGAAGCTGCTCGGGCGGTTTGCCCTGCATCAGTCGATGGCGCAACGCTTCGATCCCACGGACGCCGAGCGGATGGCAGGCTTCGAGAACGGAATGGTGCACCACGTCTGCCTGATGCGCCCGGCCGAACTAGTGGTGACTTATTGGCCCGGCCCCAAGCCTGCAAGCGAGTACTCCGCGTATGCAGGTGTGTTTCGCGCCGATCCCGCGATGGACGAGGCTTATGCATCGGCCGAGCCGCCGACTCACGACAACTGGAACTATCAGTCGCTGGACCACCCTGACTATTCATTCGTCAAGACGACCTTCGTACGCATCAGGGAAGTAATCGATCGGGTTCTCGGCCCGCGTGGCAGTGGTGGGGTCGAGGTCGCCCGAGTGTCCCTGGGCGCTGCCAGCGAACGCCTTTCGCCTTTGGTGGGTGGTGCGTGGGGAATCGGAGCGGCCACTGACTATGGCAAACCAGGCGACACCGCACCACCCGCTCGACCGATATCTACTCGTCGCCCGAGTGGTCGACGGCAAGATGTCGATGAGACTGAAGTCGTGGAGATTCCGGACCCAGCGAGCATCGGAGGACGCGAGCCCACCGACTCGAATGGAACTGCCGGAGACGGAAAGTCGTCCGAATCCGACGTCTTCGCCGAGCCCGCAAAGATGGTCAAGCAACGGCGGCGACGCCCGAAAATCGAATACGTCGGTGATCCGGAACCAGAGGAACTGTGGGGCAATGCCGTAGTGGTGCAGCGTTTCCGCCTGCCGGTCGGCATTCCGCAACGAGTCACCGTCGATTTGGCCGTTGCATTGAACAGCGATGGCGGTCTCGAGATGGACCCTCCCGCTGGTGCGGAAATGCCGGGCCTCGTCGGTTGGCAGGACCCACACGGGGAGCTCCACCAAGTGCCGTCGTATGTCATCGAAGGCGGCGACGGTCAGATCTGGAAAGCTGTCGTGAAGCCTGCCACCGACACGATGACCGACATCATGCTCTACGCAGAGGCGGTCGGCTGATGGTCCATCGCGTTCTTCCCTATAAAAAGCCGTCGCCTGCCGTCGTCCAGGCAGGTCAGTGGTTGCTGTCGGTCGACGGCGACGAACTGCCACTGCCAGAGTCGTACCCGCATTGGGACTACCAGACGACACTCCGCATACGCCGCATCGTCAAGGTCGATCTGCACCGCGCCCTTGCAGAATCGACGCTGGCCCCCGGCACCGAACTCGCGCTCGCTGCGATCTGGACATCGACCGGATCGAAACTCAGGGGAACAGTGATGCGCACAGTGGTTCCCGAGAATGGCGACGTCGAGTTGCAAGCCGACCTGCCGGGGGCCGACCTGGGCGGCGTCGTCCTGTTGGATACCGCCCTGGTCCTTGCCCGGCGCCGACATGGCGGTGACCGGCCGGTGGCACCCCGCCGCGGCGGTTCGGTTCTATGGAGTGATCGTAGCCAGATCCGCCTCCAGGGCGACGCTCCTCAATTCCCTATCGCCATAGTTGACTTCGACAGAACCGACTATCCGAGTGACGCTGCGTGGCACTTGGAGATCGGCACGAACCTCGACGCGGCAACGATGGGCTCCCTTCTCCTTCTTGTCAACGAAAAGAAGACCGTCATCACAGAAGCCCTCCAACGCGCGGGCAACCCCCGTCTGGAGGACAAGATCGCCCTCTCCGCGCTCTATGCCGACGTGGCCCGCACCATGGTGGACCATGCCTTGCGCCTGAGCGAGTTCGATGACGAATCCCACCACATTGATGAGACCCTGGGTGCCACGCTGCAGGAACTGTTCGGCCGACTCTTCCCAGGCCGGTCGATCACGGATGTCCGGCTGGCGGCACAGGAGTCCCCGAACTTGTTCGCCTCCGAACTGCAGGCGGCTGTGAAGATTTTCGAGGGCGTCGCATGACACTTCTGTATCCTCGGCTGCTCCGGTACCGCGCAAAACCGCTTGCAGCCCAATACAAAGAGCTCACCCCGCTCGACCTGCACGACCGCTGGGCGGTCGCCGACGAATCGGCGGTGTTCGTTGCGACCGGTGGTACCCGGGTCGACGACGAGAAGCTGCGCTTCCTTCGCGACATCGTCATCGACCTCGCCAAGGAGTCCGGCTTCCCGGAACCACCTGACGCGCGCCAGAAGGTTGCATTCGATCTCAGCCTCGCCGTCGCGTTGCACAAGGAAATGCGAATCACGCCTGCGGAAGCTGCTGCAGGCGACGTGTGGGCCTTTCTGGCATTGATCGTCCTTCCCGACGTCGCTCACTGGCGCTACCCGAAGCCACCGGTCGATCGAGTCCTCGGTTCTGATCTCACTCGTCACGTGTTCGGCCGGATGTGGTGGCGCGCACACCTGGTGTATTCCCCCGCTGATCCCGATCCGTATTCGGCGCTGCATGTTCTCGGCGAAGCCGCATTCGATCAAATCTATGCGCGGCGCGCGGCCTTGGGCGGCAGTCCGCACCTGATCAAGTCGATCCTGAGAGTATGGCGACGTATGGACCTGAAAGGGCTGACGGAGAGGGACATACTTCGAGATTTCCTGAAGCGGCTGCTCCGGCTGGCTCCATTCGTCGTCTTCGAAGCATTGGACGAGCCAGCACTCGACGAGGAACTTGCCGAGATCGCGAAGGAAACGGTTGTCGGGGTGTTATCGGCGGGCGGGCGTGTGTCGGCCGAAGAAGCAGCAGTCCGCGCAGCTCGCGTATTCGGTGACTCAGGCTCGCCTTCTTCGTAGTACAACAACCTCTCGCCGGTACGACTACTCATCGCCCGAGCCCTCGGGACTCTGCGTGGCATGCTTCACGACCGATTTTCTGCGGCACCCGACTATGGCGGGGTCTGGAGGTCGAGTAGCGCCGGTATCAGCAGATCCAACGGCGATAACTCGTCGGCAATCCCGGCACCTTCGAGGACCGGATCGAGGAGTGGTGCGGCGTATAGCCTTCCTGCGTCGGGGCCCGCCACCCTGCGCGCACTGACGAACAATTCGTAAAGAACCACCGCGAAGAGGCGTAAACGGTCGGCATCGCTGAGTCTGCGACCAGCAGCCGTCGCGGTGGCGTTACCGAGCGCGGTCAAGACGTCCGTGAGCACGTCGATTTCTGCTTCCGCCCGGGTGTCGTAGTTCATGACCCAGACCGCTGGCCATCGGTAACGCGGAGTTCCGTCGAGAAATTCTCGAGCTTTTCGCACTGGGATGGACCGCGATCGTCGACCACCCGCATGCCGATCCATGGGCACCGACCGTGAGCTACACCGACCGGCGAAGTGTGCGGCGCGATCCGTCCTGCGACGAGCGGCACCATAAGGTCACAGCAGGTCTTCGACGGGCAACGTACTGCCAGGAGTTCACCGGTCGCGTAGTGGAACTTCGTCACGCCACAATGCGTGGCGGTCATCCACGGTTCGCATTCCGGACTACATCCGTGCGCGGTGTCAGGCATCTGCCACCAGTCCCTTCCGGTTCTTCGCGTGTTGCGCGGCACATTCCCGAATCGCGTCGACCACGTCACGGCCGGACGGGCGAAACGCGTCGCGCGGCGGTTCAACCCACGCGCGAAACAGGCCTGGGCGCCGGCCCGGACCAGGCAAAGCGATGACCCCTCCACCTCGGATGATGGACACCTGCAAGCGCACCATCTCTGCGTACAACCCGATTTCATTCGTCAGATCCGCATCCACCAGGAATGTCCAACGGTGCGAGCGCGGATGGGTCAGAATCGGCCCGACTTGGCCGTGGCACTGCATCCGTGCCTTCACCTCTGAACCGATGAAGGCCGGCATCATCAAGCCGCACACGCCTCCGGTGCGTATCACGATCCGCCCCGTATGCGCCGGGTCTACCTCAGCGGGTAGATCGCAGGTGTTTCGGTAGTAGTAACACACCGTCAACGCCGTGTCCTTGATGTCGTTCCGCGAACTCATTCGAGTGTCCCTCCGCCTGGTTCAACGTGGCATGCACCCGCCGCCGGGGAGCATTTTCAACCCGGCGGCGGGGCTGTTTCCAGCTTCGCCAGGCCAGGCATGCGATCCCAGTCACAGGACTCGCACAGAAGTAATACGCTTGCGCCAGCATGCTTTGCAGGGGCAACAGGGGGTGAGCATGATCGTCAGCAAGTGGACAAAGGTGGAGGTCAAAGCGCTTCGCTTGGCGGCCCTGCGGATGACGCAGGAGCAGTTCGCCGAGAAGATGGGCTTCACGACGGCGACAATTCGGAAGTGGGAGCGCGCAACCCACGCGAAGCCGGTGCGGAATGAGTCGGCTGAAGCGTTGGACACCGAGCTTGCTCGTCTCACTGATGAGCAGCGTGCCCGTTTCCGCGCCGAGATCAACTCCGTACACGAGGCCACGGTGCCCCTGGTTCACCAGCGCTTCGTCGGCATAGCGAGCGATAGCCTGGTCAGGGATGGTCGCGATAGCGCGCCGGAAGTCGAGGACATTGTGAAGCGACGTGAATTCGGGATGCTACTAGGTGCCGCCTACTTCGCGGCAGGTGGTGATCGAGCTCCAGCTCGAATCGGGATCGGCGACGCGCAAAGGCTCGACGCGCTTGCGGCCGAGTTCGGGCGGCGCGAGCAAGTCATTGGTGGTGCGGCCCTTGTGAGCGACGCCGTTCAAGGACTCGAGGCAGCTAAGCGCCTCTTGGACACCTGTGCGTTCTCCGAACAGGCGGGCCGCGCATTCATGAGTGCCGCAGGAGAGCTTGCGACGATCGCGGGTTGGCTGGCCTACGACGCCGATAGGTATCCGCTCGCCCGCAGCTGCTACGCCGACGCGTTCGCGCTGGCCAGCCAAGCCGGTGACGACCAACTGACCGTGCATGTCTGCCTCAACGCCGCGCAGATGGCGCTGTCGCGGCAGCGCACAGGCGAAGCGAATCCGCACCGTGCCCTGACTCTCGCAGGCCGCGCTCGGGCGCTCACACGCGGTCACGCACCGGGGCGAGTCCATGTCCTGATCGCGACACGCGAAGCGCAAGCGTACGGAGTCCTCGGCGACCGCACCGCGTTCGGAAAGGCCATGGCCATCGCTTGGCGGGAGCTTGATTTCGCGCTCGACCATGAGTCCCGTGAGGACTGCCCACCATGGTTGCGGTTCGTCAATGCCACCGAGATCAGAAGCCATGAAGCCCGCGGTTTCAGCCACTTGGGCGATCACGCGAAATCGGCAGACCTTTGTTCCGGGTTGGTTGTGGACAAGTCCAGTGCGCGTAACTCTGCGAACTATCGAGCAGGTTCCGCGGCGGCGCTGGCTGATCTGGGTGAGATCGGCGCTGCTATCGAAGAGGGCATGTCGGTTCTCGCCGACTTGGAGAACTCTGTGTCCTCCACCCGCACGCTGCGCCTGCTCGAACCAGTGCGGGTCGCGGCTGAAGGCCGGGACGAGGAATTTTCGACACGATTCGACGAGCTGGCGGAAAGGGCGATTACCGTATGACCTCCGAAGATTCCGCATTGTCTGACCTGAACTTTCAGCGCTACACCGCCGCGCAGGCACGCGAACTACGCGACGAGGTCGAAACCATCTTCCGAGACTCCTACGTTGACGCGATCGAGTCCGGTGAGGAGTTCGAATCTCCCGAAGCGTTCATGCACCGTTTCGACGCCTACACCGACCCCGCCCGCGCCGGTGCCTTCGAGCTGGTGATCGCCCGCCTCGACGGCGAACCCTGCGGCCAGGCATGGGGTTGGCCGCTCACTGCCAAGACCGCGTGGTGGGACGGACTGAAACTTGACGAGGGCGACCAAGCGTCCTTCACCGCCGAGAACGGCTCTCGCACATTCGCATTCAGCGAGATCATGGTGCGCAAGCAGTTTACGGGGAAGGGTATTGCGCGTGCCCTGCACGACGAACTACTCGAGGGTCGGCCGGAACAGCGCGCGACGCTGCTTGTCCGACCGGATAACCGCCGGGCGTATGACAACTATCGCCGCTGGGGGTGGCACCGCGTCGGCACACTGCGCCCGGATTGGCCCGATGCGCCGCGATTCGATGTTCTGATGCGCGATCTTCAACAGGCTCACGTGGACCAGCTGGGTACTGCTGCACACTGAGGAAAGAGCTGCGGCTGAGTCACGACGGCAACAGCTTCGCGATGAACTCCGTCAACTGCTTCTGCATAGGAGTGATTCCGGGCCAGCGCGGGGTAAAAACATTCTGGCAATTGGCATTTCACGAACCGCGGATCAACCGTTCGCACGCTTGCACATTGCTAACATCGGGCGGTCCGGGCAGTGGGGCGTATGAATCGGAGGGGAATGTATGAGCGGCGCATCGGGCTGCGATCGTGGGCAGAAGCGGGTCATGGCGTCGCGCCGTGTCTCGTACACATTGCCTGCCCTGGTGGCTACGGCGCTTATGTCGAGTGGGTGTGGGGCTGGTGGTACCGCTGCTCCCCGCCCGATCGTCACCACGGTCTACACCACCTCGAAGACCCCGGCTCGCACGACTCCGCCAACGACCACTACTACCCTGCCACCACCGACGACCACTCCTCGGATCATCCCGACTACGCCGGCCACCGACACCGCGCAGCCGATTCACGTCGGAATCTGTGTCGACCAGGCAACGGACACCCGGGTGATCGATGACCTGTGCGACAGCACCGAAAGCCGCTACGCCACCTTCTGGTACCGGCACACCGACGACCTGGTGTACCCGGCGGTCGGCGCCGCGGTGGCCTTGGCCGCTGGGACCTTCCTACGCCCAAGCGGAACCGTAGTTCACGATCGAGGCGTTCCGACCAGTGGCGGAACGATCCAGCGCGGCGTGCTCGGCCAGGGCCGCCCTGACATCGGCGGCGTCGGCTCGTAGTCCACTTGATAGCCGGTCGCAACTGCGATCTCGGTCAGGCTCGTGACGGCGCGAGACCGAGTCACGTCCGGTGAGATGTGGCCGAGCGGGGTCCGGTTCACCCTGCCGGGATCGCGGCGATGCGGCGACGGCGCACCCACCCACGGACGCCGATGGCCAGCGGTACCAGGACGGTGAGAAACCCTGACACCGGCTCGAATACGAGGCCGAACGCGGTGAGCACGGCGATCGCGGTGAGGATCGGCGCTGGTACGTAGCCGCGGGTTCGTTCCGTCTCGATCACGGCGATGCCGAAGCCGACGGCGGCGACTCCGAACGCGGTGAACCAGAAGGCGAGTTCGGTCTCCTCGCGACCGGTCGCCCAGATGACGCCGCCGAGCGCGGTATGTGCCGATCCGATGAATGTGAGCAGACTGCCCGTGATCGGGAACGCAGTTTTTGAATCCATATTCCGAAACCTTGCCTTAGGCTGTCCCCCATGGCAAGACCCCGGCGCTTCACCGATGAGCAGATCCTCGACGCCGCACGCGACTTGCTGGCCGATCCGGCGACGACCAGGCCGACCATCGCCGCGATCAGTGCCGCTTCCGGCGTCCACACCGGATCGATCTACGTGCGCTTCGCTTCCCGCGAAGAGTTGCTCGCACGACTGTGGCTGCGCTCGATCCAGCGCTTCCATATCGGATTCGTCGCCGCGCTGTCGGGAGCCGACCCACTGCTCGCCGCCGCGATGCACCTGCCGCGATATTGCCGCGAGCATCCCACCGAAGCTCGTGCGATGAAGATGTTCCGGCGCGAGGAACTGCTCGAAGTGGGCTCTGCCGAGTTGCGTGCGGATATCGCAGGAGTCAACGACCGGATGAACGACGCACTGCGTGCCGCCGTCGCGGCGGAATGCGGCGAGGCCGACGAGCATCACATGGCGATCGCGGTGGCTGCGGTCAAGGCGATTCCCTACGGGCTCGTCCGCGAGTACATCGCGAACGCGGTGGCCATTCCGGACTGGGTCGACGACGTCACCGCCACCGCGACAGCCGCCGTTATACACAAGTTGCGCCGGACTGGTGTTCGAGTAGGCGGCCGCAGCGCTGGTGGTAGTTGAGCAGGGCTTGGTGTTGTCGGCGGCGCGCCAGCCGACCGAGCCCAGATGTGGTCAGCGGGACGGAGCGGTGGCAGTACCAGCCAGCTGAGCAGGCCAGATAAGACACCGTCGCAGACGCCGACTCACGCTGGTAACAAACGCGCGATGACCTCGGTCAACTGCTTGACGTTTCGGCACTCGTGCATCGTGACGTTCGCCGCGTACACGTGGGCGGCGGAATCCCCCGTCGACCACGACCGCGACGGCTCCGGATTCAGCCAGTAGGTGTGCTTCGCCCGGTCGGCAATGGTCTGCACCGCAGCGAGATTCGGGTCCGTGCGGTTCGTGCGGCCGTCACCGAGGATGAGGACGGACGTACGCGGACCGAGGGCCTCGGCGTAGTTGTCGAGAAACCCTTGGAAGGCCTCGCCGTAGTTCGAACTGCCGAAGCGGGCGACCTTGGTGGAGCGGATGATTCGGGCGGCGGTGCCGGGGGTCGGGGGTTCGCCGGGGGTGAAGAAGTGCGTGATCTCGTCGCAGGTGTCGACGAAGCCGAAGCTGCGGACCTTGCTGAACTGGTCTTGCAGGGCCTGGATCAGCTGAAGGGTGAATTCGGCGAAGCCGGTGACCGAGCCGGAGATGTCGGCGAGGACGACCAGGTCGGGGCGGCCGTGTTTGCGGGCGCGCAGGACCGGGTCGATGGGGACGCCTCCGGTGGCCATGGAGCGGCGCAGGGTGCGGCGTAGGTCGATCTGGCCGCGGACGGCTTTGCGGCGGCGGACGGCGAGGCGTGTGGCGAGTTTGCGGGCCAAAGGGTGGACCAGGCGACGCATTTCGGCGAGGTCCTGTTCGCGGGCGCCGAGGAAATCGATCTGGTCGGTGCTGGATTCGACGCCGCGGCGGGCGATGTATTCGGTGCCGCGCAGCTGTGCGGAGCGCAGGCGGGCCTCGGCTTGGACGGCGGTGCGGAAAGCGGCGAGGCGGCGGTTGGCCTCGATGGTGTGGACGGTGGTGTCGAGCTGGGAGGAGCCGTTCATGCCCGCCACGACGCGATCGATGAGTTCGTCCGGGCGTAGGGCTTTCATGGTCAGGTAAGAGGACCAGCCCGCGCCGGATGCGGTGGTGATCGGCGCGGTGGACTGCCCGGCGCCCGCGCCGCCGTAGCCGCCGAGTTCGGTCAGCGCCTGGCGGGCCAGTTCGGCGACCGACTCCGAATCGTCCTGTGCCAGTGTGGCAACGAGACGATCTCGCAGCGCTTCGATGGATTCGGGCGTCGACGGATCGACGGACTGTGGCTGTTGGGCGGTAAGGAAATACAGGTCGAAGAGTTGATCGAACACGGCGCGTTGACCATTGCGGCGCAGCAGGCAGGCGGCCATGCCGGAGCGCAAGCGATTGCGATCATCGATTCCGAGGGCGATCATCGCCTCAGCCGCGTCGATGGTTTCACTCGGCCCCGCGTTGATGCCGTGATCCCGCAGCAGCCCGACGAATTCAACGAGCCGATCGGTCATCGATCCGGTACCCATCTCACCGGCGCGGCTTTCAGCGATGCTCATAACGCCCCAGCCCCGCACTGGGCGCGATGACCGGCCTTGGCCGATAGGCGGTCAGCGGTCGGATGGAACCCCACCTCACCGCCCACCTTGCTCGGCATCCAGATCGAGTCCGAGCCGCTCGATCGCCACGCGGTGGTCGGATTGATATTTCAACAGCACACCGAGCGTCGAGCGGACGACACCACCGGATAGATTGCGCGCACCCAGAGCGACCAGCGTCTTCGCCCAATCGACGGTTTCGGCGATCGACGGCGCTTTGCGCAACGAGAGCTGGCGCAACGCACCGACCACGCGGACCACCGGCTCTCCCAGCGCCTCGTCCAGCTTTGGAACCTTCATCCGCACGATCGCCCGCTCCAATTCCGCCGTCGGGTAATCGATGTGCAGGTACAGGCAGCGCCGCTCGAGCGCTTCGGACAGCTCGCGGTTGGCATTGGAGGTCACGAACACGAACGGCTTGCGCACCGCGGTGACGGTGCCGAGTTCGGGGATGCTCACCTGGTAGTCGCCGAGCACCTCGAGCAGCAGGCCTTCCAACTCCACATCGGCTTTGTCGAGTTCATCGATGAGCAGCACCGTGGAGCGCTGGTTACGGATGGCGGCCAGTAGCGGGCGCGCGAGGAGGAACTCTTCGGTGAAGACGTGGTCGCGGGTGCTGTCCCAGCCTTCGTCGTCCGAGGCGGTGATGCGCAGCAGCTGCTTGGCGTGGTTCCACTCGTAGAGGGCGCGGGCCTCGTCGATGCCTTCGTAACACTGCAGCCGCACCAGGTCGGACGTGGTCGCCGCGGCGACGGCCTTGGCCAGCTCGGTCTTGCCGACGCCCGCCGGGCCCTCGATCAGCAGGGGCTTGCCGAGGTGGCCCGCGAGGAACACGGCGGTGGCGATATCGAGGGACGGGAGGTACCCGGCCTCGGTGAGACGCCCGGTCACCTCGTCCACCGACGCGAAGAACTTACTCATCGGTAACTAGTCTAGACCGGGCGCTTGGGCCTCAGCTCGGCGCAGGTATGCGGAAATGGCTCGGCTCGGCGTCCGACGGCACGGCGCTCGCCACAGTGAACGGCTCGACCAGCGAGCGCAGTTCGATGAGGTGCCTGGCGTGCGCGTCCAGCGCGCGATCCTCCTCGGAGACCGGCTCCCACTGCGGCACCGGCCGTGCTTTGCCCTCGCCGTCAAGCGCGACGACCACGGCGAGACCGTGCGCGGCGAGCGCGGGCTCGTCGGAGTGGGCGTCGGTGGAGGTCACGTGCACGCTGAGGTGCATGCTGCGCGGGCCGGTGTGGATCAGCCGCGCGGTGACCTCGACGACATGGCCGATGACGATCGGCCGGTAGAAGCGGATGCCGCCGAAGTACGAAGTGATGACGCGCTGCCCGGCCCAGTCCGCACCGCAGACGTAGGCCGCCTCGTCGATCCACCGCATCGTGCGGCCGCCGTGCACCTTGCCGCCCCAATTGATGTCCGACGGCGCGGCCAGGAACCGCAGCGTGGCGCTCGGCGCGGTGCCCGCCGACGTGTACCGCTGCGCGGCCATCGCCTCCTCGATCAGCTTGCGCACCGAGACCCGGGCTCGCGCCTGGCGGTGCCGCTGCAATTCCAGCAGCGTGGCGGGATTCCATTGCGGCACTTCCACGGTGCGCCGGTCGTCGTCCACGGCGACGAAGATCGTCAGGCATTGCGCCGACTGCACCGGCTGCACCCGGGTGGGATCGGTCGAATAGACGGTGACCAGGATGTGCATGCTGGTGCGCCCGGTGTGGACCAGATTCGCATGCAATTCGACCAGCTCACCGATCGCGATCGGCCGGTCGAGATGGATATTGCCGACGTAGGCGGTGACGCAGTAGCGACCGCTCCACTGGGCCGCCGCCGCGTAGGCGACCTTGTCGATCCATTCCAGGAGTTTGCCGCCGTCGACCGATCCGACGATGCCCGCGTCGTCGGGCTTCACGAGAAATCGGTGGATCGCCTCGGGTCGGCGGCCGGCCGAGGTCGGGACGGTCACGGTGCGGTCGAGCTTTGTCGAGTGGGCCACGGTGCGGAATCCGTTCGGACAGGGAATCTCCGGGTGTACATTTCTCCGACCTCGTTGTCCGGAAGAACCATAGGCCCCAGCCGCCGTACGAGCGAGTAACCAGACGGTCGCTACAACGGATGCCTTACCGCGCGGCGGCGGGAGAGCGATCCGGACGGCGCGAAACGGACCCGGGCGACGACCCGGCCCGCCTCAGACCGGGCTCAGACGAACGATCACATACCCGTTCGCCATGGCTCGCCGCAGATCGTCGCGATCGACCGTCCCGTCCGGCTCCAGCTCGATACCCGCGTAGCGCCCGTGGATCGGATTCGCCGACACCACCACCGGAGCGAGCTTGGCGAGCCGGGCCTCGTCGGCGATCACTTCGGCTCTGGCACGAATCTCACTGCCGCGCAGCCGGACACGCACGGCTTCACCGTCGCGGAGATTGCGCCGCCACCCGGCCGTCGTGCCGACGAGCAGCGCTCCGTCATGGTCGGCATATCCGACCGGATTGGTGTACTCGCGCCCCGATTTCCTCCCGAGCACCGTGACCAGCAGCAACCTGCCGCTGAGCACCCGATGCAGCGGAGACCGGAGCAACGACCTTACGACCGCGTCCCCGGTGCGCTGGAATCGCGATGGGGGCCGCCGCACCGAAGCCTGGCTGGACATATCGGTCACCTCCGAGATATTTACTGAGTATCTACTCAGAAAATACGACCGCGTCGGGCATACTGCAAGGGGTGACGAACGAAAGATCGGAGGATTCGTGACGGCATCCGGCCGGGTCGAAGGCCGCCGCCGTGGGCGTCCCTCGACGGGCGTGCGCGACGCGGTGATCGCCGCCGCGGAGCGAATCCTCGCCGAGGAGGGTGTGGCGCGGCTGTCCACGAAAGGGGTCGCCGACCGCGCCGGTGTCGCCGAGTCGAGCATCTTCTATCACTTCCGCGACCGGACCGGGCTGTTGCAGGCGGTGGTCCAACGGCATCTGCGACCGGTCAAGGACGTCCTCGGCGACATCGACGCGCACCGAGACCTGCGCGCCGATCTCGTCGCCTTGATGGAAGCGCTGGAAGATTTCTTCGTCGCCACGATCCCCGTTGCCGCCGCGATCCAATCCGACGCCGAACTGCGCGCGCGGTACCTCGACCGCGCCCAGGAGACGGACATCGGTCCGCACCGCGCGGTGGATGCGATGCAAGCGCGGCTCGCGGCCGCGCAGCCCTCCGCCTCGAGCGCCGTAAATCTGCGCGCCGCAGCGCTGCTGCTGGTGGGCGCGGCGCATCAGCGCGCGCTGCAACGCCACCTGAGCCCAGCGAGCGCGTTCACGTCACTGCCGTCGCCTGCGGACATAGTGGACACGGTGCTGCCGCTGTTCGGTTGATCCAGGGTGCGGCGATAGGGGAACTCCCTAATACCGCGGTTCGATTTGCCCCGCAGGGGAGAGAACACCCGTGACCTTCGGCGGCGAGTGCGCAAGAGTGTAGCTATGCAGTCGCTGTGCCGTCGGTAAGCGCGACCGCGAAGCAGTGACCGTAGATCCAAGATCTGTCTGCGGGGGTGGGCCGTGGGCGGACCCCGCAAACGGGGGATGGCGGGCGGAGACGCTCGCCGCAGACTGAAAGGATTTACGTTGTTCTCGTCAATCAGCGCACGCCGTATCTTTCGCGTGGCCGTCGCCGGTGCGATCGCCGCGATTCCGTTGACCGCGCTGGCGATGCCCGCCTCCGCCACCCCGAGCACACCCGGGGTCACTCCGGCTTACAACCAGTGCGCCTTCGGCCCGTTCCAGGACTGGAGTTGCAACAACAACGTCTTGGTCGACAAACCGCACTACGGCGCACCACCTTATGGCCGCGGTCCTGGCTGGGGCCAGGGTGGTGGCTGGGGCGGCGGAGGCTGGAACCAGGGCTGGGGCGACGGAGGCTGGAACCAAGGCTGGGGCGGAGGCTGGAATCAGGGCTGGGGCCAGGGCGGGGGCTGGGGCCAAGGCGGCGGCTGGGGTCAGGGTTTCCCGGGCACAGGCTCGTTCGGCAGCAGTTAGAAACTCCGCGAAAGACGCCGGTGGCCCGCTCCGGAACTCCGGAGCGGGCCACCGCGCGAATCGGCCTGGCTATCAGGCGGTCTCGGTGATCGGGCGATCGACCCAGCTCATCAGGCCGCGCAGCTTGGCGCCGGTGACCTCGATCGGGTGCTCGGCGTTCTTCTTGCGCAGCGCCTCGAGCTCCTTGTTGCCGCCCTCGACGTTGGCGACCAGACGCTTGACGAAGCTGCCGTCCTGGATGTCCTTGAGGATGTCCTGCATGCGCTTCTTGGTGTCGGCGTCGATGACCCGCGGGCCCGACAGGTAGCCACCGAACTCGGCGGTGTCGGAGACCGAGTAGTTCATCCGCGCGATGCCGCCCTCGTACATCAGGTCGACGATCAGCTTCAGCTCGTGCAGCACCTCGAAGTAGGCCATCTCCGGCGCGTAACCGGCCTCGACCATGACCTCGAAACCGGTCTTCACCAGTTCCTCGGTGCCGCCGCACAGCACGGCCTGCTCACCGAACAGGTCGGTCTCGGTCTCTTCCTTGAAGGTGGTCTTGATGACGCCCGCGCGGGTGCCGCCGATGCCCTTGGCGTAGGACAGCGCCAGCGCCTGGCCCTCGCCCTTCGGGTCCTGGTCGATCGCGATCAGCGCGGGAACGCCCTTGCCGTCGACGAACTGACGACGCACCAGGTGGCCCGGGCCCTTCGGGGCGACCATGCCGATGGTGACGTTGGCGGGCGGCTTGATCAGGCCGAAGTGGATGTTGAGGCCGTGGCCGAAGAACAGCGCGTCGCCGTCCTTCAGGTTCGGCTCGATGTCGTTGGTGAAGATCGACGCCTGCGCGGTGTCGGGCGCGAGCACCATGATGACGTCCGCCCACTCCGAGACCTCGGCGGGCGTGCCGACGGTCAGGCCCGCCTCCTCGGCCTTCGGACGCGACTTCGAACCCTCGGCCAGACCGACGCGGACCTCGACGCCCGAGTCGCGCAGGCTCAGCGAGTGCGCGTGACCCTGGCTGCCGTAGCCGATGACAGCGACCTTGCGGCCCTGGATGATCGACAGGTCGGCATCGTCGTCGTAGAACATCTCGACTGCCACTGTGGTTCCTTCCGGGATCATCCCCGCGCGAGGCGGGGCACACCGGCTTGCGCCGGTGCGGATTTACGTTGTTCTGGATCGGATCACCCCCGCAGCCGCGGGAGGGGATCATTCCCGCGTGAGCGGGGAGGCGGCACGCCAACCGTCGATCGCAGAAAGACTAGCGTGTGGCCGCCGCTGTGCGGTCGGCCCCATCGGTATGCCGCTCGTCAGCTCATCGGGTGGCGGTGATGGACTTCGGTCCACGCCCCACCGCGACGACACCGGACTGCACGATCTCCCGGATGCCGTACGGTTCGAGCATCCGCAGCAGCGCGTCGAGCTTGGACCGGGTTCCGGTCGCCTCGACGGTGAGCGCGTCCGGCGACACGTCGATGACCTTCGCGCGGAACAGCCCCACGGCCTCGATCACCTGGGTCCGCACGCTGGCGTCGGCGCGCACCTTCACCAGGATCAGTTCGCGGGCCACCGAGCTGTCGGAATCCTGCTCCACGATCTTGATGACGTTCACCAGCTTGTTGAGCTGCTTGGTGACCTGCTCCAGCGGCAGGTCTTCGACGGTGACGACGATGGTCATGCGCGAGATCTCGGGGAGCTCGGTGCCACCGACCGCCAGCGACTCGATGTTGAAGCCGCGGCGGGAGAACAGCGCCGCGACCCGTGCCAGCACGCCCGGTTTGTCCTCGACGAGAACGCTGAGGGTATGCGTGGTACTCATCCGTTGTTCACCTTGTTCTGTTCGTGCGACATCGCCGTGTGGATGACCGCGGGCTCGGAGGCCTGCTCGTCGTCGTCGAACAGCGGGCGGATGCCGCGAGCGGCCATGATCTCGTCGTTGCTGGTGCCCGCGGCGACCATCGGCCACACCTGGGCGTCCTTGCCGACGATGAAGTCGATCACCACGGGACGGTCGTTGATGGACTGCGCCTCGCGGATCGCGGCCTCCACGTCCTCCTCGCGCTCCACCCGGATGCCGTGGCAGCCGAGGGCTTCGGCGAGCTTCACGAAGTCGGGGATGCGCAGGGTGTGCGTGCCCAGGTCGGTGTTGGAGTAACGCTCCTGGTAGAACAGCGTCTGCCACTGGCGCACCATGCCGAGGTTGCCGTTGTTGATCAGCGCGACCTTGATCGGGACGCCCTCGACGGCGCAGGTGGCCAGCTCCTGGTTGGTCATCTGGAAGCAGCCGTCACCGTCGACCGCCCACACCTCTTTGTCCGGCGCGCCCATCTTGGCGCCCATGGCCGCCGGGACGGCGTAGCCCATGGTGCCCAGGCCACCGGAGTTCAGCCAGGTGCGCGGCTTCTCGTACTTGATGAACTGGGCGGCCCACATCTGGTGCTGGCCGACGCCCGCGCAGTAGATCGCGTCGGGTCCGGCCAGGCGGCCGAGCGCCTCGATGACGAACTCCGGCGACAGCGAACCGTCCGCGGGCGGGGTCCAGCCCAGCGGGTAGGCGTCGCGCACGCCGTCGAGGTAGGTCCACCAGTCGGTCAGCGCCAGCGGCAGCGCGTCGCCCGCCGAAGGGTCGGCCTTCAGTGTCTCGATGAGCTCGACGATCACCTCGCGGCAGTCGCCCACGATCGGGACGTCGGCGTGGCGGTTCTTGCCGATCTCGGCCGGGTCGATGTCGGCGTGGATGACCTTGGCGCCGGGCGCGAAGGAGTCCAGCTGACCGGTGACGCGGTCGTCGAACCGCGCGCCCAGGGTGATCAGCAGATCCGACCGCTGCAACGCGGCGACCGCGCCCACGGTGCCGTGCATGCCGGGCATGCCCATGTTCAGGCGGTGGCTGTCGGGGAACGCGCCGCGCGCCATCAGCGTGGTGACCACGGGGATGCCGGTGAGCTCGGCCAGTTGCAGCAGCTCGGCCGAGGCGTCGGCCTTGATCACGCCGCCGCCGACGTAGAGCACGGGAGCCTTGGCTTCCATGATCATCCGCGCGGCCTCGCGCACCTGCTTGCCGTGCGGCTTGGTGACCGGACGGTAGCCGGGCAGCCGCATCTCCGGCGGCCAGGTGAAGGTGGTCTGCGCCTGCAGCACGTCCTTCGGGATGTCGACCAGCACGGCGCCGGGACGGCCCGAGGCGGCGAGGTAGAACGCTTCCGCGATGATGCGCGGGATGTCGACGCCCTCGGTGATCAGGAAGTTGTGCTTGGTGATCGGCATGGTGATGCCGGAGATATCGGCTTCCTGGAACGCGTCGGTGCCGATCAGGCCGCGGCCGACCTGGCCGGTGATGGCGACGATCGGGACGGAGTCCATCTGCGCGTCGGCGATCGGGGTGACCAGGTTGGTCGCGCCGGGGCCGGATGTGGCCATACACACACCGACCTTGCCGGTCGCCTGGGCGTAACCGGTGGCGGCGTGGCCCGCGCCCTGCTCGTGGCGGACGAGCACATGACGCACCTTGGTGGAATCGAAAAGCGGGTCGTAGACGGGAAGGATCGCGCCGCCCGGAATGCCGAATACGGTGTCGACGCCGAGCTCCTCGAGCGACCGGATGACCGACTGCGCGCCGGTGACCCGCTCGGGCGGGAGCTGGCGGCGGTTGGCCGCGGACGTCGCGTTGGCAGCGGGCGTGGCCTGCTGATTCGCCGAAGGCGCTGGCCTACGGGCCGAAGGCCCGGGCCGTGCGGTAGGTGCGCTCACCGTCTTCGTTCCTTACTGGTTGTGGTTCCGACCCCGGATGTTGTGTCAGCGGTGTCTTGCGCTTCGCCATGCCGGACATTAGTCCGAACATAAAAAAGCCCCCGACAGCGCAGGGCTGATCGAGGGTGGCGCGTCGCAACGCGAGCTGACGTATTCGACTCAGTGTGTCAGGCTCAACGCTGGACGCGCCGGCCGATTACGAGCAACTCGTTTCGATTCACGCGCACGACGTTAAGCGGGTGTGAACCGAAGAGTCAAACAGATGACCCCGTGTGTCCCATTATGTGGGAGAGTGCGGTTGCTTGTGTCCGTTCATCAGGATGCGAGGATGGTGGTGTGTCATCACCGCATCAGTCCGTGCCACCGTCTGAATCGTCCCACACACCCGCGGGGACGACGGATACGGGTGGCGCCTCGGACGCCCATGTGATCCGCATCCCACGGCTGGCGTTCCTGGGCGTATTCATCCTGCTGATGTGCGTGTTCTTCCCCTTCGTCGGCTGGCCCGCCGGACTGTGGTGGCTGCTGCTGATCCCCGTCGCGGTGCTGGCTTGGGTGCTGCGGACGCAGACCGGCGTCTCGGACGCGGGGCTGGATTTGCGGACGCTGTTCGGCTCCCGCCACCTCGACTGGGCACAGGTGAAGGGTGTGCGAATCCCGAAGCGTGGATACGTGCGCGCCGACCTGACCGACGGCAGCGAAGTGAAGTTGCCCGCGGTGAGTTATGACCGGCTGCGCGATCTGGCCGCTTTCTCCGGCGGACGGATTCCGGACCCGTTCGCGGAGCCGAGGGAACCCGCGACGGGAGAGTCCCCCGCCGAACCCTCGGACGCGAGTAGCGGGACCTCGAATACCGAGGGCGATCCGGCGACCAATGGCTTGGCGAAGTCCGGCGAGAACGCCGAAGAAGGCACGCGACGCGACAGCGCGACGTAGCGAGTTCGGTCACACCGACCGACGCTCCAGTTGCCCGGCTCGAGCCCCATCGCGCCGAAGCGGAACATTCGCCGCCGTTGGGAGGTTGCGGTCGAGTGATGGGATGATTTCCCCGGAGCACTGATCCTCCTCGTCCCCACCCCGACGTTCCGGTACCTCCGGCGTCACCGTCGTCGCCCGCGACACCACGCACCGGCGACACACCCGACCCGGCCGACCGCGATGAGACGCCACACCACCCAGCAGGTGGGCACGCCCACCGGGAGTAACGTGGTGCTCCGCCGAGCACGCTCTGCGCCGTCGCACGTCAGCCCCCGCGACCCGAGGACCATCGAAATGCCACCGCTTCGTTCACGAACCACGACCATCGGCCGCAATGCCGCAGGCGCACGCGCACTCTGGCGCGCCACCGGCATGACCGACACCGACTTCGGCAAGCCGATCGTCGCCATCGCGAACTCCTACACCCAGTTCGTCCCCGGCCATGTGCATCTGAAGAACGTCGGCGAGATCGTGGCCGACGCGGTGCGCGCCGCCGGTGGCGTGCCGCGCGAATTCCACACCATCGCCGTCGACGACGGCATCGCCATGGGTCACGGCGGCATGCTCTACTCGCTGCCCTCGCGCGAGATCATCGCCGACTCCGTCGAGTACATGGTCAACGCGCACACCGCCGACGCGCTGGTCTGCATCTCCAACTGCGACAAGATCACCCCGGGCATGCTCAATGCGGCCATGCGGCTGAACATTCCGGCGGTGTTCGTCTCCGGCGGGCCGATGGAAGCGGGCAAGGCCGTCGTCGTCGGCGGGGTCGCGCAGGCGCCGACCGACCTGATCACCGCGATCTCCGCGAGCGCGAATCAGGCGGTGTCGGAGGAGGGTCTGTCCGAGGTCGAGCGCTCCGCGTGCCCGACCTGCGGTTCCTGCTCCGGCATGTTCACCGCGAACTCGATGAACTGCCTCACCGAGGCACTGGGTCTGGCGCTGCCCGGCAACGGCTCCACCCTCGCGACGCACGCCGCGCGCCGGGCGCTGTTCGAGCGGGCGGGCACCGTGGTGGTGGACATCGCCAACCGCTGGTACCGCGAGGACGACGCGTCCGTGCTGCCGCGCAACGTCGCCGACGCCAAGGCGTTCCGCAACGCGATGGCGCTGGACGTGGCGATGGGCGGTTCGACCAACACCGTGCTGCACACGCTCGCCGCCGCGCGGGAAGGCGAGGTCGACTTCGATCTGCACACCATCGAGGAGATCAGCCGCCGGGTGCCCACGCTGTCGAAGGTGTCGCCCAACTCCGACTACCACATGGAGGACGTGCACCGCGCAGGCGGCATCCCCGCGATCCTCGGCGAGCTGCGCCGGGCGGGCCTGCTGGAGACCGACGTCACCACGGTGCACACCGCGAGCCTCGACGAATGGCTCGACACCTGGGACATCCGCTCGGGCAAGGCCTCTCAGGAAGCCATCGAACTCTTCCACGCCGCCCCGGGCGGGGTGCGCACCACCGAGCCGTTCTCCACCGACAACCGCTGGTCGTCGCTGGACACCGACGCCGAGGGCGGCTGCATCCGCGACCTCGAGCACGCCTACACCAAGGAAGGCGGCCTGGTCGTGCTGCGCGGCAACATCGCGCCCGACGGCGCGGTGCTCAAGACCGCGGGCATCGACGAGGAGTTGTTCTCCTTCCAGGGCCCCGCGGTGGTGGTGGACTCGCAGGAGGAGGCCGTGTCGGTCATCCTCGGCAAGAAGATCAAGCCGGGCGACGTGATCGTGGTCCGCTATGAAGGGCCAGCGGGCGGCCCCGGCATGCAGGAGATGCTGCACCCGACCGCCTTCCTGAAAGGCTCCGGCCTCGGCAAGGAGTGCGCGCTGATCACCGACGGCCGCTTCTCCGGCGGCACTTCGGGCCTGTCGATCGGGCACATCTCCCCCGAGGCGGCCAGCGGCGGTGTCATCGGCCTGATCGAGAACGGCGACCAGATCCGCATCGACGTGACCACCCGCACGCTCGAGGTCCTCGTCGACGATGCGGCGCTCGCCGAGCGCCGCGCGAAGATGGAAGCCTCCGAACGGCCCTGGCAACCGGTCAACCGCGATCGTCCGGTGACGACCGCGCTGCGGGCGTACGCCGCGATGGCGACCTCAGCCGACAAGGGCGCTGTCCGCCACGTGCCTTAGGCTCCCCCGCCTCTCGGGGTCTCGAGGCCGTACGAGTTCGGTGCGACAGGACCTGGTCTCAGGTCCTGCGTCAGGTGGGTCACGGTTTTTGGGCGTACCCGGCGAGTTACCCATGTCCATGCGAAATCAGTTGTCAGGGGCAGCCTCAGGTGGCGAACGACGGAGGCCCTTCATCCCGTTACGGGATGAAGGGCCTCTTGTTCGTACTGATCAGTCGAAGGGGCCGATGCCCGTCAGTGGGTTGCCGCCGTGCAGGTACCAGTACGCGCCGACCGCGGCCGCCACAGCGAGAAGCAGGATGACGAAGGAGCCGGAGGCGGGGCGGATGGCCCAGCCACGGTTGCGGTCGAAGGACAGGCGACCGGGGCCGGTCAGGATGATGACGGCCGAGACGCCCGCGAGGACGCTCTCGTATTCCACCGCTCCCGGACCGGCTTTGTACTGGAACCCGGGGGCCATGCCCTGCTTCCAGGCCCAGGCGTCCAGGATGACCGCGAGCACCGCACCGGCCGCCAGCGGAGTCAGCAGGCCGAGGATCAGCAGCGCACCGCCGCCGACCTCGCCCGCTGTCACCAGGAGTGCGGACACGCTCGGGTGGTCCCAGCCGCCGCGCTCCATCATGTCGCGGGTGCCGTCCAGGCCGGGGCCATGGAACCAGCCGGTCAGCTTCTGCAGGCCGTGGTAGAGGAAAGTGACGCCGACGACCAAGCGGAGCAGCAACAGTCCGAGATCGAGCGTGCCGCGGCGGACCTCGCCGTTGCGGCGACGTAGACGCGCGGTGTCGCTCGGCGGGGCCGGGGCGGGTGGGATGCTGGCGTAGTCGTAGGTGGGCGCCGCTGTCGCGCCCGCAGCGGTTCTGTTCGCGCCGGTGGTGGGGACCTCGGGCTCGAGCCCGAGTTCTTCCTCGGTGCGCGGGACGTCCTTGGACAGCTGCGGCCGCTGGGCCGGATCCACCCGCTCGAACTGCTCGGTCGGCGAATCGTACGGGCTGGTCACTCCCCGACCGGTGGACGACACCGCCGCCTGCTCGGCCGTGGAAGGAGCGGCGTTCCCGGCCTCGGATTCGGGCGTGTCTTTCGGCTTGTCGGTCACGGCCAATACCCTATGCCGCACCGCACCGGGGCGGGCAAGTACAGCGCGGCGTGTCAGTGCGCGCGCGACACCCCCACCCGGAAGGGCGCGGGCGACGGAATTTCCGTAACGTCTGGGCTATGAGTTTGGTTGTCGTGGGCCGCGTCGCGGCGAGCTTGGCGCTCGGCTCCGTCCTGCTGGTCGGCTGCGCCCGGTTCGACGATTCGGCGTCCAGTCCGTTCACTCCGGAACCGACCCTGCACGGAGCCAACATCGACCCGAAGAAACCGAGCCAGCCGCCCACCTCGACCACCCGGCCGAGCGGCCCGTGCATCGATCCCGACCCCGCGGTGGTGGCCACCTGCCTGGACACCACCGGCGGCTTGGTCGCGCTTCCCGACGGCGCGCTGGTCGCCGAGCGCAGAACCGGGCGGATCCTGAAGGTGGTGCCCGACCAGCCGCCGGTCGAGATCGCCCGCCTGGACGTGGACGGCTCCGGCGACGGCGGCCTCAGCGACATCGCGCTGTCCCCGACCTACAACGAAGACGGCCTGATGTACGCGTACATCACCACCGGCAGCGACAACCGGGTGGTCCGCATCGCCGAAGGCGGCTCGCCGAAGGACGTGCTCACCGGAATCCCGAAGGGCTCCAGCGGAAATCACGGCGCGATCGAATTCGCCTCGTCCGACCAGATGCTCGTGCTGACCGGCGACGCGGGCAATCCCGGCGCGGCCGCCTCGGCCGGCTCCCTCGCGGGCAAGCTGCTGCGCGTGAACTCCCCGGTGCCCGGCCGCACACTCACGCCGGAAGTCGCCGTCTCGGGCATCGGGACCGCCGGGGACGTGTGCCGGGACAGCAAGGACAGCATCTGGATCACCGACCGCACCGCCGCCGAGGACCGGCTGCAGCGACTCGGCGGCGATGGCGTGGTCACCACCATGTGGACCTGGCCGGATCGGCCCGGCGTCGCCGGGTGCGCCGCCGCCTCGGACGGTGTCGCGATCTCGATGACCCGCGCGAAGGCCCTCGCCATCGCCGCCGCCGACCCCACCACCCACGCGGTCACCGCGACGCCGACGCTGACCGCGCAGGACAAGTACGGGCAACTCGGCGGCGCGGCGGTCGGCGCCGACGGAACCATCTGGGTGACCACGGTGAACAAGACCGACGGCCAGCCGGGACCGTTCGACGACCGCGTCGTCCGCATCCCGCCCCCGCAGGCCGGAGGCGGCGGACCGGACTGAGTTGTCGGCCGCGACTTCGTCGCGGCGTGTTCGCGGCCCCCTCTTGGCTCGCGTCCGAGCCGCGAACGGCGCATGCTCGGTCTCGCTTCGCTCGAAAGACGTGGTCGAGGTGCGCTGGGCGCGGACGGCGGTAACCGCGTGGCCTCAGGCTCCGCCTCGGCAAGGTGTGCTGGGTCCGCGCTGCGGTAACCGTGCGATCTGAGGCTTTGCCTCGGCAAGGTGGGCGGTGGCTGCGGCTCACTCTTTCCGCACGAACGAACAGCCGCCCCCAACTGAGCCGAGCGCGCAACGGCATGCGCGCCGATCTCGCTGTCGGAACCGGCGCCGACCGCCCTCGGAAGCGACGGACGGACCCAGGTTTTCGCTCGTGCCACTCGACACCGACACATCCGGCAGAGTCCGATCAGGTCAGGGGGGGCGAAGAAGGTCAGGATGTCACTCCACAGCATCTCTCCCGGTGCGGCGCTCGGGCCGAAATGAGGCGAGATTCTTCAGGAGTCGTCCGAGGTCTGCGCGGCGATGCCGAGAACGGTGAGGAACGCGGTGGCCGCCGGTGTGCGGCTGCGGCTCCAGATGACGTATTCGACTCGGGCGGGGGCGTCGGTGACCTCGATGGTGGTCACGCCCTCTAGTTGGGGCACGTAAGTGGACGGGAGCATGGCGATGGCGAGGCCGGGGCGGACGAGTCGGGCGATGTAGTCCGCGCTGGTCACTTCGAAAGCGACGTCGCGGTCCAGACCGGCGGCAGTGAAGGCTTGGTCGGACTGGAGACGTCCGGCGGTCCCGGCCGGGAGATCCACGAAGACCTCGGCGGACAGCGTGCGCAGGTCGATCGACCGCTCTCCGGCGAGCGGATGGTCCAGCGCGACGACGGCTACGTGCCGGTCGCGGGCGAGTTCGTGCGCGACCACGCCTCGGGGTCGTGCCGTCGTCGGCAATCCGAGGAATGCGACATCGATGGCTCCTTGCTCGACCTTCTCCACCAGCTCCTCGCTCGCACCCACGCGCAGGCTGATGCGCACGTGCGGGTGGCGGCGGCGGAAATCGCGCAGCGCCTCCGGGATGTCCACCGCGGCGACGGTGGGGATCAGCCCGACGGCGAGCCGCCCGCGCACCTCGCCGACCGCCGCGGCCACCTCGGCGGCGGCGCGCTCGGCGGCGTCGAGGCACTGCCGGGCGGCGGGGAGGAACGCCGCGCCGGCCGGTGTGAGGCGCACCCGGCGGCTGGTGCGCTCGAAGAGTCGCGCGCCCAATTCCCGTTCCAGACGTGCGATCTGATGGCTGAGGGCGGACTGCACGACGAGGCATCGTTCGGCGGCCCGGGTGAAGCTGTTCGTCTCGGCCACGGCGATGACGTAGCGCATCTGCTGGAGCTCCATGGATTGATCTTTGAACACGATTGATGAATTGACAAACATGTGTTGGACTCATTGATCACTTCCGCGCGAGACTGCGAAGGTGAAAAGTCCAGCAACACAGGCGGTTTTCGGCGGAACTGCGCCACTGGGAACCCTGCCGCGCACCGTCCTGACGGCGCTCGCTCCCGCGTCATGGGGCACCACCTATGTCGTCACCACCGAGCTGCTCCCACCGGGACACCCGCTGTTCGCCGGTCTCCTGCGGGCCTTGCCTGCGGGTCTGATCGCGCTGGCGATCACGCGGACGCTGCCGCGCGGAGCCTGGTGGGGCAAAGCCGCGGTGCTGGGTGTGCTCAACATCGGGCTGCTGTTCCCGATGCTGTTCCTCGCCGCCGAACGCTTGCCGGGCGGCGTGGCCGCGACCTTGGCGGCGGCCCAGCCGCTCGTCGTGGCCGTCTTGGCCGTGGTGATCTTGGGCGAAAGCCCCTCCGCTTGGCGCCTGGTCTGGGGAGCGATAGGCCTTGTCGGCGTCGGCTTGGTGGTGATCGGGCCGGACGCGGCCTTGGACCTCATCGGGGTTGTCGCCGGTCTTGCCGCCGCGGCTTCCATGGCGCTCGGCCTGACCCTCACGAAGAAGTGGGGGCGGCCTGCCGAGGCCGGTCCCACGGCGTTCGCGGGCTGGCAACTCACCGCCGGTGGGCTGTTCCTGCTGCCTCTCACGTTCTTCGTCGAAGGGCCGCCTCCCGCGATCGACCCGCCCGCCGTTCTCGGATACCTATGGCTGGGGCTGGTCGGGGGTCTGCTCGCGTATGTCCTGTGGTTCCGCGGCATCGGCTCCTTGCCCGTCACCTCCGTCGCGGTTCTGGTTCTGCTCTCGCCGCTGGTCGCGGCGGTTCTCGGCGCCGTTCTGCTCGGCCAGACACTAGGCCCGGTCCAACTCGCGGGGTTCGGGCTCGCGCTCGCCGCGATCGTCGCGGGACAGCTTCCCGCGCCCACCCGCTTCTCCGCTCCTCTCGCAGCACCCGAAGGGATATCGAAATGAAGATCGCCGTTGTCGGAGCCGCAGGCATGGTCGGCTCGTGCGTCGTCGACGAGGCCGCCGGCCGCGGCCACGAGATCGTCGCCGTCTTCCGGACAGGGCCGCGGATCGCCCTGCCGCCCATGGTGACCGTTGTCGAGGGCGACGCGAACGACAGGGTCCGGATGAGCGAATTGTTCGACGGCGCCGACGCTATCGTGGCCGCGACCCGTGCGGCCGCTGGGCAGGAACACACCGTCACGACGACTACAACAGCCCTGCTCGACGCGGCCGCGGCCACCGGGACGCGCATCCTCGTCGTCGGCGGCGCCGCGCCGCTACGGGTTCCGGGACACCCCGAGCAGCTGGTACTCGACAGTCCGGAATACGTACCGGCGTCGATCCGCACCATCGCCGCCGCGAGCGTCGCGCAATGGGAGACCTGCCGGGCGCATCCGGCCGACTCGGTCTATCTCAGCCCACCCGCCCTCCTCGAACCCGGACAACGCACCGGGAAGTACCGGCGGGGCACCACGACGCTCATCACCAGCGCTGACGGCACGTCCCGGATCTCGGCGGAAGACCTTGCCGTAGCCGTCCTGGACGAGCTCGAAAATCCCTGCGGGAATGGTCATTTCACGGTCGGTTACGGAGACGTCGAAACGCTCGGCACTCCCTGAACGTCTCGGCCCGATGCCGCAGGCCCCGCGACCACCGAAACAGAGGAGCAATGAGATGAAGCGAGTCCTGGCGATCTCGGCCGCGCTCGGCTGTCTCGGCGTCGCGGCGTCGGCGCCCGGGGACCGGACGGCGGCATACCCTCCGGTCCTCGCCGCCGGGATCGACCTGCCCGCCGGGTTCCAGCCGGAAGGCATCGCCATCGGTTCACGGCCGGTGGCCTACTTCGGTTCGCGAGTCGACGGCTCCATCTACCGCGCCGACCTGGTGACCGGGCGAGGCGAGATCCTGAGCCAGGGGCCGGGGACGCCCGCGCTCGGACTCCAGGTCGACCACCACGGTCGGCTGTTCGTCGCCGGTGGCACCGGAGGCGACGCACGCGTCGTGGACACCGGCACGGGCGCGGTATTGGCGAGCTACCCCCTCGGCATCTCGCCGGACACGTTCGTCAACGATGTCGTGCTCACGCCCACGGGCGCGTGGTTCACCGACTCGCGCACGCCCGTGCTCTACCATCTGCCCGTCGGTGACCAGGACGCTCTGCCCTCACCCACGGCGGTGGTGCGACGCCCGTTGACCGGCGACATCCGCTACGAGCCCGGAGCGATCAACGCCAACGGGATCGTGCGCACACCCGACGGCACCGGCTTGATCATCATGCAGTCGGTGACCGGCCGGTTGTTCCGCGTCGACCCGGCGACGGGCACGACGCGGCGGATCGACCTCGGCGCCGAGACGCTGCCCAACGGGGACGGACTGCTGCTGCGCGGCGACACACTTCTGGTCGTGCAGAACCGGTCCAACACGATCGCGGTGGTCGCGCTCGACCACGCGGGCATTACAGGATCGGTCGTAGGACGCGTCACGGACCCGCGCTTCGACGTACCGACCACCGTCGCGGCGTACGAGGAGCGGCTCTACCTGCCGAACGCGCGCTACACCACGCCACCGACCCCGACCACGTCATACAGCGCGGTCGGGGTCGACCGCCGAACCTAGCTGCAGGCAGCCAGGACCAGTTCGCGGACGCGCGCCGCGTCGGCCTGACCGCGGGTCGCCTTCATGACGTCGCCGACGATCTTGCCCGCGGCCTGCACCTTGCCGGAGCGGATCTTGTCGGCGATGTCGGGATTCGCGGCCAGGGCCTTCTCCACCTCCGACTGCAAGGCGCTGTCGTCGCTGACCATGCCGAGGCCCTTGGCCTCGACGATCTGCGCCGGGTCGCCCTCGCCTGCCAGCACGTGGTCGACGACCTGCTTGGCCACCTTGTTGTTGATCGTCTTCGCGTCGACCAGCTTGATCACCTCGGCGACCTGGGCCGGGCTGATCGGCAGCTCCTCCAGCGCGACCTCGCGCTCCTTGGCCTTCTCGGTGAGGTAGGCGACCCACCAGGAGCGCGCCTCGTTGGCCGGTGCGCCCGCGTCGACGGTGGCGATGATCAGGTCCAGCGCGCCCGCGTTGACCAGGTCGCGCATCACCTCGTCGGACAGGCCCCAGTCGGACTGGATGCGCGCGCGGCGCAGCCAGGGGTACTCGGGGATCGTGCCGCGCAACTGCTCGACCCACTCCGCCGCGGGCGCGACGGGCTCGAGGTCCGGCTCGGGGAAGTAGCGGTAGTCCTCGGCGGTCTCCTTGCGGCGACCGGGCGAAGTGGTGCCGTCGGCCTCGTGGAAGTGCCTGGTCTCCTGGACTATCGTGCCGCCGCCCGCGAGCACAGCGGCCTGCCTGCGCATCTCGAAGCGCACCGCGACCTCGACGCTGCGCAGCGAGTTGACGTTCTTGGTCTCCGTGCGGGTGCCGAATTCCGTTGCGCCGATGGGCATCAGGGAGACGTTCGCGTCGCAGCGCAGCGAACCCTGCTCCATCTTCACGTCGGACACCCCGAGCGACTTCAGCAGATCCCGCAGCGCTGTCACGTACGCCCGCGCCACCTCGGGGGCGCGCTCCCCCGCGCCGGTGATCGGCTTGGTGACGATCTCGATCAGCGGCACCCCCGCCCGGTTGTAATCGAGCAGGGAGTGGCTCGCGCCGTGGATGCGGCCGGTCGCACCGCCGATGTGCACCGACTTGCCGGTGTCCTCCTCCATGTGCGCGCGCTCGATGTCGACACGGAAGATGCTGCCGTCGTCGAGCACCACGTCCAGGTGCCCGTTCGTGGCGATCGGCTCGTCGTACTGGCTGATCTGGTAGTTCTTCGGCTGATCGGGGTAGAAGTAGTTCTTCCGCGCGAACCGGCCCCACGGCGTGATCGAGCAGTTCAGCGCCAGCCCGATCCGGATGGCCGATTCGACGGCCTTCTGGTTGACCACCGGGAGCGAACCGGGCAAGCCGAGGCACACGGGGCACACCTGGGTGTTCGGCTCGGCGCCGAACTCGGTCGGGCAACCGCAGAACATCTTCGTCGCGGTGTTCAGCTCGACGTGGACCTCCATGCCGAGCACCGGCTCGAACCGGGCGATGACATCCGAGTAATCCATCAGGTCGACCGTGGGTGCGCTCATGGCCATCAGTTTAGGTAAGCGCTCCCGTCGCAGCGCAGCGGCTCTCGCGTCCCGCGGCGCGGTGTTACTTCACCGGGACCCGCTGCCGCAGCCAGCCGGTGACGTAGTCGAGCACCTCGGGAGAAATGGTCGTTTCGATGGCGCCGTACTCGCGGGGAAGGCCGGTCTCGGTGTGCTGCATCAGGTGGTTGAGACCCGGGAAGACGTGAACGGTCGCATCGGGATCGGCGGCGAGGTGGTCGCGCATCGGCTGCTCGCTCTGCGCCGGGGGCACCTGGAGATCCTTCCCGCCGAAGAACGCGAACACCGGAATCCGCAGGGCGGAGAGCGCGGGCGCCGGATCGTAGGCGACCAGGGCGGCCAGATACGGGGTGATCTGCGCGGCCGCCTGATCGTCGGGCACGCGCTGGTCGGCGGGCAGGGCCTGGTTCTGCCGAACGGCCAGTTGTCTCGCTCCGTCGAGGTCGCCCGCCTTCAGCAGGGCGGACAGTTCGGCCATGTCCCGGACCTGGGTCTCCACCTGGTCGGGAGGTGTTCCGTTCGCGGTGGCGAGCAAGCGGGTCTGTTCGACGAGCACGTCCGAGCCAGGGACGCCGGGTCCGGCCATCAGGACGGCGAACGCGACGCCGCTGTCGGGGCGCGCGGCGACCAGCGGCGCAAGGTAGCCGCCCTCGCTGTGGCCGAAGAGCCCGACCCGCGCCGGGTCGATCTCGGAGCGGGCCCGCAAGAAGCGGACGCCCGCGGCGGCGTCCTCGGCCAGGTCGGTGTAGTTCGCGTCGTCCAGCTTGCCGCCGGTGCCACCGACGCCTCGGTCGTCGGTGCGCAGCACGGCGTAGCCCGCGCGGGTGAAGGTGTCGGCCAGCAGCAGGAACGGCTTGTGCCCCATCAGTTCCTCGTCGCGGTTCTGGGCGCCGCTTCCGGTGATCATGAGGATGGCCGGGAACGGGCCAGGGCCCTGCGGTTCGGTCAACGTGCCCGCGATAGTGATGCCGCCGTTGCCGTAGGTGACATCCTCGGTCTTGTACGGGAACGGTGGCTTCGGTTCCTGCGGATGGGCCGGCGGTACGACCTTGCCCCGGCTCAGCGCCAGCGGGAATTTCTGCCCCGCCTGGGTGAGATCTCCGGTGATCCGGTCGGTTCCGGACTCGTACTTGCCGTGGAACACCGGATCGCCAGGGACGTCGGGGACCGCGAAAGACACGCCGTTGCGGTCGGTGCTGACGTCTTTGAGTTGCACGCCGCTCATGCCCTGCGCCGGGATGTCGACGGTGGCCGTGCCGTCGTCGTGGAAACTCACGCCGACCTGCACCGGCTGGCCGGGGACCTCGACGGCGCCGTGCCAGTCACCCGTGGTCGGCTCGGGCGGATTCGACTCCGAGCACCCGGCCGCCACTGCCGTGATCACCAACAGTGCCAACGCGATCAGTCGCCCACTGCGCATGCGACTCACAGTACCGACGACGCGGGCCGGCCCCGGCCTATTCGCCGCGCGCGTACCGCACGGCCGCGGCGATCTCCGCCATGTCGAGTCGCGGACTCGGATCCCGTTCCTGCACCTCGCGGAACTCCAGCAACGCGTCCTCGACGGTGCTGCGCCGCGCCAGCCGCACCAGTTCGCGACGCGCATACTCCCCCAGCGGAACACCCGCGGAGCGAGCGCGGCGACCCAGAACGTCGAGCGCCTCGATCGAAAGGTCGTACCGCCGTACCAGAGCCACCGCGTCATCATCTATTTGCGGGGCCAGGTCGCGTCCTTCGGACTCCAAGAACTCGACGACCGCGTCGTCCGCCGTGCGTCGACCGGCCAGCGCGACCAGCTCGCGCCCGATGTACCGCGACAGCGGCAACCCGGCCGCGCGCGCTCGGCGGCGCAGGACGTCGACGGCGGTATCCGGCAGATCGTGCACAGGGAGTTCGGCCATACCGGCCAGCGTATCCGGACATATGCACATCCGCGTCGAAGCGACCGGCGCGGTCGCCCCGGAGACGATCACCACGCCTCGAGGCCCTCATCGAGCCGATCTCGGCCGAACATCGCGTCCACCTGATCACGTTCCTCAGCGCTGCTACCGGCGCGGGGTAGCCGGGCAAGCCGTCGCTTCAGTTCGACGGTATGGATCCCCGACAGCGGCGGTAACCACAGCTCACCGCTGAGTTCATCTGCCATATGCGACGCCCTTAACCGAAGAACGCCTCCGCCTCGCGGTAGCGCTCCGAAGGCACCCGCTTGAGCTGCTTTGTGGCCTCCGACAGCGGGACCAGGTCGATGGTGGTGCCGTGCAACGCGACCATCTGGCCGAACTTGCCCGCGTGCACCGCCTCGGCGGCGTGCAGGCCGAAGCGCGTGGCCAGCACCCGGTCGTAGGGCGTGGGGCTGCCGCCGCGCTGCACGTGACCGAGCACGGTGGTGCGGACCTCTTTGCCGATGCGCCGCTCGATCTCCACGCCGAGCTGCTGGGCGACGCCGGTGAACCGCTCGTGGCCGAACTCGTCGATGCCGCCCTCGCGCAAGGTGAACCCGGAGTCCGGCGCGGGGTGCGATCCCTCGGCGACGACGCAGATGAAGTGCTTGTCACCGCGCTGGAAACGCCGCTTGATCATGGCGCACACCTCGTCGACCTCGAAGGGGACCTCCGGCACGAGCGTCAGATGGGCGCCCGCCGCCATGCCGGCGCCGACCGCGATCCAGCCCGCGTGGCGGCCCATCACCTCGATGAGCATGACGCGCTGGTGCGATTCGGCGGTGGTGTGCAGCCGGTCGATCGCCTCGGTGGCGATGTTCAAGGCGGTGTCGTGGCCGAAAGTGACGTCGGTGCAATCGATGTCGTTGTCGATGGTCTTCGGGACGCCGACCACCGGTACGCCTTCGTCGGACAACCAGCTCGCGGCGGTGAGCGTGCCCTCGCCGCCGATCGGGATCAGGGCTTCGATGCCGTTGTCGTCCAGGGTCTGCTTGATCCGGCCGAGGCCCGCGCGCAGCACGTCGGGGTTGGTGCGGGCGGTGCCGAGGATGGTGCCGCCCTTGGTGAGGATCCGGTCGGTGCGGTCGTCGTTGCGGATCTGGATCTTTCGGTCCTCCAATAGGCCGCGCCAACCGTCCTCGAAGCCGACGATCGCGTCTCCGTAACGGCCGTTCGCGGTGCGAACGACGGCGCGGATGACCGCGTTCAGTCCTGGGCAGTCTCCGCCTCCGGTCAGAACTCCGATGCGCATGGCCGCTATCTTGCCCCCCATGTCCGATCTCGGCAGCCCCGCCCCCGTGAACGTCGCGTAACACTGACCTGGACAGATGACCTCACGCGGCCGCGCAATGACCCCCGGCCAGCTCGCCGAGATGCTGGGAGACGACGGTGGCCAGTTTGTCCAGAACGTTCATGCCGTCGCTGAGCGATCCCGACTCCGGCTGCACCGCGACCGCGATCGCGATCTGCCCCGAGGGGACGTTGATGATCCCGAACTGCCGCACCAGGTAGTTGCCCGACACGTCCGGCCCCCAGCCGCCCTTGAACTCGGCGCCGCCGAACTCGCCGAGACCCCAGCGCTGGCTGGCGATGACCTGTTCCATCAGCGAAGTAACGCGGTCGGTCTGGGGCAGACACGGCAAATGTGAAGCGAACCGCACCTGGTCGATCAGCGACCACTCCGCCTGACCGAAGGCCGAGTGTTCGGCACGGGCACGGGTGGCGGGCACGACGGTCTTGCTGTCCCCACCTTCGCGCAGCACCGCCTGCACGGCCTGCGCCGCCTCCTGCGGCGTGCCCAGCGACTGCCACAGCACGTCGGCGGCGGCGTTGTCGGATTGCGTGATCGCGGCCGACGCGGCGTAGTTAGAGCTGCTCGGACTGCGCCGCAGCGCGGCGACGGTCAGCGGCACCTTCATCGTCGACCAGGCCGGACCGCTGGTCCATTCGCCGAAGGTGATCGGCTGCTCGCCGCCGACCGGCACGATGGCCATGCCCATCTTCCCGCGCACGCCCGCGGCGAGCTCGGCATAGCTCGCTGCCAAGGTGCCCGGCACGATGATGGACAGGCCCTTCTGGTCGGTGCGGGCCGCGGCCTCGGTGATGGTCGGCTCGCTCGACGAATCCTCGGCGCGGTTGGTACTACACCCGGCTACCAGAGCCGCGGCAAGCGCCGCACAACCCAGGACGTTTCGAACTCTGCGGAATCGATCAGTAGACATTTTCGGCACATTCTTCTCGCGAACTCCCCCGGCTCGCCGACCGGCGACCGCGACGGCAGGGGCGCGGCCTCGGGTCGACTGACTCTTGTCTCCCCGCCAGATGACGACGGCGCGGTCAACAAGCATGGACACCTCCACCTACCCGCCCGATGTCGCCGAGCGGCCGGGTTCGGAACCGACGTTCGCCGTCGGCCTCACCCGAGAACTGCTTCTCGTTATCCCGGAGAACGTACTAGATGAATTGATTACGCCCCAGTTCACCGAAAACCTCTGACCGCCACGGCCACTGCCGAACAGGTCTGCGCACCCCGGTCGCGCTCAATAGCATTCGAGTATTACCGCAGGACTTTTTGGGTGCCGGAGGTATGCCCCCGAGGGCAAGGCTTCCCGCGAGCGCGTTTGGCGGGCTTCACCACGAGATGCACCCGCCTTGGCGGAAAGCACATCGAGGCGGTCGACGCAAGCCCTCCTCGTCGTCGTCGGAGGGCCGCACCAGCGGCGACATCCGCCGCGCGGCGGGCGAGGCCGCAACGACCACCGCCATGCCGTTCGGCAGCCACGATCGGATCGAGCCCGGCCGACGCTCCCCGCCGCAAGCACGGTCACCGCCGATTCGCCAGAGTGACGCCACTGCCCGGACGTGATCTTCCGATCCGCGGGCATTCCCGCGCCAGACCACCCCGGAGCATCGCCGTTCCGATCCAGCGCAAATGTCTAGCACACTTATTCGCAATCTCTCAGCAATCACCACTGGAGCAGGAGGGGCGCACTCTCCAGTCGGCGTCGAAATTTTTTACCTATCGGTACATTATCGGTTGCCGCGCGGCCGTAGCGCGCCTAGTTTACTACCAAACGGTACAGAACTAGGAGTCCTCATGACCGGTAGCACCACCCCGCTCGGTGTCGGCGTCGTCGGCGCGAATCCCACCGGAAGCTGGGCCGCCGCGACCCACCTGCCCGCGCTGGCCGCACTGCCCGAGTTCCGCGTCGCGGCGGTGGCGACGACCAACCCCGCCTCGGCCGCCGCCGCGGCCGAGGCCACCGGCGCCACGCACGCGTTCACCGACGCGGCCGAGTTGGCCGCGCATCCCGAGGTGGACCTGGTTGTGGCGACAGTGAAGTCACCGGGGCACGCCGCGGTGGTGCGCGCGGCGCTCGCGGCGGGCAAGCACGTCGTCTGCGAGTGGCCGATGGGCGCGAGCGCGGCCGAGAGCGCCGAGCTGACCGCGGCGGCGACAGCGGCGGATGTAGTGCACGCGGTGGTCTTGCAGGGCTACCACTCGCCGTCGGTGAACTTCGTCCGCGATCTGCTCGCGGCGGGCCGGATCGGCGCCGTTTCCGCGGTCACCGTCATCGCCGCCGGAGATCCGTTCGGCGGCGGTTCGATTCGGCCGGAATTGGCTTGGACCACCGATCCCGCCCAGGGCACCGGTCTGCTGACGATCATGGCCGGGCACGTGCTCGCGGTGCTCGAACACCTGGCCGGTGAACTCGCCGAAGTGTCCGCCGTCGTCGCCACACCGCACGACGAATTGACCGTCGTCGGCACCGGCCGGACCGTCCCGAATCGGCAGCCGGAGCAGTTGGTCCTGGCCGGTCGCCTGAAGAGCGGCGCGGTCGCCGCGGTGACCGTGCACGGCGGAAACGCGGACGCTCCGTCCGGATTCGCGCTGCACATTCGCGGTACGGAGGGGGCTCTTGCGATCAGCCCGGTGCAGGCCGGGATGTATCCGCACTGGGCCGACTGGCGCATCGAACTGCGCACCGATCAGGGGTTGATCAGCGAACTCCCGGTCCCGGAGCGCTACCGCCTGGTGCCGTCCACACTGCCCCCAGGTCCCGTCGCCCACGTCGCGGGCGTCTACCGCGAGACCGCGAGCGCCATCGCCGAGGGCAGGACCGCTCGGCCCGACTTCACCGTGGGCCTGCGCCAGCGCCGCCTCGTCGACGCCATCGCCGAAGCCGCGGAAACCGGTGTGCGCAGACCGGTCGGCGACCTGTGAGCGCGCACCGCGGCGGCCTAAGGTACCGATAGGCAAACAGCAGTGGGAGGTGCCCATGCCGGGAGGCAGGCCCCGGAGCTTCGACATCGACAGCGCGCTGGACCGCGCGCTGGAGGTGTTCTGGCGGTACGGCTACGAGGGCGCCGCGTTGTCGGATCTCACCGCGGCGATGGGCATCAACCGTCCCAGCTTGTACGCCGCCTTCGGCAGCAAAGCGGAACTGTTCGACCGAGCGCTCGAACGCTATGTCGACGGACCCGGGCGCTACCTCACCGAAGCCATCGAACTCCCGACCGCCCGCGCGGTCGCGGCCGCGTACCTCGCCGGCGCGATCGAGCTGACCACCGGGCACGACAGCCCCGGCTGCCTATCGGTGCGCAGCGCGCAAGCCTGCGGGCCGGAAGCCGAGCACAGCCGCAAGAGCGCGGTGGCGGTGCGCCTCGCGGGCGAGGCCGCGCTGCGGCGGCGCTTGGAGCGAGCACGCGCCGACGGCGACCTCCCCGAGGACAGCAAACCCGCCGACCTCGCCCGCTACCTCATGACGGTCTCCGACGGGATCGCGGTCCAAGCGGCCTCGGGCGCGAAACCGTCGCACCTGCGCCGGACCGTGGACATCGCACTGCGGTCGTGGCCACAGCCCTGAAACCAGCCTCGACGCCCTGGAACGTCATCTCGACGCCATGCCCGACGAGAAAGGACACCGATGAGCGAGCCCCGAGCACGACTGCGCACCGTCGACGGCGCGCCCACCCTGCGGTTCGAACGCAGGCTGGCCCATCCCCCGGAAAAAGTGTGGCGCGCGATCAGCGATCCGAGCCAGATGTCCGCCTGGTTCCCCGCCGCTGTCACGACCGAGCCGCGGCCCGGCGCAGCGATGCGATTCACCTTCGCCGACGCACCGGAGACAGCCGACAGCATGTCCCACGGCGAGGTGCTCGAATTCGACCCACCCAAGGTCTACATGTTCCGATGGAACCGGGACGTGCTGCGCTTCGAGCTGGTGGCCGATGGGGACGCAACGCTGCTGATCTTCACCCATGTCCTCGGCGGCGGGCCCGGCGCGCGGCTCGGCGCCGCGCGGTCAGCGGTCGGCTGGGACCGCTGCCTGGCGGCACTCACGGCCGCGCTCGACGGTGGCCACACCGAACCGGACACCACCTGGCCCGCCGATATCGAGTACTACACAGCGGAATTCGGGCTGGACACGGGCGACTGCGCCGAGGTCGCCGACGGCTATGCGCTGCGCTTCGCTCGCGACCTGGTGTGGCAGCCGCGGGACCGGCTGTGGTCGCTGCTCACCGAGGAGCAGACTCCGACCGTGGGCGGCCCGCCGCCGATCCGGGCGACCAACGCGCACGTCGAGGCGGGTGAGCTCGTCGGTGTCGAGCCGCCTCGGTGGCTGGAGTACGAGTGGCGGCACGACGACGCGGTGGCAGGCACCGTGCGCTGGTCCTTCGAAGCCGATCCCGACCTCGGCGTGCGGGTGGAGCTGACCCAGACCCTGCCGGAAAAACTGGCTAGGCTACGGCCCCAACTGCTGGCCGCCTGGCACGTCCACCTGGAAGTCTTCTTCGCCGCTACCCGAGGAGACCTCCGGTGCCCCTGGCCCGCCGAACGCATCGCCTCGCTCTCCGAACGGTATGCGGCGGACCTCGGCGAATGATCAGGCCGACCATCGCATGAACGCCGAACCGCCGGTCGCGCAACGGCGGGGCTCGGTTCAGTCGCCACGACGCTTCCGCTGATACTGAAGAGGCGCTCCGGCGGGGCATCCACGCCCGTCCGAATGAGCGGACGTACGTGACCGAGGCCTCTGCCATCACTGAATCGCCAGTGCGACGGACCACCTTCCCGGATGAATCGCGATGCGGCACTGAGCCGATAAACCCCCTACGGGGACGACGAGGGCGGCCATGACGAAACACGGTCGAGAGGCGCCTGCCGAGCGGCGCGAGCAAGCCCCGGACCGACGCAGCCGCCGCGAACAGCTCCGCGTTCACCGATCGGGCGACTCAAACCGCCCCACCACGGCGCCGGAACTGCTTACGATCCCGTAGCTACATCGGAAAACATGCACCTGACCGGCGCGTAGCCGACCCCGCGTGCCCCGCACGCACCGGCGACGAGCCTCCTCTTCTGGAGTCATGCCCTTTGTCCACGCCACAGTCCCCGCAATCCACTTCTGAGAGCACGAAAAGCTGTCCAGTTCAGCACAATTCGCCACTAGACACCGACGGGCCACGGGTCGCGTTGTACACGGAGGCATTCGCCGCGGACCCGCATCACGCCTACCGTGAGATGCGCCGCCGGTACGGCTCGCTCGTGCCGATCGAACTGGCGCCGAATGTGCCCGCGACGTTGGTGATCGGTTACTACACGGCGCTGCGAATCCTCAACGACCCGGTGCACTTTCCCTCGGACCCACGCACTTGGCAGCAGGGCATTCCCGGTGGCTGCCCGATCCTGCCGATGATGGAGTGGCGGCCGAACGCGCTGCGCAACACCGGATTCGAGCACCAGCGCTACCGGCAGGTGAATGTCGCCGCTATCGACGCGGTCGACCTGCACGCACTGCACGCGACGACCGAACAGATCGCGGGCCCGCTGATCAACGCCTTCTGCCAGGACGGTGCGGCGGATCTGATCAGCCAGTACGCGTTCCCGCTCACATTCGCGGTGCTCAATTCGATGCTCGGCTGCCCGCCGGAGATCGGGCAGCACGTCGCGATCGGCATGGCCGCCATCTTCGAGGGCGTCAACGCGGACAAGGGCAACGCGATGCTCGCCGACGCGCTGTTCGACCTGGTGCAGATGAAACGGCGGAGTCCGGGGGACGACATCACCTCGCGACTGCTGCGGCACCCTGTCGGCCTCGACGACATGGAGATGATCCACCAGTTGGTCACCCTGTACGGGGCGGGGATCGAGCCACAGCAGAACCTGATCGCCAACACCTTGCGGCTGATGCTCACCGACCGCCGATTCGCGGGCGGGATATTCGGCGGCAGCTTGTCCACCCGCGACGCACTCGACGAGGTACTGTTCGACGACCCGCCCGGCGCCAACTACTGCTTCAGCTACCCGAAACAGCCGATCCTGATCGACGACGTGTGGTTGCCCGCGCACCAGCCGGTCGTGATCAGCATGGCCGCGTGCAACAACGATCCGGCGATCCACACCGGCCAGCACACCGACAGCCGGGCGCACCTGGCTTGGGGAGCCGGACCGCACTCCTGCCCCGCCAAATCGATGGCGTACCTGATCGCGCAGGACGCCATCGACCAACTACTGGATGCCCTGCCCGAGATGCGACTGGCGGTCGAGCCGGAAGAGCTGTCCTGGCGACCTGGACCGTTCCACCGTGCCCTCGTGTCGTTGCCCGTCGTCTTCCCGGAATCCCCGCCGATGCCCGGGTTCGGGTAGCCGAACGGCGGTGGCGCCGCACGCCGAGGCCCGGTGTGCGGCCGTGACGGCGATCGATGAATTTTATTCGCCCTGATCGTGATTCGTGAAAATCCGGGCGCGATGGCGGAGAATCCACGCGGCAGCCACGAGCCGCTCATCCGATCGATCCCGTCAGGAGCACATGTGACCACATCCGTTCCGGTGAACCTCAAGCACGCGCGCGATATCCATCCCGACATCGACGTGCCGCTGGTTCGAGACGCCATCCACCCGGAGCGGACGCTGTGGTCACCCGCCGAGTTACACCGGTTGACCAGCTTGGTGGCCGCGGAATTGGCCACGCCGCTGCTGGACATCGTGCGCTTCGACGCCGAGCAGCGCTGGTGGACCCGCCTGGCCCTGACCATGGGCGTGGAGTTGTGGCTGCTGTCCTGGGCTCCTGGGCAGGGCACCGAACCGCACGACCACGGCGGCGCGTCCGGCTCGTTCACCATGACCGTGGGGGAACTCAGCGAGGAATATCTGCATCTGGGCGGGACGGTCCAGAAGGCGGAACGACGGGCAGGTGACACGGTCGGATTCGGCCCCGATCGAGCGCATCAGCTGCGCAACGACAAGCCGTGGCCCGCCGCGTCGGTGCACGCGTACTCTCCCCCGCTTCGACCGGTCCGCGAATACCGTACGCTGGCTGACTTCGCAGGGACGTCAGCGAGCGGAGTGGATGCACGATGAGTACAGGCGCCGAGGACATGGTGACCAGGGCCAGAGCGCAGCTGGAACGGGTGACGCCGGAGCAGGCCGCCGCGGTGCAGGCCGAGGGCGGACTGATCGTGGACATCCGGCCGCACGCGAACCGCAGTGCCGAGGGTGAGATACCCGGCGCGGTCGTGGTCGAGCGGATCGTCCTGGAGTGGCGCCTCGACCCGAACGGCGACCACCGGCTGCCCGGCGTCGCCGCCGACACCCCGGTGGTGATCGTGTGCAACGAGGGCTACGCCTCCAGTCTCGCGGCCGCCGACGGGCTGCGTCTGGGACTGCGTCAGGTGACCGACCTCGTCGGAGGGTTCCGAGCCTGGAAGGCGGCGGGCTTGCCGGTGGTCCCGGGCGGAAGCCCGGCCGTGCCGTAGCCGACCTGCGCCGCACCGTCAGTAGACGTACACCACCGCGTTCTCGCCGCCGCTGCACGTGACGACCTGACCTTCGGGCAGGCAGTTCATGGTGTAGCTGCGGCCGGTGACCGGGCTGATCGCGACGACCGAGCGCGGCGCGTCACGAGTCGCGTTCTGCGACTGGCCGAGTGCGGCATAGGCTCTGCGCACCTCCTCGGCGAACGCACAGCTGGTCACGGCGGTACCCGTCGCCGACTGGGTGAACGTCCCGGCGGCGGCCTGCCCCTGGCCGCACGGCTTCGCACCCGCGGGCAGCGTGACCTGGGTCGGCTTCGCCGAGGTCGACGTGGCCGACGGGGCCGATGTGCGGCTCGGCGCCCGAGTGGTGGGCCCGGCCACCGGCGCGGACTCCTCGGAGTGCGCGGCGGCGGAGGTCGTCTCGACTTGCCCGCGGCCGAACGACTGCCAGGCGATCGCGCCGCCGACGGTCAACGCGACGATGGCGAAAACGGCCACCATGATGGGCAGCGCTATGGAGCGACTCGGACGAGACTCGGAGTAATCGGGCTCGTCGTACTCGTCATAGCCGTACTCCGGTTCGTCGCGGCCCAGGGGGCGGCCGGTGCGCGCGGGGTAATCGCCATGCGGCGGATAGTCGGTGCGAGCCGCGTGTGCGTGGTGCTCCGCCGGCGCCAGATACTGGGTCGGGGCCGAGTCCGGTGCGGGAAGGTGGTCGGGCGTGCCGTGCGGTGCGGGTGGCTGTTCTCGATCCGGATACTGCGGGTAGTTCCCGAGCCCCGGATGACTTTCGGTGAAGACGTTTTCGGCGGCCTGCGAATAGGGTTGCGGCGGCGTATCGGAATACGCCTGCGCCACAGTCGGTTCCGCGTATACCCGCGTGGAATCCGGATCGGCGTACGCGGAGTCGTCCGCCTGCCCCGCGTACGCGGAATCGAAAACCCCCGGCGCGGCTGAACCCTGCCCGAACACCTGCGTCGGCGGGGCAGCGGGCTCCGAAAACATCCGAGTGGAATCCGGATCGGGGTATGCGGCGTCGTCCAGCTGTCGCGCGTACGCGGAATCGAAAACCCCCGGCGCGGCGGAATCGGCGTAGCCCTGCCGATACACCTGTGTCGGCGGCGCGGCAGGCTCCGGCGCCTGCGGGTATCCCGCCGCCTCCAGATACGCCTGGGTTTCCGGATACAGGTGCGCGTCCGGGAAGGGACGTATCGGAGGCAAGTCCACCTCCGGCGGGAACGGGGCTCGCGGCGGCTCCGGCGCATCAGCCGACGGAAGCGGCGTGAACTGGAACTCCGTCGGCCGGACCACCGTCGGCGCGCTCGGATGGATCACGGGCAGCTCGCCGGTCGATTCCGGCGCGACCGCCGCACCGGTCTGCTGCGACCGGTCGGGCGCGCGCACCACCAGCGTCGGCCCGGTGGCAGGCGCCGAGGTGAGGGCGGCGCGGGCAGCCCTGGCCAGCGCGGTCGCGGTCGGGTAGCGGTCGGCCGGGTCCTTGGCCATACCGCGGTTCACCACCTCGTCCAACGCGGCGGGAATGCCACTGGCCTGCGCGCTCGGCCGCGGCGGCGGATCGGACATGTGCGATTTGATCAGCACGTTCATGCTGGCCGCCGGGAACGGCGTCGCTCCGGTCAGGCACTCGTGCAGCACGCAGGCCAGCGAGTAGACGTCGGCGCGGCCGGTCACCGGGCCGACGTCGAAGCGCTCAGGAGCCATGTAGATGTAGGAGCCGACGGCCATGCCGACCAGCGTCACCGCGCTGTCGCCTTCGGTATGCGCGATACCGAAATCGGCTAGATACGCGAAATCCGCGTCCGTGACAAGGATGTTCGCCGGTTTCACGTCGCGATGCACCAGATTGTTCGCGTGCGCCGCGTCGAGCGCCGAAGCGATCTGCTCGATGATGCCGACGGCGCGAGCGGGGCTCAGCGGACCCTTGCCGCGCAACAGGGTGCGCAGATCGACGCCCCGGACCAACCGCATGTCGATGAACAGCACCCCGTCGATGACGCCCCAGTCGTGGATCGGGATGACGTGCGGTTCGGCCAGCCGTGCCGCGGCCTGCGATTCGCGCCGGAAACGCAACTGGTACATCGGGTCTTTGGCGAGTTCTTCGGAGAGCAGCTTGACCGCGACCACCCGGTCCTTGACCGTGTCGTACGCCTCGTATACCTCCCCCATTCCCCCCTTGCCCAGCAACGACCGCAGTTCGTACGGCCCGAACCGCGTCCCGGTTCTCGGCCCAGGTTCCTGCACCCGTCATCCTCCGCATCCCGGGCCTGGAACGCACACCGAGATCACGCGGTACGCGACCGGAGCCTGCCCGTCATAGATTGGATTCTCCGGGTGTCACCACCCCGTGGTCAAACGCGAACACGATCGCCGCGGCCCGATCCCGCAGCTCGAGCTTGCCGAAGATATGCCCCACATGACTTTTCACGGTCACTTCCGAGATGCCGAGTTCACGAGCGATTTCCGCGTTCACCCGGCCGCGCCCGATCAGTTCGAGCACCTCGTATTCGCGCGCGGTCAGCTCGGACAGGCGTGCATCCGTGTTGGTGCGCACCGGGCGTACGGTGCGGTAGGCCGACAGCACGCGGCCGGTCACCGCGGGGTCGAGCCAGGCGCCGCCGCCCGCGACCATCCGTACCGCGCGAATGAGGTCCTCGGCGGGCGAGTCCTTGAGGATGAATCCGGCCGCGCCCGCGCGCAGCGCTCCGGACAGCAACTGATCGTCGTCGAAGGTGGTGAGCACCAGGACCGGCGGAGCCCCGTCGCGCGCCCGCAGCATCCTGGTCGCGTCGATGCCGCCGACCCGTTTCATCCGCAGGTCCATCAGCACCACGTCGGGGCCGACCTCCGCGACGGCGGCGGGCACCTCGTCGCCGTCGGCGCATTCGGCGACCACGAATCCGTCCCGCCTGCGCAGGATGCGCCGCAGACCGCCGCGCACGAGCTCCTGGTCGTCGACCACCAGCACGGTTACGGCGTCCTCGCCACTGGCGGGTGTCGTCACACTCACGACCGCACCCCGGTGGCGTTCGGTTCCGACCTGCACGACGGCACGCTCCGTTCTCGGTTCACTCGCCGGTGAACGCGCACAACTCCACCTCGTTGCCCGGACCCGGCAACGCCCGATGCTCCGGTTCGCCGACGCTCGCTCACGAAACCTCCCGGCCGGTGGTGGAGCTTCCCGGCAGCACCGAACACGAGAATCCGCCGCGACCGGGCGCGAGCGGGATACCGGCTCGCACCGACCAGCCGCGGCTGGACGGGCCCGCCGTCATGCGCCCGCCGAGCAGTTCGGCGCGCTGCCGCATACCGGACAGACCCATGCCCGCGCCGCGCTGGGCGGGCAGCCCTGCGGGCACCGTGTTGTCCACCGTGAGGGTGACCATCGTCGTGTCCACCGCGACCCGGATCCTGGCGGACGCGCCGTGCGCGTGTTTGACCACGTTCGCCAGCGACTCCTGGCCGATCCGGTACAGCGCGAGCCCGACCGCGGGCGACACCGCGCCGAGATCGCCCTCGCGGTCGTAGCGCACGTCCAGACCGGCCCGCACGAAATCGCCGACCAGATCCTCGATGTCCTCCACACCCGGTTCCGGCGCCTGCTTCCAGGGGCGCGCGTCGAGCAGGCCCACCGTGCGGCGGATGTCGGCCATCGCCTGCCTGCCGAGTCGTTCGGCGTCGGTCAGCGCTTCCACGGCTTCGTCCACGTCGCGGTCGGTCTGCAGCGCGTGCCGGGCGGCGGTGAGATGCAACAGCGTGACGCTCAGCGAGTGCGCGATCACGTCGTGCACTTCTCTGGCGATCCGGCGCCGCTCCTCGTCGGCGGCCTGCGCGGCGCGGATGTCCTGATACCCGCGTTCCTGGTAGAGGAAGCGGCGCTGATACTGCAGCATCAACCCGGCCATCCAGCCGAAGGCGACGCCGACCAGATAGGTCGGCAACCCTTCGGTCACATGGCCGATCAGGGCGAAAGCGACCAGTTGCAGCATCATCGCGATGGTGACCGGGATGCTCACCCGTTTCGGCGCGATCGCCGCGATCTCGCCCGCGGCGGCCACCAGGACGAACGGCGCGAAATCGGCCTCGACCGGTTGAGCGAGGAACAGCGCCTCGGCCGTCATCGCCATCGCGCCGAGCAGCAGCGGGCGCGGCAACACGCCGAGCAACGCGTGCAAGGGACCGAAAGCGCAGGTCAGTAGCACCGCCACGATCGGAAGCAGGGTCGGGAAATAGCTGTGCCGCTGGATCGCCGCCGCGACCGCCACGGCGAAGACCGCGATGTCGACGCTGACGATCACCGAGGGCGGGTAGTCGTAGGGCAACTCCTCGACGCTGCGCCGGAAGGCCGCGACCGGATCGCGCGCGAACTCGGCGCACCGCTCCCCGACACGCCGCATCGAGGCCGGCACGCGGCCCGCGCGAGGCGTACCTGGCGGTGCTTCGGATACGCCGGTCGAACCCATTCTGTAAGGCTAGCCGCCGGATCCGGGCCGGTACATCGTCCCGCGAGCGGGCCGCCGCTCCTACCGTGGTCGGAGACGCATTCGGGTCCCTGGCACGACGACAACAACACGGTCGCGTCCGTAGCGTTGGCGGTATTCACAGAGGAAGGCGATGGCCATGTCCTGGACGGATCAGCACGCTCGAACCGACATCGTGCACACCGTACTCACCCGCGCGGCGCTCGACCCGGCCGATCCCGACCTGTTCGCGGAACTCCCCGATCTGGATCGGCTGTTCGGCGGCGAGGACGGGCTCCTGCTCACATTGCGCTACCGGTGGAATCTCCACTTCGCCGCGAAACTCGACCAGGGATCGACGGCGATGGAGGCCTATCTCGAACTGGCGGCCGAGCAGCCGGTGCTGCGCGCGGTGCTCGACGCACAGTATCGTCGCCGCAAACTCGCGTCGGAGGCCATGGCGCGGTAACGCGCGACGAGGAACGAAGAACTTTGATCGACCATACGGAGCGGGGGACGACGATGCCGGAACCGGCGATGCTGGAACTATCGGGCGTGACGAAGGAGTATCGGGTCGGCGGCCAGGCGGTCCGCGCACTCGACGACGTCGCATTGCGAATAGAGACTGGGGAATTCACCTCGATCATCGGGCCATCCGGTTCCGGTAAGAGCACCTTGTTGCATCTGCTCGGCGCGCTGGACAGTCCCGACGCGGGCTCGATCCGGTTCCGGGGCGAGGAGATCGGCGTGCTGGACGAGGAGCAGCAGTCGGAATTCCGGCGTCACCAGGTCGGATTCGTCTTCCAATTCTTCAACCTGCTGCCCACGCTCTCGGCGTGGGAGAACGTGGCGATACCGAAACTGCTGGACGGCACGGGTTTGCGCAAGGCCAAGCCGCGCGCCCTGGAGTTGCTCGACCGGGTGGGCCTCGCGGCGCGGGCCGAACACCGTCCGGCCGAATTGTCCGGCGGGCAGATGCAGCGGGTGGCGGTGGCGCGGGCGTTGATCATGGACCCGCCGCTGATCCTGGCCGACGAGCCCACCGGCAATCTCGACTCCAAGACCGGCGCCGCCATCCTCGAGTTGCTCGGCGAGATCGCCGCATCGGGCAGTTCGGTGGTGATGGTGACCCACGACATGGGCGCGGTGACCTACTGCGACCGTGTGATCACCCTGCGCGACGGCCGGATCGGGTCCAACGACAAGGTCGAGCGGACGGTCAACGCGTGAACGGTCGGCGGCGCGGCGTGGACATGCGGGCGAGAAGGGAAACAGCATGATCGGCGCGGCGTGGGATCGCCTGCGGCTGTTCAACATCGGCGAGCTGCTCGCCCATCGCGGCCGCACCTTCATGTCGCTGATCGTGATGGGCGTGTCGGCGTCGCTGCTGGTGGCGGTGCTGAGCATCTCCGGATCGGTCACCGGCTCGGTGGACAGACTGACCCGCGGCCTGGGCGGGAAGGCGCAGCTGGAGGTCAGCGGGATCACCGACGCGGGATTCGACCAGCAATTGCTGCGGCGGATCGCGACCACACCCGGCGTCGCGGTGGCGGTGCCGATGCTGCGCGCGCAGATCGGCACCGGCGCCGACCGCGCGCTGCTGATCGGCGCCGACTCGAACATCGGCGCGCTGGGCAGCGAATTGACCGCGCCGATGAGCGCTTTCACGGGGAAGCTGCTCTCGGTGCCCAATGGGGTGCTGGTGGGCACCGGGCTCGGCCGCGCCGAGGGCGAGCAGTTCGCGCTCGGCGGCACGACGGTCACGGTCGCGGGTGTCCTCGACGCGGAGACCTCCCGGAAACTCGACGACGGCCACCTCATCGCCGCCCCGCTCGGGCTGGCGCAGAAGATCACCGACCGGGCCGGGCGGCTGGACTCGGTGCAGATCATCCCAGCCCAGGGCGCCGATCTCGGTCAGGTGCGCGCGGCGCTCACCGACGCGGTGGACGGCCGCGCGGTGGTGGCCGAGCCGAGTCTGCGCACCGTGCAGGCGGGCGGCGCGGTGCAGATCGTCCGCTACTCCACCACCATGGCGTCGGCGGCCGCGCTGATCGTCTCGGCGTTCCTCATCTACAACGCGATGAGCATGGCGATCGCCCAGCGCAGGCCGATGCTCTCGCTGCTGCGCGCGATCGGCGGCAAGCGCGGCCCGATGGTGCGCGACCTGCTGGCCGAGGCGGCGTTGCTCGGCGTGCTCGGCGGCGCGGTCGGCGCGGCGCTGGGTGTGTTCATGGGCAGCATCGCGATCGGCACACTGCCCACCGCGATCGTGCAGTCCGTGGAGGCGCGCACCGAATACTCGGTGCCCTGGTACGTGATTCCGTTCGCCGTCGTGGCCTGCGTGTTCACCAGCGTGCTCGCGGCCTCCCTCGCCGCCCGCCAGGTGTACAAGGTCCAGCCCATCGAGGCGCTGGCTCCGGTCGGAGCGGGCCGGACCGACACCGCGAGCCCGCTGCTGCGCTGGCTCGCCGTCATCGCAGGTGGCGGGCTGGCCGGGGCGGCGGTGCTGATCGCGAGCAGCGATCTCGGCCGCTACTCGCTGACCGCGATCTCGATGTCGTTCATCGCCGCGATCCTGATCTGTTTCGCCGCGACCGGCCCGATCGTGCGGGCCGCGGCGGGGATCGCGCGCTGGTTCCGCGCTCCCGGCGCCCTGGGCGCGACCACGCTGGAGCGTTCGCCGCGGCGCGTGTGGGCGACCGCGATGACGGTGATGATCGGTGTCGGGGCCACCGTCGGCATGAGCGGCGCCTCCAGCAACATGATCGACTCGGCCACGGTCACTTTCACCGATCTGGCCCGCAACGACGTCTACGTCAGCCCCGCCTCGATGGCGCAGTTCCCGACCGGGCCGCTGCTGCCCGCGGATCTGGCGGGCAAGCTCGCGGCGGTGCCCGGCGTCGCGCATCTCAGCCCGGCGCAGATGGCCTTCGCCACGCTGGGCGGCAGTCGCGTGATGCTGCAAGGGTTTCCGCCCGACGCCAGGGAAACGCGGATGCGCATGCTCACCGACGAATCGGTCGCCCGGCTGTCGGCCGGGGAAGGCGTGGCCATCTCGCGCGACGTGGCGCGCTCACTCGGCGTCGGCGCGGGCGCGGAACTGACCCTGCCGACCCCTACCGGCCCCCACACCGTGCGTGTGTTGCAGGTGATTCCGTACTTCTCCGCCATCGCCGGCGTGGTGATGATGGACCTGAACCTGATGCGCAGCTGGTACGAACGGCCCGGGGAGACGGTCATCGCGGTCGACATCGCACCGGGCGCCGACCGCGCGGCGGTGTTCGCGGCGATACGGCAAGTGGTGCCGCCGGAGTTGAACGTGGACACCGGCGCGGACACGGTGGTGGCCGCTTCGTCGAGCATCCGGCAGGGTATGGCGATGAGCAACGCCATTCTCTGGATCGTGGTGCTGGTCGCCACGGTCGCGTTGCTCAACACGTTGATGCTCTCGGTGCTGGAGCGCCGCAGGGAACTCGGCGTACTGCGTGCCATGGGCACCGGGCGCAAGTTCCTGATGCGTTCGGTGCTGGCCGAGGCCGCCGGTATCGGGATCGTCGGCGCGGTGCTTGGTCTGGCGCTCGGCGCGTCGGTGCAGTTCCTGGGCACGGTCGCCATCGGACACGCGCTGACCATCGACGTGGCCTACCGGCCGAGCCCGATGCTGCTGGTCTACGCCGTGATCGCGCTGGCGCTGGCGCTGCTCGGGTCGATTCCACCCGCGTTGCGCGCGGCCCGGCTGCCCATCGTGGAGGCGCTGGCCGTCGACTGAGACTCCTGGTTCACAGCGGCAGGTCGGCGAACCAGGCCTTGAATTTCGCCGAGGTGATGCCGAACCCGGAGGTCGGCATGCTGTCGGTGAGGGTCACCGTGGCGAACAGCAGGTAGTTCGACCGGGCCGGGTCGTCGGCGAAGTCGACGACGAGATAGCCGTCCGGCAGTCCGCTCGCTTTCTCCTGCCACCGGTAGGTCGAATACGACTCGCCGTTGTTGCGTTCGGTCGTCGCGGTATTCGACGGCAGGTCCCGCACCGCGGCCTGGGCATCGGCGGACGACTTGAAGCCGATGAGGACGTAGTCGGGCTCGTCGATCGGTGTGCCCCAGCAGTTCCAGGCCGTCGCCCAGTTCGGGAAGTCGGGTACGCCGTTGGCGCTGGACACCTTGCCGCCCGGCTTGGCGGTGCCGAGGAAGCAGGTCTTGCCGCGATAGCCCGGTCCGGAGCCGATGTCGTATTTCGTATCGACGCCTTGCGGCAGCAGCTTCGGGAACGCTTCGGCGAGCTTGTCCGCGGCGGACGGGCCCGACGGCGTCTTGGTGGGGAGGTCGAGCGGCGACGCGGAATTCGAGAATCCGACCTTCGCGACGACGATGCCGACGCCGACCAGCAGCGCGACGATCACCAGGACGATGGTCACGATCAGGCCGGTATTGGAGCGGCCCTGCGACGGATAACTCGGCTGGTGGGGCGGATAGGCGATCGGTGCCGGAGCCGAAGGCGGCGGCGCCGCAGGGTAACTCGGCTGCGGAGCCGCCGCGGCATAGCCATTGGACGCCGAGAACTGCTGGCCGCTCATGGGGTTCGGGTTGTACTGCGGTGGAGCGGTATAGCCGGGGGCGGAGGCGGTGGGGACGTAGGTCGGCGGACTCGCCTCCGGCCCGGGATAGGCCGGTTGCGCGAAGACGGTGGGCGCCGGCTGCGGTTGGTACTGCGCGGCCACCACCGTCGGAGCGGGCTCGGTGAGCGCTCGCCGCGCGGCCGAGGCGAATTCGACGCAGGAGACGTATCGGTCGTCGGGTCGCTTCGCCATGGCCTTGGCGATCACCGCGTCCAGCGCGGGCGACAGACCGGCGCGCCGGGCCGCGACGGAGGGCGGCGGCAACTGGAGGTGGCCGCGGATGATGTCGGCGGGGGCGGGCGCGTCGAACGGGGCGACGCCGGTCAGCAACCAATACAGCGCGCACGCCAGCGAGTACTGATCGGAGCGGTGGTCCAGGTGGGCCCCGGTCATCTGCTCGGGCGAGGCGTAGGCCAGCGTCGCGGTGAACATGCCGGTCTGGGTCAGGTGGGTGGAATCCTCACGCAGCCGGGCGATGCCGAAATCGGTGAGGAAGACCCGCTCACCGTGGCCGCCCACCGCGCGGGCCAGCATGATGTTCGCCGGCTTGACGTCGCGGTGCAGCACCCCCATCCCGTGCGCGTAGTCAAGGGCGGAGGCGACGCCTTCGACGATCTGCACGGCACGCTCCGGCGGCAGGTTCTGCGGGTTCACCGTGGCCGCGTCGACGCCGTCGACGTACTGCATGGAGATCCACAGCTGCTCGTCCTCGGTGCCGCGGTCGTACACCGCGACGATGTTCGGATGGTCCAACTGCGCCGCCAGGTCCGCCTCCCGCTCGAAGCGGGCCCGGACCTCCACGTCGGTGAACAGCTCCCGGTTGAGCAGTTTGAGCGCGGTCTGCCGAGGAAGTCTGGGATGACGGGCGAGATACACCGATCCCATGCCGCCCTGACCGAGGAGCTTCTCTATGGTGAACCCGGCGAACACCGCACCGCTGTCGAGCAACACGCCCCCTTCAGGTGACCGCTTTCCTACCGATCCTGGAGCCTACCGGGTGACGCCGTGGCCACGGGGTTTCGAATTCTCCGGGAAGATCGGCAAAACTATGTTCGAGACATCGTGCCGTCGACGCCGCCGCGCGCCGCGGTGATGTCTCTCGTCCGGTCACCGACCGGACGGGCCCGATGAGATATTTTGCACCGCCGTTCTACAGCGCGACGCGTCACCGGTGGTGGGGAGGACTCGGTGGTGAGGTCGACGGGATCCGCTTCGTCGTGTCGTTCGGTGCTGCGCGCCGCAGCGATGGTGGTGCTGCTCACGCTGACTTCGTGCACGCTGCTTCCCGGCAATCGGGCCGACACCGATCCCCCGGCGGTCGTCGTCGACACCGCGGGGGCGTGGCGGCCGCGGCTCGCCATATCCATGCCCGACTCGCTGGCCGCCGATTTCACCCAGTTACAACCCCAGCTCGGCGGACAGGTCGGCATGGCGATCATCCCCGTCGGCGGGGGCCGGATGACCGTCTTCGGCGACTGGGTCAGCGGCATCGCGTGGTCGACGATCAAGGTGCCGCTCGCGATCGCCGCGCTGCGGCACGACCCGCAGGAGGGCATCATCCACGACGTGGAGGCGGCCATCACGTGGTCGGACAACGACGCCGCGGAGGCGCTGTGGCAATCGCTCGGCGACGGGCTGGAAGCGGCCAAGGCGGTGCAGGACGTGATCGACGAGGCGGGCGACGCCACGACCGGGGTGGCGGGCCCGCGCACCACCTTGGACTACACCTCCTTCGGCGGCACCGAATGGACGCTGGCCAATCAAGCCCGCTTCGCCTCCCGGCTGCCGTGCCTGCCCGAGTCGTTCCAGGTCACCGAGCTGATGACGAAGATAACGCCCGAGCAGGCATGGGGTCTTGGCGTCCTGGAGGGCACGGCCTTCAAAGGCGGCTGGGGTCCCGACGACGACACCGGCGTCTACACCGTCCGCCAGTTCGGCCTGGTACCGGTGCGGTCCGGCATGGTCGCCGTCGCGCTGGCGGCGACGGCCGATTCCGGCAGCTTCGACGACTCCACCACCATCCTCAGCCGGATGGCGCGGATGCTCGGCGGTCATCTCGACGAACTGCGCGGCGGGTCCTGCCCGCCGATGTGACCCGGCTCAGCCCGGGGTGACCAAGCCGGTTTCGTAGGCCAGCACCACGGCTTGCGCCCGGTCGCGCAGATTCAGCTTCGAGAACACCTTGGAAACATGGGTTTTCACGGTTTGCTCGGCCACGAACAGGGTTTCGGCGATCTCGGAGTTCGACATGCCTTTCGCGATCAGTTCCAGCACTTCCCGCTCCCGGGGAGTCAGCGCGGACAGCTGCGGCGACGGCTTGGCGCGGGCAGCGCTGCGGCGGCGGGTGACGTCGGCGATGAGTCTGCGGGTGACCGTGGGCGCGAGCAGCGCCTGACCGTCGGCGACCACCCGCACCGCGCGGACCAGTTCCTCGGCGGGCGCGTCCTTGAGCAGGAACCCGCTGGCGCCGAGGCTCAGCGCCTCGTAGACGTAGTCGTCGATGTCGAAGGTGGTGAGCATCAGTACGCGCACCGGCGGGTCGAACCCGGCCGCCAGGATGGCGCGGGCCGCGTCGAGCCCGTTCATCTCCGGCATACGCACATCCATCAGCACGACGTCCGGGCGCAGCCGCTTCGCCTCGGCCACCGCGACCTTGCCGTCCGCCGCGTCGCCCACCACGCTGATATCCGGCTGCGCGGCCAGCAGCGCCCCGAACCCCTGACGGACCATCGCCTGGTCGTCGGCGATCAACACCGTAATTGCCACCAGCTCACCCTAATTGCCCCGTACGACTGCGCGTCGCGCCGACCGGACGCACGAGCATGCCAGGGGCCCACTGTCCCGACTGTGCATCGACGGGCACGCTCGGCCCGTGTCCGAGGCCAGCACATCTGATCGCCGCTCGGGCGCTGCGGCCACGGTCTGCTCTGATGCGATGTCTCGACACCGCTCAACTCCCGATTCGGTGTCGTGCCCGGCAGCCTCGGGTGCTTTGTGCAACGGCGGCACGTGCCTTCCGTCGCTGCCTCCGATCAGCATCCGCAGGAACCCGCAGCGCACTGCGCATCCTCCCGGCGGTGCTCAGCGTCCTGGTTCGCCGTGCAGCGCGCCTGCACCGACAACTGCGGCAGCCGCTTCCGGCACGGTGAGCGGGAAGCGCGCGTGGACCCGGAATCCGCCGTCCGTGCGCGGCCCCGCCGTCACCTCGCCGCCCACGGCCAGCGCTCGTGCCTGCATACCCGCGATGCCGTGGCCGCCGTTGCCGACCGTCCGGGCGGGCGTGGCCCCCGGCTCGTTCTCGACGTCGAGCAGCAGCTCCGCGTCGCGGGCGATGCGCACCTGGACCGGCGCGCCCGGGGCGTGCCGGGAGGCGTTGGACAGTGATTCCTGCACGACGCGGAACAAGGCGAGGCCGGTGGTCTCCGGGATCGTGTCCAGCGCACCCTCGACGGTCCACTCGATGCGGACACCAGCGCGGCGCGCGCCTTCGAACAGGCCGATCACGTCGGCCGCCTTCGGCTGGGGCGCGTGCTCGGGCAACTGGCCGTCGCTGCGCAGCACACCCAGCATGCCGCGGATCTCGTTGAGCGCTTCGCGCGCTGTGGCGCCGATCGACTCGAACTCGGCGCGCGCGGCCGGGGTGACGCCCTCGACCCGGTACGGCGCGGTCTGCGCCTGCACCACCACCAAGGACATGTGGTGGGCCACGACGTCGTGCAGATCGCGGGCGATGCGCGCCTTCTCCTCCAAGATGGCCCGGCGGGCCCGCTCGAGTTCGTTCTCCTCCTCCTGGCGCACCAGCTGCCGCCGCGACAGCGCCAGCCAGCGGACGAGCAGTCCGAACAGCACCAGCGCGCCCAGCGCGATCGGCCAGCCCCACGCGGCGTTCGCGAACGCTTCGCCCTCGCCGGGCATGGTGGTCGCGAACAGCAGGGCGGTCGCCGCCCAGGACACCGCCACGATCTGTCCCGGGGCGCGCAATGCCACCGCGAACAACAGCACCAGCACACAGAGCACGTGCACGACCTGGAACGGCAGGTCGTTGTTCGGCTGATGCGGGATCGCCAGCGCGATCACCAGCGCGGAGCCCGCCGAGATGGCCCAGCCCAGCGCCGGGTTGACCCGGACCAGCAGCACCGGGAACGCGGCGAGCGCCGCGATGAACGGCTGCGCCGCGGCGGGCACCGCGTGGGTCAGGTGCAGGGTCGGCCAGGCCACCGCGTACCAGATCAGCGCGACCAGCACCGTGCCCAGGTCGAACCAGGTCCGCGCGTCCAGCCGTCGCGTCCAGCCGCGACTTTCTCGGTTCATGCCTACGACACTAGGAACTCCCAGTTCACCGCGGCCTCATACCCACGGGTGATTTCCGCCCCGATACCCCGGTGTGAGGCGGCGCGGCGGCTCCCCCGGCGGCACGGCGCGCGAAACCTCCCCGGGCGTGAGGCGGGACCGGAAAGCCGGCCCCTAACGTCGTCGCCATGAGCACACCGACCAGCGCCGGGCGCGAGACCCGGTTCGCTTCGGCCGTAGGAGCCCGAAATCATTCCGCCGCAGCTTCTTCCGTCACCGCGCACACGCGACGCTACGCCGCGCTCACCGCGACCGCGCTGACCACCGTGGCGGCGACGGTCTTCCTCTCCCCCGCCCCGCAGGCCGCCGCGGCGGCCGCGCCGATCGAGAGCCCGCAGGCGAGCGCCGCCGTCGCCGAGTTGGCCGCCGGTGGCCCCGACGCGCTCACCGCGATCCCGGCGGACTTCGTCGCGTCGTTCGGTTACCGGCCCAGCACGGTGGACGGTTTGCTGGTCGATCCGGACGGCGACTGCTCGTCCCCGGTGACGCTGCCCGCCGAGTTCGACACCGCGTGCAAGGCCCATGACCTCGGCTACGACCTGTTGCGCTACGCCGACCAGCGCGGCGAACCGCTGGGCCCGTGGGCGCGGCAGGCCCTCGACGCGTCGCTGGACCGGCAGATGCACCAGGCCTGCGCCACCCGCGTGGACCCGTTCTCCCGCGCCCGCTGCGATGCGATGGCATCGATCGCGAACACCGCGGTCGATCTGAACTCGCGGCGGCAGGATTACGGCGTACCGGTGGTCGAGCCCCTGTTCGACGCCGCCGAGTCCGACTCCGCGTCGAGCTGGAAGCTGCTCGGCGTGCTCGTCGCCGGAATCGCCGGTCTGAGCGCGGCTCTCGTCGTCCACAACCGGCGGCGTGGCTCCGGACTCGCGGATTGCCCGCCACCTGCGTCCGTCGCGGCAACGGTGCGGCGATGACGGTGTTCCCGAACCGCCGTCTCCGACTCCAGGCACGACCGCCGCGGATCGGCACCACACTCGGCATCGGGCTCGGCACACTGGCGTCGTTGGCCCCAGGTCTGCTCCCTCGCACACCGGGCGCGCAAGCCGTGCTGACCGGGCTCCTCGCGGCGCTGACGCTCGGCGTGGCCGGAACGCTGCGAATCATCGTGCGGCGACGCGGTTTCGACTTCGATCGGCACCATGCGTGGCTGCGGCTGCCCCTGCTGATCGCGATATCGGTGCTGGTGGTGGGAGCAGCGGCGAACGCGGGACACTGGCAGAACCGGCTGCGCGCCGCGATGGGCACGCCGCCGATCGGCGCCGACTACTGGGTGCGCTGCGCGCTCGGCGCGGCGCTGATCGTCGGGCTGTTCGCCGCCGCCACCCGCTCGATCGCCTGGTCTCGGCGGAAACTGGGCTGGTCGCGGAGCATCTCGCTGGCCGCCGTCGCGGCGGTGCTGCTGTACCTGGTCGGTGTGCCCGCGGTGGTCGGATGGCGGGAGGCGGCGTACGCGCGGGCCAACGCCGAGCTGGATCCCACTCTGGTGCGACCGGTTTCGCACGCCGGGTCGGGTAGCGCGGAGTCGGCGGTGAGCTGGACGTCGCTGGGCGCCGAGGGGCGCAAATTCGTGAGCGACGCGTCGGTGCGCGCCGTGCGGGTCTACGTCGGGGTGGCCTCCGCACCCGACCTGGACAGCCGCGTCGCGCTGGCGATCCGGGAACTGGAACGGTCGGGCGGCTTCGCGCGCTCGCACCTGGTCGTCACGGTGCCCACCGGATCGGGCTGGATCGACGCGAACGCCGTGGCGGGGTTCGATCGGCGCTTCGGCGGTGACGTGGCGCTGGTCGGGCTGCAATACTCCTATCTCCCGAGCTGGGCGACGTTCGTGTTCGGCCGGGAATCGGCGGTGACGGCCGCTCGCGCCTTGTTCACCGCCGTCGAGCGCCACATCCAAAGCCTGGCGCACAAGCCGAAGCTGTACCTGTACGGGCAGAGCCTGGGCGCTCTGGGCGGCAACGCCGTCTTCGCCGACGACGCCGAGCAGGACGACCGAACCTGCGCGGTTCTTTGGGCGGGTCCACCGGCCGACAATGTCCACCGCTCCGGCGCGACCGTGCTGGCCAATAGCTCGGATCCGGTGATCCACTGGTCGCTTTCCCAGCTGTGGCGCGCGCCCGACCTGACCGGCGCCCGCGTCGACGCTCCGGTTCCGCAATGGCTTCCGGTGCTCAGCTTCGCGCAGACCACCGCCGATCTGCTCGCCGCGCTGCACGCTCCGCCGGGCCACGGCCACCGGTACGGCCAGGATCAAGGGACGGCGATGGGCTCGTGCTGAGCTGTTCGGCACGCCACTCGCCCGCGACCGCCATAGAACATGTTCTAATTTCTTCATGGCCTTCGTCATCGACCTCGCCGCCGACATCGACGCCCCAGCCGACCTGGTGTGGCAGGTGATCACCGACTTCCCGCGCTACGGCGAATGGAATCCCTTCGTCACGGAGTGCCGCAGTTCGCTGGTGCCCGGCGAGCCGATCGACATGCTCGTCCAGGTCTCCGGCTCGAAGCCGCGCAAGCAGCGGGAATGGATCCGCTCGCACACCCGGGGCCGCGAGCTGAGTTACGCGATGAAACCCGTACCCCTGGGCGCGCTGCACAGCCTGCGCTCCCACATCGTGAAGCCGCTTCCGGACAACCGCACTCGCTACGAATCCCATTTCGAACTCGGCGGATGGCTGCATCCCGTGGTCGTCGCATCGCTGGGCAAGAATCTGCGCCGGGGTTTCGAGGGCATGACCGACGGCATCCAGAAGCAGGCCGAATCGCTGCGGGCTTCCTGACGATGGAAACCCTCGGGCGCCGAACGACTTCCTTGTTGCCGAACCGGCCTGCTGGAGTCGGACGGCGTCGGAGTCCAGGCGACTGGAAACCGAGTCGGACAGGACGGATTCACGCGCGCAGATAGGCCAGCGCGGCGTCGAGCGCGGCGTCGGCGTAGGCCTGGGTGAGGCCACCGAGCCCGAGAGACCACCGCATCTGCACCGGACCGAGCAGCAGATCGATGGCGAGCTCGAGATCCAGATCCGCGCGCACTTCGCCTGCGGCGACGGCGGCGGCCAAGCGGTCGGCGACAGCGGCGCGCTGGGGCAGCAGCAAACGCTCACGGTAGGCGGCGCCCAACTCGGCGTCCTGCTGGATCTCGATGTACATCGCGCGGAGGAAGGATTCGAACCCGGGATCGGTCAGCGCGACGATCGAACCGCGCAGCAACTGGCGCAGATCGGCGGCGATGTCGCCGGTGTCCGGTAGCGCCGGACCCTCCGGCCCCGAATCGGCTTCGAGCATGGCATCGAACACCACCGCCCCCTTCGACGGCCACCAGCGGTAGATCGTCTGCTTGCCGACACCCGCACGGGCCGCGATGGCCTCGATGCCCAGCTTCGCGTAGGACACCTCACGGATCAGCTCGGCGGTCGCGGCGAGTATCGCCGCACGGGAGCGCTCGCTGCGGCGCGCGGCGGCGGGAGTCTCGGGCATGCCGTCACGGTAGCAGATGACGAGACGAAACGTCTCGTCTTGACAAGGCGCGAGCGACTTGGCACGGTATCCGACGAGACGGAGCGTCTCGCGACGAAAGGATCACCCATGACCAGAACGTGGTTCATCACCGGGGCAGGCCGCGGACTCGGCCGCGCCTTCACGACGGCCGCGCTCGCCGAGGGGGATCGCGTCGTCGCGACCGCCAGAAACCCGGAGGCCCTCGCGGGCATTGCCGACGACCGTCTCACCGTGTTGCCCTTGGACGTTCGCGACCGCGCCGGCGTGATCGCCACCGTGGACAAGGCGTTCGCGCTGACGGGCACGATCGATGTGCTGGTGAACAACGCGGGTTACGGCTTGGTCGGCGCCGTGGAGGAACTGACCGAGACGCAGATCCGCGACCAGATGGACACCAACTTTTTCGGCGCCCTCTGGGTTTCCCAAGCGGCGGCGCCCCATCTGCGCACGCAGGGTTCGGGGCACATCGTGCAGATCTCCACGGTCGGGGCCGTGGGCAGTCTGCCCCTGTTCGGGCTGTACAACGCGAGCAAGTGGGCACTGGAGGGATTCAGCGCCTCGCTCGCGGACGAACTGCGCCCCTTCGGCATCCGGGTCACGCTCGCGCAGATGGGCGGCTTCGACACCGACTGGGCCAAGTCGAGCATGCGATTCGCCAGCGGCATTCCCGCCTATGCGCCGGTACGTAACGCCATCCTGGGCATGCCGGACTACCCGGCCGAGGCGACCGGAACGGAGTCGACCGAAGCCGAGCCGGCGAACACACCGAACGAGCCCGCCGCTCCGGTCGAATCGGGCACCGACACCGAGCCCGAGTGGATCGAAGCGCCTCCGGAGGTCGGCGCCGCGGGTCTGATCGAGTTGGTGAACATGCCGAACCCGCCGCTACGCAAGATCATCGGGCCTGGCGCGCACCAGATGGTCGCACTCGCGTTGGATCAACGACGCGCCGACTACGCCGGCGACCCCGAATTCACCTGGCCCGCCTGATTGTTCACCGAGCCGCTCGGCACCGCGGGTGCGGTGAGCCGAGCGGCTCGGTGCGAAATATCAGGCGACGGGACCGCGGGCGGCCTCATAGGCCGCGCCCACCCGGTAGAGGCGATCGTCGGCGAGCGCGGGGGCCATGATCTGGAGGCCGACGGGCATGCCGTCGTCCTTGCTCAGCCCGGAGGGGACCGACATGGCGGGGTGACCGGCCAGATTGGTCGGGAGGGTGCACAGGTCAGACAGGTACATGGCCAGCGGATCGTCGACCTTCTCGCCCAGCTTCCACGGCGTGAACGGGCTGGTCGGCGAGACGAGCACGTCGACCTGCTCGTAGGCCTTGTCGAAGTCGCGGGCGATCAGCGTGCGCACCTTCAGCGCCTGGCCGTAGTAGGCGTCGTAGTAACCCGCCGACAGCGCGTAGGTGCCGATCATGATGCGCCGCTTGACCTCGGGGCCGAACCCGGCCGCGCGCGTGGCCGCCATGACCTGCTCGGCGCTGTGCTGACCGTCGTCGGCGACGCGCAGGCCGTAGCGCATCGCGTCGAACCGCGCGAGGTTCGACGACACCTCCGACGGCATCACCAAGTAGTAGGACGACAGCGCGTATTCGAAGTGCGGACAGGACACTTCGATCACTTCGGCGCCGAGATCCTTCAGCACCGCCACGGCGGCGTCGAAGGAGGCGAGCACGCCGGGCTGGTAGCTGTCGGAGTGCAGTTCCTTCACCACGCCGATCTTGACGCCGCGCAGATCGCCCTGCGCCCCGGCGCGCGCGGCGGCCACCACCGGCGGCACCGGCACGTCGCGCGAGGTGGAGTCGCGCGGGTCGTATCCGGCGATCACCTCGTGCAGCAGCGCCGTGTCCAGCACCGTTCGACCGCACGGACCGCCCTGGTCCAGCGACGACGCGCACGCGACCAGGCCGAAGCGCGACACCGTGCCATAGGTGGGTTTGGTGCCGACGGTGGCGGTGACGGCCGCGGGCTGGCGGATCGATCCGCCGGTGTCGGTGCCGATGGCCAGCGGGGCCTGGTGCGAGGCCAGCGCCGCCGCGGAGCCGCCGCCCGAACCGCCCGGGATGCGGGTGGTGTCCCACGGGTTGCGGGTGGGACCGTAGGCGGAGTTCTCGGTGGAGGAGCCCATGGCGAACTCGTCCATGTTGGTCTTGCCGAGGATCGGGATCCCCGCCGCGCGCAACCGCGTGGTGAGGGTCGCGTCGTACGGCGACACCCAACCCTCGAGGATCTTCGACGCACAGGTGGTGGGCATGTCCGTGGTGGTGAACACGTCCTTGAGCGCCAACGGAACTCCGGCCAGCGGCGAGGCGGGCTCGGCGCCGGAGGCGATCGCGGCGTCCACCGCGGCCGCGGCCTCTAGCGCCTGCTCTCCCGCGACGTGCAGGAAGGCGTGGTACTCGCCGTCGACCGCGGCGATCCGGTCCAGGTGCGCCTGGGTGACCTCGACCGAGGACAGCTCGCGGCCGTGGATCTTGTCGGCAAGCTCGGCCGCCGACAGCGTCGTCAAGACGGAATCGTGATGCGATGCCGCGCTCATTCGCCCTCCCCCAGAATCTGCGGCACCATGAACCGCTGCTCGTCCACGGCGGGCGCGCCCGACAGCGCCTCCCGCGGGGTCAGGCCCGGCACCACCTCGTCGGGACGGGTCACATTGGTCGCCGGGTTCGGCGACGCCGTAGCCGGGACGTCGGCGGCGGCTACCTCGGAAATGGTCCGCACGTGGCTCAGGATCGAATCCAGCTGTCCGGCGAACTGATCCAGTTCCGCGTCGGACAGCGCGAGCCGGGACAGCCGGGCGAGGTGTGCGACCTCGTCGCGGGAGATGGCGGGCACCGCGGGACCCCTTTCGGCTTCGTTATCAACAGTGCTCAACCCACACAGCCTAGCCACCGGGGACCGGGTCACCACCCGGCACCCGGGCTTCGTCGGCGCGGCGGAGGAACCATCGCCCAGCAGGCCCCCGGCAACCCCCTCCGGCGCGCGACACGGCCGCTCGGACTAGCCCGACACGCCGGTTTCGCGCGAATTCATCGAGTGGCGCGCGTCACTCGCCGGTCTTCGACTCGATAACCGGCCGTAAGGGGTGTAAGTATTGCGTCACCCGGGTATCCGTTCAGAGCCTCGGCCGCCCTAAGAAAGGAAACGCACGTGTCGTATCTGCTCCGCGTGCAACTTCCGGATCGACCGGGAAGCCTCGGTGCGCTCGCCCTCGCACTCGGCTCCGTCGGTGCCGACATCCTCTCGCTGGACGTGGTCGAGCGCGGCGCGGGCTACGCCGTCGACGATCTGGTCGTCGAGGTGCCCTCCGGCGCACTCCCCGACACCCTCATCACCGCCGCCGAATCGATCGGCGACGTGCACGTGGACTCGATCCGCCCGTACTCCGGCGTGCTCGACACCCATCGCGAACTCGAACTCATCGATCATGTGGCCAGCGCTCGCGACGACCGGATGCAGGTGCTGGTGGACGGTGTGCCGCGGGTGCTGCGGGTCGGCTGGAGCACGATCATCGACATCGGGCCGCACGGCGCCTACCGGGTGGTCGGCAGCCCGAGTGCGCCACAGACACAAGCGGGTTCGGCACCGTGGATGCCGCTGGAGAAGCCGACGGTGCTCGACCCCGAAGCCGACTGGGTGCCCGAGATCTGGCGGGACATGGACACCAAACTCGCCGCCGCTCCGCTCGGCAACACCGGCAAGGTCCTGCTGCTCGGCAGGCCGGGCGGCCCCGACTTCCGGCCCTCCGAGGTGGCCCGGCTCGGCTACCTCGCCGGGATAGTCGCCACCGTCCTCGGCTGATTCACAAGCGGCGCAGCGGATTCCGCGCCACGGACGACTACCTAGGCGGAATCGCCAGAAGGGCCGAGCGGTAGCCGGAGCACATGCAGCAGCTCCCCCGCGGGAGTACGCCAGTCCCGGCTCGGTACGGGGAGGAAGCCGAAGCGATCGTATATCCGCCGGGCGTCGACCATGGCGGCCATGGTGGTGAGGGCGACCGCCGCGCAACCTTCCGCGCGGGCGAGATCGAGCACGCTGCGCACCAGTGCCGTCCCGGTGCCGAGTCCGCGCGCGGTCTTCGCGACGGCGAGCATGCGGAACTCGAGTTCACCCGGCAGCGCGATCTCCGCGTACGGATTACCCGCGGGTGCGACCGTCAGCGAGCCGACGATCCGGCCCGCGTGCGTGGCGACCAGGACCCGGGCCGAGGCGGCGCGGCGGGCGGTGTCGGCCAGCTCGCCCGCGTACCAGCTGCCCGCTTCCACGTAGCTTTCGCCGACGTAGACCTCCACCGTCAACTCGCCGATCGTCGCGTACTCCTCGGGCCGCGCCGCCCGGACGACGACACCCGCGTCCCGCTCATCCATACCCGGCATGATGCCATCGACCATAGTGTGGGCTACGGCACGGCGACCGCTCAGCCGGGACGAGAAATCTGCCAGCGGTCGGGCTTGCCCGCCGGATAGACGACGGTGAGCAGGTCGCCGATCGACGGCCAGGAACTCGTGTCCCAGGCGAAACGGCCGTAGACGACCTTGCCGGAGACGGAAGGACCGCTCAGATTGCCGGTGATGGTCACGTACTGTTCGCCCGTCGCGTCGGGGCGCGGGCTCACACCGGTGACGTACAGCGTCCCCTCCTCCGGGTTCGCCGGGCGGTAGCCCCGCTTGCCGCGGATGGTGAACACGATCAGCGACACCAGCACCGCGGTCAGGGTAACCAGCGCGACGAACTCCAACATGCCCCCATGCTAAGTCGCGTCACACCGGCGTGAGCTCGCTGGCGCCCTGAGCCGTGCGCCGTACCTGCCAGACCGATGTGCGGGTGCGTTGCGATCGTCCGTTGCCCCGATCGATCAGCGTCCGATTGTTCGTGGTGAAGATCAACTGCGCCCCGCGCGCATTCGTCTCCGGGTTCTGGAACAGCTGGATCAACCGATCGGTCTCCTCCGCGGGCAGGCACGCGCCGATGTCGTCGACGGCGAGTACACGGCCCTCGTCCAGCGCGTCGAGCATGGCGGGCAGGACCCGCAGCAACGACAGCGTGGCGGAGGATTCGTCGCCGATCCCGAACGGGGCGTCGATGCCGTCGTGCACCAGGCTCAGGCCGACACCGCGCCGGGCCACCATGCGCGTGTACAAGGCGTCACGCGCGGCCTTCAGATTGGTCAGCTCACGTTCGAGCAGCACCGGGGTCAGGCCGTTGTCGCGAAGCAATTGGTCGGCGTGGCCGGGCGAGGAGGCGCACAAATCGATCTGCTTGCCCAGACCGGCGATGTCGGCGTCCAGATCACGCAGGTAGTCGGCGTACAACGGGTCGTTTTCGGCGACGAGCAGGTCGGTGATGCCCAGCTCGGCCGTGCGCAGCAGCATCAGCAGCCGCGCCGCGTTGTCCGGGGATCGGGAGATGTGACTGCCCAGCCGATGGGCGATGGCGTCGGGTTCGGAGGGACCGCGCTGCACTTCGAGCATGGAATCGAACCAGCGGTAGGCGGGCACGAGCGCGTCGGAGTACATCTGACCGGCGAGGCTGAGCAGCAACGCGTTCGGACGAACCAGCGGAGCCAGCGCGGTGATACCGTAGCGCGCGGCCTCGAACATCGGGCCGATCTTGATCTGTTCCCCGTTGCGCTCGAACACGATTCGCTTGCGCGAGCGCGGATGGGTGTGCAGCCATTCCGCCGTCACGTCGGCGTTGTCCAGCCGGAACCCGTAGGTATACGGCACGCCCTCGGCGACGAACGCCGCCACGAACTCCGAAGGCCGGTCCGGGAATCCGAGATGCGGCGCCCGCACCGGGCCCGCGTACGGGTCCCACCCGGTCACCGAGTGCAACACCGCGTCACGCATCTGCCCGAGCGCATCGATCAGGTTCGTCTTGCCCGCAGCGGCGCCGCCGTGCACGGCGGTCACCGGCACCGCCACCGGCCCGCTTCCTCTGGTGAGCCGCAACTCCTGCTCGTCGGCCAGCGATCTGTGATTGGTCACCTGAAAACTGCGCAGCATGCCGCCATACTTCCGTCTGTGGCATGGGTAGGCGACATCAGGCCGGTAGCGTCCGCGATCCGCGCCTGATCTCGCCCCACGTCGGCGACATGCGCACCGAGCCCACACACAGTTCGCCGAAGGCTCGAACGTCCTCCCTCTCTTTGTTCGATCACGAGCATTACCTGGGGGAACAGGTCTGCGACCGATGGCTGCGCGATCGGCGGCACGGTACCCTGATCGCATGACCGAGGCTTCGATCGCCTACCGCTGGACGCGCAGCGAGTTCCTGCGCGCGTGGGAGGCGGGCGCGTTCGACCATCGTGTCGAACTCGTCGAGGGGGAGGTATGGCCGGTGGTTATCGGGTCGTGGCACGGCCGAGCGGTGTTTCGCATCGCGCGGGAGCTTCCGACCAAGGGGGTCGAGGTGACCAGCGAGACGCTGCCCACCGCCCAGTCGCTACCCGATCCCGACTGCTGGGTACTGCGGGCAGACGCGGATCAGGTCGATTTGATCGGTTCGAAAATCGCTGTGTGGGATCCGGCTGATGTGCTCCTGGTCATCGAAATCTCCGACGAAACGGTGATGCAAGACCTCGGAGTCAAAGCGAAACTGTATGGCCGCGCCGGGTATTCGACCTACTGGGTAGTCACGAGAACCGTGATCTACGAGCACACCGAACCGATACCCACGGGTTACCGGACTCGCAAAGAGTACCGGCCCGGCGACCACATCCCGGTCCGCTATGCGGACACCACCATCGCCGTCGACAACCTGCTGTTTCCGGAGTAGCTCGACAGCAGTCGCCAGGACAGCAGGCGTGATAGCGGGTTAGCATGCCTGCACGCTGCGGTCTTGCCGCGGCGTACTGCCGAAGTTGTTCGATGGGATGAGGGTAACGATGGGATCGACGGTTCGTCGCGTAGTGGTCGGAGGCTCCGCCGTCGCCGCGCTCGCGCTGGGCTCGCTGACCGTGGCGCCGGAGGCGGTGGCGGACGCGCCGTGTCCGGAGGGCACCGCACGCGTGTTCCTGGCCAACAGCACGAACACCTGCCAGGGCGGAGGGACGGTCAGCTACGACCCGCCCGGCGTGGTGTCGAAGGTGTGCTCGACGGCGAGCGCCGACGTGTCCGCCGAGGCGACGTTCAAGAATCGCCGCGGCAAGATCATCACCCAGAAGCTCGACCTGAGCGACGGCCGTTGCGGGCGGTTCGACATCGCGGGCCAGCTGGGCGCCACGGTCACGGTCCACTGAGCGGGCCACGCCCGAACAGCAGAGCGCTGTCGCCGAACTCGTGCCACAGGTAGCCGGTGTCCACGGCGGCGGCATACGCGGCGGCGACGGTTTCCTCCCCCGCCACTGCTACCAGGAGATCCAGGTGTGACGCGCCGGGCGCGTGCCAACCGGTGATCAGACCATCCACCACACGAGCCGGTCGCCGTGCGCCGAGCACCAGGTCGGTCCACCCGCGCGACGCGTGGACCAGTCCCGCCGGGTCGGCGGCGGTCTCCAACGCCCGCGTCACCGTCGTGCCCACCGCGACGACCCGCCCACCGGCGGCTTTCGTGTCGTTCACCAGCCGCGCCGTCGAGGCGGCAACGGCGAACCGTTCCGGGCTCGGCGGTTCCCCGGCCTCGGGCGAGGAGACGCCGGTATGCAGGGTGATCGGCGCGAGAGCAACCCCTGCGGTGATCAGATCCAACACCACACGCTCGGTGAACGGCCGTGCCGCGCTCGGCATTTCCGCGCTGCCCGGAACCCTGCCGAAGACCGTCGTGTAATAGGCCGCCGACCACCGCTGCGGCACATAGGCATACGTGATGGGGCGGCCGTGTGCGGCGAGCAACCCGAACACGTCGCCGGTGACCTCCGCACTCCAGAGACGACGTCCGCCGGGAAGCCAGGGCGCCCGCAGTGTGGCCGTCGCACCCGGCAATCGCAACACGGTCCCGGCCGAGAGCCGCTCGGGCGGATAGGGAGTGCGCTCGGTGGTCCGGACCTCGACCACCCAGCGGCCGTCGTCCAGCCAGGTGGAGAAATGCAGCACGACCGGCTCGCCGTCCATCGTGGCGTCGACCGCCGACGACATGGTCGCCGAGTTGTTCACCACCAAAAGGTCGCCCGGGCGCAGGCGGTCGGGCAGCTCTCGGAATCGGGCGTGCGTCAGACCGTCCTCGACGACGAGCAAACGGACCTCGTCGCGCGCCATCCCTCTCGCCTCGGGCGGGAGGGTGGCGTTGCGATCCGGGGACAGATCGAAGAACGGCAGTTCGGTCCGCACCGTCATGACGCCCGCCCGGCCACGAAATCCGCGGCGGCATAACGCCCGCTCTTCGGCTTCTCGGCGAGCAACCGCAGCAGCGCGGGCACTACTGTCGCGGGCTCGGGCCGGTCGGAGATGTCGACGCCGGGAAACGCGGCCTGATGCATCTCGGTACGCATGTCGCCGGGATCGAACGCGTAGATGGACAGGCCCGGATGTTCCGCACCGAGGATCGCCGTGAGCTGGTCGAGCGCTGCCTTCGACGAACCGTATCCACCCCACGTGGGATACGGCTCAACCGCGGCGTCGGAGCTGATGTTCACCACAACGCCGTCCGGCCGCAGCAGCGGCAGCACGATGCGCAGAATCGCCAGTGGCGCGACCACATTCGTGCGCAAGACGCGCTCGAACTCGTCGAGTGGATAGTCCGCGAGGCCCAGCAACGGACTCGGCCCGAGACGGCTGGCGTTGTTCACCACCAGGGCGAGTTCCCCCGCACCGCGCGCGGCGTCCGCCAACCTGGCGCGATCCGCCGGCTCCGTGACGTCGCCGGGGACCGCCTGGAACGACGGCCCGAGTTCGGCGGCCACCCGCGTCAACCGGTCGGCTCGACGCCCGGTCCCCAGCACCCGCCACCCTTGTTCGATCAGCGCCCGCGCGAGCGCAGCGCCGAATCCTGCCGATGCGCCGGTGATCAGTGCGGTAGGACGAGACATGATGACCTCCTGGTAGTCGCCTACCAGTCGATCCTCATACCTCAACGTATCTTCAGGTCAAGCGCCGATCACTCCTCGGCTTCGGCGTCCTCCGCGGCCGTCTCCGGCGTGACCGCCTCGGGACCACCGGCCAGCAGCCGCTGGAACCCCTCCTCGTCGAGAATCGGCACACCGAGTTCCTCCGCTTTGGCGGCCTTGGACCCCGGCGCGTCACCGATCACCACGAACGCGGTCTTCTTCGAAACCGAACTGGCCGCCTTGCCGCCGCGCACCAGGATCGCCTCCTTGGCGCCGTCGCGGGTGAAGCCTTGCAGCGAACCGGTCACCACGATGGACAGACCCTCCAGGTTGCGCTCGATGGATTCGTCCCGCTCGTCTTCCATCCGCACACCCGCGGCCCGCCACTTCGCCACCACGGCGCGGTGCCAGTCGACGGTGAACCACTCCGCCACCGCGGCCGCGATGGTAGGGCCCACGCCGTCGGCGGCGGCCAATTCCTCGACCGACGCCGCCTCGACGCGGTCCAAACTGCCGAACTCGGCGGCGAGCGCCCGCGCCGCGGTGGGGCCGACGTGCCGGATGGACAGGCCGACCAGCACCCGCCACAGCGGCCGGTTCTTGACCGCGGCCAGGTTCTCCAGCAGCCGCTTGCCGTTGGCGGAGAGGCTGCCGTTCTTGTTGGCGTAGAGGGACGTGGTGAGCAGCGTCGCCTCGTCCAAGTCGAACAAGTCGCCCTCGTCGGTGATGGCGCCGGACTTCAGCAGATCGATCGCGCCTTCGTAACCGAGGGCCTCGATGTCGAAAGCGCCGCGGCCTGCCACGTGGTAGACGCGCTCGCGCAATTGGGCCGGGCAGAACTGCTGGTTCGGGCAGCGGATGTCGGCGTCGCCCTCCTTCTCGGGGCGCAGTTCGGTGCCGCATTCGGGACAGTGCGTCGGCATGACGAACTCGCGCGCGTCTTCGGGGCGCGCGTCCACCACCGGCCCCAGCACCTCGGGGATCACGTCACCCGCCTTGCGGATGGTGACCGTGTCGCCGATCAGCACGCCTTTGCGCTTGACCTCGGCCGCGTTGTGCAAGGTGGCCATCGCGACCGTCGACCCCGCGACCGACACCGGCTCCATCACCGCGAACGGCGTCACCCGCCCGGTGCGGCCGACGTTCACCTGGATGTTCAGCAGCTTGGTCGTCGCCTCCTCGGGCGGGTACTTGTAGGCGATCGCCCAGCGCGGAGCCCGCGAGGTGGAGCCGAGGCGGCGTTGCAGCGCGGTCTCGTCGACCTTGATCACCTGGCCGTCGATCTCGTGCTCGATGTCGTGCCGGTGCTCGCCCCAATACGCGACCCGCTCGATCACCGCGTCGATGCCCTGCACCCGTCTGGTGTGCTCGGACACCGGCAGGCCCCACGCGGCGAGCGCGCGGTACGCCTCGTAGTGCGAGGTCGGCGTGTAGCCCTCGATCCGGCCGAAGCCGTGACAGATCATGCGCAGCCTGCGCCGCGCGGTGACCGACGGATCCTTCTGCCGCAGCGAACCGGCCGCGGTGTTGCGCGGGTTGGCGTAGGGCGGTTTGCCCTCGGCCACGATGGCGGCGTTGAGCGTCTCGAAATCCTCCAGCCGGAAGTACACCTCGCCGCGGACCTCCAGTAGTCGCGGGATCGGGAACTCGTCGCTCGGGTTCAGCTCGCCGGGGATGTCATCGATGGTGCGCGCGTTGAGCGTCACGTCTTCACCCGTGCGTCCGTCGCCTCGGGTGGCGCCACGGACCAGCCTGCCGTTCTCGTAGACCAGGTTCAGCGCGACGCCGTCGATCTTGACCTCGCACAGATAGTGCAGGTCCGGCCCGGTCTCCGCCTCCACCCGGGCGGCCCAGGCGCGTAGCTCGTCGACGTCGAACACGTTGTCCAGCGACAGCATCCGCTCGAGATGGTCGACGGCGGTGAAATCGGTCGCGAACCCACCGCCGACCAGCTGGGTCGGCGAGTCCGGCGTGCGCAGGTCCGGATGCTCGTCCTCCATGGCCTGCAACCGCCGCAACAGCGCGTCGAACTCGCCGTCGGAGATGATCGGCGCGTCCCGGACGTAGTAGCGGAACTGATGCTCACGCACCTCGTCCGCGAGTTGCTGCCAGTCCACCCGCTGCTCTGGCGTCGCCGGGGCCGCCGCGCTCTCGCTGTCACTCACCCATCGCACATTAGCGGAGGCCACCGACAGGGAGCCGCCGTGTTCGCGCACGTCGCCGCCCTGGCGGACACGAATTCCGGCCGGTCCGTTTCTCGGCGCGAGCACCGCGTTCCGGCGGTGTGGCGGCATCGACGCGCGGCATGCCCGTCTCGACGGTGTGGCGCCCACACCGGCAGATCGAGTCGAGAGCTGTCATCCAGGCGAACAGACCTGACCCGAAGGCCCGGACAATATGATGACGGAGCCGAACCCACACATCATGGCGAGAACTCCGGAGCCGCTCGACAAGAATCGAAGTCGGCTGAGCCGATGGCGATGAGCCGATAGATCAGCCAGCAGAGCGAACCCGGCGACCAGCATGGTGCTCGCGCCGGCGATTTGAAAACCTTGCGCCGCTCCGAACGCCCCTTCGCGTGCGGCGCTATCGCAGTAATCCATGAGCCCGTCGGTGAAAAGTAAATATCCACCCAGGTAGATGGCCGGGCCGAGCAGGATCCCCAGATCAGGGCCTTCCCGAACTGCCCGCGACCGAGCTTGTTCCCGTCACGGAACTGGTCGGCCTGGGCGGGGATTTGCGTCCGGGAACGTCAGGAGAACGAAAGCTCCTCCGGCTCCTCGGCATACGCCCGCGCGACGTCCGCGGCCAAGCGCAGCGCTCGTCTGCTCCACTCCAGCGGCGCGCCCGCCAGTCCGCATGCCGGGCTGACCGCGACCCGCTCCGCCAGCGTGCGGCGGCCGAAGCCGAGCCGATCGATCAGCCGCACGCCCGGTTCGGCGAAGGTCCGCCAGGTGACCGTCGTGGCAGGCGCCTCGGTGGGGACGACACCGAGCACCAGCTGCTTGCCCGCTTCCATGGCCTCCCCGATCTCGTCGAGTTGCCCGGTGCCGATGATGCTCAGATCGAACCCGATCCCCGCGGCGGCGCTACGGCGCAGCGCACCGAGCGCGGGCGGCTCGGCACAACTGTGCACCAGCACCGGCGCGGACTGTGCGGTGATCACCGCGTCCAGCACGGCCAGCGCTTCCGGTTCGGGCAACGCGCGCACGGTGTTCAGCACGCTCACCCCGCGCAGGGAGCCGTCCAGCACGGCGGTCAGCGACGGTTCGTCCAGCTGCACGACGACCTGCGCGCCGAGCCGCTTGCGCACCTCCGCCACGTGCTGCGCCAGCCCCTCGGCCAGGGACTCCGAGAGGTCGCGCACCGCGCCGGCGTCGGTGAGCACGCGATGACCGCCGGGCAACTCGACCTGCGCGGCCAGCGTCAGCGGGCCCGCCGACTGCACCTTCACCGTCCGGCCGCGACCGGACAGGCCTGCGTTCTCCCACGCTTCCTCGAGCGCGTCCAGATCGGTCCGCAGCAGGTCATGGGCGCGCCGCGAGACCGAACCCGGGCGCGGCGCCAGTCGATAGCCCCTGGAGGTGGTGTCGAAACGCAGATCGACCAGCAACGCGGAGGCGCGGCCGATCAGGTCCGCGCCCGCGCCCCGACCGGGCAGCTCCACCAGGTGCGGTAACTCACCGAGTTCGCCGACGATGGTCGCGGCGGCCTCGCGCGGGTCGGTGCCCGGCCAAGATCCGACGCCGGTGGCGACACCGCCTCGCAAGCGCACCGGCTCGGCGGTCACGTCCGGCCCGCCATCTCGCGTCACGTCATCCGTGCCGGTCTCGTACACCGTTGCCGCACTCCATCCGCTCGATTCCGCCATTACGGGACCCGCCGTTCTCGACGGTCACAGCCCAGTTTTCCGCACCGGACGACACCGGAGGATGGTGCGGGATCACCGCGCCGCCTCGGCCCCCGTTTCACTCGTGACAGACTCTTGCGCGGTGCCGGAGATGGTCCCGCTGCCGATCACCTCGTCACCCGCGGGATCCGGACGGTAGACGACCACGGCTTGGCCGCGCGCGACGCCGGTCAGCGGCTCGCGCAGCCGCACGAGCAGTCCGTCGCCCACCGCCTCGGCCACCGCGGGCGCGGTGCCGCCGTGCGCGCGCACCTGCGCCACGCACTCGATCGGGCCCGCGGGCGCGGAGCCGGACGTCCAGATCGCGCGCTCCGCCTCGATCGTCCAGACCTGCAAGTCCTCGGCCGACCCCACGCGGACCGTGCCGGACTCGGGATCGATGCCGGTGACGTACCGGGGCTTGCCGTCGGCGGCGGGACCCGGCAACCCCAGGCCCTTGCGCTGGCCGATGGTGAATCCGTGCACGCCCTCGTGCCGCGCGAGCTCCCGGCCGTCGGCGTCGACGACCGCGCCGGGCCGGATGCCGATCTTCGCGCCAAGGAAGGCGCGCGTGTCGCCGGAGGGGATGAAGCAGATGTCGTGGCTGTCGGGCTTGTTCGCGACGGCGAGCCCGCGCTCGGCGGCCTCGGCGCGGATCTGCGGCTTGGGGGTGTCGCCCACCGGGAACATCGCGCGCGAGAGCTGCTGCGCGGTCAGCACAGCCAGCACATAGGACTGGTCCTTGTCTGCGTCGACGGCGCGCCGCAGCACACCGTCCTCGAGCCGCGCGTAGTGCCCGGTGACCACGGCGTCGAAGCCGAGCGCCACCGCGCGGTCGGCCAGGGCGGAGAACTTGATCTTCTCGTTGCAGCGCAGGCACGGGTTCGGCGTCTCGCCCGCCGCGTAGGCCGCGACGAAGTCGTCGATGACGTCTTCCTTGAAGCGGTCGGCGAAATCCCAGACGTAGAACGGGATGCCGAGCACGTCGGCGGCGCGCCGGGCGTCACCCGCGTCCTCCTTCGAGCAGCAACCGCGCGATCCGGTGCGCAGCGTGCCCGGTGTCGCCGACAGCGCCAGATGCACCCCGACCACCTCGTGACCGGCGTCGACGGCACGCGCCGCCGCCACGGCCGAATCCACACCACCGCTCATCGCGGCGAGTACCCGCATCAAACACCTCCTTTCGCACCGGCCAGGCCCGCGGCCTTGGCCCGCTCCACCACTTGCGGCAAGACTTTCAGTACTGCGTCGACGTCGGCACGCGTCGAGGTGTGCCCCAGCGAGAAGCGCAGCGATCCGCGCGCCTGCCAGGGTTCGACACCCATCGCGATCAGCACGTGACTGGGCGTGGCGACGCCCGCGGTGCACGCCGAACCGGTCGAGCATTCGATCCCCGCCGCGTCCAGCAGCATCAGTAGCGAATCCCCTTCGCAGCCGGGAAAAGTGACGTGCGCGTTGCCGGGTAGCCGCCGTTCGCCGGCCGGACCGTTGAGCACCGCGTCGGGCGCCGTCGCGCGGATGCCGTCGATCAACGCGTCCCGCAACGCGACCAGCTCGGCGGTCCGGGCGTGTAGTTCGATCGAAGTCTGGCGCAGCGCGGCGGCCAGCCCGATCGCGGCCGCCGTGTCCGAGGTGCCCGACCGCAGGTCGCGCTCGTGCCCGCCGCCGTGCAGCAGCGGCACGCACGGCACCTGCCTGCCGAGCAGTAGCACCCCGATACCGTGCGGGCCGCCGACCTTGTGCCCGGCGAAGCTGGCCGCGGACAGGCCGCTCGCGGCGAAGTCGATGGGCAGCTGCGCCGCCGCCTGCACCGCGTCGCTGTGCATCGGCACGCCGAATTCGGCTGCGACGGAGGCGAGTTCGACGATCGGCTGGATCGTGCCGACCTCGTTGTTCGCCCACATGACGGTGACCAGCGCGACCTCGTCGGGATGGGCGGCGAGCGCGGCGCGCAGCGCTCCGGCCGCGACCACGCCCTCGGCGTCGACCGGCAGCCAGGTGACTTCCGCGCCCTCGTGCCGCTCCAGCCACTCCACCGCGTCGATCACCGCGTGGTGCTCGACCGAGCTGGCGATGATCCGGTTCCGGCGCGGATCGGCGTCGCGGCGCGCCCAGAAGATGCCCTTCACCGCCAGGTTGTCGCTCTCGGTGCCGCCGGAGGTGAAGATGACTTCCGAGGGCCGGGCGCCCAGGTCGGCCGCGATCGACTCGCGCGCCTCCTCCAGCAGCCGACGGGCGGCGCGCCCGGAGCCGTGCAACGAGGACGCGTTGCCTGTGCTGCGCAAGGCAGCCGTCATCGCCTCGATGGCCGCGGGCAGCATCGGTGTGGTGGCCGCGTGATCGAGGTAGACCGTCTGGGGCGCAGCACCGTTGACCGGACCCGAAAAAGCCGACTTCATGACCAGTTAAGGATAGCCGTCACCCTCCGCCGGTTATTCCCCCCTGCTCGCCCGCTCGCGCGGGGTCCGTTCACGGACCCGGTTCAGGCTTGAACGCCCTGCGACCGGCGGAATCTCAGGGTTTTCACCTATTGAATGTGCCGCTATTTAGCGGTACGTTATTCAGCGTGTTGATCGCCGATCCGTTCCGTTCCGGGAGTGGATCCGAGGCCGGGACGCCGAGCGGTCGACGCCCGGACGAATCGATAGTGAGGAAGTTCCGATGGACCATCACACCCATGGACGCACGCGACGCGTGCTGGCACGCGCCGCGGTCGCGTCCGCACTCGCCCTGATGCCGGTCGCCGCGGTCGCGGTGCCCGCGCTCGCCGACCCGATCGTGCTCGAGCAGGCCGACCAGCTCGATGCGACCCACGGCCGCCACGGCCACGACGACTGGAATCGCGGCAGGCACAACGACTGGGATCGCGGCCGCAACGACGACTGGTTCCGCGGCCGCAACCGCCACGACGACTGGGATCACGGCAGGCCCGGCTGGGACCACGGGTGGCGGCCGCCGACGGGAAGCGGTTTCTGAGTTCTTTCCCTATATCCGGGGCGGGCCGACATCGGCTCGCCCCGGACTCGGTGCAGCCCTGCCGCATTCGACGCCGGTGATCACGATCACGGCGTGGACGGGAGCGAGCCAGGCCCACACCGATGCGCCACGAGGCACCCGCAGCCATGATGCCGAACACCGTGCGTACGGCGAAACGTCTGCGAGTGGCACATGGCTGTGGCAAACCGCGAGTGGACCTTTCGATGGTGTGCCACTCGCGAAACCTGTCGAGTTACCGCGCGACCGCAGCACTCCGGCGCCCGCGCAGCATCGGGCGGCGGCGCGGGCGGCGCACTTCTGGTGCGTCGGTCGCGAGCGATGGGTCCTGGACTCGGGTGTGCCCCGCCTCGATCCACTCCGTGGTTTCCGCACCGTGGCGGGGCGACGCGGCGCCGCGGACCGCGGCCTCGCAGCGGCGGGCCAGTTCGCGCCGGTCGGGGCCGGGTTCCAGCACCGGCTCCAGCACCACTTCGGCGACCATTCCGCGCGAACGCAGCACCCGCCCGGCGGAGGAGCCGAAGGTGTCGACGCCGACGAAAGCGGGCACCGTGCACGGCACGCCGTGCCGGTCCAGGTACCGCAATCGCACCGGCTGCACGGGGGTGCCGGTGTCCACCGCCGCTTGGAGCAACGCGGGACGCATGCTGCCGTAGGCGCGGCCACACCACGTGGTGCCCTCGGGGAAGACGCCGATCCGCTCACCGGCGGCCAGCCGCGCTCCGACCGCGGCCACTACGCCCGGCAACTGCCGTAGGCTCTCGCGTTCGATCGGGATCACCCGCATCAACTCGGCGAGTTTGCCGATCATCGGCCAGTCCAGCATGTCGGCGCGAGCCACGAAGCCGAGCGGCTGCACCGAGGCCAAGGCGACGATGTCGGTCCAGCTGATGTGCCCGGTGACGATCAGCACGCCCCGGCCTGCGGCGCCGAAACCGGCGGGTGCGAGCGTGGCGTCGCCCTCATCGACGACACCGCGCTCTTCCGCGGTCACCCGGTTGTCGACGACGCGCAACCGCAGGCCGATGGAACCGAGCAGCAGGCGCGCGTAGCCGCGCTGCAACGGCGCACGCTTGCCGCGCGGGGTCACCGCGTGCGCGATCGGGTAGCTGAGCAGCAGGCCGGCGACTCCGGCCAGCCGGGCGGCCACCCGCGCCGGGCCGACTTGGTCGATCGAATCGATGCAGCCTGAACCACAGGGGCTCGACGGCATCCATGCGTGCGCGGCGGACTTGGCAGGTGGCGCGTCGAAGACCACGGTCCTCACCGTCCCCCGTCGAACGACGCGGCGGCGTCTTGTAGGCGATTGAGGTAGCGGGTGTTGATGGTGTTCAGCCCGAGCAGCACGACGAAGTCGGCGACCGCGAAGGCGGGATCGTGGGCGGGCTCGCCGCAGATCTCCGCGCCCAGCCGCAGGTAGCCGCGCACCAGCGGGGGCAGTTTCGGCCGCGACGGCGGGGTCAGTTCGTCGAGGGTCTTGCCGTCGACGATCACCGGGTTGTAGGGGTGCACCCGGCGCTCCGGGTCGGAGGAGTGCCGCCCGAGCAGCATGTCGCGCACGCCGCGCACGTTCACTCCGGGCGGGTCGGCCGGGGTGTCCTGCATCGGCACCGACACGCAGCCCATCACCCACTCGTAGCCGGTGAGCTGGATGTAGTGCAGGATCCCCGCCCACATGAGGGTGAGCACCGAGCCGTTGCGGTGGTCGGGGACCACGCACGCGCGGCCCATCTCGACGATCCGCATGCCTTCCGGATCCAGTTGAGCGAGATCGAATTCCGTCGCCGTGTAGTACCCGCCCGCCGCGGCGACCTTGTCCGGCGGCAGCATCCGGTAGCAGCCGACGAATTCCCCGCTGGCGTCGTCGCGCACCAGCATGTGGTCGCAGTGCTCGTCGAAATGGTCGGCGTCCAAACCGCTGCCGTCGTCCGGAATCCGGAAACCCGGCTCGTTGGCGAACACGTCGTAGCGCAGGCGCTGCGCGGCGACGCGGTGATCGAGGTCGGAGGAGACCACCAGCGAGTAACGCGACCGTCCCTCCCCGGAGTCCGTCGGTCGAGCCGGGGCCGTCAGCACGGACGAAATAGTCATATCCACGATGAAGCCAGCCCGACAATGCGCCCCAGCAACCTCGAAGTGTCGCCGCGATGCCGGTTGGGTGAACGAGACGGCTGTCACACCGAGCGTTCACCGAACGGTTCCACCGCGTTCGCCCTCCCGCACCGAAACCGCTTCCGACATGCGGTTTACCGTGCGAATCGCGGTTCGTTCCTGGGCAGCGTGAATGCCGCGCGCACCGTGAATCGCGCCGCCTTTCGATTGTGCGCGACGCGATTCTCAGGTGCGAGAAGCCATTTAAGCGGCTCGACTCTCCGCGGCGAGTACCTTCGGCGCGGTCGCGTCCTCCTCGGCGAAACCGGGGCGCCCGGTGAAGATGAACGCGACCAGCCAGGACGCGACCGCGGCGAAGCGGTTGCGGAAACCGACCAGGTAGAACAGGTGCACCGCGAGCCACATGAACCAGGCGATCACACCGCGGAAGGTGATGCGGTCGTTCAGCTTCGTCACGGCGCTGAACCGGCTGATCACCGCCATGCTGCCCTTGTCCCAGTAGGTGAAGGGCGTGCCGGGCTGCTTCTTGCGGCGGATGATGTCGGCGGCGTGCCTGCCTTCCTGCATGGCCACCGGCGATTGCCCGGGGTAGCCGTTGAGCGAGGTCATGTCGCCGATGGCGTAGATGTCGGCGTAGCCGCCGACGGTGAGATCGGGGTTGATCAGCAGCCGGCCGGCCCGGTCGGTCGCCACGCCCGTGGCCTCGGCCAGGATCTTCGCGAACCCGCCCGCCTGCACGCCCGCCGACCACACCACGGTCTCGGCCGCGATGGCGTGCTCGACCCCGTCGGCGCTCTTGACGGTGACCTTGCCGTGCTCGATGTCGGTGACGAAGGTGCCGAGCAGCACCTCCACGCCGCTGCCGGTCAGCGACTTCTTCGCGTACTCCGACAGCCCGCCGCCGAACGGCGGGAGCACCTCGCCCGCGCCCTCCACGAGCGTGACCGAAACCTCCTGGTGGTAATACCGTTTCGCCAGCTCCTTCAGCTGACCGGCCACCTCGACGCCGGTCGCGCCCGCGCCGACCACGACGAAGCTCAGCAGCTTGCGCCTGGTCTGCTCGTCGGCCTGCGCGGCTTCGGCGAAGACGCGCGCGATCTGGGCGCGCAGCCGCCGCGCGTCATCGATGGTCTTGAGCGAATAGGTCTTCTCCGCGAAGTCGTCGCGGCCGAAGTAGGACTGGCTCGCGCCGGTGGCCGCGATCAGCGAGCCGTAGCGGATGCGGTGCGAAACGCCCTCGTGTTCGTAGGTGACGATGGCGCGGTCGGGATCGATGCCGACCACGGTGCCGAGGCGAACGTCGGCCTCGCGATGGCGGCGCAGGATGCCCGCGATCGGCGGCGCGATCTCCTCCGATGTGAGCACACCGGTCGCTACCTGGTACAACAGCGGTTGGAACAGATGCTCGGGCGTGCTGGAGATCAGCACATAGTCCACCCCCGACTTGGCCAGTTGCTTGGCGGCGGCGAGCCCGCCGAACCCCGATCCGACAATGACGACACCCGCGGTTTCGATTCCCGCGTCCACGTACTGCATGACAGCCTCCTTCTCTCATTACGAACCGCGATCCGGAGGGCGGATATTTCAGGTGTGTGGGCGCATAATTAAGATGACTCTTATCTCGATTCGTAATTAATCAGGAGGCGCCGTGGAACTTCGGCAGCTCACCTACTTCGTCGCGGTGTGCGAGGAGCTCAGCTTCAGCGGCGCCGCGGCGCGCTGCTTCATCTCGCAGTCGGCGATCAGCCACCAGATCTCCCGGCTCGAACGCGACCTCGGCGTGCAACTGTTCGAGCGCTCGACCCGCTCGGTCGTGCCCACCGACGCCACCGCACGGCTACTTCCCCTTGCGAAACAAATGCTGAGTCTGGAGTCGGCGATCCGCGCCGCCGTGCGGACGGTCGGCCCGCGCATCCGGCTGGCCGCGAACATGTCCTTCGCCACCCGCTCGCTGTCGGCCATCGCGGGAGCGCGCGCCGCGCATCCGGAGGCGGAGATCGAGTTCGTCATCAAACCCTTCCGTCAGCGCATCACCGCGGTGACCGACGGCGACTGCGATCTGGCCCTGATCCGCGGCCGCGTCGACCAGCCCGGCCTCGTGGTCGAGCAGCTGTGGGTCGAGGATCTGGTGATCGCCACCTCCAGCGCGCATCCGCTGGCCACGAAGGACACGGTGACCCTGGCGGATCTGGCCTCCTACCCCCTGTTACTCCCCCCGGAGCAGGAACAGGTGTTGCTACACACGGTGATCCGCAACGCGTTCGCCGAACTGCCTACCGGCCCCACCTTCGGCCCGCCCATCCCGCCGGACCACACCGCGACGATGGAGCTGATCAACCGGCCCGAGGCGTGGACGGTGCTCTACGCGGAGAGCACGACCGAGGGTCTGGTGGTGCTGCGGCTGGCCGAATCCAAGCTGCGCATCCCCGTGTCGGCGGTCCTGCGCGCCGACGCCCGGCGCTCACCGATCCTCGACACCCTGCTCACCGCATTGCATCGTTGCTGATTCGAGCATCGGGGTGGCCGCCGCCTCTCCCCTCCGTGTCCGGATCAGCGTACAAGACAGAGAATTCACCGCCTGACGGGAACTCGCACACGTAACCGGAACGACCGGCCGCACCGTCCGGAGCGGGGCCGCTCCACATGCGTCTATCGAATTCCACTACAACGCAACGACCCTGCTGCGTGTCTGGGCTGAACCAGCTTGCAACCGCAATCCGACCCTGCGCGAGAGGACCGGCCCCGGCCTGAACCGGGGCGAGTCACCGCAATTCAGACGCCCAATTCCGTCGCCGCCAGCGCCGTGCCCTCGATACGCGCACGGATCTTGGCGAACGCGGTCTCCCGCGAGGTGGAGGTGTCGTCGGCGAACGGCGAGAAGCCGCAGTCGTCGCAGGTGCCCAACCGATCGACGGGCAGGTAGCGGGCGGCGAGCAGCACCCGGTCGCGGACCTGTTCGGGTGTCTCGACCTGCGGGTCGATCGGGTCGGTGACACCGATGAACACCCGCGCCTCGGCGGGCAGGTGTTCGGCGACCACTGCGAGCACCTTCTCCGGATCCGGCTCGCTCGCGAACTGGAGGTAGAACGCGCCCACTCGCAGTTGCAGCAGCTTCGGCAGCAATTCGACGTAGTCCACGTCCAGGCTGTGCGTGGAGTCCTGGTCGCCGCCCGGGCAGGTGTGCACGCCGATCCTGGCTCGCTCCTCGTCCGAGAATCGGTCGAGCACTGTGTTGTTCAGCTCGATGAACTGGTCGAGCACACCGCCGCTCGGATCCAGCTTGAGCGACAGTCGCCCTTCGGTGAAGTCGAGTTGCACCAGGTGCGCGCCCGCCTCCAGGCAGGCGCGGATATCGGCCTCCGCCGCGTCGGCGAGGTCGGCGAGGAACTGCTCGCGGGGGTAACCCTCGATCCCGTCGGCCGGATACAGCAGGCTCAGCGCCGATGGCGCGATGACGGCCTGCTTCACCGGAACGGTGGCGTGCTGCTGCGCGTCGCGCAGGTAGTCCGCCGCGTGCGCGGCATAGCGGAACGGACCGGAGGCCAGCCGGGGCAGCTGTCTCTGGTGTCCGTCGGCGAACGGGATGATCGCCCCGTCCGGGGCCAGATTATCCAGCCCGGCAATCGGATAGGTGGCGAAACTCGGCTTGGACTGCTCGCCGTCGGTGACGACGGGAGAGCCGAGTTCTTCCAGCTTGCGGACGGTCTCGGCGACCGCGCTGCGCTGGAGTTCGGCGAGCGCGGCGGCGTCGCCGGATTCGTCGGCCATGGCGGCCAACAGATCGTGAGGTCGAGGGATGCTACCGATCGGTTCCGTTGGGATGCTCACCGGCCGAGTGTAAGTCCGCCACCCGCATCGCCGACGCGAAATCACCTGCGCCGTAATTTCTTTCGCAGCGGTCACGATTTTCGCTCACCTGGCCTCGAGAGTTCGCACCAATTTCGCGCCGATTTTTCCCGACCGAGCACAACGAACCAAGCGCTCGACGATCAGCGCCACTACATCCTCATTGGCCACAACGGTTCGAGCCGACCAGCGCCTCGGCGGAGTCGCTCGAACCCGGTGTCAGTTCTCTCGTTTCCTCGCGAGGCGCACGAACAACATGTCGGCCGCGCGGCGGCTATTCGCTCGACCAGTTGGATCAGGTCACAGTCGCAAGTGGTGGATCGCGAGACTCGAATTGCCAGTCGGCCGCCGCCGAACCGGCCTGCCTCGCAGCCTCTCGACAGGCCATCATCGGTCTCACACGAGAGTTCCGGTGGCCGGAGGCAAGTATTTTCGGCGGTGGTCGAAAACGGGACAGGACCACCGCGCAGCAATCGACGCGGTGGTCCTGGGGTTGTGCGACAGATCGTCCGGCGAGGGTGGTGCGGATCAGGTCAGCCCGCCCTCACCACTCCGATCAGCGGAAGATGCCCACTCGCCAGCCGTTTCCTACGGCCTTGCAGCTGTAATGGGGGACGTTGATGTCACCCTCGGAAACGCGCCGCGCCTCCTCTCGCTTCGCGGCGGCCAGGCATTCCTTTTCGTTCGGATACACCTCTGCCTGCGCCGCAGGCGCCAAGGCGATCAGTGCCCCCGTGGCCAGCGCGCCCATCAGCAGTCCCGTAACCGTCTTCTTCACTTCTGAATCCCCTAGTGTCGATGACTCCCCCCCTTCGGGGGACTTGACGCCGATGAAACTAGCAAGCAACGCGTGAGATCGGCGAATCGGGTCATCAACCGTGCCGACCACGAGCAGTCTCGGGCCATCTGGTAATCCCAAGGGCGCGTTGGGGATCGCGCACCAGAACCGCAGGCTGACCAAATCAGCGAAAGGCGTCAGCCCTTGTGCGTCTTGACCGCTTCGGTCAGCTGCGGCGCGACGTTGAACAGGTCGCCCACGATGCCGAAGTCGGCGATCTCGAAGATCGGCACCTCTTCGTCCTTGTTGACGGGCGACTTTCGCATCGACCAGATCCCGGGCAGAGTTTCTCGCACGCCGACGTCAGCTCTCCCGGTGTAGATAACTCGAGTCCAGGCTGATCATCCCGGTCAGGCGCCAAGCACCGCGTTCGAACACGAGATCGCCGGACACGACAATCGGCTGCTTGCTCTGGTGTGCGCGGATCGCCCACTGATAGTCGTCACCGACGAGCGGTACGTGCACTTTTCGCAGACGTCCGTCTACGTGTGCCGACAATACGATGCTCGTGGCTTCTTGGTCATCGTCACCGAGGTCATCCCGGTTCAGGGTGCGCACCAGACCGATCAGGGTCAAATGACGCGGCGGCTCTTCACGGCGAACCAAACGCTCTCGGACACGAGGCAACCCCGCCATCGCGTTGCGGTCGATAACGATCCGTGAGGTCTCGACCTCCGGCGGCCGCTCGCCGGCTGCCCAGTCGAAGGATAGATCGAGTGCGCGTAGGGCTTCGGGCTGCGTCAGGTCCAGCACAGATTCGACCAAACTGCCACTCAGGCCCAACTGTCCCGCGTGGTCTAAGGCGCGCTCGTCCCAGTCGAGCGCGAGCTGCCGCGCCGACTGCAGACCTGTCGCCAACGTCGTCATCACCTTGCGCGGAAACGGCACCGCTGGTGGCCCGGCGACTTGCGGTAACGGAATCTCACCGAGACGGGTCACCACGGTGAACACGAAACTGCCGCGCCTGGTGTGTCCGAGACGAATGTCGTCTTCCAGAAAATTGGTGACCACGGCCGATCTGCGACCCCGATGCGAGTGGGTCGGGTCGTCGGCAGTGGTCGCGGCGGCCTTCATCATCGTGAACAGGGCTTCCAAGGTTGTCTCGGCCTGCCGGAACGGGATGGTGCCGTCACTCATTTCCTGGTCGAGTCGCACGAAGAACAAGTCCGCTCGAGCAGCCGCTATTCGTTCGACCAGTTGCACTGGGTCCCAGTCGTAGATGGTGGCGAGCGATTGCAGTGTTTCGCGGAACCGCCGGGAGAAGTCGACGTAATCGGTCGCCAAGGGCAGCATGATCCGCCCTAGAAGGCCGTCCTCGCCCGAAAGTTGCCAAATCTCTTTGACACCTTGCTCGCGAACCTCGAGCTGCCAGTCATGGGTCGCGAGGTACTGGGACACAGCTGGGGGCGATAGCGCGGACGCGACCTCCCGGAGGCTGTCGAGCGGAGTACTTCTCACCACTGACCTCCTTCGCCGATCGACTGCATGATGCCGCGCAGTCCACCCACGTCGAAGAGGTTACTTCGCGGTAGGTGGACCGTCTTGCTGGCTTTATCGTCCTCGATCCCGCCGAGGTTCGCCGCGCGTTCCCAGTACATGCGGCTGGATGTTCTGAGGCCGTCCTCGGAAAGGTCTAGCAGTTCATCCGGCTCATCCGGTATGAGCAACACGCCGAGCACTGCCGGGACGAACCGTTTGGGATTCACCAGCTTGAGAAACCCGTCTCGCTTCATCGACCACGTCATGTCCTGTGGTCTGAGCAAGTGCTGCTGCGTCGTGCACTTGAGCTGCATTTCGAATTCGGGGCAGTAGTATCTCGCATAATCCGCGGAAGCCACGATGGTGATGTCAACCCCGTCGTAGTCGGTCTCGTGACTCTTGACCGAACAGCCCGCAGCGGCGGCGACCATGCGCACGAAACCGAGGCTGAATTGTTCCTGCCGCGCGGTGATCGGCAGACCGCCGTCCACGCCGGTCGCCGTCTGAGAACTGCCGCTGTCCACGACGCCGCTCATCGCCCCCCTTGTCCCCATCCTGCAGTGCAGCAACGCACGCCAACAGTAGCTCAAAAGCGTTGCAAGCACCGCTATTTGGATGTGCGAAGAAAAAGTGGCCCCGACCGTCCGGTCGGGGCCACTTCTCGATCGCTCCGAGGGTGTCAGCCCTTGTGCGTCTTGACCGCTTCGGTCAGCTGCGGCGCGACGTTGAACAGGTCGCCCACGATGCCGTAGTCGGCGATCTCGAAGATCGGCGCCTCTTCGTCCTTGTTGACGGCGACGATGGTCTTCGAGGTCTGCATGCCCGCGCGGTGCTGGATCGCGCCCGAGATGCCGAGGGCGATGTACAGCTGCGGGGAGACCGTCTTACCGGTCTGGCCGACCTGGAACTGGCCCGGGTAGTAGCCCGAGTCGACGGCGGCGCGTGAAGCGCCCACGGCCGCGCCGAGCGAGTCGGCCAGGGCCTCGACCACCGAGAAGTTGTCGGCGGAACCGACGCCGCGGCCACCGGAGACCACGATGCTCGCCTCGGTGAGTTCCGGGCGGTCACCGCCGACGACCGGCTCGCGCGAGGTCACCTTGACCACGCCCTCTTCCTGCGCGGGCACCTCGACGGTCACCTTCTCGCCTGCGCCGGCCTGCGCGGAGGCCTCGACGGCGCCCGGGCGGACCGAGATCACCGGGACATCGCCGGTGACCTTGGCGTCGACGGTGAACGCGCCACCGAAGATGGAGTGCACGGCGGTGCCGTCGGACTTCACGTCGATGACGTCGACCAGCAGGCCGGAGCCGATGCGGGCGGCCAGGCGACCCGACACCTCCTTGCCCTCGGCGCTGGCGGCGACGATGACGGCGGCGGGCGAGACCGACTCGGTCAGCGCGGCCAGCACGTCGACCTTCGGGGTCACCAGGTAGTTCTCCACATCGTCGGACTCGGCGATGTAGATCTTCTCGGCGCCCGCGGCGGCCAGCGCGTCGGCCAGCTTCTCGCCGGTGCCCGCCGTGCCGAGCACGACGGCGGCGGGCTCGCCAAGGGCGCGAGCGGCGGTGAGCAGTTCGGTGCTGACCTTCTTGATCGCACCCTCGGCGTGCTCGACGAGCACGAGTACTTCAGCCATGTGTTCTCTCCTAGGAAGTCTGCAGCGCTACCGAGATCAGATGATCTTCTGGCCGATCAGGTACTGGGCGATCTTGGTGCCGCCGTCGCCTTCGTCGGCGATCTTCTCGCCCGCGGTGCGCGGAGGCTTCGGCGTGGCGGCGGTGACGGCGGAACCCGCGTTCGCGACGCCCACGGTCGAGGGGTCGACGCCCAGGTCGGCCAGCGTGAAGGTCTGCACTTCCTTCTTCTTCGCGGCCATGATGCCCTTGAAGGACGGGAAACGCGGCTCGTTGATCTTCTCGGTGACGCTGACGATGGCGGGCAGCGAGGCCTCCAGCTTGAACACGCCCTCGTCGGTCTCGCGCTCACCGGTGATCTTGTCGCCGTCGACGACCAGCTTGCGCAGGTGCGTCAGCTGCGGCAGGCCGAGGTACTCGGCGATGATCGCGGGCACCGCGCCCGCGCGGCCGTCGGTGGCCTCGTTGCCCGCGATGACCAGCTCGACACCCTCGACCTGACCGAGCGCACTCGCCAGCACCCACGCCGTCTGCACGGCGTCGGAGCCGTGGATGGCCGGGTCGTTGATGTGGATGGCCTTGTCGGCGCCCATGGACAGCGCCTTGCGGATGGCCTCGGTGGCGCGGTCCGGACCGGCGGCCAGCACGGTGACCTCACCGCCCTGGGCCTCCTTGATCAGCAGCGCCTCTTCGACGGCGCGCTCGTTGATCTCGTCGAGGACGGCGTCGGCGGCCTCGCGATCGAGCGTGAAGTCACCATCGGTGAGCTTGCGCTCGGACCAGGTGTCGGGAACCTGCTTGATGAGTACGACGATGTTCGGCATCGGTCTTCGTCGACCTCCTGTTCTGGTTACACGTATGTGGTGGTCGCACGAACTGCGCCGTACGCCCGGGTGGGTGGCTCAGGCCGTGACATTACCTTACGTTAAGTTACCCGTGGGTAACTTAGTGGCTTCTCTCTCACAATTGGTTACCACGCACTACAGTGCGCGGTTCCGGCGACCCCTTTCCCGGCGAGCGAAGCCGCCCTCCGGGGCAGCCGGGTGGGGTATGCCCCGCGGATGCCGTGCCAGTAACGTCGGAGTGATGAGCGAGGCTGTGATCCCTGCCGCAGTGGACGACCCGTCCGGCATCACCGTGGCATCCGAGACGAGCACCGGCGCCGTCGAACCACTGCCGCTGACCGGCGAGCGCACCGTTCCGGGCATCGCCGAGGAGAACTACTGGTTCCGCAGGCACGAGATCGCCTACGCCCGTCTGCTGGACCGTTGCGCCGGAAAGACGGTGCTGGAGGCGGGTTCCGGTGAGGGCTACGGCGCCGACATGATCGCCGGCGTGGCCACCAAGGTGATCGGCGTCGACTACGACACCGGCGCCGTCGAACACGTGCGCGTGCGCTACCCCCGCGTGGAGATGCTCCACGGCAACCTCGCCGAGCTGCCGCTGGAGGACGCCTCGGTCGACGTCGTGGTGAACTTCCAAGTGATCGAGCACCTTTGGGATCAGGCCCAGTTCCTGCGCGAATGCCTGCGCGTGCTTCGTCCCGGCGGTGAGCTGCTGATCAGCACCCCCAACCGGATCACCTTCTCGCCCGGTCGCGACACTCCGCTCAACCCGTTCCACACGAGGGAACTCAACGCGGCCGAGCTGACCGAATTGCTGGTCGAGGCCGGATTCGAGGTGTCGGAGATGATCGGCGTGCACCACGGGCCCGGCCTGAAAGCATTGGACGCCAAGCACGGCGGGTCGTTCATCGACGCGCAGATCGAACGCGCGCTGGCCGGGGAACCCTGGCCCGCGGAACTCACCGCGGACGTCGCGAGCGTCGCGGTGGACGATTTCGAGTTGCTGGCCGCGAACATCGACGCGAGCCTGGATCTGATCGCCATCGCGGTGAAGCCTTGACCGATCGCGGTACCGTGCCCGGCGGGCACGCGGCAAGTCCCGTGCCGGGCCAGTTCACCTTGGTCCTGCACTCCCACCTGCCCTGGCTGGCACATCACGGTCGCTGGCCGGTCGGCGAGGAATGGCTCTACCAGTCCTGGGCCGCCTCCTACCTGCCCGTCGTCGAAGTGTTGCGAACCCTTGCGGCCGAAGGCCGTTCGCATCTGCTCAGCCTCGGTATCACACCGGTACTCGCGGCCCAGCTGGACGACCCGCACTGCCTGGCGGGCATGCACCACTGGCTGGGCAACTGGCAGCTGCGCGCCGACGAAGCCGCCATGGCGGGCAATGTCGCGCTGGGCAGGCACGAACACCGCCTGGCCGCCGCCGCCCTGGCCGAGTTCGAGCAGTACTGGCGGCACGGCGCCGCGCCGGTCTGGCGCGCGCTCGTCGACGCGGAGGCCATCGAACTGCTCGGCGGCCCGCTGGCCCACCCGTTCCAGCCGCTGCTGGACCCACGGCTGCGCCAGTTCCAGCTCACCGAGGGCCTGGCCGACGCGCGACACCGCTGGGGCCACACACCGACCGGCATCTGGGCGCCGGAATGCGGCTACACCCCCGGCATGGAGGTCGGCTACGCCACCGCGGGTGTGACGCATTTCATGGTCGACGGCCCCGCGCTGCGCGGCGATACCACGCTCGGCCGACCGGTCCGGGATTCCGACGTGGTCGCGTTCGGGCGCGATTTGCAGGTGAGTTACCGCGTGTGGTCACCGAAATCCGGCTATCCCGGCCACGGCGCCTACCGTGACTTTCATCACTATGACCACGCCACAGGTCTCAAACCCGCGCGGGTCACCGGCAAGACCGTCGCGGGCCCGGACAAGGCTCCCTACGATCCGGAACTCGCCGCCGCGGCCGTCGTCCGGGATGTGGACGACTTCGTGCGGACGGTGCGCGAGCGGTTGATCTCCGAGTCCGAGCGGATCGGCAGGCCCGCCCTGGTCGTCGCCGCGTTCGACACCGAACTGTTCGGCCACTGGTGGCACGAGGGCCCGCAGTGGCTGGCGCAGGTACTGCGGGCGCTGCCGGAGGCGGGCGTCACCGTGGGCACCCTCGCCGACGCCCGAGCGCGCGGCTACCTGGGCGAACCGGTGCCACTGGCCGACTCGTCCTGGGGTTCGGGCAAGGACTGGCGGGTGTGGGCGGGCGAACAAGTGCGCGACCTGGTCGAGCTCAACGACGACATCGTGCGGCTGACCCTGGACACCGTCGACAAGATGCGCGCCGCCCAGGGCGGCGCACCCGGACTCCGCGATCACGTCGCCGATCAGCTGCTGCGCGAAGCGATCCTGACCGTCTCCAGCGACTGGGCGTTCATGGTCAGCAAGGACTCCGCCGCGGGGTACGCGCGCGACCGCGCGCACCGCCACGCCCACGCCGTCCGGGAAATCGCCGCGGCCGTCGGGGCGGGCCAACTCGCGAAAGCACGGCAGTTGGCGGCAGGATGGGGGGCAGCTGACGGACTCTTCCCCGGCGTGGACGCGCGACGACTCACGTCCGCGGGGTCCGTACCCAGCGCCACCGGGGCAGTATCCGCCGCCGAGCCAGGCCCGGACTCCGCCACCGCGGACCACGGACCGGTTCCGGCGGACCCGGGCTCGGCCGCAGAAGGACTTGCATGAAGATTTTGATGGTGTCGTGGGAGTACCCACCCGTCGTGGTCGGCGGGCTGGGTAGGCACGTGCATCACCTCGCCGTCGAACTCGCCGCGGCCGGCCACGAGGTGGTCGTCCTGTCCCGGCGCCCCTCCGGCACCGACGCCTCCACCCATCCCACGCACTCCTACATCGCCGAAGGCGTGCTGGTGGTCGCGGTCGCCGAGGACCCGCCGGTGTTCGACTTCGGCGAGGACATGCTCGCCTGGACGCTGGCCATGGGACACGCCATGGTGCGCGCGGGCGTCGCGCTCGGGAAGCCCGGCATCGGCGACGGCTGGACGCCGGACGTGGTGCACGCGCACGACTGGCTGGTCGCCCACCCCGGCATCGCCCTGGCCGAGTACTACGACGTGCCGCTGGTGTCGACCATCCACGCCACCGAGGCCGGGCGGCACAGCGGCTGGGTCGCGGGCAAGGTCAACAAGCAGGTGCACTCGGTGGAGTGGTGGCTCGCCAACGAGTCCGACGCGCTGATCACCTGCTCGTCGTCCATGCAGGACGAAGTCGAGCGGCTCTACGGTCCGGAGCGGATCCCGATGACGGTGATCCGCAACGGCATCGACGTGGGCGCGTGGACTTTCCGCCCGCGCGCGCCGCGCAGCGGTCCGCCCCGGCTGCTGTACGTGGGCAGGCTCGAGTACGAGAAGGGCGTGCAGGACGCGATCGCCGCGCTGCCGCGCATCCGCCGCGCCCACCCCGGCACCACCCTGACCGTCGCGGGCGTCGGCACCCAGTTCGAGTGGTTGCGCGAGCGCGCCCGGGTGCACCGCGTCGCCCGCGCGGTGAACTTCGCCGGTCAGCTCGACCACGCGGAACTGCTCGGCTGGCTGCACGGCGCCGACGCGATCGTGCTGCCGAGCCGATACGAACCGTTCGGCATCGTCGCGCTGGAGGCGGCCGCGGCGGGCACCCCGCTGATCACCTCGACGGCGGGCGGCCTGGGCGAGGCCGTGATCGACGGCGTCACCGGCGCCTCCTTCGCGCCCGCCGACGTCGACGGATTGGTCGAGGCGGTCCGCGCCACCCTCGACGATCCCGCCGCCGCGCAGCAGCGCGCCTACGCCGCCCGGGAACGGCTCACCGCCGACTTCGCCTGGGATGTGGTGGCCGCCGAGACCGCTCAGGTGTACCACTCGGCCAAGCGGCGGGTGCGCAACCCGTTGGGCCGCCCGTCCATCGTGGAACGCCCGCTGCCGGAACGCGATCCGAAGTAGCCCGCTAAGCCGCCAGTTTCTTGACGACGCGCTCGATCGTGAGCCAGGTGCGGGTGGTGATGTCCTTGCCGTATGTCTTCTCCAGCCAGGCCATGAAGTCGGGCGTCTTGCCCGGCTGACTGTTGTCGATGACCGCGAGGAAGGCACGGGCCGCCTCGTCGTAGCCCACGACCCGGGTGAGCGGGTCCGGCCGCTCGGGCAGGGTTGCCGGAGGCTCGGCCGTGTCCTTGAGGAACGTGGCGATCAGATACGTGCCGCGTCCGTGGGTCAGGCCGTGGAAAGGGTCGGTGTCCAGCAACGCGCGCAGTTCGTCGTGGCTGCGGATGATCGTGCCGCCGCCGATGCCCAATTCCTGGACCAGCGCCTGCTGGATACGCTCCTCGAGCGCGGGCACGTCGGTCTCCGCGCTGCGGAACACGATGTTGCCACTGGTCAGCACCGAACCGACGCCCTCGAATCCGAGCGATTCGAACACCGCGCGCAACTTCGCGTTGCTCATGTTCGGATTGCTCGGCATGATCCCGCGCAACAGGGCGGCGTAGGCAGTCATAGCGCGAACCTACCCGCCCGGACCGACGAACTCTCAGGCGTTCTGCGCGGCACCGTTCTTCTTGCGCGCGATGTCCTCCAGCGCGGCAAGGTATTCGGCGCGCTGCTCGGCGCCCGCCTCCCAGGCCGCCTTGCGGTTCTTGACCACCTTGGCCGGCGCGCCGACGGCGATGCTGAAGTCCGGGATCTCGCCCTTGACCACGGCGTGCGCGCCGAGCACGCAGCCGCGCCCGACGCGGGTGTCGCGCAGCACGGTCACCTTGGCCGCGATCCAGGTGTCGGGGCCGATGCGCACCGGGCTCTTCACGATGCCCTGGTCTTTGATCGGCACGTTGATGTCGTCCATCTTGTGGTCGAAGTCGCAGATGTAGCACCAGTCGGCGACCAGGGTCGATTCCCCGATCTCGATGTCGAGGTAGGTGTTGACCACGTTGTCCTTGCCGAACACCACCTTGTCGCCGATGCGCAGCGAACCCTCGTGGCAGCGGATCGCGTTGCCGTCGCCGATGTGCACCCAGCGGCCGATCTCCATGCGGCTCAGTTCCGGCGTGGCGTGGATCTCGACGCGGCGGCCGAGGAAGACCATGCCGCGCAGCACGATGTGCGGGTTGGCCAGGCGGAACTTGAACAGCCGGTAGTAACGCACCAGATACCAGGGCGTGTACGCCCGGTTCGCGAGCACCCAGCGCAGCGACGCCCGCGTCAGAAAACGCGCCTGCTGCGGATCCCGGCGGCGCGATCCCCGCCAGCGCGAGCGCAACGGTGCGCCCCACATGCTCGTCACGAACGGTTCTCCTGTCGTGGTCCTACCGGCCGTCGCCCGCCTCGGCGGCGACGGATAGAGCCTATCGCCCGTGGCGAGCATCGCGACGAGCACCCGCTACGACAACGCCGGGACTCGTTCACCCGCGCAAAGGCCTCCCGTACAGTGACTCCTGCGCCGGACAGGGCGCGGGTGCGAGCCAACGACGACAGGAGTACGGCAGGTGCGAAGCGGCGGCGTACTGGCTACTTCCATGTGGCGACCGTCCCGGAAACGCGCCGCGGTCGTGCTGGCCGCGGTCGGCGCGCTGACGCTGGCCGGTTGCGGCACCGACTACGACGACATCACCGTCGGCACCGGCAAGGGCTGGACCGCCGCCTACCACGACGGCCGCAACAGCGGCACCGCTCCGGTCACCGGGTCGCGGAAGCTCGGACTGAGCTGGCAGCGGCCGGTCGGCGGACCGATCGCCCAGCCGATCACGCTGGGGCCCGACGGCCAGCTGTTCGTCACCACGCGTCTGGCGAACTGCTCGATCTTCTCCTTCCAGATGGCCACCGGCCGCAAGCGGTTCTGCAACGCCCTCGGCCCGAGCGCGATCTCCTCGCCGTCGGCGGTCGACTGGATGTCCAATGTCTACATCGGCGACGACAGCAGGGTGATCTCCTTCAACTACCTGGGCCAGCCGCGGTGGGCGACGCCCGTGGCCGGAACGCCGGTCTCGGTGCAGTTCACCGGGGACGGCAAACTGCTGACGATCAGCCAGTCCGGTCAGGTCGACGTGCTGTCCAGGCAGACCGGGGACCGGGCGGTTCCGAGCGTGCAGTTGCTCGGCGAACCGGATTTCCTCGCGCACGCGGGCCTCGGCTGGCCGGACGCGGGCCAGGGACTGGACGACTGCGCCACCGGAGGGCCGCACTGCCCGGTCGCGAACATCTCCCCCATCGACGCCGCCAGTGGCCGTTTCTACGTGACGTTGTGGCAGCCGGGGCGGCCTGCCGCGTCCCTCGTCGCGCTGCGCTACACCGGCGCGAAGGTCGCGCGGGAGTGGAGCGCCGAGTTGTTGCTCGGTGGCAGCGCGACCAGTCCGGCCCTGTCCGCCGACGGCGGCACCGTCTACGTCGGCGACAACAACAACCGCCTGATCGCGCTCGACACCGTTGACGGGCGGACCAAGTGGGTGCACCGGCTGGATTGGACGCCGCGCGGCGGCATCTCGGTGTCCGACGACGGCCTGATCATCCCGTCGGGCGAGGAAGGCTACCTGCTCGCACTGCGGGACAACGGCGACAGTGTCGAGACGGTTTGGGAACGTAAGGATCTGGCGCTGCGCGGCCCTGCGGCGCAGACGGCGGGCGACACCGGCTACGTCACCGCGGCGATCGGCGACGGCCTGAACCTCGTCACCTTCGACACGCGGACCGGAACCACCATCGATTCCGACGTCCTCCCGGGCGCGAAGGGTACGACCACCGGTACGTCGGTCGGCGCGAAGGGTGAAGTCGTGGTCGCCACCCGCATCGGCGAGATCTTCGCGTTCACACCGGAATAGCGCCCGGTCGCGAGGTCCGGGTGCGGAGCCCGCTGGAGCGGCCCGCGCGCGGATACCAGCCGGGCAGACTCGTTTCGGATACCGGGCCCGCAGTGCAGACGCGGGGTTGATCCGCGCGGGCGACGCGGACGGTCGGCGCGGCCGGTAGAGTCGCCGATCTTCGGCAGCGATCTGCCCGCACAGCCGACGGACCAACGGTGTGCCGACGCCGCACGGCTCGTCGTCGCGGGACTTCCGGCGTAGGGCACGATTCGCCCCGGATGGTCACGGGGTGACACAGAGGAAGACCGTCGCGCTACGGCCTATGCGAGTGATCACCAGCGTATGCGGTTGACTGCCACGGAGCTTGAGGCGCGAACGGAGGGCATCGGGGTCGATGTCGACACCCCGGGCGAGGATTTCGAGGGGTCCGCAGTCACGGCGATGCAGTTCGGCGCGGAGCGCCTTCTCGCGGAAGTCCATACGGTCGAGGACGCGGAAGCCACGTACTCCCTCGGGCACGGTGTCGCCGGTGAGATAGGCGATGCGGGGATCGAGTTGCCACAAGCCGTGTTTCGCGGCGTAGTGGCGGACGAGACCGGCGCGCACGACCGCGCCGTCCGGGTCGACGATCCACTGCCCCGGCGGGCGCTCGTCGATGACGTCGGGTTCGGCGTCGGTGATAGTCCAGGCGGCGGCCTTGGAGGAGAGCACCGTGGCCCGACGGGTGACGCCGGGCTCGGTGAGTCCCGACGACCAGAGGCACGCCTCGCGCACGGAGCCGTCGAGCGACACCACCTCCACCTCGCCGGGCCAGCCGAGACGGTCGAAATCCAAACCGGGCGCGCACTTCACGGCGAGATCGCGCCCACGATAGGCGTCTAGCAGATCCGGCAGTGGCGGTTGCAGTTTGGCCGGGTCGTGGGTGCGGCGGCCGTCGGCGCGCCGGGCCGGGTCGGCGGTCACGACGGTGTCGACGCTGCACGGCGTCAGCGCATCCGCCTTGGCCAGCAAGACATTCCGATGACCGGACAGATTGCGGGACGCCATCGCCAACCGTACATCGTCCAGATCGCTGCCGAGCACGGCGGGACAGTGCGGCGCCAGGGCCGCCAGCTCCGCGCCGATCGAGCAGGTCACGTCGTGCACCGCCCGCCCGGCCAGGCGCGTGGCCCGGTGCCTGGCGACAGCGGTCGGGGTCGCCTGCTGCAAGGCGTCGTCGGTGAACAACCACTCCCCCGCGTCGGCCAGTTTGGCCGTGGCGCGGCGGCGCAACCGGACCGTCTCGACCAGCGCCGCAGCGCGGTCACCATAGGCGCCGCGCACCTGCTCGAGATCCTTCAGCAGGGACACGGACGTCAGCGCCAGGCGATCCACTTCGGCCAGTGCGGCCCGACCGGTCGCGCTACCCAGGTACCCGACGTCGTCGCGGGTGAAGAGATAGCCCACTATCGGCCCCGCATAGGGATCGAGTCGACCCGCCTGATTCCGGCGATCGTGATCGTGCCGGTTCGGATCGTGGAAGACCGAGCCCGGTCACGGCATTCGAACCGGCGCGGCGATATGGGCGCGTGTAAACCCACCGCGGCAGCCCCGATGGTGCTGCCGCGATGAGCGATGCGGTCGCGACAGGTATCGCGCGCCACTACTTTCCGGCGGAGGTGGGCTTCACGCCGGTGATCATGGCGTTGTAGAAGAACTGGCGCGGGACGACACGGCGCATGACGTTCTCGTCCACCCAGCTCAGGCCCAGCCAGGCGCGGTACATCGCCATCCGGTAGCGCCAGGTGAGCTTCTCGGCGGGGACCGCGGCCTCGAAGGTGCGCACGGGCCAGCCCCACAGGGCGGCCGCGAACTCCTCGGTCTTGGCCGCCACCTCGACGGCGCCCGCCGAGCGAGCCATCGACTCCAGGGAGCGCGGATCGAAGGTGTGCAGGTCGACGACGGCCTCGAGGGCCGCCGCGCGCGAGGACTCGTCCAGCTCCTCCTGCGGACGCCGCCAGTCGCTGAGCATCGGCAGCTTGGTCACCGTGGTGGTGGCCTTCCACGTGATGCGGCCCAGCCAGCGGGCGTAGAAGTTGCCGACCGTGGTCGGCTCACCGGCGAACACGAAGCGGCCGCCCGGCTTCAGCACGCGCAGGCACTCCTTGAGCGCCAGCTCGACGTCGGGGATGTGGTGCAGCACCGCGTGGCCGACCACCAGATCGAAGGTGTCGTCGTCGTAGGGGATGGTCTCCGCGTCGGCGACCCGGCCGTCCACGTCCAGTCCGAGGTTCTGCGCGTTTCGCAGCGCCACCTTCACCATGCCCGGCGACAGGTCGGTGACCGAGCCCGATTTCGCCACGCCCGCCTGCATCAGGTTCAGCAGGAAGAATCCGGTACCGCAGCCCAGTTCGAGCGCCTTGCCGTAGGGCAGCGGCGCGGGGCCGACGGCCAAGTCGAACCGGCCGCGCGCGTATTCGATACAGCGCTCGTCATAGGAAATGGACCATTTGTCGTCATAGGTCTCGGCTTCCCAGTCGTGGTAGAGCACCTGGGCCAGCTTCGTATCCTTGAGCGCTGCTTCGACCTCTGCCTCGGTGGCGTGCGGGTTCGGCGCGGGGTCGTCGGGACGTACCGTCATGGTCGGCAAGCCTACCCAAATCCGCAGTTGACGCCTGCTATCGGCCCACGAATTCGGCCGACCCTGGACCGTTGGCCAGATAAGAACCTGTTCCTATCAGGCGATCTTCCGTCGTGAACAGGGCCGACCACTCGCCGCGGGCGCGATCGAGGCCGTGCGGACCGGCTTCGAAAACCGCTTTCGCGGCGGCCAGCGCGCGGGCGGGACCGTCGGCGAACTGGCGCGCCCACCGCATCGCGGCGGTGTACACGTCGTCCGGCGCGACGACTTCGTCGACGAGGCCGAGCGCCTTCGCCTCGTCCGGTTCGACGAAACGACCGGTGTAGACGAGGTCCTTGGCCGCGCCCGGCCCGATCAGCAGGGACAGGCGCCGGATGCCCGCGAGCGGGATCAATCCCGTCTCGATCTGCGGCAGGCCCAATTTGACGTTGTCACCGATGATGCGGCGGTCCGCTCCCAGAGCCAACTCCAGCCCGCCGCCGAGGCAGTAACCGCTGATCGCCGCGACGGTGGGTTGCGGGATCCGGGCCAGACAGCCAAGGGCGTGCTGCAGGTCGGCCGCCATGGCGGCGGCCTGGGCGCTGCCGAGCCCGAACAGTTCGGCCACGTCGTCGCCCGCCGAGAACACTCGTTCGTCGCCGTACACCACCACCGCGGCGACACCCTGGTCCGCCGCGACGGCGTCCGCCGCCTCGGCCAGTTCGCGCGCCAGCTGCAGGTTCAGCAGGTTCATCGGCGGGCGGGCGATCCGGAGGACGGCCACGCGCCGCGCGGCATCGCCTTCGGTCAGCTCCAGGGTCACGAATTCGGCCATGGGACGCACGCTACCGGGTGCTGACCGGCGTGAGCGGTGGGCCCTCAGAACCGCGGCACGATGTCAGCGCGAGGGTCCGCCGATGCGGACAGGAGGCATAGCGCGGGCGGTCGGACCCGGCAGGCGGCACACCCCTCGCCGGTGCCCTACCACTACCGGGCAAGCCCGCACGGCAGACCTGTGCACGGCCGGCAGACACCGCAGCATGGCCGGAAAGCCCGCTCAGGCGGGGAGCGCCCGAACGGTCACGGGCGCGCCGAGCCCTTGAGCCGCCCGGCATCGGGGAGATCGGCGAAATAGCGTCGGTTGTCCGGGAAGGACAGCAGCTGTTTGCCGTCCAGATCGGCCAGCACCGGCATGATCGGATCGATAGTCCGCCGCGCGGCGAGGATGTCGGCGGTGGAGCCGAATTCGCCGAGCGCGATCAGCTGCGACCAAGTCGGTGGCAGCAGGACGTCTGCTCCCGAGCGCCACCGTGCCAGCGCCTCGGCGGGGGTGCGCCACTGCACCTCCGCCGCCTCGGAGGTGGCGCCGTCGGCGAGCTGCCCCTGCGGCAGCACCGCGACGAAGAAGCGAGTGTCGTAGCGACGCGGCTCGATGACCGGCGTGATCCAGTTCGCCCACGGCCGCAGCAGGTCGGCGCGCAGCACCAGCTTCTCCTCCGCGAGGAAGGACGCCAGCGACAGTTCCCTGCGCTCGAGCCTTGCGCGGGCCTCGTGGTAATCGGTGGTGTCGGAGACGACGCTGTCGGCGGTCGGCCCGGCCAATAGCACGCCGCACTCCTCGAACGTCTCCCGGACGGCAGCGCAGACCAGCGCCTTCGCCCTGGTTTCGCTGGTCGCGAATTGTTCGGCCCACCATGCGGGTTCGGGACCGGCCCAGGCGATGTCGGCGGTTCCGTCGGACGGGTCGACGCCGCCGCCGGGGAACACGGTCATGCCCGCGGCGAACGCCATCGCGCCGACCCTGCGCTGCAGGAAGATCTCGGGCCCGTCGGCTCCGTCGCGCACCAGCATCACGGTGGACGCGTCTTTGAGCGGCGGTTCGGGTTGCTGAGAGTCTGCCTGCGCTACTGTCTCACTCACCCTTGCACCTTAATAGGTGCAGTCGGAAGTCCGTCCTCAGCCCGCGCACGGCCGGAGCGAAGGCGAAAGCACGCACAACAGGCGCAGTCGGACGTCGTCCGTCCGCAGCCCGCCCACGCCCGGAGCGAACGCGTACGCACAACACGCGAAGTCGGACGTCGTCCGTCCGCAGCCCGCCCACGCCCGGAGCGAACGCGGAGGTACACACAACGCGCACGCCCGGAGCGAAGGCGGAGGTACGCACAACGCACCCAAACTGCGCGATCGCACGCCGTCCGAGTCAGCGGGTGCGGTGACTGCCCGCCCGCCGCGAACGCCGCGCGAAGTAGCGGCCGTCGACTCGATCCAGGGCGATCGACTGGCGGAAGGCGTCGCTGAGGTTCTCGGCGGTGAGCACGTCGGAGAGCAGGCCCTGCGCGACCACTTCGCCCTCGTTGAGCAGCAGGCCGTGGGTGAATCCGGGTGGGATCTCCTCCACGTGGTGGGTGACCAGCACGATCGCGGGCGAGTCCGGATCGGCGGCGAGATCGCCGAGCCGCTCCACCAGTTCCTCGCGGCCGCCCAGGTCCAAGCCCGCGGCGGGCTCGTCGAGCAGCAGCAGCTCGGGATCGGTCATCAGCGCGCGGGCGATGAGCACGCGTTTGCGTTCGCCCTCCGACAGCGTTCCGTAGGTGCGGTCGGAGAGATGTTCGGCTCCGAGGCTTTCCAGCATGTCGATGGCGCGATCGGTGTCCACGTCGTCGTAGCGCTCCCGCCAGCGGCCGAGCACCGCGTAACCCGCGGACACCACCAGATCGCTGACCTTCTCGTCGGTCGGAACCCGGCTGGCCACCGCCGCCGACGACAGCCCGATGCGCGGGCGCAGCTCGCTGATGTCCACCTTTCCGATGCGCTCCCCGAGCAGATGGGCGATGCCCGCGGTGGGATGCAGTTCGGCGGCGGCCATACGCAGCAGCGAGGTCTTGCCCGCGCCGTTGGGGCCGAGGACCACCCAGCGTTCGTCGAGCTCGACCTGCCAGGTGACCGGCCCGACGAGAGTACGGCCGGAGCGGCGGACGGTCACGTCGGTGAAATCGATGAGCAGATCGGGATCCGGTTGCGGCACGCGCTCCATCTTGGCCCACCCCGGGGGGCACTTGCCAACGCAGGGAGGGAAAACCGACCCGGTCGGTCGATCTGTGCTGGAACGCCGCCGTCCCGGCCGGATCGGCCGCACCGACCGACACGCGCGCCGCGCCGTAGCGGAGGGTTCACCAGGACCGGGCGGGCACCGCGATCACCGTCATGGAGCCCGGCGCCACTTCGGTGTATCCCGCGTCGCGCACCGCGATCGCCGCGCCCTCCGCCACGTGCTCGGCCAGCGACGCCCAGCGCCGCGGGTCGGCCTCGCGGACCGCGCAGCGGAAGCCGAGTTCCGCCCAGCGCAGCGCGTGCTCCACCGGCAGCGCACCGGCCAGCAGCATGCTCGCGTGACCCACCTGCGCGGCGGCCTTGCCCAACGTCATCCCGAGCCCGGCGTTCACCCACAGCACCGGCAGTTCAGGATCGGGCGGGCCGGGCTCGTCGTGCGTGAGGTCGGTGCCGCCGATCTGCAGACGCTTGATTCGCGGGTCGACCTGCCCCACCGGCCCCGGGACCAGCGCCCGCGCCTGCGCGCCGTCGATCTCCACCGTGACGCCCGCGACAGCGCAAGTCGCCTGCCACTGTGCGCCGCGAGCGCGCCGAGCCACCTTGCGGATCCGGGAGCGCTTCCAGGCCAGATAGCGTTCTTCCCACTCGCCGCCCGGCCCGACTCGCTCGTCCAGGCACAGTGCCACCGCGGCCGACGCGGCGGCGGCGAGCAGCGCACTGCGCGGCGGCGGGTCGATCTTCGGCAGATGCAGGACCATCTGCATCGCCTGCACCATGGCCGGGTCGTCCGGATCGCCCGCGCCGTAGCCGCCGGCCAGCTCCGCGTGCCGGGCCCGGAACCCGTCGACGTCCGACGCCGTTGCCACGCCGCGGATCTCGCCGTTCTCACGCACTTCGGCGCCGCATTCCGGAATGCTCGTCATCGCTCCACCTCGATCGTCGACGAAAACGTCCGGGCCGGTTCGGAACCCGGCTCCCACGGACGCGCGTACTCCATCGTCAGCGGCGACGCACGGGACGCCACGCCGACGAAACTCCACACCCACGTCCTGCCCGCGCCCGGCGCGGGTGGGTCGGGTTCGAGATCCGCCGCTCCGTCCTGCTTCGCCACGGCCGCACCGGCTTTCGCGATACTCCCCGAGTAGGCGGTGGACGGATTCGCGGGGTGCGCGATCACCAGCCGCCGCCCCATGCGCGGTGGTCGCTGTTGTCGACCGTCCGCTTCACCCATGCGGACAACGGATTTCGCGGACTCTGTCGTCACATCCGGCACCCCGCCGCCGATCCGGCGGGCAGCACAAGCAGGGACTTGCGCACCCGTCCTCCGATCGCCGCATGATCAACAGCAGCGAGCCTACCGATGCGGGCGTACCTCCGCCTTCGCTCCGGCCATGCGCGGAGTCACCGACCGACTACGTCCGT